>PLFX01000008.1 GCA_003138355.1 Solirubrobacterales bacterium
ACCTTCTCGGGTCCTACACCTAGAACGCGAGCCGCTCGTACGCGGCGGGAACACCAACGCTCCTTTCACGCGAAGGGGTTCACGAGGGATGGCGCTGGCGTCGTGACTCCTTTCGCCGGGCAAAGCGAGCGTCTAGCCAGGTGCGCGCCAGGGTCGTCGGATGGGTGTTTGCGTTGGTGGCGCCGCGTTGGTGAGCGCGGTCCTTGCCGGCGGCAGCGGCGCGATTTCGGTGAGCGTGCTACTCGATCCGCCCTCGAACGCCGATGACTTGGTCATGAGCAAGGCGATCGCGCTCGCGCGCCTCGGGCGGCGCTCGATCTGGCCGACGCTCGACCTGCTCTTGCTCGCAGTGGTCGTGGCCCTCGCCGTCTGGCTCCTTCGCGGCTCTAGCTCGCCGCCGGGCCTCGCGGAGGCCCTCAGCGGGACTCAGGCGCCCCCGGTCAAACAGAGCGCCGCGACGACCTGCTTCAAGTCATCCCCGGCTGTCAGCGCTGTGCGCTCCGTAGGCGTGGACGTCCTCGTCCAGTTCAACGGTCAGCGTGGCTTCATGAAGCTCACGTTCTACCCGAGCGCAGACGCGGCGATTCGCGCCTCCTACGCGCACGGATCGCCGAACAGCTTCTACGACAACACGATCTGGTCACAAGTACCGGCACGTTTGACCAACGACGACTACCACGCACTCAGCACATGCCTGCCGATGCCTAAGGCCAGATAGCCGCCTGCACGCCGAGGGTCTGGGATGCGTCGGAGGATGATGTTGGGCGATGACCGACCCTGACCTACGCAGAGTGATCGTCGAGCATCTCACCCGCCCTGTATCGAGTCGGCAGGCCGACGAAATAGCACGCGGCGAACCGGAGCCAGCCCGCCCGGTCGCGCGGGTTGTCCGCGGGAACGTTGTGACGGCCGACCCGGCAACCATCGAGTTCGTCAAAGGTCGCGGCACGGACTGGGCAGCCGTTCGCGGTGAGATTCATCGACCAGCAGGGTCATTCCTGGCTGTCGCTCGTCGCGGCTGAACGCAACGTCGACGGCACATGGGCTGCCCACGGTGTGGCCTGCGGGCGCGGCTCGCTCCCGCAGCGCTCCGCGCCGTGGCTGAACCTCGCCGGCCAATGGGGCCAGGGCCGCCTTTACGCCGGTGGAGCGATCCACGCTGCAGGCGCCGCGGTCATGAGCGTGTCCCTCACGCTCGAAGACGGCACCATCCTCGAAGCTGACGCCGAGGACGACGTGGCACTGTTCATCAGCGACCACGACAAAGCCCCCGCGAGCGTCAGCATCTTCGACAGCAAGGGACGACTGCTCGCAACCCACGACGCCTGATGAGCACAACCGGCCCCCCGGCCGCTGACGCAAACCCTGGAAAGCAGCCGCGAGCGCAACCGAACGCCTCACGGCCGCCTAGCGCGACGAGCAGTCGTCTGCGCGCGATCGCGATCGCTCACGCTCAAGCGTGCCCACCGGCGGAGCAGCCGCCAACAGGCACCACCGCGCCCAAGGATCTGCTCAGCGCGGCGGGCGCTAGTGCTGGAGGACCAGCGTGGGGTTCGCGTCGTTGATGTTGCAGGTCGACGTGCCGCCCTGTGCGACGGTCGCCGTGCTGCCCGTGACGTTTGCCTGCACCACGATGTCCATGCCGGGCTCTGCACCGCCGTTGGGGACGAAGCTTGGATGCTTGCCGCCGTTCGCGACCATGATCAGGGTCACCTCCGGGTCCGCGGTCTGCGTATCCTCGAACGCGGCGCGCTGCCAGTGGCCGGCCTCGTAAAGGAATGTCACCTGCAGGAAGCCGCGGGACTTGATCACGGGAAAGCCACTAAGGGCTGCGAGCGTCACGCTCTCGCCGGCCTCCGTACCGTTGGCGGCGCACTGCATCGGGATCGGGCCGATCGTCAGACCGGTGATCTTCTTCGTCTTCGCGTGCTTGTTGCCGACGACCGTAAGGCTCACCGGGAAGGGCGAGACGGCGTAGTTCTGGGGAGTTACGGTGCCGGTGTAGGTCCCGCTAGCCAGCACGTTATTGGCGTACGCGACTCCGACACCGAGCGTCCCTACGCCAAGAACAACCAAAGCAGCCATCCATGTCCGCCGCCAACGCATCCGCCGCGCATGATCGAGCCCAATTGCGGCGAACGCGGCAAGTCCTGCTGTGAGCGCCCGCGATCCGGACCTGATGATCTGGGCATGGGAAAGACGCACGTGGAACTCTCCTTCTCTTCTGCTAGCGGTCGCGCAGGGCGGATCCAGACTCAGACTAGGGAGCAGGCGTTAGATGAGCGCTACACGAGCCAAAGCCCTGTCACGACTGATCACACGCAGCGTATTGCGGTGATGGCGGACCTGAGGCTCGTGGCTCATGGCGCAGCGCACCGAGACTCTCGCTCCCAAGCAAAGGGAGCGCGCCAACAACACCATCTACGTCGCTGCTCAGCGCGAGGAGCGGCAGCGGGTCCAGCTAGTGGCTGGTGTGGCTGCGCCGGTGCGCCGTCAGGCGCAGGCTGGTGCCACTGACAACCACAACCACCGCGGCGCCGACGTAGCCGGAGAGCGTGGAACCAAGGATCGCTAGGTCGGCGACGAGCAGGCCAAGAATGATGAGCCCGACAATTACTCCCGACCAGTTCATGTCACGGCTGATGTATTCCCACGGCTTCTTCATCTGCATGGCCACGTCGCCTGCCTCTCAGTCGCGCGTCTCAAGTCGAGCGTACCTGCATGGCAGGCCTCTCGTGTCCGTATTCGGATGCGACCTTGAAACGACCACTCGGCCTGCGGTCCCTTTTTCGCGAAGCAGCCACAACGGTCATCTCGATCAAGGGCTGCCGCTCGGCGCGAAAGGAGGCGTCCGTAGGTCTATCCGCGGTCAAGCACAGCTCCGAACGGGGGAAGCACGAGCCGAGGGGCGAAATCCGCGAATGGGGAGGTCAAGACGAGCTCCACGCGACTCAATCCGCTCGTCCCGATCGACCGCCGCAAGCTCGCGCGCATGCGGCGCCTCGCCGGTGACTGGCTTTCAAGCGTGCCTGCGGGCGCCCGACGCCCCGCGATCCGCCTTGACGTCGTCGCGATCACGCTTGACAAGCGCGGAGAGCTGGTCGCGCTCGACCAGTTCGCGGACGTGACCTAGAT
>PLFX01000057.1 GCA_003138355.1 Solirubrobacterales bacterium
ACCAGGAGCGGGCGGCCGGCTCGTGCGCTCTCGCTCTTCGTCCGGAGCGAGCATGTCGCGGCCGCGAACGCGCGCTCCTGCTGTTGGCGACTAGCAGGTGCCGCGGCCCGGTTAGCCGCTATGTCCTGCTCTTGTGACATCGCGCGTATTCCGCGGTGCGCGGCGACGTGCCGCTCATCCTGATCCGCGTGGGCATTGCCTGCTTTTCCTACCGCAGTATCCGCGGCAATCCGAACTGCGCAAAGACGCTGCTATCGGGGAACCACGTGATGGCAGAGATTACGAGGTGTCAGTCGCGTCCCTCCGGACGGACTCGTGCCGCCGGCGCCTCTGTCGAAGGACAGAGGCGCGTCTACGCGCCGGGCGTGACTAGCCCGCTCTCGTACGCGAGGACGACGGCCTGAACTCGGTCACGGAGCCCGAGCTTGGCGAGCAGGCTGGAGACGTGGGTCTTGATCGTGCCCTCGCTGACGAACAGCTCGGCGGCCAGCTCGGCGTTGCTCTTACCGTGCGCCAGCATCGTCAGCACCTCGCGCTCGCGCGCCGTCAAGGCGTCCAGCCGCTCGCCGAGCTCCGGCCTCGCCGGCCGGCGTGCGAACTGCTCGGAGTTGGGGACCTTTTTCGAGACCGATACTTGCGGCGGCGCCTGAATCCACCGACGGCTGGCACCGATACCCGGAGCCTGCGGCGGTCTCAGTTGCCGATGCGCTGCCAGGGATGCGACGCGTAGAGCGCCTGCTCGACGCGATCGTCGGCCCAGGACTGGACGACATGGAAGAGCAGTTCGTCGCGGCTCGCAACGATCGAGAAGAACTCCTCCTCGAGCTGGCCGGCCCGGTCGGTGAACCAGGCAGTGCGCAGCGGCGTGCCGGCATAGGTGCCGTACTCGGTGCCTGCGGTGGGCTCGGTGAATGCGAGCCGCCAATGGTCGTCGCGCAGGGTCAGGGTCTCCACGCCGGCCTGGACGCCGCCGAGTCCCTGCGCGCCCGCGTCGCGGATGTCCGCCGCTGTCACCTGGAGGCGGTAGACCCCATTGGGCAGGGTCGAGCGTACGCCGTGGGCCGCGTCCGCGCGGGCGGGCTCGCGGTGGCAGTCGCGGGGCACGGGTACCGGAGCCGGTGCCGCGTGGCGCGCGCGCAGCGCGAGGATCGTGCGAATCACGGGGGAGGCGGCACCGGCCTCCAGCTGTGCGTAGAGCGGTCGCCAGGCGCGAGTCAGCCCCGCGAGGGTAGCCGGCGACGCGGCGCTGAAGCGCACGCCGGCGGCGCACAGCTCGGGGGCTAGTCGGTCGTCGCGGTCGGCGACCCGGGTCGAGTACGCCATGGCGTCCGCGGCGGCGCGCGTCAGCCAGCTGCGCTGCGTGGCGGATAGGCGACGCAAGTGCGAGGGGTTGGCAACGATTGCTTCAACGGTTGGGCCGAGTACCACGTTGGTCATCACCCAGGGCCTGCTCGTGTCGCAGTGGTCGATACCGAAGTCGCAGCGCCCGCCCCAGCGGTCAAAGAAGATCGAGTCGAGATCGTCCTCCGCGAACGCCGGCGGGCCTGGCATGTCTAGTTCGCTCCAGTAGAGGCCCGGGAGCCCCGGGACGAGCGCTACGGGGCGGCCGCCAAGGTCGCGGACGGCCGTGCGCGCGACCGTTGAGAGGCGCACGGCGAATGTGCGTCCGCGAATGGCGCTCGCGCCAGGCAGCGGGGTGCTCGTGCCGATCAGCCGGTCGAGCGGGCCGGCGAGCAGGGCCAGTCCGCTCAGGCCGCCGCGGCTGACGCCGGCGAGCATCCGCTGCGCCAGGACGCTGCGGACGACTGCGGTCTCGGTGGGGTAGCTGTCGATGAGCATCGGCGCGTCCAGCACGTCGAAGGCATCGACACCGACGGCGTCGAAGCTGGCGGTGTGTGCCCAGCCGAGGTCGGCCTCTCCGCGGGCTACGGCGCGCAGGAGCCCGGCTTCGTTGACTGACCCGTCCGCGCGGCGCGGGTAGCTCTCGACGTCGATCCGCAGCCGCCCGCTCGAAAGGCGCGCGACCCGCTCGACGAAGAACTGGACCGCCGGATCGTGCTGGATACCGGCCGGGTCGGGGCTGTACATGCGCAGCACGACCGCACCGTTGCGCGTCGCGGCGCCGCACCCCGCGAGCGAGAGGCTCACGAGTGCCAAGGCGGCGAGGGCCGGCCATCTCATTTTAGGTGGATCGTGATGTCTGGATCGTCGTCGCCTGTGGTGACGGTCCCGCGCGCCCCCAAGTAGGCGCCGGTGCCGCCGACGACAGCGACCGTCCCAGCATCGCCGCCCGGAGAGTTGTCGTAGTCACCGACCGCATCGATCTGGCCGCCCGGCAGCAAATAGGTGCTCGCGCACCAGAACGTCTGGGGATGTGGTTGGTGGGTGACGACGCAGGAGATCACTTGCAGCCCGTGGCCTTGGAGGAAGTTCCAGATGATGAAACCGGTCCCCGCCGGGAACTGCGACCCGGCGGGTCCGGGGACCTTTGAGGTCCCCGTGAAGTCCCCGCCGGCTCCGGGCGGACCGTTGCCTGTTGGGAGGCTCAGGTTCAGGGTCTGCGGCTGCGGCTGCGCGAGCTTGACCCCGGCCTTGGTGGTCTGGTTCGCGGCACCGCAGCCCGTTGCGGCCAGGACGAGGCAGGCCATGACCAACACAAGGATCGGACGGCCCGCCCTGCGGCGGGCGGCTGCGCGATCAATCGTTGCGCGGGTCATGCTCAGCCGAGACGCACGGTCAGCATTTCGCGGTGCGCGGTCAGGCCGCTCGTCGTGAGGGTGCCGATGGCGCCGCTGTAGGCGCCCGTCCCGCTGAGCAGCGCGATCGTGCCAGACGAGGTTGGCCCGTTGACGAACACGCCCTGGCCGGTCAACTGTCCTCGTGGGAGCAGCAGCGTGACTGTGCACAGCTCGGTACCCCGGCGTTCGCTGAGCACGCAGTAGGCGTCCTGGTGGCCCCCTCCGGTGATGTCGCTTGAGGAGACGAACGAGTTGCCGGGTGCCAGACCAGGCCCGTTGGAGGTGATCAGCGTGTAGCTCGCTCGCGTCGCGTGCAGTGTGAGCGTCTTGCTGACGCTCCCCTGCTGGGAGCTGCCACAGCCCGCCAACGCGAGTGTCAGCACAACGGCGCTGGTCGAAGCGACCGTACGTAACTGTGTCGGCCCGATCATTGCTACCACGTCCCCTCGAGTGGAAGCTCGGCGCTGATGACTGTTCCCTTGCCCGGCGGGCTTGTGACGGTTACCGCCGAGCGCGTCGATGCGATCTGCCAGCCCGCGCAGGCCGGACCCTCTTCCGGGATCGGCACCGCCGACGCCGTCATCGGCGACCGCGACTCGCACGCGCCGCGCGCTGCGCGAGACCTCGCAGCGCACGCGCGAAGCTTGCGCGTACTTGGCGATGTTGGTCACCGCCTCGGCGCAGACGAAGTACGCGGCGGCTTCGACCGAGGCCGGCAAGCGCTCGGCTGGCGTGCTGAGCTCGACCGGGAGCGGGGCACGTTCGACGAGTGCCGCCAGTGCCTTGCCGAGGCCGCTTTCGGTCAGTGCGCGCGGGTGGATGCCGCGGGCGAGTGTGCCGAGCTCATCGCGGGCTGCTTCCAGCTCGCTCGTCAGGAGGTCGAGCAGATCGAGGTCGCGGAGGTCCGGCGAGGCTTGCGCCCGTGCCCGTGCGACGGCGCCGCCGACCTCGCGGAGCCGGCGCTCGGCGCCGCTTTGCAGGAGGCGCGCGAGCCGCCGGCGCTGCTCGTCGCGTGCCTGCACGATCCTCCCGCGCGAGGCGCGCAGCTCTCCAAGCTGGGTCGCCACCTCCGCCTCGAGACGTGAGTTGGCGAGGATCAGCGCCGTCGCCTCGCGCACCGCTTCCAGCAGAGCCGGGTCCTTGAGCACTGCCGGGTCGTGCACGAGGGCGGCCATCGGCTCGCCATCACGCTCGATCAGCGTCGCAGCCCGCGGGTCGGCTGCGTCTGGCAGAGTGACCGTCAGGCCGTCGGCGTCAACGTAGCGCCGTGCATCTGCCATCCAGTAGCCGACCTTCAGTGAGCTGTCGCCGAGCGCTCGCGCCAGAGCGCCGCGCATGGTGTCGGGGCGGCGCGCCGGACCGAGCTCGACGACTACAAGATCCGCCAGCATCGTTCGCGAGCGGGATTGCGAGGTCAACGCGGCCGCAAGGAGTAGTGCGGAAAGGCTCAGCCCCGCCTCGTATCCATACAGGGACCCCTCGGCGGTGGCGGACCCGACGTTGGCGAGTGCCGTGACCGCGGCCAGGGCCAGGGCCGCGGAAAGCGTCAGCTGGGAGCCGATGAGGAAGAGGAGATGGCGCGGCGCGTGGCTGCGCCGAGAGGCGAGCGTCGAAGCCGCGAGCGTGCCCACAAACCCCGCGGCGATGAGCGTGAGGACACTGTTTGGCGTCCCGCTGGTCAGCGCTGCGGCGTATCCGGCGACGACGGCCAGCGCGACGGTGGGCCTGTGGCGGGGCCAGCTGCCGCTGACCGTCGCGTGCACGAGTGGTCCGCGGTGCAGGTAGAGCAGCGCGGCGCCGATTGACGAGATAACCGTCGAGCCGGCATCGGCGAAGTTGCCCGCGAACCAGGCGCTGCCTGCAAAGGCGAGCAGCAGCCAGCGCAGTTCGCCGGGCCGTCGCACCGCGCCCCACAGGCCGCAGGCGAAGATCGTCAATCCGGTGGCGAGGTCGGCCGCGCTGCTGCCGAGTCCGGAGCCGGCCACCATCTCGGCGGTTATGGCAAACGCCCCGCCGGCCGCTGCCGCGATCGCGATCAGCGACGCCCGGCGCATGCGGCTAGCTCACGAGGGCTGCAAGCGTGCGCCCGGAGAGCTCGCTCTTGCCGATGAACCCGCGCGCCTGGCTGCCGGCCAGGCGCCGCCGGTACGCCGACTCGTCGCGACTGGAGATCAAGACGACGGCCGGTGGGTCAGCGTCAGCCGCCAGGCGCTCGGAGACGGCGAACCCGTCGAGGTCGGGAAGCTGGATATCGAGCAGGACGACGTTCGGGTGAAGGCGCGCCGCGGCTGCGAGCGCCGACGCGCCGTCGTGCGCCTCGCCGACGATCTCGTAGCCGGCGGTCTCGAGCAAGCGACGAGCGAGCGCGCGGAAGCCGGCGTGATCGTCGACGATGAGAACGGTCGTCGACATGCGTGCATAGTGACGACTGTCAGCTCACGCGACTACAGGGGTGCCCCTGAATCCGGCCTCGATCGTGGGATCATCCGCGCAATGCGCGCCGGGTACGCGTCGGTCGGACGTTACGCGACGATCGTCGCGGCGCCAATCGCGATTGCCTACGGTCTGCTCGCCGTCGGAGTCGCCTCCCGCCACGGCACATCCACGACCTACGCCGGCCTCTCGCCGGGCGCGGCGGCCGCAGAGCTGACGGCGGGGTGGGCGCTCGCCGGCGCGGGGATCGCCGCGTGGTGGCGGCGACCGGGGGCTCCGGCCGGGCCGCTCGCGCTCCTGGGCGCCTTCGCGTGGTTCTCGCCCGACTGGATCGGCTGGCAGACGGGACCGGGCGGGGTCCGCGCGATCGCGCTCGCGGCCCAGGGACTCACGTTCGCCGCCGTCGTCCAGCTTGCCCTGGGCGCTCCCACGGGATGGCCGGCGTCCAAACCGGCGCGGCGCCTGATCATCGCGACGTGGTCGGGCACGATCGCCATTGGGATTGGGCGCGTGCTCTTCTACAACCCGTTCACCGACCCCGCCTGCGTGACCTGGTGCACCGCCAACCCGCTGCTCGCCGCCGGCAGCCAGACGGCTGCGCGCGCCCTGGACTGGGCCGAGCTGGGCCTTTGCGCGCTCGTCGCTTTCGCCGTGGCAGGGCTCGGGGCGCGCTTGGTCGCGAAGGCGAGCGTTGCCGCACGGCGGACGCTGTCGCCGATTCTGCTCCCGGCCGCGCTGTTCGTCGGCGCGTGGACGGTGCGCGTGATCGTGGTCGACGCGACGCCCGGCGAGGATCCTGCCAGACCGATCCTGACGGCGTGCTTCGTGGCGCGCGCGGTCGGCCTGGCGTTGATGTCGCTGGGGCTGGCGTGGAGCATCGCGCGCGCGGCACACGGAGCGATCATGCTGCGGCGCCTGGCGCGCGAGGCGGCGGCCGGCGCGGGGGACGGCTCGCTCGAGGCGGCGCTTGGCCGGGCCACGGGGGACGTGTCGCTGCGACTTGCGTTTCCGCTGCGCGAGGGAGGGCGATGGATAGATGCCGAGGGCTCCGAGATCGCCCTGCCACAACGCGCGGCCGAGGTATCGGTGACCCCGATCTTGCGAGACGGGCAGACGGTCGCCGCGCTGCTGCACCACCCGGCAATCCTCGACGGCGAAGCTCTGCGACGCGAGATCGGCACCGCCGCAGAGCTCGCGATCGACAACGAGCGCCTGCGTGCCGAGGCGCTGGTCCAGCTCCGCGAGCTCAAGGCCTCTCGCCTGCGGCTCGTCGAGGCTGGGGATGCAGAGCGCCGCGCGCTCGAACGCGACCTTCACGACGGCGCACAGCAACGGCTCGTGAGCCTGTCGATCGCACTGCGCATGGCGCAGAGCGCGCTCGGCAAGCAGGGCGCGACCGCCGCCGAGGCCTCGCTGCGCGAAGCGGGCGAGGGCCTGCAACGCGCGATCGACGAGCTCCGCGAGTTGGCCCACGGCATCCACCCGATCGAGCTGAGCGACGAGGGTCTCGCAGCGGCGCTCGAGACGCTCGCCGAAGGCGCGCCGCTCACGATCGGCGCACTGCCGCTCGAGCGCCTGCCGCCCTCCGTCGAGGTTGCGGCATACGTGCTCGTCGATGAGACCGTGCGTCGCGCCCTCACCCGCGACAAGGGCGCGACGCCGCGCGTCGACGCGCGGGTCGCAGACGGAGCGCTCGTCGTGGAGGTCGAGGATCCGAGCGAGCCCTCGCCGCGGCGGGCACTCGCCGACCTGGTCTCAGTCGCCGACCGCGTGCGCGCGCTCGAGGGCCGACTGACGGTCGAAGCGCGGACCGGCGGCGGCGTGTTGATGAGGGCGGAGCTCCCATGCGCGTAGTCGTTGCCGACGACGCGATGCTGATTCGCGAAGGCCTCACCAGGCTCCTCCGCGACGCCGACGTGACTGTCGTGGGCAAGGCCAGCAATGCCGACGAGCTCCTGCAACGCGTCGCGCTGAGTACGCCCGACGTTGCCATCGTCGACGTGCGTATGCCTCCCGGCCACAGCGACGAGGGCGTCGTCGCCGCCGAGCGGATTCGCGCGGAGTACCCGAACGTGGGTGTCCTACTCCTGTCTCAGTACGTTGACCTGCGCTACTGCACTCGCCTGCTCGACGAGCACCCCGGCCGGATCGGCTATCTGCTCAAGGAGCGGGTCTCCGACATCGCCGTGCTCGTCGACGCGCTGGAGAGAATCGTCGAAGGCGAGTGCGTCATCGATCCAACGATCGTCGCGCGACTCGTCGAGCGTCCGCGATCCGCCCACTCCCTCGCCGCCCTCTCAAACCGGGAGCGCGAGGTGCTGGCGCTGATGGCCGAGGGACACTCCAACCAGGGGATCTCGGCGCAGCTCGTGCTCAGCGGCAAGACCGTGGAGAGCCACGTGCGCCAGATCTTCGCCAAGCTGGATCTGCCCGATACGGGCGACCAACACCGCCGAGTGCTGGCGGTGCTGCGCTTCCTGCGCAGCTGAGCGCCGAAGCGCGCCCTCTCTGAGGGCATGCCCTGAGTCGGTCCAGGGCTGGCCCTGTTTCGAACCCGGCGTGACACGCCTAGCGTGGACCGCATCGCAATCCAGCGAGCCTACGGCTAACGGGGGAGACAGCGACATGACCACTGGAAGAACTCGAGGAGCGAAGGCGGGCCGCAGCACACGGACTGCGACGGTGCTCGTGGCGATGGCCCCCGCATGCGTCGCGCTGGCGTTCGCGAGCGCATCGTCGGCGGCGACGCTGCAGGTATGCCCGCATGGCTGCCAGTACAGCCAGATCGCGGCGGCGGTGGCGGCCGCGCGGGGCGGCGACCACGTCACGGTCGCAGCCGGCACCTATCAAGGCGGGTTCACGATCCGCGTGAGCCTCACCCTGACTGGCGCCGGCGCCAGTCAGACGATCATCAAGGGCGGCGGGCCGGTGGTAACGGTCGGCGCCGGCGGGTCAAGCAAGCTGAACGTCGCGATCAGCGGCGTGACAATCACCGGAGGCGTGGCCCATTCGAGCCCGGACTCGGCTGACCTGTACGGGCCGGCGGGCGTCCTCGCCTCGGGCGGCGGCATCGAGATCACCCCTGACAACATCACCACCAGTCCAACCACCGGTGCAACTGTCGTGGTCTCCAACAGCGTCATCACGGGTAACAGCGTCGCGCCAACGGCGCACGTTCCGTCCCCGGCGGGCGCCCAGTGTCCCGGCGGGCCCAACTACCCAGGCGGGACCTGCAAGTTCGCCGACGCCTTCGGCGGGGGCATCTACAACGCGGGCGACCTCACCCTGACGAACACGACGGTCGCCGACAACAGCTCCGTCTCGACGTTCGCCAGCGACGCCGGCGGCGGTGGGATCTACAACGAGATGGGATCGCTGACGGTCATCAATTCCACGATCAGCACCAACCGCACCGGCGTGACGGCGCCGTATGGCCGCTACGCCGACGGCGGCGCGATCGTTTGTGCTGGCGGCACGCTCACGATCCGCGGTAGCTCCATCAGCGACAACACCGCCTCCACCATCACGGCGTGGCCGTCCAGCGTCGATCCCGAGGCGCACGGGGGAGCGATTCACGTGGAGACGGGCAACGCAACGCCCACCGGCCACGCAACGATCAGCCATACCAAGATCACCGGCAACACCGTGAAGATGACCAACAGCGTCGGTGCTGCCTTCGCGGACTCGGGTGGCCTCAAGGCCGATCTGGCAATGACCGTCACGGACGACGTCATCGCCGACAACCACGTCGTGGTGGCGGCTCTTGGCTCGGGGAGTGCCGACGGCGACTCCGGAGCGGGTGAGCTGTGGGGCACTGTCACCGGCACGCGGCTCACCGACAACACTGTCACTGTCAGCGCCCGAAAGGGAGATGCGCTGGCCTCAAGCGGCGCCTCGCTGATCCAGGCAAACCTGACTGACAGTCTCGTCAGCGGCAATCACGTTCGTGCGATCAGCGCCGGCGGCTCCGCGATGGCGGACGCGGGCGGCATCCAGGTCAGTGGCGGCGTGTCGGGCCCGGTGGCCGAAACGCTTCGTAGCACCCCGGTGTCGGACAACACCGCCAGGGCGACGGCCCGTGGCGCCACCGCGCAGGGGGGCGGCGTCTTCGACATCGCTATCCAAAACGGGCCTCCGGGGGGCGTCCTGACCCTGATCAACAGCAATGTCTCCGACAACACGCTCAGCGGCAGCGCCAATGCCAAGCTCCAAGGCGGCGCGGTGTTCACCACCTTCAAGCTGACCCTCACCAACAGCGCGCTGACCGCCAACACGCCCGGCGAGTGCGCCGGCTCGGGCTGCTGAGCCGGACCTGGCGTGCGGGGCCGGCCAGCCAGCCTGCCCCGCACGCCGCTCCGAACCAGGCCATGGGCCCGGTGGAGCCCGACAGATCTTCGCCAAGCTCGACCTGCCCAAGAGGACCGATCAGTACCGCCGCGTCCTCGCGGTCCTTCGCTTCCCGCGACGCTGAGTCGCATTCCGCAGTCCACGGGTCAGGGCGGTTCGTGATCCGTACCGCGGTTCAGTGCAGGCCCTTACCGAGTTCCGGGCTGACTCTGTTTCGCAGACGTCGCGTCGCTCCTAGCGTGAAGCGCACGGTCAGCCAAGCAGAGGAGCTCACTTGCGTCGCGTATCCAACCGACCCCGGCCATATTTCGCGGGCGCCACGACCCTCGTTGTGCTTGTCGCCGTGGTCGCGGGAGCGGCTGGAGCGACGCGCAGCGGCGTCGTCGCTCGGGTCCCAAAGACGGCCATCGCAGTGGCCTGCGGCACCGCGACTGCGAGCACGGTGGTCGCCGATGACGAATGGGCGGCACGAGTCATCTACGGCGGCGAGAACCATGGCTGGGAGGTCAGCGCGGACGTGGCGCACGTGACCGCGGCGACCGACCTAATCACTGCGGTCGCAGATGACGACGAAGGGGCAACGCTCAGGGCGGTCACGCGGATCGTCTTTACACCGCACTGGCACATCGTGCGTCTGCGCGTGGTGTCGCGCTCTGGCCGGCTGCTCGCCGATGTCGGCGGGCCGTACGTGATCGCACCGATCACAGGCAAGCTCGAGTCTGACGGCGCCGTGGTCGGCACCTACGTAATGAGCGTGCAGGACGACGTCGGTTACGAGAAGCTCGTCACGCGCTTTACCCACCTGCCGATCGAGCTCTACCGTGACGGCCGCGCGATTATGGGTAGGGACTGGCCGCAGTCACAGGTACCCGCCTCGCTCCCGGCAGACGGCACGACGATCACGGTCGGAGCAGTCTCCTCCGAGATCGCTTCGTTTGGCGTCAACCAGTTTCCCGGCGGTACGGCTCGGGTCGTGCTGGCGATCCCGAAGCCGAGCACAGCGCTCGCGACACAGAGCTGCCCGGTCGTGAGCGCCCGGACGTTCGGTGAGATCGCCGAGGACATCGCCGAGCTGTTCGATCTCCCTGTTTCATTCAGATCTCGCACCCCGATCGCCGAGGAGTACCGGCTGTTTGTCGAGGTGGACAGCGGGTTCGGGCCGAAGTACATCTTCGTTCGCAACGCCGAGTCGCGAGTTGCCGGCACGGTCGCAAGCGGCCCCACGAGCATCCCGCCAAGCGGCAGCTTTAGCTACGACGGGCAGAGCTGGAATGTCTTCTCATTCGCGCCGGTTCCACCGGCGCGGATCTACCTACTTTTTCCGGCCGCCGCGTTATGGCACGAATGGCCCAAGCAACCCGAGCCAACGCAGACCAGTGGAGAAAGACGCATGACAATCGCAATGAGACCGAAGCACGCGTGAGAGTCAATGAGATCGAGACACTCGCGTGGCGCGAGCAGCAGCCGTCGACCCCCACCTGCGACACGCGAAGATGACACTAATTCATTCGACGCAAAGCAAAAAGGCCCAGCATCGCTGGGCCTTTTCGATAGCGGGGGCGGGATTCGAACCCGCGACCTTCGGGTTATGAGATCCACAGGCACCGCTGCTCTCAGGCATGTCACGTGCCCTCAACTGCTCTCAGATGTGCTCACATGCGCTCATATTTGCGGAGGTGGGGACCCTTTTCGGGACCGATACTTGCGCGAGCAAGCACGGCATCCGCGCGCGGATCCTGTGGTTGGTCGGCTGCGTGGACGAGATCGCGAACCTCGCGGCAGATGGCTCGCTGCCAATCGGGCAGGGCATCGATGTAGGCGTCAGCACGCGGGTCGGCAGCGTGGGGCACGCTGGATCCACCGTAACTTGACGACGTCGTTCAGACCATCGAGCGCGCACGTACGTCAGCAGAGCATGTGGCGGCAACCAGCACCGCCACATGCTCTGCGCTAACGGATTCCGGGGGTCAGTGTTCGACCGCTGGAGCGGTGATGGGCGCTGGAATGGCGATGGGCGGAACGGTCTCCGGCCGCTCGCCGATTCGTGCGACGTCGAGGGCGATCAGGCCGAGGTTCGCACCGGCAGCTGCTCCGATGATCGTGGTGATGAGCGCGATGAGCCCGGATGTTGCGTTGAACCCCAGCAGCGCGCCGACGAGGGCGCTTGTCAGCGCGACCCAGATGCCGATCGTCGTGGCCCTGGCCGGCCGGTCGCGGTTGACCCAGGCCCAGTAGGTGCCGAGGCCGATCGGCGTGCCGACGGAGATAACAGCCATGAGTTCGCTGTCGAGGGGCACTGTCGGCAAAGCCGCCAGCACGATGATCAGGCCGGTGAACCATCCGCCGAGGCCGAGCACCACCAGGTAGACGGAGCGCAGGATCGCGCTCGCCTTGCGCCCGAAGCCGCCGCGCTTGTGCGCCCGGCGCCACATCAGTAGCAGTGACAGGATCATGAGGAGTCCGAAGGCCATCATCACGCCGACGATGTCCGTGGCGTAGGCGCCTTGGCTGGAGCTTGGGCTGAAGTCGACCTTGTTGTGGGTGTAGAGGGACGTGTCGACCTTGCCGGTGTCGAGGTAGGTGTTGATCAGACGGCTGCCGGCTGCCGGTTCGTAGGGCCAGAAGTCGTCGGAGTGGCCGAGGTCCGAGAGCACGACCTGACGGCCGTTCGCGAGGTGAGGCAGGAGCTCGCGGGTCGCATTCTCGGGCGGCGTTGCGAAGTCGAGGTTGCCGCCGATCAGCAACGTCGGAATGTTCGAGTTTTGCACGTGGGTGTACTCGTTCTCGTCCGGGTTCGCCGGCCAGGCGTTGACGAGGAGGCCGCCGGCCCAGATCAACTCGTTGCCGGGAGAACCGATCAGCGATCCACGGCCTGCTCCCGACGCAAAGAAGTGCTTCGCGTAGGTGACGTCGCCGCGGCTGATCGCCGCCATGTCGCCCCAGACGAACGAGCTCGGAAAGGTGATCTGTGCCAGCAGCGACAGGAACCACGCACCGCTTGCGTCGCCCTTGCCGGCGGAGAGGAGTGTGTTGATCGTCAGTGGCGCGGCGATCGGGCCGTCGCCGGCGGAGGTCTCGTCGATCAGGCCGAAGAACGCGGCGGCTTCGAAGTCGCCCTTCTTGATCGGCAGGAACAGCCAGTGACTGGGAACGTGAGCGAACACGGACTTCACTGACGCGGCGAGATTCGGCGTCCGGCTACGACAGCTCGTCGCCTGGGCGCAGAGCGCGGAATAGCGGCGGATCTGCTCGCCGGTCGTCTTTGCGTCCCAGAGGAAGTTGCCGGGCGGATTGACGCCGATCATCACCGAGCGATCGATGCTCTTCGGGTAGCGCCAGGCATAGATCATCGCCAGCCGGGTGCCCGCGCTTTCGCTCACCAGGTCGATCTGGTGGTAGCCGAGGGCGCGACGGGCCGCCTCGAGGTCGTCGACTTCTTCGGGCATCGAATAGCCGGCGAGATCGACACCATCGCTGCGGAGCCGGTCGGCGCACGACCGGTACGCCGCGGCGACGGCGCGGTACGACTGCTCGCTGAGGAGGTCAGCCGAGTGCTCCATTGCCGACTCGACTTCCGGGCAGTCCAGCCGGACGGAGCCGTCGACGCCGCGGTAGCCGACGAGCACGACGTCGTGGTTGGCGGTGAACCGACTGGCGTCCGGGAACACCATGTTCGTGATGCCGGGGCCGCCTTGCAGGCGGAAGATCGGGTCGCCCGGATGGGCCGAATGGGCACGAATCACTATGACCGGAAGTGCGATCAGGCGCGACTTCGGATCATGGCGATTCTCGGGCACGACGAGCGTCCCGCAATCCGCGGCGTAGGCGCCCTTTTCGGTGTTGTAGGTACAGCTCTTGAAAGCCGTCAGCTGGCCTGCATGCGCGCCGGCAGGCACGGAGACGGACGTAGAGCCGCCGGCGAAGTGGAGGTAGCCGAGCCCGAGCGTGAGGACGGCGATCACGGCCAGGCCGGTGATCCGGCCTCGCCCAAAGCGTTTCGCGACGGTCTTCTTGCCGTTACTTGAGAGCGGCGGGTCGTGCTGCCGTCCGGCGTGTGGTGCGGTCATCACTGCTCCTCAGGTTGGTGGGAGTTGCCTGGGGATCAGTCTGGGATCGCCGGCTGTGTCTGTCATCGCCCGTAGGGCGT
>PLFX01000045.1 GCA_003138355.1 Solirubrobacterales bacterium
AAAACGGCATTCTCATGCCCCGACGAGCAGCTGCCTCGCTGTTGGACGGACATTCCCTCCTAGGTTCGCTTTGCTCGGCTGGGTTGGACGCGCTTGGCTTCGCCGGGCTGCTTTTGGAAGTTGGGGGGCCAGGGAGCGTCCTCGAGGCCGGCTTTCTTGTCGCTGGCTGCGAGATCGAGGAGCGAGGCGAGGGAGCCGGGGTTGTCGTCGATCGCGGTCGACGGGTCGCCCCGGTCGCGGAGGCGGGCCGGGACCGTGTCGAGGCGCAGCTCGGCGGGCTCGACGTCGTCGAGCTCGGACCATTCGAAAGGGCAGGAGACGCGTGCGTCGGGGACGGCGCGGACCGAGTAGGCAGAGGCGACGGTGCGATCCCGCGCGTTCTGGTTGTAGTCGACGAAGACGCCGATCCGCTCCTCCTTCCACCATTTGCTCGTCGCACGGTCGGGCATCCGGCGCTCGACCTCGCGCGCCAGCGCGAGCGCCGCCTGGCGAACCTCGGGGAATCCCTGCTCGGGGCGGATGCGGACGTTGATGTGGATTCCGCGCGAGCCCGAGGTCTTCGGATAGCCGGTGAGCCCGTGCTCGGCAAGGACCTCCCGCGCGCACGCAGCGACCGCCCGCACCTCGTCGAACGCGACGCCGGGCTGCGGGTCGAGGTCGACACGCAGCTCATCGGGGCGGTCGAGATCGCTGCGCCGCACAGGCCAGGGATTCCAGTCGATGACGCCCAGGTTGACACCCCATACGAGGTGAGCGGCGTCGTTGGCGACGAGCTCGCGCGCGGAGCGTCCGCTCGGAAAGTGGACGGTCGTCGTCTCGAGCCATGGCGGCGCGGTCTCGGGCACGCGTTTCTGGAAGAAGAACTCGCCGCCGACACCGTCGACCCAGCGCTTTAGCGTCGTCGGGCGCTCGCGCAAGTGCCGCACCACCGCCTCCTCACACTCCACGTAGTAGTTCACAAGGTCGAGCTTGGTGAAACCGGGCTCGGGAAAGAACAGCTTGCCTGGGTTCGAGACGCGCAGCTCGCGACCCGCGGCCTCGACGACGATCGCGGTGTCCTTAGAGCTCATCCCCACCTCCGCGTGTGTGGCTGTGATGCCCTCACAAACATCGCCTGAGAGGATGCCGCACGATGCCCGCCGCCCGCTTGCCGGTCCTCGTCGCGCCCGACTCGTTCAAGGGCAGCTTCGCGGCGGAAGAGGTCGCCGCGGCGATCGTGCGTGGGCTCGACTCGGCGGGCATTGCCACGCGCGCGATGCCGATCGCGGACGGCGGCGAAGGGACTGGCGAGGCGCTCCGTCGCGCGCTCGGCGGCGAGCTGCGCAGCGCGCTCGTGCACGATCCGCTCGGCCGCATGCGCCGCGCGAGCTTCGTCCTGCTCGCGGACGGCCGGGCGGTCGTCGAGGTGGCGCAGGCGAGCGGTCTCGCCACGATCGCGGCGCGGGAGCGCGACGCCGAGGCAGCATCGAGCGCTGGCACCGGTGAGCTCATCGTCGCCGCGATCGAAAGCGGCGCGGGCGCGGTGCTCGTGGCAGCGGGAGGCAGCGCGACGACCGACGGTGGGACCGGCGCGATCGACGCGCTGGCGTCCGGCGGCGGCCTGCGCGGCCGCAAGCTCGCCGTGCTGTGCGACGTACGCACGCCGTTCGACCGGGCAGCGGCGCTCTTCGCCCCGCAAAAGGGGGCTGACGCAGCGACGGTCGTGCGTCTCGAGCAACGCCTCGCGCGGGTCGCAGCGAAGCTGCCCCGCGACCCGCGCGGGATTCCGCTGAGTGGCGCCGCAGGCGGGCTCGCGGGCGGGCTCTGGGCGGCCTTCGAGGCACGGCTCGAGCAGGGCGCGTCGTTCGTGCTCGACGCGATCGGCTTCGATCGCACGCTGCGCGCAAGCCACGCCGTGATCCTCGGCGAGGGACGGCTGGACAGGACGACGCTCGAAGGCAAGGCGCTCGCCGAGGCCGCGACACGCGCCCGCCAGCTCGGGGTGCCGGCGCATGCCATCGTCGGCCAGAGCGCACTGGATGCGTTCGACGCGAGAATCCTCGATCTGCAGACGATCAGCGCCGCGGGAGCGCTCGACAAGATCGAGTCTGCCGCGCGCGGACTCGCTGCAATCATCTGATCCGTTGGCGTCCGAGCAGGCGTGGTGCAGGCGCCATCGCTACGCTCGTTGCGAGCGATGGCCGAGAACGCGCCCGAACCGAGCCGTCCCGCCATGCTCAGTCGCGCGCAGGCAGCGCGCCCTGGGGCACGGCGAGCAGTCGTTATCGGCGCGGGGTCGTTTGGCACAGCAATCGCGGTCCTGCTTTCGCGCGCGGGCGTTCGCGCAGTGCTGCAGACGCGCAGCGCCGAGCAGGCAACGGCTCTCACAGAGGCGCGTGAGAACACCAAGTACCTCCCCGGCGTCGAGCTACCTCCCGCGCTGCGGATCGAGCCGATCGCGAACGGCATCGAGCGCACCGACTACATCTTCCTGGCGGTCCCCTCGACGGCGCTCGGCCAGCTGATCCCGCTGCTCCCGACGGCCGCCGGTCGTCGCCGGCGCGTCCCGGCGATCGTCTCGCTCTCGAAGGGGCTCGTCCCACCCGACGGCGCGTCGCCGACGACGCTGCTCACGCGCAGGGTCGGCTCGCACCGCACCGCTTGCATCGATGGGCCGGCGCACGCGCAGGAAATGGTCCAGCAGGGGGCTGCGCTCGTGGCCGCGTCGCTGGACTCCGGGCTGGCGGCGTCGCTCGCCGCAATCTTCACTCGCGCGGGGGTGGTGTGCGAGATCTCGAGCGATCCGGTCGGCGTCGAGCTCGCCGGCGTCGCTAAGAACGCCGCGGCGCTCGCCGCCGGCGCCACCGAGGCGCAGGGACTGAACGCCGCAGGGGCCGCGGCCGGACACATCTTCGCGGAGGTCTGGCGTTACGCCGAGGCCAGTGGCGCGGTGCCGGAGTCGATGATCGGCCTCGCCGGCGCGGGCGACCTCGTCGCCACCGCGCTCTCGCCGCAGTCGCGAAACCGCCGCGCCGGCGAGCTGCTGGCTCGCGGGTTGCCCGCCGCCGAGATCGAGCGTCAGGTCGGTCAGGCAGTCGAGGCGCTCGAGTCGGTACGCCTGCTCGCGGCGCGACTGGAGCGCGCGGGCTACCGGGCTCCCGTCACCGTCGGGCTCGCACGCCTGATCTCGGGCGATCTCCCGCTCGATGACTGGGTCGCGCTCGTGCGCACGACGGTGCCGCCTCCCAGTCGCCGCCGGGGTCCGTCGTGGTGGCGGCGACTGCGCTCGCGCGCGATCAACGGCGCTCCGCCAGCGTCGTCATGACGGCTTCGTAGACGCCCGCGCCGTGCGCATCGTCGGCGATGCGCACATTTGAAAGCTCCCGCGCGAGCGCCACGAGCGAGTCGTCCGCTGCCGGAGCGTTGCCAACCAGCCAGAGGCTCCCCACCTCGCGCGCAACGGCGAGATCCTCACGCGAGTCGCCGACGGCAAACGTCCTCGCGCGGTCGAGTCCGCGCGCGCTCATGTGGAGCGCGACAGCCGCCGCCTTGGAAGCGCCCGCCGGGATCAGGTGGTAGCCGCGAACGTGCGGAAGCGCGGCGAGCGCATCCGAGCGCCGGCTGACGGCGCCGTTGTCGACGAGTCTGAGATCCGCATGCCCCTCCCCGGCGAGCAGCCGATCGGCCTCCTGTGCATCGACCAGCCCGCGGAACAGGTGCGATACCTCGCGGCTCTCCGACCACGGCTCGTGGTACTCGAGTCGGCCGGCGTATGTCTCGAGCAGCAGCGCAGGCGCCCCGCTCGCCGCGATCTGCTCATGGACCGACAGCTCGCCCGGTAGGAAGTCGCCCGTCAGCCATTGCTCCTCGCCGTCGAGCGACAGGACGCTGCCGGCCTCGAAGATGAAGGCGCGCTGACCGAGCAGGCGCGCGAGTTCCGCGACGTTCGCTCTGCGACGCCCCGACATCAGGACGACCTCGACGTCCGCCCGCAGGCACGCCTCGATCGCCCGGGTGCCGAGCAGGGACACGCCACCCTCGCCGTCGTGCAGCAGCGATCCCCCACGCCCGAGGAGCGTGCCGTCCAGATCGAGGTAGCAGGCCCAGCCCGTCTGCCAGTTCACCGCAGGCTCGCCATCGGAGGACGTTCCTGTGGCGGCTCGACCGTGCGCGGCTCGCGTCCGAGCAACGGACCGGGCTCCAGCTCCGACAGCCGTCCCGCGCGCGCGAGGCGCTCCGCGATCACGTAGAGCACCTCATAGGCCATCGCACTGAGCGCCGACAGCGGCTGGTGGCGGTTGCGGTGCTCATCGAGGTCGACCTGCGCGAGGCCATCGAGGCCAACGGACCCCCAGGCGTCGAGCAACATCGCCACCTCGACGCCGTACCCGGTGGCGAACGGCAGGCGCTCGAGCAGCCTGCGCCGCGCGGCGACCTCCCCTGCGAGGGGCTGATGGAACCCCGCCAACTCTGGATAGAAGACCGCCAGCGCGGGGCGCGCCAGCAGGTGGTTGACCCGGCCGCCACCATCGGCGAGCTCGACCTCGCCGACGCGGAACGGTCGCCGGTAATAGCCCTTGACGAAGTCGACCTCCGGCAGCTCCACGAGCGGGCCGATCAGCCCGCTCACGAAGTGAGCCGAGAAATCCTCGATGTCGGCGTCGATGAAGCAGATCAAGTCCCCTTGGAGGACGCTCAGCGCGCGCCACATGGCGTCGCCTTTGCCGAGCACCGGGCCGAGCTCGGCGAGTAGGGCCGACTCACTGTGGACCGTCGCACCGGCGCGTTCGGCTGCCCTTGCCGTGCCGTCGGCCGAGTTCGCGTCGATCACGACGATCTCATCGATCAGCCCATCAGCGCGCAACCGCCCGAGCCGCTCGACGATCTGGCCGATCGTGGCGACGCAGTTGCGGGCCGGCAGGCAAACCGATACTCGATCGCTGCGCAAACGCAGCAGCTCCGGGCCGTATCGCGAATGGTGGAAGGAGCGCGCTTGCTGCCACTCGCTTGCTGACCGGAAGGGCACGCGCCCGTACTATGGCAAGCGGTGGGCGTCCAGGCAGCCTCGACGGCGCGCGAGATCGCGCCATGGACCGAGCTCATCGACGGAGCCCGCGGCGGGGAGCTGCTTGTCGGTGAGGCGTTCGAGCATGGCCGCACGGCGCGCTGGCGGGAGCTTCCCGATCGGCTCCATCCGCGCTTGGTCGAGGCGCTGCGGAGCGGCGGTATCGAACGCCTCTACGAGCACCAGCTCGAGGCGCTGCTCGCAGCGATCGACGGCCCGACGATCACGACGACCGGCACGGCCTCCGGCAAGTCTCTGTGCTTCAACCTGCCGGTGCTCGACGTCCTGGTGCGCGATCGCCGTGCGCGCGCGCTCTACCTGTATCCGACGAAGGCGCTCGCCCAGGACCAGGCGCGCGCGATCAGCGCGCTCGGCCTCGGCGACGCGGTGCGCCCCGCGATCTACGACGGCGACACGCCGCGTGAGGCGCGTGCCCAGATCAGGCGGCGCGCCAATCTGATCCTCACAAATCCCGACATGCTCCATGTCGGGATCCTTCCCAACCACACCGCCTGGGGGGGGCTTTTCGCGAACCTGGCCGCCGTTGTCGTCGATGAGGCGCATGTCTATCGCGGGGTCTTCGGTTCGCACGTGGCGAACGTCCTGCGGCGATTGCGCCGGATCGCGGCCGCCTACGGAACCGAGCCGCGCTTCCTCCTGGCCTCGGCGACGATCGCGAACCCGGTCGAGCTGGCCGAGCGCCTGACAGGTCTCGAGGAGATCGCGCTGATCGACGATGACGGCGCGCCCGCGGCCGGGCGCCAGATCGCAATCTGGAACCCGCCCGTCGTCGATCAGGCGCTCGGGCTGCGCCGCTCGGCGCTCAGCGAGGCGGCGGAGCTCCTCGCACGCCTGACCGCGGACGGGGCGCGCGTGATCTGCTTCGTGCGCTCGCGCAAGGGAGTCGAGCTCGTGAGCCGCCTCACGACGCTCGAGCTCGAACGGATCGGGGCGCACGACGTCGCGAAGCGGATCACGCCCTACCGGGCCGGCTACACGCCGGCGCAGCGGCGCGAGATCGAAGGCCGGCTGATGGCCGGCGAGCTCGCCGCCGTCATCACGACCGATGCACTCGAGCTCGGGATCGACGTTGGGGCGCTCGACGCCGCCGTCGTCGTCTCGTTTCCCGGCACCATCGCGAGCCTGCGGCAGATGTGGGGGCGCGCCGGGCGGGCGCGGCGCGGACTTGGTCTCTACGTCGCCGGCGAGGACGCGCTCGACCAGTTCTTCGCCCGCCACCCCGACGAGTTCCTCGATCGTCCGGTCGAATCGGCGATCCTCGATCACGAGTCCGAGGAGATCCACCTCGCGCACCTGCTCTGCGCTGCGCACGAGGGCCCGCTCACCGATGCCGACGCGGAGTTCTTTGGCCCGCGCACGCTCGCCTACCTCGAGCGCCTCGAGGGTCTCGGCGAGCTGCGTGCGAAGAACGGGGCCTACGTGCTTCGCCGGCGCGAGCGCTACCCGGCGGCGGAGGTATCGCTGCGCTCCGCCTCGCCCGACTCCTACGCCATCGTTGACGTCACGACGGGCGAGCTGATCGGGCAGGCCGAGGCGGCGCGCGCGTTCTCGACGCTGCACGAGGGCGCCGTCTACCTGCACCTCGCGCGCTCCTACCACGTGCGCGAGCTCGACATCGAGGCACGCCAGGCGCTCGTCGAGCCGTTCGACGGCGAGTGGTACACGCAGCCCAAGCGCGAGACGGACACGCTGATCGAGCGCCTGCTCGACCGGCGGGAGGCGCTCGGAGTGACGCTGTCGTTCGGTCGCGTACTCGTCACCGAGACCGTCCTCGCCTACCAGCGGCGGCGCATCGGCGACCACCAGGAGATCGACCTCGTCGCGCTCGACCTACCGCCGACGCGCTTTGCGACACAGGCCCTATGGTTCGAGTTGGACGCCGGGATCCTCGCCGGCTTCCCATCCGAGCTGCTGCTCGGCTCGCTGCACGCGACCGAGCACGCGCAGATCGCCGTCCTGCCGCTGCTTGCGATGTGCGACCGCTGGGATATCGGCGGTCTCTCGACGAACGCGCATCCGCAGACGGGCGGCCCGACGATCTTCATCCACGACGGCCATCCCGGCGGCGTGGGGATCACGCGCCTTGCGTTCGCCCAATTCGAGGCGCTCGTCGGCGACGCTCACCGGCTGATCTGCGAGTGTAGGTGCGCGGACGGCTGCCCCTCCTGCGTCCAGTCACCGAAGTGCGGCAACCTCAACGAGCCGCTCTCGAAAGCTGGCGCCGCGGAGCTCCTCGGGCGGCTACTCGCGGGCGCGTAGGATCTTTGGCGCAAACGGCGAGGAAAGGAGCAGCGATGCCAGCACATGCCCACGCTGAATGGCAGGGGGAGCTGAAGACGGGAAGTGGGACGTTCACGGCCGGGGACTCGCTCGGCGGCGACTACTCGTTCAAATCCCGCTTCGAGGACGGACCCGGTGCGAACCCCGAACAGCTGATCGGAGCGGCGCTCGCGGCGTGCTTCTCGATGGCACTGTCGGCGGCACTCGCGGATGCGGGGACGCCGGTCGAGTCGGTCAACACCGACGCGAGCGTGACGCTGCGGCTGGTCGACGGCACGCCGACGATCACGACGATCGAGTTGGCGACCGTCGGCCGGGTGCCCGGAAGCGACGAAGCCGCGTTCAAAGCGGCGGCGGCCGGCGCAAAGGCGGGCTGCATCGTCAGCCGCGCGCTCGCCGGCGTCGGCGAGATCACGCTCACCGCCTCGCTCGCCGAGTAGCGCGTAGCGGCGCTAACCTCGTCGTCCACGCCACAGCTGGGCGCCGCCAACCCCGAAGGAGGACCGAATGATCGGTGACAGGCAGGAGCATTTCGAGGGAAAGAGCACAGATCTGGGCGCGCTCGCGTCCCACATCGAGGAGTACTTCAAGAAGGACGGCTTCACGGCCCAGTCCTCGGCACCGAGCGCGCAGGGGTCCGTCATTCAGGCGAAGAAGGGCGGCTTTCTCGCCAGCGTGATCGACGCGGATCGCGCGCTGACGGTCACGATCGCGGGCAGCCCGCAGGACTTCACGGTCCGCGTGGGCATCGGCAAGCTCATCAAACATCTCGAGATCGCCGCGATCGAGACGCTTGTGCTTGGCGAGCTGTTCCTCGCGATCGATGTCGCCGAGTCCGCCTGGAACTTTGAGATCGAGGAGAAGCTCCTCAAGGACATCAAAGCGTTCGTCGGCTGAGGCCAACCTAGCCGTTCGGCGCGCCGTAGCGTAGGCCGTCGAGCGTCATATCGAGCACGCGCTCGACCTGGCTCGGCGATGCCCCGGGGAGCTTGCCAATCGCGCTCACGCCCATGATCACATCGTCGAAGCTCACGTCGCTGCGCGCGGCGCCGGCGGACTGCGCACGCTCGAGAAGTGGCTCACCGGCGGCGATCAGGGCGCCGCGGCAACCGGTGAAGAGGCCCGAGTCGCGGTCGAGATACTCGAGCAGCTGATCGGCGAGCGCGCGCTTGGTGCGCAGGTAGGCGACGAGATCGTGCAGCCATGCGGTGAGCGCCTGCCAGGGTGGGAGCTCCGCGTACTGTGCGGCGGCTTTGCAGATCGCCTCCAGCTCGTCGAGGTAGACCGCCTCGAGCAGGGCCTGGCGGGAGGGGAAATGCCGGTAGAGCGTGCCGATCCCGACCTCGGCGCGCCGCGCGACCTCCTCGAGGGACGTCCCGGCGCCGCCCTCGGCGAATGCTTCGCGCGCAGCGCCAACCAGGCGCTCGTAATTGCGCAGCGCATCTGCCCGCGTCGGACGACGGGGCGTGAGCGGAGTCTGGGTTTCGGATGCTGTCATTGCTCTTGACAAACCGGAGGGTGGCTCCGTATAGTTCCGGAGGCAACCTCCGTTTCTTAGTGGAGGTGGCCTCCATTTTATCACCGCCTCCCAGGACTCCAATGACCTCGATGCTCTCCTCCCTCACCGCACCCGGCGACCGACGTCGCTGGATCGCACTGGCCGTCGTCTGCCTCGCGCAGCTGATGACCGTCCTCGACACGACAATCGTGAACGTCGCCCTCCCCGCGATCCAGCGTGACCTTCACTTCACGCAGACCAACCTGACCTGGGTAGTCGATGCGTTCCTGATCGCGTTCGGCAGCTTCCTCCTCCTCGCCGGCCGCGCCGGCGACCTCGTCGGACGCCGGCGGGTCTTCCTGGCCGGCCTTGCGGTGTTCACGGCCGCATCGGCGCTCTGCGGGCTGGCGCCCGATCAATGGACCTTGATCGCCGCCCGCTTCATCCAGGGATTCGGCGCAGCGCTCGCCACCTCGGCAGTCCTCGCGATCATCGTGACCGAATTCCCGGAGCCCGCTGACCGCGCCAAGGCGATGAGCGCCTTCGTCTTCGTCGCAGTCGCAGGCGGCTCGCTCGGGCTGCTCGCCGGCGGGATCCTCACGCAGACACTGAGCTGGCGCTGGATCTTCTTCGTCAACCTCCCGATCGGCGTTGCCGCGTTCATACTCGGCCGGATTCTGGTGCCCGCCGACCGCGGCAGCGGGATCGAGGATGGCGTCGATTGGCTTGGCTCGCTGCTGGTGACCGCAGCGATGCTGATCGGCGTCTACTCGATCGTTGAGGTCACGAGGGACGGCTGGGGCTCGCCGCAGGTACTCGGCGGCGGCGCGCTTGCGCTCGCTCTGCTCGGCGCCTTCGCGGCGCTCGAGGCGCGGATCGCAAACCCGATCATGCCGCTACAGATCCTCCGCCTGCGCACGCTCGTGGCCTCGAGCGTCGTCCGCGGCTTGCTCGTCACCGGCATGTACGGCACGTTCTTCCTCGGAACCCTCTACCTCGAGCACGTTCGCCACTACGGGGCGCTCGCAACGGGCGCCGCGTATCTCCCGTGGACGCTCACGGTTGCCGCGCTCTCGCTCGGCGTCACGGCTCGGCTCGTCGCGCGCCTCGGGGCGCTCGCGGTACTGCTCGGCGGTCTCGCGACGATGACAGTCGGGCTGTTGCTGCTCTCGACCGTGGGCGCGCACACGAGCTTCATGCCGACGATCTTCCTCGCCTACTTCGCGATCGGCCTGGGGACCGGAAGCTCGTTCATGCCGCTGCTCACGATCGCGATGTCAAAGGTGCCAGCCGGCGAGGCCGGACTAGCGTCGGGCATCGTCAATGTCTCACAGCAGGTCTCGGGCGCGCTCGGGCTCGCGCTGCTCGGAACGTTTGCGGCAAGCAGGACCAAGGCGCTCGCCGCGGCGGGCCACTCGCCGGTGAGCGCCGTGATCGGCGGCTATCACCTCGCGTTCCTGATCGCCGCGGGCTGCACGATCGTGGGAATCCTCGTTGCCTACGCGCTGCTGCGCACGCCGGCAAGGCCAGCGGCAGCGGTCGTCGAGCATCCGGCGATGCGCGATCCCCGCGCCGCATCCATGGCGGACGCCGCCTAAGCGCGGCGCGGCGCTACGGGAGCAAGCGTGCCAAGGCCCGCACCCCGCCCAACCCAGCCGGCGAGGACGTCGGCCCAGCGCGCAACCGCCACATCACCCCGAGCGCGCGGCCGACCCCGCAGCCATCTTGCGCAGGTCGAGCGCTTCATCCAGGACGTCCTCACTGACGCCCTTCTCGCGCGCGACTTCGCGCAGAGGCCGGCCGGAGCTCGTGGCCTCCTTGACGATCTCGGTCGCGGCGTCGTAGCCGATGTAGGGGTTGAGTGCCGTGGCCGCGGCGAGCGTAGCCTCGGCGCCGCGCTGGCAGCCGGCGAGGTTTGCCTCGATTCCGGCGACGCACTTCTCGTCGAGCGCGCGCACGGCACTCGTCAGGAGCGTGAGCGAGCCGAGCAGGTTGCGCGCGATCAGTGGGACGCGCACGTTGAGCTCGAAGTTGCCTTGCATGCCGCCGATCGTGATCGCCGCGTCGTTGCCGATCACCTGCGCGGCGACCTGGAGCACGACCTCCGGAATGACGGGGTTGACCTTCCCCGGCATGATCGACGAGCCCTTCTGGAGCTCGGGCAGGAAGAGCTCGCCGATACCGGCGCGCGGACCCGAGCCCATCAGCGCGAGATCCTGCGCGATCTTCGTGAGCGAGACGGCGATGACCTTGAGCGCGCCCGACAGCTCGACGAGGGCATCACGGTTCCCCTGCGCTTCGAAGGGATCTTCGGGGGGCTCGATCGCGAGCCCCGTCTCGCGGGTCAGCAGCGCGCGCACGCGCGCTGCGAACTCGGGATGCGTGTTGAGCCCGGTGCCCGTCGCGGTGCCGCCGAGCGGTATCTGGGCGACGTGCGGTAGTGCCGCCTCGACCCGCCTGCGCCCGAGCCGGATCTGGGCCGCGTAGCCGGCGAACTCCTGGCCGAGGGTGACGGGTACGGCGTCCATGAGGTGGGTGCGGCCGGACTTGACGATCTCGCTGAAGCCGGCGGCCTTCGCGGCGAGCGTCGCCTCGAGCGCCTCGAGCGCGGGAATCAGCTGGCGCGCCGCCTGCTCGAGCGAAGCCAGGTGGACTGCGGAGGGGAACACGTCATTCGAGGACTGGCCGAGGTTGACGTGATCGTTGGGATGCGTGCCGTCACCGGCGAGCGTCGCGATCACCTCGTTCGCGTTCGTGTTGGTCGAGGTGCCCGAGCCGGTCTGGAAGACATCGATCGGGAACTGCGAGTCGTGCTTTCCCGCGGCCACCTCCGCCGCCGCTGCGGCGACCTTCGCGGCGAGAGCGGCGTCGAGCAGGCCCAGCTCCCCGTTGACCTGCGCGGCGGCGCCCTTGATCCGCCCGAGCCAGTGGATCACCGCGGGCGGCACGCCCTCGCCCGAGATCTTGAAGTTCTCGATCGCCTTGCGGGTCTCGCCACCGTACAGCGCGTCAGTGCTCATCGACCAACCCTTCTCTGGTTCAGTGAGCCACAACCGTATCGCCAGTGCGCGGTACGCGAGCGGCGCGCGCCGCTACCTACAATCGGGCGGTGCTCCGCGCCGTCGATCCGCAGCAGTCGTTTGCCGAGCTCGAGCTGGGCGTGCTCGAGCGCTGGCGCGAACGCGACGTGTTCGCGGAATCCGTGCGCCGGCGCGCGGGCGCGCCGCGCTGGACCTTCTACGAGGGGCCGCCGACCGCCAACGGCCCGCCCGGCGCGCACCATGTCCTCTCGCGCGTGTTCAAGGACGTCTATCCGCGCTACAAGACGATGCGTGGCTACTACGTCGAGCGCAAGGGCGGCTGGGATTGTCACGGCCTGCCGGTGGAGATCGCGGTCGAGCGGCAGCTCGGGATCACCAACAAGGCGGAGATCGAGGCGTTCGGGATCGCCGAGTTCAACGAGCGCTGCCGCCAGTCGGTGTTCGCCTACGTCGCGGACTGGAACCGGCTGACGGAGCGGATCGGGTTCTGGGTCGATCTCGACGACGCGTATCGCACGCTTGACGGCAGCTATGTCGAGTCGGTCTGGTGGGCGCTCGAGCGCATCCACGCGGAGGGCCTGCTCTACGAGGGGCACAAGGTCGTGCCGTACTGTCCGCGCTGCGGGACCGCCCTGTCCTCGCACGAGGTCGCGCAGGGCTACGAGGACGTCGTCGACCACACGGTCTACGTGAAGCTTCCGCTGGTCGGCAGCGATGACAAGCTCGTCGTGTGGACGACAACGCCGTGGACGCTCCCGGGGAACGTCGCCGCTGCCGTCGGACCAGATCTCGAGTACGCGCGCGTGCGCGTCGGCGACGAGGTGCTCGTCGTGGCCTCCGAGCGAGTCGCCGCGCTACTCGGAGCACAGGCAACGGTGCTCGAGCGGCTGCCCGGTTCGAAGCTCGTGGGAGCCGCCTACGCGGGGCCGATCTTCCCCGCGAGCGATCGGAAGGCCTCGGCGCTCCCGGTGATCGCCGGCGACTTCGTGACGACCCAGGACGGCACCGGCATCGTCCACATCGCGCCGGCGTTTGGGCAGGATGACTTCGACGTCGCGGTCGCGGCCGGTCTCGTCGACCCAGAGAGCCCGGCGAGCGTTTACAACCCGGTGCGAGCGGACGGGACATACGACGATCGCGTGACCGGGTACGGCGGTCGCTTCGTCAAGGATCCGGCTCTCGCGGCCGAGATGACCGAGGACCTGCGACAGCGGGGGCTGCTGCTTCGCGCGGAGGACTACGAGCACTCCTACCCGCACTGCTGGCGCTGCAATACGCCGCTGATCTACTACGCGAAGCGCGCGTGGTACATCCGTACCTCGCAGCGACGCGCGGCGATGCTGGCGGCCAACGAGACGGTCAACTGGTACCCGCCGCATATCAAGCACGGGAGGTTTGGCGACTGGCTCGCGGGCAACGTCGATTGGGCGCTGTCGCGGGAGCGCTACTGGGGCACGCCGCTGCCGATCTGGCGCTGCGGCAACGGCCACCACGTCTGCATCGGCTCGTTCGCCGAGCTCGAGCGCCGCAGCGGCAAGCCGCTGCTCGATCCGCACCGCCCCTACGTCGACGAGCTCGGCTTCCCGTGCGCGGAGTGCGGCGAGGAGATGGCGCGCGTGCCCGAGGTGATCGACGTCTGGTTCGACTCCGGGTCGATGCCCTTCGCGCAGCACCACGCACCGTTCGAGCACGAGGAGCACTTCGAGCAATCGTTCCCGGCGGACTTCATCTGCGAAGCCATCGACCAGACGCGGGGCTGGTTCTACTCGCTGCTTGCGATCTCGACGCTGCTGCGCAACGAGGCGCCCTATCGCAACGTCGTCTGCCTCGGCCTGCTGCTCGACGGAGCGGGTCAGAAGATGTCGAAGTCGAAGGGCAATGTCGTCGACCCCTGGGAGATTCTCGATCGCTTCGGCGCCGATGCGTTTCGCTGGCTGCTGCTCGCGTCAAAGCAGCCCTGGGACGGCTACAAGTTCTCGGCCGAGGCGGTTGCCGACGTGGTGCGTCTGTTCCTGCGCCAGCTCTGGAACGTCTACGGCTTCCACGTGCTCTACGCGAACGCCGCAGCGCGCGGTTCGACGGCGGCCGGCACGGAGACGGACCTCGATCGGTGGATCCGCTCGCGCGTGCACGCGACGACCGAGCGCGTACGCGAGGGCCTCGATGCCTACGACTCGACGGGCGCCGGACGCGCGATCGCCGAGCTCGTCGAAGACCTCTCCAACTGGTACGTGCGCCGCTCGCGCCGGCGGTTCTGGGATGGCGAGGAGACCGCGCTCGCGACGCTTCGCGATTGCCTGCTCACGGTGGCGAAGCTGCTCGCCCCGTTCGCACCGTTCATCGCCGATGAGATCTACGACAACCTCGACGGCAGCGAGGCGAGCGTGCACCTGTGCGAGTTTCCCGCGCCGGGCGAGCGCGAGCTCGAGCTCGAAGAGGCGATGACGACAGTGCGCGAGACGGTGCGTCTCGGCCTCGCGGCCCGGGCCGCCGACAGGATCAAGATCCGCCAGCCGCTGCGCGAGGCGGTTGTCGTCGCCAGCGGGCGCGAGCGCGAGGCGATCGCGCGCCTCGCAGACGTCGTACGCGACGAGCTGAACGTCAAGGAGCTGCGCTTCGTCGCCGCCGCCGACGAACTCGGCAACTACACCGCGAAGCCCAACTTCCGGACCCTCGGCCCGCGTTTCGGCAAGGACATGCCGCAGGTCGCGGCCGCATTCGCAGCGCTCGACCCCATGCACGTCGCCGCCGCCGTGCGCGACGGCGGACGCCTTGCGCTGACCGTTGGCGGGCGCAGCCACACGCTCGAGGCCGAGGACGTCATGCTGTCGCTCGCCCCGATCGAGGGCTACAGCCTCGAGCGCGAGGGCTCACACGCCGTCGCGCTCGAGCTCGCGATCGACGAGCCGCTGCGTCGCGAAGGGCTCGCGCGCGAGATCGTCCACGCCGTCCAGGGTGCGCGGCGAGCGGCCGGATTCGAGATCACCGACCGGATCGCGCTCGACCTCGACGGCGACGAGGCGCTGCGGGCGGCGGCGCGAGAGCACGAGCGATACATCGCCGGCGAAACGCTCGCGCGGTCGGTGAGCTTCGGTTCGCGCGAGCTTGCGGCGCGCGAGACGGTCGAGCTCGACGGCCATCGGCTCGAGATCGCGCTCGAGCCGGTGGCGCTCGGCTAGCTAGCCAGCGACCGGCGCCAACTCGAGCTCGGCCTCGATGCGCTTCTTCGGGTATGCCCCGATGACCTTCTTCACCGGCTGCCCGCCCTTGAAGAAGATCATCGTCGGGATCGAGAGCACGTCGTAGCGCGCCGCCGTCTGCTGGTTATCGTCGACGTTGAGCTTCACGATCCGCAGGTCCGAGTGCTCGGCAGCGATCTGCTCGAGCACGGGCGCCACGACGCGGCACGGCCCGCACCACGGAGCCCAGAAATCGACCAGCACCGGCAGCTCGGCTTCGAGCACCTCAGCCTGGAAGCTGTTGTCCGTTACTTCTACGAGGTTGCCTGCCATCGCAGCTCTAGCCTTTCGTCGCGTTTGGACCGGCAATACTTTACAAAGTGTAGCGGGCGGCCTGCGTGCACTTCGCGGGACGTCGCGGGCTCATCCGATCAGCGCATGGAGCACGTGCGGTGAGACGAAGACCTCGATGAATGCGGCGCCGAGCAGCATCGGCAGTGCGATCACGACGGTCACAAGCGTCGCCGCGAGCAGCTTGTCCCAGTCGCCGCGCCGGCTGGCAGTGATCCAGGCGGCGAGCGGCAGGAAGAGCGCTATCAGTTCAAGCGGTGCGTGCGCCCCAAGCACGAGCAGCAGGGTCGCCGGGGAGGTGTGCAGGCGCGCCGCGACCGCGGCGGCCTGGCTGCCGATCACGAGCGCCTGCGCGGACAGCGAGAAGGTCGTCGCGCCGATGACGAACGCGATCGCGAGCGGGCCGCCGCGCTCATGGATCACGCGCGTGAACCCGCGATGTCGCGCGGCTTGAACCGGCAGCGATGCGCCGGCGATGAAGCCGGCGACGCAGGCCATCGCGTGCAGCGCGAGGACGAGCAGGTTCTTGCCGAAGATCGCCAGCGCGTCCGCGACATCGCCGACATGAAACGGCGGGCCGCTCGTCTGGATTCCGAGCCCGCCGATGTTCGAGATCCCGGCGATCGCCCAGACCGCGAACAGCAGCAAGAGCGCGATCGCGAAGCTCAAGGCAAACCAGCCGCGCAGCACTCGCCAGCGCTCGGCCCGCCAGAGCTCGAGCGCACCGCGCGTCTGGCGCAGGCCGTGAACCAGCGCGTAGCGGCTCGCGTCGGGCCCGCCGGGGGATGCGGGCTGCGGTGACGGCCTCGGTCTCAGGGTGATGTGCAGGATCCGTCCCGTGCCATCGTCGTCCTCGCCGAAGGCACGCTAATGGTACGCAGCTCTATCACGCGCCCCGGCGCTCCCTGGCCCCGTCCGGCCTAGCGGCGAACGCGTAAGAGCGGCAGCAGCCAGGCCGCCTCGAGCGCGATACGCGTTGACATCTTGCTCTTGCCGCGCTCGCGATCGCGGAACGTGATCGGCACCTCGACCACGCGAAAGCCGCACCGGATCGTGCGCAGGGTCAGCTCCACCTGGAAGACGTAGCCGTGCGAGCGCACGGTGTCGAGATCGATCGACTCGAGCACGGTCCGCCGGAAGCACTTGAAGCCACCGGTCAGGTCGCGAACCGCGAGGCCGAGCACGAGGCGCGCGTACAGGCACGCCCCGCGGCTGATGAAGCGCCGCAGCGGACCCCACTGCGCCACGGCGCCGCCAGTCACGTAGCGCGATCCGAGTGCGAGATCCGCGCCGGCGTCGATCGCCGCGATCAGCCGCGGAATGTCGAGCGGATCATGGGAGAAGTCAGCGTCCATCTCGAGCACGAGCTCCGCATCGTGCGCGAGCGCATGGGCGAAGCCAGCGAGATAGGCGGGGCCAAGTCCGGCGCGCTGCGCGCGGCGAAGGAGACCGACGCTCGGATCGACCGCGGACAGGCGCTCGACGATTTCCCCGGTACCGTCGGGCGAGGAGTCGTCGACGACGAGCACGTGCGGCTCGACGTCGCGAACGGTGGTCAGCGCAGCGCCCGCCGCGGCGATGACGCGCTCGATGTTGGCAGCCTCGTTGAAGGTGGGAATGACCACCCAGATGTTTCGTGACACGGCGGCATAACCTAGACGAATGCGGGAGCTCGCCAACGGTGCCATCGCCGACGCGCTCGACGAGCTGGGGGACCTCTACGAACTCGACGGAGCCGTGATTCATCGCGTGCTCGCCTACCGCAACGCGGCGCGAACGATCCGCCACGCCCCCGTCGCCGTCGCCAAGCTCGCGCGTGACGGCGAGCTCACCAGCCTGCCTGGCATCGGGGCGACGCTCGAGGGGAAGATCGTGGCGCTGCTCGAGACCGGTGAGATCCCGGCTGCAACGAAGCTGCGTGCGCGCTACCCGGCGGGCCTGCTCGCGATCACATCGCTGCCGGGCCTCGGAGCGAAGCGAGCGCGACGGCTGTTCGACGAGCTCGGCGTCGACTCGCCCGCCGCGCTGCGCGAAGCCGCTGCGGCGGGGCGCGTGCGAACGCTGAAGGGATTCGGCGCCCGCGGCGAGGAGGCGCTGCTAGCGGCGCTCGACGCCGGAGCGGCCACCGCCCCGCGGCGTCGCCTGCTCCTCGACAGAGCGCTCGAGAACGCCGAGCTCGTCATCACCGCGCTGCGCGAGCGCCGACCCGAAGCCCGCGTCGAGCTCGCCGGCTCGGCTCGCCGGCGGGCCGAGACAGTCAAGGACATCGACATCGTCCTCGACGATCAAGCGCTGCTGGACGGCGTCGGCTCGCTCGACCAGATCGAGAGCGCGTCGCGAACCGGATCGAGCGCCGCGCGCGGGCGGATGCACAACGGGATCACAGTGGAGTTCCGCGCCGTGGCGCCCGCGCAGCTCGGGAACCTGCTGCAGCACCTCACCGGCTCGAACGCCCACAACGCCGCGCTGCGCGAGCGCGCCGTTCGCAGTGCTCTGCACATCTCGGAATACGGCGTGCTCGACGACGCGACGGGCGAGACGCACCATTGCGCCGACGAAGCCTCGGTGTACGCGCTCGCAGGCCTCGCCTACATCGAGCCAGAGCTGCGCGAGAGCCGCGGCGAGCTGGAAGCAGCCGCCACGGGAGCGCTGCCGCGGCTGATCGAGCGCCGCGACCTTCGCGGCGACCTCCACGCGCACACGACCGCCTCGGACGGGCGCGCGAGCATCGAGGAGATGGCGATCGCCGCTCGCGAGCTCGGCTACGAGTACCTCGCGATCACCGACCACTCGGCGACCCACGGCTTCGGCGACGCGGTCTCGCCGGCGCAGCTGCGCCGGCAGATCGAGCTGGTGCACGAAGCCAACGCGCGGATCGAAGGGATCACGCTGCTCGCCGGCAGCGAGGTTAACATCCTCCCGGACGGCTCGCCCGACTACGAGGACGCGCTGCTCGCCGAGCTCGACTGGGTCATCGCGAGCGTGCACACGCTTTTCCGGCTCTCGCGCGATGCGATGACAGAGCGCCTGTGCAGGGCGGCCCGCCATCCACTGATCGACGCAATCGGCCACCCCACAGGGAGGCGCATCGAGCGGCGCGCGCCCTATGAGATAGACCGGGAGGCGCTCTTTGCCGAGTGCGCGGCGAGCGGAACGATGCTCGAGATCAACTCGAACCCCGACCGCCGCGACCTGAACGAGGTCGATGCGCGCGCCGCGGCCGCCGCAGGCGTCGCGCTGCTAGTCAACTCCGACGCCCACTCGACGACGGGGTTGAACGCCATCCGCTTCGGTATCTGGACCGCGCGGCGCGCGTGGCTCAGCGCCGAGAACGTGGCCAATACGCTCGCGTGGGAGCAGCTGCGGGCGCGGCTGAAGCGCTTCCGAGGAGCGCCGGCAGAACCTCGCGCTCGATGACCTCGTCGACGCGGCGCTGCGCGAAGCGCGCAAGCGCCAGCGCGACCCGCGCGCCGTAATCGCCCCGCGGATCATCTAGGGCAGCGCGAATCGCGGCGGCGAGATCGTCGGTGACGAGCCGCGGGTCGAGCTCGCGCGCGAGCTCGAGCGCTTCGTAAGGGCCAGACGCCTGTGTGGTCACCAGCATGCAACCGTCGGCGAGCGCCTCGAGCTGCGCGATTCCATGGTCCTCCCGGCGCGGCGCCGTCAGGTACACGCGAGCCCGCCGCAGCAGCGATCGGTACTCCGAGTGCGGCAGCAGGCCAACGGAGCGCACGCCCTGACCCGACGGTAGGCGCTCCAGACCGGCGACGACGAGCTCCTCGCCATCGCGTCGCGCGCGCTGCCAGGCGGCAAGGATCGCGTCGAGGCCCTTCTTCTTCGGGTCGGCCGCGTAGGTGATCGCCGCGATGTCGCGTTCAGCCTGCGCCGGCCCTGACGGCTCGATCGCTGGTCCGATGACAACGGTCGGGGTGGCCGTCCGCAGCTTCCCCAGCGACGCCTCGCTCCACGGCAGCAGGAGGCTCGACTGCGCGAGCCGCCGGCGCTCGAGTGGCCGCTGCCACCAACCGTCGTGCCCGAGCCTGTTGGCGCGCGCGAGCGCATCGAAGCGGATCGCGCCGCGTCGCGGCCAGAGCAGGGCCGCAGTGATCGAGGAATAGAGGACGGTGCGTGGCTTGGCCGTGCGCAGCCCCTCGTGCGCAGCTACGCGCGCGGCGCGCGCCCACAGGTAGTCGGTGAGCATCAGCGTCCTCACCTCCCGCGGCGGCCGGGCCGCGACCAGCGCGACCGCAACGCCCGCCCGCTCGAGGCTCGCCGCGAATTGCGCGTCGGCCTCGCGCAAACCGGCGGTCGACCCGAGCGATACGAAAAGGACGTCGGCCAAGGTCAGTACGTCGGGCGGTAGACCTTGAAGCCGGGCGTGCGCGTCAGGCTGATCGCGCGCCAAAACGGCTTGCGATCGACATAGAAGCGAACTCCGTCGCGCCCCTCGATCGCAAGCACCGCCGCGTACTGGTTACGCCAGGCGAGTGCCGAGACGATCGTGAAGCCGGCGGCAATGCCTGGAATCTGCGGCGCGAACGATCCGAGCACGCAGGAAACGAGGGTCCCGATCAGCAGCGGCCAAAGGCGGGTTACCAGGATGAGCGCGGGACGCTGCTCTGGAATCAGGTTGCTCATGCGCGCCCCGGCGAGCAGCCGAGCGATCGCGGGTGAGGCCCGCCCGCGCCAACCGAGCGCGAGCCCCAGCAAAGCTGCGCCACCCCACCACACGAAGGGAAGCGTGACCGCTCCGGGGTCGTGCTCGGCGGCCCCGCTGAGCACGGTCACGACGGCCAGCGTCGTCGCAGCGCCGGCGCACAGCAGAACAGTTGCACGGATGAAGTCGCTAAACGGCATCCTCAGCGAAGCAGCTCGCGCAGCAACTCACTCACGCCGCTCGTCCCGTCAACGACGACGCTTGCCGCCTCGAGCAGCTCTTCCGGCGCCTCGTCGGACCCGACGGCTACGCAGATCGCGCCCTCACCGACAACCGCACGCAAGCCGCGAAATCCGTCGATGTCCGTCCGGTCATCCCCGACGTAAAGTCCCGCTGCCGGGTGGCGCCGGCGCATCAGCAGGGCGACGCCGCGGCCTTTATCGATCGGGACCGGCGGTCTCACCTCGAGCACCTTGCGCCCGCGTGCCGGCACGAGCCCGGCGGCGCGTGCGTCGACCTCGATCTGCTCGATCACGGCGAGCGCCGCCTGCTCATCCGGAGCGCCGCGCCAATGGAACGCCACGATCGGTCCCTTGTCCTCCAGCCTGACCCGCGCGCGCTGTGCGGTCGGTGTGGCCGCTCGGCGGGCGAACTCGGCGACCTCGTTCGCGTGGGCAGCGACGCGCTGGTCGAGGACGACCTGCGCGGACCCGGGAGAAAGCAGCTCGCAGCCGTGGTTGCCAACGTAGGCGATCGATCCGATCCCGACCATCTGGCGGGCGACGACAGCGGGCCGGCCGCTGACGCACGCGACGATCCCGTAGCGGCGCGCGAGCGCGATCAGCTGGCGCCTGGTCGGCTCGGGTATCTGCGCGTCGGACGCGTGCCGCACGATCGGGGCGAGTGTGCCGTCGATGTCGAAGAGCAGGACGCTGCCCGCCGGATCGGAGCGAAGTGGAGCGAGAAGTTCGCTCAAAGCGAGCTCTGGCGCCATCGCACCAGTATGAGGGAGGACCTGGTGGGTTGTAGCGGCGCCGCTAGGTCAGCTCGCGCGACGCTGCGGTGGCTCCAGCTCTTGTGCGGAGCGGAGCTGCGCAACGCGCGCGCGTTCGTCGTCATCGTCATCGTCAGCGGCGATCGCGCGCGTCAGCGTGCGTGGCGCCTCCTCGATACCGACGAGCTCGACCTCGCGCTCGGAGCTGGCCCCCGCTTCCTCGATCCGGCGCAGCTGCGGCACGACTCGCGACTCGAACGAGCCGACCGCCTCGTTGTACGCGTTCACCGCTGAGCCGAGCTGGCGCCCGACGCGGGCGAGCGGCTCCACGAACCGCGCGATCCGGCGGTGCAGCTCCCGGCCGGTCTCGGCGATCTCGCGCGCGGATTTCGCGATCTGCTCCTGCTTCCAGCCGTAGTGGACGGCGCGCAGCAGCGCGATCAGCGTCGTCGGCGTGGCCAGCAGCACGTGCTGCTCGACGCCGTACTCGATCAGTGCCGGGTCCTCGCTGAGCGCCGCGTGATAGATCCCGTCCGAGGGGACGAACATGACGACCAGCTCGGGAGTCGCGTCGAGCTGCGACTGGTAGGCCTTGGACGCGAGCTTCGCGACGTGGTCGCGGGTCTGACGCGCGTGTCGAGCCAGCTGCAGGGCGCGCTCGGTCTCGTCGGTCGCTTCGGTCGCCGCGAGATAGGCGTCGAGGGGTACCTTCGCATCGACGACGATGAGCTTGCCGCCCGGCAGTCGCACGAGGACGTCGGGCCGCAAGCGCCCTTCGTCCGTTACGAGCGTCGTCTGCTCGGTGAAATCGCAGTGGGCGACCATGCCCGCCATCTCGATCACGTTGCGCAGCTGGATCTCGCCCCATGACCCGCGCGAGTGCGGCCGCTTGAGCGCGCCGACGAGACTGCCCGTCTCGCGCCGCAGCGCCGTCAAGCCATCGCCCATCTGGCGGAACATCTCTCCGAGCTCGCCGCGCGCCTCGCGACGCTCGCGATCGAGGTTCTCGAGCTCGCTCTCGACCTTGCCGAGCTTCTCGCGCATCGGCTCCACGAGGCTTCGGAGCTCGAGCGCACGCTTCGCCATCTCGCCGGCCGCGCGCTCGGCGTCGGCGGTGCGCTGCGCTGCGATCTCACGGCCGAGGCTGGCGCTGGTCTCGCGCAGCACGTCGCCGGAGATCGCCTTCATCTCGTCGCGCAGCGCGAGCCTGCTCGCCTCGAGCAGGCGGAGCTGGCTCGCGTGCCCCTCCGCCTCGGCCTTGCGAAGCGCCCGCTCGACGCGCAGTCGCCCAGCCAGCAGCGCGCTCGCTGCGCCGGCGCCGAGGAGGACGCCAAGGACGAGGGCCGTGATCGTCGTCATCGGTGCGGAAGGCTTGACATGGGACAGACGAGTGTCCTACCGCGTTCGGACGGCATGACCGCAAGGTTTCCGCGAGCATTGAGGCGTGTCCGCGCCGGCGCCCTTTTTCTGGATCGACGTCTTCACAGATCGGCCGCTCAGTGGCAACCAGCTCGCCGTCTTCACCCTCGCCGCGCCACGGATCGCCGATGCACACATGCAGGCGATCGCGCGCGTCGAGGTAGGCGGATCCGCGGTCGTCGTGGGCCGCGGCGAACTGAGCGTCTAGCCGCGACGGCGCGGTGGAATGCCGTGCTCGAGCGCGCCCTTGACGCTCGCGTCGAGTGCGTTGATGCGGTAGAGCGCCAGCGCCTCAGTGCTCTGGAAGCGCCCGCCCGGAGCGACCTCCGGGCCGTGATGGCAGAGCACGCAGTGATGGAGCGCGAGCAGCCGGCCGGCCTCCATGAACGAACCGCAGTAGCCGCTGATCAGCTCGAGGCCAAGGGCGACATGACCGAGGAGGCGACCCTCGTCGGACAGTCCGATCGAGGCGCCGTAGGTGAATTCGCGCGTCTTTCCGAGGTCGTGGACGAGCGCCGCACATAGCAGGAGGTCGCGGTCCAACCGCGGATGCTGAAGCGCCACTTCTTGAGCGAGCGTGCCGACGGCGACCGTGTGCTCGAGCAAGCCGCCGAGGTAGGCGTGATGGCCGTCCCGCGTGCACGGGGCACGCCGCCACGCCGCTCGCAGCTGAGCATCCGTCAGCAGTGTCTCGATCAGCCGGCGATAGCCCGGCTCGAGGACTTCGCGCGCGAGGTGCTCGAGGAACCCGTCGAGCTCGTCGAGGTCGCGGTAGGCCACGGGGAGGAACTGCTGTGCCACCGCGTCGTCGAGCTCGACCCGCTCGATCCGCTCCAACTCGAGCTGCAACTCGTCACGGAAGCGCGCGGCGCGGCCCGAGACGGCGACGATGTCGCCGCGTTCGAAGCGCCCGGCGTGCAGGTCGGCATCGCGAAAGATGCGGGCAGGAAGCGTCCCACTGCGGTCGCGCAACTCGAGCGCCAGGTAGGGCGCGCCGCCGCGCGTCAGCATGCGCTCCTTGCGCGTACACGCGAACACACCGTCGACTGCATCGCCCGCTCGCAGCGTCGCGAGGGGTGCCGCGTCCGGGCTCGAAGGCTCAGCCAAGGTGGAGAACGTCACAGCCCCATGATGTACGGTGAAGCGGATGCAGCCATTGCTCTGGGAGCACCGGCCGGACGGCTTGAGGGCCCCGGCGATGGTGTGCGCGTTCACCGGCTGGAACGACGCCGGCGACGCCGCCTCGGCTGCCCTCTCCTTCCTCGGGAGCGCGCTGGACGCGACACGCTTCGCGCGCATCGACCCCGAGGAGTTCTACGACTTCCAAGCGACTCGACCGAAGGTCACGCACGACGCAGAAGGTCAGCGGGAGATCGTCTGGCCCGCGGTCGAGGTGTTTGCCGCCCGCGTGCCGCGCGCGCCGCGTGACCTCATCCTGCTCGGCGGGCCGGAGCCTTCGCTGCGTTGGCGCCAGTTCACGCAGCTGGTCGTCGATCTGGCCGAGGCACTTGGCGTGCAATTGGTCGTCTCGCTCGGCGCGCTGCTCGCAGACGTCCCGCACACGCTGCCCGTGCACGTGAGCGGCAGCGGCAGCGACTCGACGCTCGTCGAGCACCTCGGGCTGCAACCGACCGGCTATGAGGGACCGACCGGGATCGTCGGCGTGCTGAGCGCCGCCTGCGCCGCCAGCGGCCTGCCGTCCGCGAGCCTCTGGGCGAGCGTTCCCCATTACGTCGCCGCGTCTCCCAACCCGAAGGCTGCGCTCGCCCTCGTGCGCCGGCTGGAGAGCCTCGTCGGCGTCGCGGTGGACGCGACGGAGCTCGAGCAGGCCGCGGTCGACTACGAGCGGCAGGTCGCGCTTGCAGTCCAGGCCGACCCGGACGTCCAAGCGTTCGTCGAACGACTCGAGCAGCTCGCCGAGGACGAACGCTTGATCGAGCCCGAGGACATTCCCTCCGGTGAGCGCCTCGCGAGCGAGTTCCAGCGCTTCCTGCGCCAGCGCGGCAAGAGCGACCAGTAGCGGCCGCTAGCTCTCCGCCGCCGGGCAGGCGATGCGGTAGTCGCACAGCGAGCACACCGGGCGCGACGGCGTCGGCTCGAAGGCCTGGGCGAGGATCCCGGCGGCAACCCGGCCGACGAGCTCCTCCACCCACTCGGGCCCGGGCGCATCCCGCCCGAGGCTGACGCGGGCGTCGTCGAGGACGTAGTAGTAGGTGCGTTCCGTGGCCGCGATCTGCCAGGCCTCGCGTGCCGCGAGCGCGTAGAGGGCCAGCTGAACGTCCTCGCGCAACTGCTCTGCGCGCCTCGGCATCCCGGTCTTGTAGTCGATCAGCTCGAAGCCGCCGGAAGGTAGCTCGTCGATGCGATCGACCCGCCCACGAAGCGTGTGCGGACCGACGCTGAAGCTGAAGCTCCGCTCGAACCAGCGCGGCGTGCCGCCCGTCGCCGCCTCGCCGGCGAGTCGCTCGTGGTAGCGCAGCAACGCGTCGCGGGCCTTCAGGCGCAGCTGCCGCTCCTCCGCCGAGTCGCCGAAGCCACCGCGGCGCCAGGCCGCGTCGAGCAGGTGGAGGATCGTCGCCCGCCCGTCGTCGCCGGCGGTCTGCTGGTGGTAGCGCTCGAGGACCTGGTGGACGACGATCCCGAAGCGTTGGTTGAGCGTCGGCTCGCGCGGCACGCGCAGCACGCGGGCGAACTTGTAGCGCAGCGGGCACGCGCGATAGGTCTCGATATCGGAGGCCGAAAGGACGAGCCCGTCGCCGCGGCGCCGCAGGAAGGCGGCGAGGGAAGGCTCGTCGGCGGGCCGGCTCGCGCCGCGCACCGCCCCTTCCTCGGCGCTCAGCAGCTCGTCAAGCGGCGAGCTTGCGAGGACCTCGCGCTCGAGCGGCGTCGCCGCGGCGGCGAGCCGCGCGTTGATGTCGGCGAGCGCCTCGCCGATCGGCTCCTCGGCGCGGCGCTCCAGCAGCGCCGCGAGCTTGATCAGCTCGAGCAGGCGAACGACTGTGTGCGCGATGTCGAGATCGGTGTCGAAGCGCAGCTCGCCGAGCCTCGCGCCGACGCGTGCGACGCTTTCGAGGAGCTCCTCACGCCGCTCGCTGAGCAGCGCGTGCAGCGCTGCGGCCGGGCCGAACAGCTCCTCCTTCACAGGCTCCCAGTCGCCCGCGACCGCCAGCCGCGCGCGTTCGAGGGCCGGGGGCGGCGAGAGGAGTGCGGCGTCACTCGGCCCCGACGGCGCGGCGCTCAGCACGAGATCGCCACGCGACCGCGTCATCGCCAGAGCCGGTGGGCCCGCGGTCGCGGCATCCCAGAGGACGAAGACGTGGTCGAACTCGCGACCGAGAACATCGCTCGTCGTGGCCACCGTGACTCCCGGTAAGGCGCTCGCGCGAGCCACGGCCGGCTCTCCGATCCCGGACTCGGCCACTGCCGCAGCGTAGATCGCAAATTCGCGCGGCGTTGACCCGGGGAGCGCGAGCTGATGGCGCGCCGCGAGCTCCTCGAGGCGGCCGAGGTTGACAAGGCGGTCGACGATGTCCGGGCGGGCGCTGAAGAGCTGGCGAGCCCGCAGCCCAAGGCGCTCGATCAGGCCGTGGACGAAGACGTCAGAGCGTTCGTCGTCGAGCGCAACCGAGAAGGCGCGCCGCAGCTCGAGGAACGCGGCGATGCGCTCCCGCGCTTCCGGGGCGAGCTGCGGCGAGGCGAGCGACAGCTCCAGTCCGGCGACCAGGTCCAGCTTTCGCCTGCGCGCCAGCTGCACGCAGCGCGCGACATCGACCGCATGGAGCTCGATCGGCGGTCGCGAAAGGGCGCGCACCACCGCGGCGGCATCGCGCGGATCCACGAGCAGGCGTAGCCAGGCGATGACATCTCGAACCTCGCTGCGCTCGAAGAACGCGCCGGTGCCGAGCAGGAGGTGGCGAATGCCGCGCTCGCGAAGCGCCTCCGCCACCACCGGGCCGTCGCCGGCGATCGACCGGACGAGGACCGCGCAGCAGGCGGGATCGACGCCCTCGACGCGGAGGAGGCGCTCGAGCTCGAGCGCGGCGCGCTGCGCCTGGGCGCGCGCGCTCGCGCAGTGCCAGAAGGAGACCTTGCCGCCGTCACGCCCACCGGTCGCCATCGGCGCGAGCTCCGGCTCGATCGCGGCAGCGGCGTCGAGCACAAGCTGCGGACAGCGCAAGCTCTGCGTCAGGCAGACGACGCTCGCCTGCGGAAGGCGCTCGACGAACTCGCCGCGCCGGCTGCCAACGCCGGCGAGCTCGGTTGCCGTCAGCTCGGCCGCACCGCTCGAGCAGAGCAACTCGAGCAGGCGCTGTTCACCCGTCGCGCGGCTGTCCCAGTCGTCGACCAGCAGCTTCGGGTGGCGCGCGGCCAACTCTGTCGCCACCGCCGGCTCTCGCTCCAGCATCCGCACGCACGCCATCAGCTGATCGCCGGTGTCGGTCGCGCCATGGCGGCGCAGGATGTCCTCGTGCGCGCGGTAGACGGCAGCGAATTCGCGCTCGCGGTCGCTCCCGGCGCTCGCTCCGGTCGCGTATGCCTCGGAATCGATCAGTTCGGCCTTGAGCCGGTCGATGCGCCGAACCATCGCGGCGAGCAGGGCCAGTGGACGGCCGCGGAAGTCGTGGTAGCGGAGCTCGAGCGATTCGACGCGCTCGAGCAGCAGCGCGAGGCGCTCGGCGGCAGTCAAGACGGGCGTGAGCTCCTCGATCCCGCTCGCGCGAGCGTGCTCGTTGACGAGCGCGGCGCAGAGCTCCGGCATCGTGCGAACTGCCAGATCCTCATGTGGCGCGTCGAGGATCGCCTCGATCCTGGCGATCAGGGCGGCGCGCCCGTAGCTGTCGCGGGCGACGACGAGCGGACGGTGCGGCTCGATCCCCTGCGCGTGGGCGAACCAGCACACGCGTCGCGCAAGAACCTCCGTCTTGCCCGAGCCGGGCACGCCCGCAACCAGCAGCGGCGCGTCGGTCCTCGTGGTTGCCTCGAGCTGTGCACCGGCCAGTCCGGCGAGCGGATCTCCCACGCACCTAGGATATGGACGCATGGAGGCTGCGGCGATGCCGCCGGATTGGCTTGGCGCGTGCCGGCGGATCACCGCCGAGCTGCGCTCGATGCTGGCGGCGATACCGAGCACGCAGGAGCGTTCCGTGGAGCTCGGACGCGGCGTCGGCGGCGATCTCACGCTGCGGATCGACGATGAAGCCGAACGCCTGATCTTCGCCGAGCTCGAGCGGTTGCACGCGACCGGACACGCGTTCACGGTCGTCTCGGAGGAACGCGGTGAGGTCGTCTACGGCGGCGGTCCGGTTCGGGTCGTCGTCGATCCGATCGATGGATCGCTGAACGCCAAACGGGGCCTCGCGCCACACACCGTCTCGATCGCCGTCGCCGACGGCACGACGATGGCCGAGGTGGCATTCGCATACGTGTACGACTTCGGTCTGGGCGAGGAGTGGCATGCCACGCGTGGCAGCGGAGCCACGCTCAACGGCGTCGCGCTCGACCCGGCGGCTCGCGAGCACCGCACGCACGCCGGCCTGCTCGAGCTGGTCGCCCTCGAATCCGCGCGCCCGGAATGGTTGCTCGATGGGCTCGAGGGCTTCGTCGGCGTCGCCCATCGAGTGCGCGCTTACGGCTCTATCGCCTACTCGCTTTGCCAACTCGCGGCGACCCGGATCGACGCGATGGCGACGCTGTCCTACGCGCGATCGGTCGACGCGGCGGCCGCGCAGCTGATCCTTCGCGAGAGCGGCGGGCACGTCGCGTTCACAGCCGGCTCGGAGCCGCTCGGGATGGCGCTTGATCTCGAGGCGCGCTCACGGATCGTCGCCGCGCGAAGCGCCAGCACGCTGAGCGAGATGGTCGAGAGGCGCGCAATGCGATCATGAGCGGGTGATCGACTGGAAGCTCGTCGCGCGCCTCGCCGGAGGGATTGCTCGTGAGCCGCCCGGCACCGGCTACGCGCAGGAAGGGCTCGGCTCGTTCGTCGAGGACGCAGAAAGCCGGATCCGCGCCTACACCGCCATCGCCCCGGGCGCCCCGCTGCCCGCCCCCGAGCTCGTCTCCCGCCGGGGCTGGATCGATGCGAACATCGAAACCCTGCGCCCCGTGATGGCGGCGCTCGAGCACCGCCTGCCCGCCCGCGCGTTTGCCGCCGGACCGCTCGGCCATCTCGCGCGCAGCGCAACCGGCGTCACGCTCTCGGCGCAGCTCGGCGCGCTGATCGGTTACCTGTCCCAGCGAGTCCTCGGCCAGTACGACATTCCGCTGCTCGACCCCACCGGCGGCACGCGCCTGCTCCTGGTCGTCCCGAATCTCGTCGACACCGCGGAGCGTCTGGAAGCGAATCGCGACGATCTGCTGCGCTGGGTGACCTTGCACGAAGTCACGCACGCGGTCCAGTTCAGCGGCGTGCCATGGTTGCGGCCGCTGCTCGCGGAGAACCTCACCCAGCTGCTCGACGCGCTCGAGCTGCGGCTGCACAAGCCCCCGCCGCTGCGGATGCCGGACGGTCGAGAGCTGCACGCGCTGGTGGACAGCGCGCGGCGCGGAGAGCTTGCGATGTTCGCGATCGGCCGTAAGAACCGGCCGATCGTCGAGCGCCTGCAAACGACGATGGCGGTCGTCGAAGGCCACGCCGAGCACGTGATGGACAAGGTCGGGGCAGAGGTCGTTCCGACGCTCGCGCAGCTACGCGCGGGACTGGACCGTCGGCGGAGCTCGCGCTCAACGCCGCTACGGGTGATCGAGCGGCTGATCGGGCTCGAGCTGAAGCTGCGGCAATACCGAGACGGAAAGCGGTTCTGCGACGGGGTCGCAGAAGCGGGCGGGATCGCAGCTCTGGATCACGTGTGGGATTCGCAGGACATGCTTCCCTCGAGCGCCGAGCTTGCGGACCCGGACCGGTGGATGGCGCGCACCGCACCCGCTCGAACGCGGTAACTGTTGCTCCTATGTCAAGCCAGGTTCGCTATTTCCGGGTTTGTAGAGGAGTTTCCAGAAGTGTCTGGCGAGGTGTCGTTTGAGGCAGCGGAGGGCTTCGAGTTTGGTTTTGCCTTCGGCAGCGCGGCGGTCTAGGTAGGCGCGTGTCAGTGGGTCGGTGCGCGCTCTCGAGAGCGCGATCGTGTGTAGTGCTCGGTTGAGTTGACGGTCGCCGCCGCGGTGTAGGCGGTGACGGATGGTGTTGCCGGAGCTGGCGGGGATCGGAGCGGTCCCGGTATGTCGGGCGAAGCTCGCGTCGGTCGGGAAGCGTTCGGCGCCGGCGGTGTGACCGATCAGGATCGCGGCGGTTATCGTGCCGCAGCCGGGCTCTGAGAGGAGCTGCGGCGAGTGAGCCGCGACAAGTGTGTCCAGCTCGCTGCGGAGCGCGAGCTCTTGGCGCGTGATCTCGTTGATCCTCCTCAGGAGTCCTTTGGCGATCCGGACCTGCGCGCCGTCACCGAGGCGTGCGAGGCGGCGAGCGACCTTCGCGCGGATTCGCGGTCCTTGTAGCCCGCTTGGCCGCAGACTGGCCTCGAGCTCCGGGTCGACCGCCAGGAGATGCCAGCGCAGCGTGTTTGTGGTCCTGGTGCGCTCAACGACGAGCTGGTCACGGTAGTCGCTGAGCAGGCGGATCTCCATCGCCTGCTCGTCAAGGAACGCTGCCGGGAACCGCTCGACGCCGTCCCGGAGTGCTGTATGTGCGACCGCTAGCGCGTCGATCCGATCAGACTTGCCGCGCTCGCGAGCACTCCGTCTGGCGTTCGCGGTCAATGCGGGCGGGATCCTGATCACCCGCTCACCAGCAGCAACCAAGGAGCGCTCGAACCGGCCCGAGACGTGCCGGCAATCCTCGATCGCCCACACCCGCTCATCGCCAAGACGAACGATTGACCGCAGCGCTGAGAGCGCGCCATCGTCGCTCGCCGACACCGTCCGCTCACCCAGCACGCCGCCAGTTGCTGCATCGACCGCGACAAGCGTGTGCGAGCGCTTGTGCGTGTCCACCCCAATCACAATCATCTGCACCATCCCCTTCGTTGGTCACGGCCAATGGAGCGGATCTCCGGTGGACAGACCTCAGTTGGGGCGGTGCCACGCTCCTATCAAGTCACGCCGGTGATCCTCGGGCGGCGACGGGCGACACAACAAACCTAAGTCAGGCAAACAGTGTCGACAGGGCGATAAAAGAGTCAGCCCGCCGCCGCCCGAGAACCCAACCCGGCGAGTCGGACGCCACCAGCCGCCCAACACCACCATCTCACTGAGGGCGATAACGGGTGCCTGTTACTCTGGTGAAGGCCCCATCCAGGCAGTTCGAGCAAGGAGCAACGCAGTGGAAGCTCTACCGGAGCCCACGCAACATCCAACAAGCTCGCGCAGCATTCTCGAGCGGGCCGTGCTCGTGCCAACCGGTGCCGTTCTGCTCGCCGCCGAGGAGCTGCTCGGCGTCGCGGCGCTCCTTGTCGACGCCGAGAAAGCCGGGCGTGAACTGCTCCACTTCGAGCAGCGCGGCGCCCGCGCGCGAGCGCACGCCGAGCACCTGCTGCACCACCATCGCGGACGAGCCGCCGACAGACTCGACCAGCGGATCGAGCACGCGCGGCGCCAGCTGAACGCGTTCGCGGAGAAAAGCAAGGAAATCAGCTCAAAGATCAGGCCCGAAGTGCCGACAAATAGCTGAGAACGAGTTTCACCCGCCCGGCGCGGAGAGCGCCGGCACGGGCAGACCTGCCGACCTCATATCCCGTCGGCAGCGTAGGACCCTCTCCTCCCTCGGCTTCCGGGGCGTCTCAAAACGGGCGCCCCGGATGCCTTTAAGGCTGCGATGGTCGGCCTTTGGCCGACCATCCTCGCTTGGGCTTCGCGCGCTGGCGCGATGGGGTGTGGGCGCGGGAGTCCAGGGTGCGCGCGCCGGCTGCTGGGTGGGGTTTGGGCGCGAGCGGCCCGGTTGGGCGCGGGCGGCCCGGTTGGGCGCGGGAGTCCCGGGGGGTGGGGTCTGAGAGAATGGGTTTGATGGCCAGCGTGGAGGAGATACGGCGTGCGCTCGAGGTGGTGATCGATCCGGAGCTTCATCGATCGATCGTGGAGCTCGACATGGTGCGGGCGATCGAGCCGGGCGAGGACGGGACGGTGGGCGTGACGGTGACCTTGACGACCGCCGGCTGCCCGATCCGCGGGCATTTTCAGAGCGCTGTGCGTGAGGCCGTGATGGCGCTGCCCGGCGTGCGCGCCGTCAACGTGAGCTTCGATGTGATGGACGAGGCGCAGAAGGCGGCGCTGCGGCAAGCGCTCGGACGCAGCGAGCTGCCGCAGGGCGCGCTCGCGGCCGTGCAGAACATCGTCTGCATCGGCTCAGGGAAGGGCGGCGTCGGGAAGTCGACGCTGACCGTGAACCTCGCTGCGGCGCTCGCGGCGGATGGGAAGCGGGTCGGCGTGCTCGACGCGGACGTTTGGGGCTACTCGATCCCGCGGATGCTCGGCCTCGGCGCCGAGCGGCCCGCCATTTCCGCCGAGCGGAAGATCATCCCGCTGCGCGCGGGCGAGATCAGGGTGATCTCGATCGGGTTCTTCGTCGAGGAGGACGCGGCGGTCGTGTGGCGCGGACCGATGCTGCACAAGGCGCTCAAACAATTCCTCGAGGACGTCGAATGGGGCGCCCTCGACTTCCTCTTGATCGATCTGCCACCCGGCACCGGCGACGTTTCGATGACGCTGGCGCAGCTCCTGCCGCAGGCGACCTTCGTGATCACGACGACGCCGCAGCCGGCCGCCCAGCGCGTCGCACGGCGCTCGGCCGAGATGGCCCACAAGGTCTCCCTCGAGATCGCGGGCGTGATCGAGAACATGGCCGGCTTCGTCACGCCGAGCGGCGAGCGCTACGCGATCTTCGGCGAAGGCGGCGGACAGGCGCTCGCCGACGAGCTCGATGTGCCGCTGCTCGCGAGGGTGCCGTTGACGATGGCGCTGCGCGAGCAATCGGACGCGGGCGTGCCGCTCGTGGTCGCGGATCCCGATGACCCGGCGGCCCAGGCGATCCGCCAGGCGGCGCGCGGCCTGGTCGCGCTCGCGCCGCCCCCCGCAGTGATCGAGCGCGAGCCGGTCGGGTTCGTGCTGCCGATGGTCTAGCGCAACTACGGCGCCAGCGCGCCAGCGCTAGAGTGACGCGGCGTGAGAGGGGTCCTGAAGGAGTTCAAGGACTTCATCGTTCGCGGCAACGTGATCGATCTGGCCGTGGCGTTCGTTCTCGGCGTCGCGTTCAGCGCCGTCGTATCCGCTCTCGTCAAGGACCTGGTGACGCCGATCATCGCGGCGATCGTCGGCAAGCCCGACTTCAGCGCGCTCTCATTCACGATCAACAACAGCAGGTTCCTCTACGGCGACTTCATCGATGCCCTGATCACGTTCCTGTCGGTCGCGGCGGCGATCTTCTTCTTCGTCGTCAAGCCGATCAACGCGCTCGCCGCGGCTCGCGCGCGCGGCGCACCGTCCGAGGATCCGACGACGAAGCTCTGCAGCGAGTGCCTGTCCGAGATCCCGATCGCGGCTAGCCGGTGCGCCTACTGCGGGCAACCGCAGCCTGCTACCGACTGAGACCCGTCGCCGCCGCTAGGCGGCCATTAAAGAAATCAGCGCTTGAAGTAGTCGGCGTTGATCTGGGTGTACTTCTCCCACTCCGCCGGGAGCTGGTCCTCGGCGAAGCAGGCATCCACCGGACAGGCCTCGACGCAGGCATCGCAGTCGATGCATTCTTCGGGGTCGATGTAGAGCATCTCGACCTCGTCGTAGCTGGCCTCGTCGGGCGTGGGATGGATGCAGTCGACCGGACAGACCTCGACGCACGAGTTGTCCTTGGTGCCGATGCAGGGCTCGGCGATCACGTAGGCCATTGGCGGGGAATCCTGGGGTTGAGGGCCGTGTCGGGAGCGAATACTACGCATCGCATCGGGGTGGGTAGGCTGGGTGGGTGATCCTGCTGACCGGTGCCAGCGGGCTTGTCGGCAGGGCTCTGTTGAGCCGCCTGGCCGAGAACGCCGTGCCGGTTCGCTGCCTTGTGCGCGACCCGCGACGTCTGGGAGCGCAGCGCGTGAACGTGCAGATCGCGCTCGGCGATCTGGCCGATCCGCCGTCGTTCCGCAACGCGATGCGCGGTGTCGACACGGTCATCCACGTTGCGGCGGCGATTCGCGACCAGCCGCAAGGCTCGATCGAGGAGCTCGCCGCGATCGCGACCTGGCGGATGGTCGATGCCGCGCGCCGAGCGGGCGTGGCAAGGTTCGTGTTCTTCAGCGCACTCGGCGCGAGCACGCAGAGTCGCTCTCGATTCCTGCGCGCGAAGGCGCTCGCCGAGGCGGCGGTGCGCGACTCCGAGCTCGCGACCATGGTCTTCGCTCCATCGATCATCTACGCCCCGGGCGATCCGTTCCTGAGCCTGCTCGAGCGCCAGGCGAGGCTCCCGGCGGTGATGCCGGTGATGGGCTCGGGCCGGGCGGCCTACCAACCGATCTGGGTCGAGGACGTGGCCGACTGCGTGATCGCGGCGCTCGGCCGGCCGGGCTCGAACGATCAGCGCTACGAGCTCGCAGGCCCGCAGACCCTGACCTACGAGGAGATCGTCGCCCTGGTGCTCGAGAGTCGCGGACGGCGGCGGCACGTCGTGCACGTACCGACCCCGGTCGTGCTGCGTTCGCTCAAGTTGCTCGAGCGCCTCGCCGGCGAGCGCGCCTTTGCGACCGCCGATGAGGCGGAGCTGATGGAAGTGCCGCTGTTGAGTGAGCACGGGACGCGCGACGCGGAGAGCCTCGGCGTACGACCACGGCCGATGCGCGAGGTGCTAGCCGCGCACTGAGCCGAGCTCTGGCCGGCGCGCGTCCCACGGCTCGGCCGTCTCGAGCTGGGTCGCGAGCGCGAGCAGCGTCGGCTCGCCCGCGGGACGGCCCGCGATCTGGATCGCGAGCGGCAGCCCATCGTCGCCGTGGTAGAGCGGGATCGTGATCGCGGGCTGGCCGCTCGCGTTGAAGATCGGCGTGAAGGGCGTGAAGTAGCCGGCGCGGTCGAAGGTCGCACCGGGATCCGGGGCTGTTCCATCGAGCGTCCCGAGCGCCGGCGGGCGCTCGGCGAGCGCCGGAGTGATCAGCGCGTCGAAGCGTTCGAGGAACCCGATCAGCGCGCGCATCCGACCCTGGAGCTGGGTCTGCAGGACCTGGAACTCGATCGAGCTAAGGCGCGTCGCCCTGCTCCAGAGCTCGTAGCTCAGCGCTTCCATCTGTCCAGGCGCCGGAACGCCCGATTCGGCCGCGAGCGCGGCGGCGAACTGGACGCTCAGCGCCACGTGCGCGCCGAAGTAGGCGCCGAACAGCTCGTCGATGTCATCGGACTGCCAGGGCGGGCAGACCTCCTCGACGGCGTGGCCGAGTGACTCGCAGAGCGCCGCGGCGTCGCGGACCGCTTGCGCGCAACGGCTCTCGACCGTGGCATCAGGTAGCGGCGGGACGGTCGTGAAGGCGATGCGCAAGCTCCCCGGCGCGCGCGCTGCCGACGCCCGGAATGGTTCCGCGGGAGGCGCCGCCCAGGCTGAATCGCCGCTCTCGTAGCCTGAGAGCACGTCGAGGAGCGCCGCCGTGTCGGCGACGGTTCGGGTCAGGACCCCGTCGACGACGAGCTGGGATGCGCCGAGATCCGGCGCGGTCGTAACGCGGTGGCGCTGGGCCTTCAGGCCGACGAGCCCGCAGCACGCGGCGGGGATGCGCAGCGAGCCACCACCGTCGTTGCCGTGCGCGAGAGGCACCATTCCCGCCGCGACGGCGGCCGCCGCGCCGCCGGAGGACCCGCCTGGCGTGCGGGCGAGATCCCAGGGATTGCGCGCGGGACCGTGGAGTGCCGGTTCGGTGACCGGCAGGATCCCGAACTCCGGGAGCTTCGTCGTGCCGACGATCACGAATCCGGCTCCGCGCAGGCGGGCGACGGCGGCGTGGTCGTAAGGCGCGATGAAGTCGCGCAACAGCGCCGCGCCGTGCGTGAGGCGAAGGCCCTTGACCCCACGGTTGTTCTTGATCGCGATCGGGACTCCCGCGAACGGGCGCTCGTCATCGGGCTCGATCATCGACGCCGCGGCGAGGGCGCGCTCGGCGTCGACCTCGACGAATGCCCCAACCTTCGGATCGAGGGCTTCGATCCGGCGCAACGAGCACTCGGCCAGCTCGCGTGCAGAAACGGCGCGGGAGCGTACGAGCTCGGCGAGCTCGATCGGCGAGCTGAACATGAGCTCGTCCACGCTGCCCAGCCTACCGTCCGGCCACTTCTGCAAGGCTATCCGGGTGAGCAACGCCGCAAGCGCCTCCGGCCTCGAGGGTGTGGTCGCCTTCGAGACGCAGATCGCCGAGCCCGACCGCGACGGCGGCGCGCTGCGTTATCGCGGCGTCGACATCGAGGAGCTCGTCGGGGACGTGCCTTACGAGCAGGTCTGGGGGCTGCTCGTCGATGGCAGCTACGAGCCCGGGCTCAAGGCAGCGCGCGAGGACGTGCTGACCGTGCGCTCGACCGACACGCGGGTCGACCTGCAGGCGGCAATCGCGCTGCTCGCGCCGCAGTGGGGGCTGCGCGCCCTGATCGACATCAGCGACGACGAGGCTCGCGAGAACCTCGCGCGAGCGTCTGCGATGGCGCTTTCGTTTGCGGCGCAGTCGGCGCGCGGCGAGCAACCGCCCGTACCGCAGGTCGAGGTGAATCGCGGCACCACGCTCGCCGAGCGCTTCCTGCTGCGCTGGCGCGGAGAGCTCGATCCGCGGCACGCGCAGGCAATCGACGCTTACTGGATCTCTGCGGCCGAGCACGGCATGAACGCCTCCACGTTCACGGCGCGCGTCGTCGCCTCGACCGGAGCCGACGTCGCCGCCGCCCTGTCGGCCGCGATCGGCGCGCTGTCGGGGCCGCTCCACGGCGGGGCGCCGGCACGCGTGCTGAAGATGCTCGACGAGGTCGCAGCCGCCGGGGACGCCGAGGCCTGGGTGGGGGCCGCGCTCGACCGCGGTGAGCGCCTGATGGGGTTCGGGCATCGCGTCTACCGCGCCGAGGACCCGCGCGCGCGCGTCCTGCGCCGGACCGCCCGCGCGATCGATGCGCCCCGCCTCGAGGTCGCGGAGAAGCTCGAGCGCGCGGCCCTGGCGGAGCTCGCGGCGCGCCACCCCGAGCGGACGCTCGCCACCAACGTCGAGTTCTGGTCGGCAGTCGTGCTCGACTACGCCGGCGTTCCACCGGCGCTCTTCACGCCGATGTTCGTTTGTGCGCGGACCGCCGGCTGGTCGGCGCACATCCTCGAGCAGAAGCGCGAGGGACGGCTGATCCGGCCGAGCGCGCACTATGTCGGCGAGCCGGCACGCGCGCGCGAAGCCGTCGGCTAAGTCGCCGGCCAGTCGATCCGAGCCAGCAGATCGATGACCCCGAGGTCGATCAGGCCGCTGCGCTCGATCGGGTGGTAGTGACTGTCAGACAGCGCGAGCCAGTCGACCGACCGCCGCTGGGGATCGACGATCAGAACCTCGTCGACCGCATGCGCCGCGTAGAAGCCGAGCTTCTCCCACGTCTCGTCGCCCGGAGAGACGACCTCGACCACGAGCGCCGCGGTCGGGTGCCACATCGCCGCCGCCGGTGGCCGGTGAAGGCCGCCATCGGGGACGCGATGGTGTCCTCGACGCCGATGTTGAACTCGAGGGTTGGCTCGAGCCCCGCGGCGCGTGCCGCCGGGCCCAGCAGCTCGGCCAGTTGCTGGATCACGCTCGCGTGCGCATGACTGCCGGTCGGGTTCACATGCAGCACGCCCTCCCACACCTCGTCGCCGCGGTCGAGGCCGCGTCGCCGCCGCCGCTCCAACAGCGGCGTGAGCCCGGCGCTCGCGGGATCGAGGACAAGCGTGCGCATCGTGGACACAGCGTAGGCCTGATCCGACAAACGCCCTGCCGTAGAGACACAAAGGCCGCGCACACAGCGCGGCCACCCAAAGCCAGAGGAGAAGTTTCTCGGGGCCGGCAGAGCCGACCCCGAGAAGCTTCGAACGATCTACATCATCCCGCCCATGTCGGGCATACCGCCGCCACCGCCGCCGCCGTCCTTCTCAGGAACCTCAGCGACGATCGCCTCGGTCGTGAGGATGTTCTTCGCGATCGACGCGGCGTTCTGCAGCGCCGAGCGCGTGACCATGGCGGGGTCGATGATGCCGGCGGCGACGAGATCGACGATCTCGTTCGTCGCGGCGTTGAGGCCGTGGCCGGCCTTTGCCTTGCGGACGTCGTTGACGACGACCGAACCTTCGAGCCCGGCATTCTCAGCGATCTGACGCAGCGGCTCCTCGAGAGCGCGCAGCACGATCTTGGCGCCGGTCTTCTCGTCCTCGTCGGTGAACTTGGTGAGGTCGATCGCCTTTACGGCGGCAAGCAGCGCGATACCGCCGCCCGGGACGATGCCCTCCTCGAGCGCCGCGCGGGTCGCCTGGAGAGCGTCCTCGACGCGATGCTTCTTCTCCTTCATCTCGGTCTCGGTGGCAGCGCCGACCTTGACGACGGCGACACCGCCGGACAGCTTCGCGAGGCGCTCCTGGAGCTTCTCGCGATCGAAGTCCGAATCGGTGTTGTCGATCTCGGTCTTGATCTGGGCGATGCGGCCCTTGATCGCGGCCGTATCCCCGGCGCCGTCGACGATCGTCGTCGTGTCCTTCGCGACGACCACACGACGCGCGTGACCGAGCTGCGAGAGCTGCGTGTTCTCGAGCTTGAGGCCCATCTCCTCGGTGATCACCTCACCGCCGGTCAGGATCGCGATGTCCTCGAGCATCCGCTTGCGGCGGTCGCCGAAGCCCGGAGCCTTGACCGCGACCCCGGTGAAGGTGCCGCGGAGCTTGTTGACGACGAGCGTCGCGAGCGACTCGCCCTCGACGTCCTCGGCGATAACGAGCAGCGGCTTGCCTGACTGGATGACCTGCTCGAGCACCGGCAGAACGTCCCGGACCGAGCCGATCTTCTGATTGGCAATGAGGATGTAGGGATCCTCGAGAACGGCCTCCATGCGGTCCTGGTCGGTCACCATGTACGGGTTGATGTAGCCCTTGTCGAACTGCATGCCCTCGGTGAACTCGAGGTCCATGGCGAGCGTCTGGCCGTCCTCGACGTTGACGACGCCCTCCTTGCCGACCTTCTCGATCGCGTCAGCGATCAGGTCGCCGATCTCCTCGTCACCGGCCGAGATCGTCGCTACGCGCGCGACCTGCTCCTTACCGGCGACCTCCTTCGACTGCGCGCCGATGTTCTCAACGACAGCGGCCACGGCCTGCTCGATGCCGCGCTTCAGCGCGAGCGGGTTGGCGCCGGCCGCGACGTTCTTGAGGCCCTGGCGAACGATCGCCTGGGCAAGCACGGTGGCGGTGGTGGTGCCGTCGCCGGCAACGTCGTTGGTCGCGGTCGCGACCTCGCGGACGAGTTGCGCGCCCTGGTTCTGGAACGGGTCCTCGACCTCGATCTCACGTGCGATCGTGACACCGTCGTTGGTGATCGTGGGAGCGCCGAACTTCTTGTCGAGGACGACGTAGCGGCCCTTCGGGCCAAGCGTCACCTTCACGGCATTCGCAACCGCGTCGACGCCTTCCTCGAGGGCCTTGCGCGCCTCGCTGCTGTACATCAGTTCCTTGTGGGCCATGTTCCTTGTGTCTCCTTAGGACTCGACGCGCGCGAGGACGTCCGACTCGCGTAGCACGAGCAGATCCTCACCGTCGACCTTGATCTCGGTGCCGCCGTACTTGCTGTAAAGGACCTCATCGCCAGCGCTGACGTCGAGCGGAATCCGCTTGCCGTCGTCATCCAGCTTGCCGTCGCCGACTGCGAGGACCTTTCCCTTCTGTGGCTTTTCCTTGGCGGTGTCGGGGAGGACGATGCCGCTAGCGGTCGTCTCCTCATCCTCGATCGCCCGCACGATCAGCCGATCGCCCAGGGGCTTGAGCTTCATCTTCAGAAACCTCCGTTGAGAGTTGCTACTGCGGCGCGTGCTTCGGGGTTGGCACTCTCGATCGGAGAGTGCTAAGCGCCACCCGCAATATAGCGAATCGACGGCGCACGTCAAGCCAAGGCTGGCACTCTCGCACCGAGAGTGCCAGCCGCGTTACGCATTAGCCTCTCGCGCATGGGCTATCGCTTACTGCACGCCGACGAGGCTTCCTGGCGCCTATCGAAAACGTTTGCCCTCGCCAACACGGACCTCGCGCGGCAGCTCGGAGCCGACAACTTCGGTGCCCGGCTGTGGCGGCTCGAGCCGGGGCAAACGAATACCCGCCACCGCCACCGAACCGAGCACGAGCTCTACATCCTGCTCGAAGGCCGCGGACGCATCCGGATCGGCGGGGAGCTGCTCACGCTCGAACGACTCGACATGGTCCTCGTGGAGCCGCGGGCGCTGCGCCAGGTCTTCAACGACACGCCGGCGCACCAGCTCTGGCTCATCATCGGCGTCCCGCAAGAAGCGCTACCCACAACCGAACCGGGTCTAGCCCAGATGTACCCGGACGGCCGCAAAGCCCTCCCCCCGGAACTCTCCTAAGAGAAACACCCCCGCCGCGAGCCGTCGAGCGCGCACTCAAGCAAAAAGGAGGAGTTTCTTTCGGCGGCAAAGCCGCCAAAGAAAGCTCCGACGCTAGTTTTGCGCTCCCCCGAACCCCTTGACCATCTCGGTCATGCCCGCCGGCTTGTCGAGGATCTGCGAGAAGCGGACCACGGTGACGACGTCCTCCATCGTGACGGAACGACCGTAGATCTGCTCGAGGAACTTGATCAGCTCCTCGTGACGGCGGAACTCGGGGTTGTCGTGCTGGATGTCACGCGGCGAGAGTTCGCGCAACGGGAGCACGACGACCTCGTCGATCACCGCCTCGAAGATCCGCTCGCGGGGCGAGTGCCTGTAGCCGAGCGTGCACAGAACGGCCTGGCTCTTACGGTACTTGTGCGATTTGTCGCCGAGGCGGATCGTGGCGGTCTTGCGGCCGCGCTTCATCTGGTCGGCAAAGACCGTCGAGTAGAAGTTGAGAACCTCCACGACCTCGGCAGGCTATCGATCGCCGGACATCTTGGATAGGGCTCGCTCGACCATCGTGCGCTCGCCGGCGTAGGTCAGCGTCCTCGCCGCCTCCGAAAGCGCCATCCACCGCGCCTCGAGGATCTCGTGGTCGTGGTCCTCGGGAGATCCCGACCGGTAGCGGAAGAGAAAGAAGCTGACGCGCTTGTCGACGAGCGCGCCACCACGACGGTAGCGGTAGCGCACGTCGCCGAGCGGCTCGATCAGGTCCACCTCGACCCCGCCCTCCTCGCGCACCTCCCGCGTCGCCGCCTCCTGCGCGGTCTCGACGCCGTCGATGTGACCCTTTGGCAAGCCGAGCACCGTGGACCCGCTCGCCGCGCGGCGCTTGGGCACGATCACGAGCACCTCATCGTCTTTGACGACGACGCCGCCGGCGGAGCGCTCCTCGGCGCGATGAAGGCGCTGCTGCTTGGCGGCCGATGGCATCGACCCATTATCGCGACGCCCGCGGCCCGGCTATCGTGGACGCGTGCGCCGGATCGCCGCCGCCATCGCCGTTTGCGCACTCGCCGGCTGCCCGGTCGCCGCGCTCGCCGCGCCGCAGACGAGCATCCCCCACGCGAACCACCTGTGGGCGACGATCGACGAGTGCCAGCCGGCTACCAGCGGTGCGATCGTCGGCGTCCGCGCATCGATGCCCGGCACCGGCGACGCCAGCGAAGAGATGTTCATGCGCTTCACGCTCCAGTATCGGGCGCCCGCGCACCGGCACTGGCACAAGCTTGCGGGCAGCCGCGCCTTCGTCAACGTCGGATCGGCCGCCTACGTGAGCCGCCAGGCCGGCTTCAACTTCCGGCTCTCGGCGACGACGGCCCCGGGCACCGTGCTGCGCGGCGTCGTCGACTTCCAGTGGCGGCGCGGCGCGAGCATCGCGCAGAGCGTGCTGCGTTTCACGAGCGCAGGACGGCGGCCGAGCGCAGGGGCGCAGCCGTCCGGTTACAGCGCGGCGCGCTGCTCCGTCAGCTGAGCGAACAGGCGCGGGTCGTTCGAGATCACCCCGCTGACGCCGAGCGCGGCAAGCTCGCGGATGCGAGCGATGTCGTCGACCGTCCAGACGTAGATCTCGCCCCCGGCTTCCCGTACGACGCGCACCAGGCGGCGCGAGGCGAGCGGCCACTGGACGACGAGCGCGTCGATCGACCGGTCGCGCAGGCGCGCGGAGGCGACGCGCGCAAGTCCGGTCCTGGAGAGGCGCCCGGCGAGCGCACCGACGATCGGCACGCCGGCCATCGGCGAGCCGACCGTCCAGCCGATCGACAGATCTGGGGAGAGCGTCCGCAGGCGCACGAGGCTGCGCCATTCACCAGTGCTGCAGAAGGCGCGCGAACGCGCCCCCGCATCATCGAGCGCTTCGACGACGCGCTCCTCGTAACCGGGGCGCTTGAGGTCGAGCTGGGGCCTGATCCCCGCGAACGGCGCCGAGCACAGGTGCGCGAGCGCCTCGGCGAGCGTCGGTGCAGCGTGCCGGCGCAGCTCGCCGTAGTCGTGCACGACACGGAGTTCGCCACCGCCGTCAGGGCGCTCGCTGAGCACGTCAAACTCGATCATGTCGACGCCGGCGGCGAGCGCGGCGTCAAAGCTCTCGAGCGTGTTGCCGGGCACGATCGCATCGGCGCCCTTGTGGCCGACGCGGATCACTGCTGGCAGCCCGGGCACCAGTAGGTCCGCCGGTCCGCGTCGCCCTGGCCGCGCGAACGGATGCGCGCGCCGCAGCGCGGGCGCGCGATGAAGCCCTCGCGCGCCGAGACCGCCATCTCGCGCCGAGCGAACTCGAGCAGCGCGCGCAACTCACCGTCGCTGACCGCGCCGATCGGCCGCCACGGATCGATCGCCGCCGAGAAGCATGTCTCGCACTTCCAGATGTTCCCGACGCCGGCCACCGCCCGCTGGTCGAGCAGCGCCTCCGCGACAGACCGCTCCGGGCCGCCCGCGCGCAGTCGCACAAGCGCCGCTTTCGCGTCGAACTCGTCCCCGAGGATGTCCGGCCCGAGCTGCGCGATGCGCGGGTCGGTGCGTACGCGCTGCGCGGTCAAGAGCTCGAGCGTCGGCCCCCCGAGCTCGAGGCATTCCTGACCGCCTCTGCGCAGCACCAGCCAGACCCGTCCGCCCCGCGGTGCGCCCGCGCGGCGCACGATCCACGAACCGGTCATCCCGAGGTGCGAGTGGATCACGAGGTCCCCCTCGAAGCGCACGAAAAGGTGCTTGCCGTGGGCATCGACCGCCTGCACGGCGCGCCCGGCGAGCCGCTCGGGCCAGCGATCCATCGCGTGGCGTCGCTGCGGCGTGGCGATCGCGTCCGGCACCTGCCCAGCGAGGACCGCGCGCAGCGCGCTTGCGGCGAAGTGGATCGTGTCGCCCTCCGGCATCGCCGCCATGCCCTAGGCGCTGAGCGTGAGCCGGCGCGGGCCCTGGCGAAAGCCGAGCTCGATGAGCAGGCGCTCGTGGGGTCCGCCGAGCACGGGCTCACCGTCGATCCGCTCAGGCTCGAGCTTGCGTATCTGCCCCGCGCGAACCGCGCCCGCGAGAGCGGTGAGGGCCGCGCGCAGCGCGTCTCCCTCGACGAAGGTCTGGATGCCGCGGCCACCGGATTCGACATAGCAAGCGCACTCTGCCGCGATCAAGACGACGAACGCACCCGCTACGCGCTGGGCACGCCGCCGCTCGCCCGGCCCCCCCGGCCAGGGCAGCGCCGCACCGTACGGCTGGGCCGGGTCACTTGCCGCCAGCACGAGCGTCGCCGCGCGGTCGAGGTCGCGCTGAGCGCGCAGGCGCTCGACCGCGCCCGGGAGCGCGAACTGTGCGCCACCGAGGCCTTCGACGAAGTAGCCGCGGCGCGCGAGACCGAGTGTCTCGAGCTGGGTGAGCGAGTCGTAGAGGGCCGCGAAGCCGCCCGGTATGCCTTCGGCGAGCACAAGCTCGCGCGTCAGGATCCCGTAGCGCTCGAGCAACAGCTCGGCGATCGTCCGCCGGCGCGCGACCGGGTCGCTCGCGGGCTCGCCTGTGCCCGTCAGGGTGAAGAGGCGCGCGGTGAGCGACCAGCGGCCCTGCACCGGCCCGCGCGTCTGCGCGCGGGCGGCGCGGTGCGCGGGGGCGAAGCGTCGCCCCGAGCGCGGCCCCGAGCGAGCGCTCGCGAGCGCGAGCCGCGGCGCGCGCAGCGGCGCCCAGGCGTCGTTCGTCACCTCCCCCGCCCAGACAAGGTCCCAGAGCGCCTCCTGGAGCGCCGCCGGCGGACCGCCGAGGTCACTCAGGAGGTCGCCGAAGAAGCATGGCGAGGCCGCCAGGCGCTCGCGCACCAGCTCATGCTCGGGCTCGGCCGGCAAGGCGGCACGCGCCGGCGGCGGCGGCCCGATCGCCGCGGCGTCGTCGCGGAAGTAGAGCGCGACGCGTCCGCTGCGGCGCGCGATCGCGCCCGCGCCGACCCAGACGATCTCGCCCGCGGCGCAGAGCTGGTCGAGCCAGGTAGTCGAGTACGCGCCGAGCCGCCGCGGCAGGATCGCCTGCTCCCAGAGCTCGGCGGGCAGCGCGAGGCCCTGCAGCGGCACGAGCGCGTCGCGCAGGCGCTCGATTCCGGCCCCCGCTGCGGCGTGGCGGTCGATCCCCTGCCACGAGGGTAGGAAGGCCGCGAGCGCGCGGCGCTCGGCGGGCTCGATCTCGCGCCGGTGCACGGCCAGCGACGCGCGGCGCAGGCGCCGCAGCACATCCGGTTCGCACCATTCCGGCTCGCCGGCACGCGCGAGCGGGTGCGAGGCGGGACGCAGCTCGCCGCGCAGCAGGCGGCTCGCCGCCTCGAGCTCGCGCAGCGCGCTCGACGGGTCGACGCCGTAGCGCTCGCGCAGCTCGGCGGTCGTGAACGGACCGTGCGTTCGCGCGTGCCGAAGCGCGAGCTCGGCGAGCGCGTCCGCGACGGGCTCGAGGAATGCCGCCGGCAGCCCGCCGGGCGGGACGACCCCGAGCGCGTCGCGGTAGAGCCCGGCGTCCTCGGCCGCGATGTAGCGCGGCTCGCGCGCGATCCGCACGAGCGCCGCGCGCCGCTCGCGCACCAGCTCATCGGCCATCGCAACCCCGTCGAGCGGCGCGAGGACGCGCTCGCGCAGCTCATCCGGGCGGAGCGCACCGAGCGTGCGCAGCACGTCGTGGAGCTCGTCGCGCGAGGTCGCCTGCCGCTCGGGCGACCGGCGCTGGAGGTCGGCTTCGAGCGCCTCGAGCGCGCCGGCGTCGATCAGCTCGCGGAGCTCCTCCTGCCCGAGCAGCTCGCGCAGCAGCTCGCGGTCGAGCGAGAGCGCCGCGGCGCGCCGCTCGGCGCTCGGCGCGTCGCCCTCGTACATGTAGGTCGCGACGTAGTCGAACAGCAGCGCGGCGGCGAACGGCGAGGCCGTCGGCGTCTCGACCTCGACGATCGATATCTCGCGCGTCGCGAGGCGGCGCAGCAGCGCTTCGAGACCGGCGAGGTCGAGGACGTCCCGCAGGCACTCGCGGTAGGTCTCGAGGACGACAGGGAAGTCCGGGTAGCGCTTCGCGACCGCGAGCAGTGTCTGCGATTTGAGGCGCTGCTGCCAGAGGGGCGTGCGCTTGCCCGGGTAGGCGCGCGGGATCAGCAGCGCCCGCGCCGCGTTCTCGCGGAAGCGAGCGCCGAAGAGCGCCGAGGAGTCGAGCTCGCCGACGATCAGATCCTCGCTTTCGCCGGGCTCGAGCATGAGGAGCTCGGCGCTCGGCGGCTCGTCGGTGTCGGGGAGGTGGAGGATGATCCCGTCGTCGGAGGCGATCGCGTCGCCCTCGATCCCAAAGCGCTCGCGCAGGCGCGCGCTCAGCGCGAGCGCCCACGGCGCATGGACGCGCCGGCCGTAGGGCGAGAGCAGGCACAGGCGCCAGTCGCCGATCTCGTCGCGGAAGCGCTCGACGACGAGCGTCCGATCGGACGGGAGCACGCCGGTCGCCGCGCGCTGCTCGCCGAGAAACTCGAGCAGGTTGCGCGCAGCGAGCGCGTCGAGGTCGTAGTCGCGCTCGAGCACCTCGGCCGGCTGGTCGACGGCCCAGCGGGAGAACGCCCCAATCGCCTCGCCGAGCTCCGTCGGGCGCCCGACGCCATCGCCGTGCCAGAACGGCACCGCGCCGCTTGCGCCGGGCGCGGGCGTCACGATGACGCGGTCGCGGCCGATCTCCTCGATCCGCCACGCCGTCGCGCCGAGCAGGAACGTCTGTCCCGGGCGTGCCTCGTAGACCATCTCCTCGTCGAGCTCCCCGACGCGCCGGCCGTCGGGCAGCGTCACGAGGTAGAGCCCGCGGTCTGGGATCGTGCCCGCGTTGACGATCGCGAGCTTCTGCGCGCCCTTGCGCGCGCGGATCGTGCCCGCGATGCGATCCCAGGAGATCCGCGCCCGCAGCTCGCCGAACTCGCTCGAGGGGTAGCGGCCGTCGAGCATGTCGAGCACGTTCTCGAGCAGCTCGCGCGAGAGCTCGCTGTAGGAGTGGGTGCGGGTCACGAGCGCGTGGAGCTCGTCGACTGAAACGCTCTCGCTCGCGGCGGCGATCGCGACGATCTGCTGCGCGAGCACGTCGAGCGCGTTACGCGGCACGACGGTCTCCTCGATCCGTCCCTCGCGCATCAGCTTGACGACGACCGCGGATTCGAGCAGGTCGCCGCGGAACTTCGGGAAGATCCGGCCCTTCGACACCTCGCCGACGCCGTGGCCCGCGCGCCCGATCCGCTGCAGGCCACGCGCGACCGACTTCGGCGACTCGACCTGGACGACGAGATCGACGGCGCCCATGTCGATGCCGAGCTCGAGCGAGGAGGTCGCGACGAGGCAGCGCAGCTCGCCCGCCTTGAGCAGCTCCTCGACCGTAGTCCGCTCCTCGCGCGCGAGCGAGCCGTGGTGGGCGCGCGCGATCTCCGCGGAGGGCAGCTCCTCCCCGGCGCCGAGCTCGGCCGAGTGCAGCTCGTTCAGGCGCAGCGCGAGGCGCTCGGCGGAGCGCCGGCTGTTGACGAAGACGATCGTCGAGCGGTGCGCGCGCACGAGCTCGAGTAGGCGCGGGTAGATCGCCGGCCAGATCGAGCGGACGACCGCCTCACCGCCCTGGAGCGGATCAGCGCCGTCGGGCGCCGACGGCGCCGCCATCGACTCGACGGGCACGACGATCTCGAGGTCGAGCTCGCGCGGGCCGCTCGCGTCGACGATCGTCGCGGTGCGCATCGGCCCCACCATGAAGCGCGCGATCTCCTCGAGCGGCCGTTGCGTTGCCGACAGCCCGATCCGCTGGAGCGGCTCACCGTCCCGCAGCGCCTCGAGGCGCTCGAGCGTCAACGCCAGGTGCGATCCGCGCTTCGTGCCCGCAACCGCGTGGATCTCATCGACGATCACCGTGTCCGCGTCCGCGAGCAGCTCGCGAGCGCGCGAGGTCAACATCAGATACAGCGACTCCGGCGTCGTGATCAGGATGTCGGGGGCGTGGCGGAGCATCGCCGCGCGCTCGCGCGCGGGCGTGTCGCCGGTGCGGATCGCGACGTTCAGATCGAGCCCGAGCCCGCGCAGCGGCGTGCGTAGGTTGCGTTCGATGTCGTACGACAGCGCCTTCAGCGGCGAGACGTAGACGACGCGCGTGCGCGGGCCTGTCGGCGGCTCGCGCACGTACCGATCGAGTGCCCAAAGGAACGCCGCCAGCGTCTTCCCGGAGCCGGTCGGCGCCGAGATCAGGACGTTCTCGCCGCTCGCAATCGCCGGCCAAGCCTGCGCCTGCGCCGGCGTGGGCGCGTCGAAGGCGGCGTCGAACCAGTCCCTGACGCGCTGCGTGAACTCACCCGTCTGCATTCGTTCACCGACGTTAGCGCGCCGGCAACCCGGCAAGCGCGCGCGCTCGCGCAAGGACGGCGTCGAGCATCGGCGCCGTGAGGCGCCCGGTGAAGGTGTTCTGCTGGCTCGGGTGATAGCTGCCGAGCAGCACGCGGTCATCGGCCAGCACGAGCTCCGCCCCGTGCCCGAAGCGCGGGCGTGGCCGGTGGCGTGCCTCGAGCAGGACGAGCGCCGCGTCCCACGCGAACGCGCCGAGGCAGACGATCACGCGGAGCTCTTCGAGCAGCTCTATCTCGCGGCGCGCGAATGGCAGGCAGCGGTCGCGCTCGGCGGGCAACGGGCGGTTGGCCGGCGGCGCGCAGCGAACCGCAGCGGTCACATAGCAGCCGCGCAGCTCGAGACCGTCGTCGCGCCCGACCGACGTGGGCTGGCTCGCGAGCCCGGCCCGCCAGAGCGCCGCGTAGAGGAACTCGCCCGAGCGATCGCCCGTGAACATCCGCCCCGTACGGTTGGCGCCGTGCGCGGCGGGAGCGAGCCCGAGCAGCATGATCCGGGCGCCGGGGTCACCGAAGCCCGGCACCGGGCGCCCCCAGTAGCTCTCCCCCGCATAGGCCGCACGCCGTTCGCGCGCGACGCGCTCGCGCCAGGCGACCAGGCGCGGACAGGCGCGGCACTCGACGACGCGATCCGTGAGGCTCGCCAGCGTCGACTCGCGTAGGCTCTCCTGCGTGCACGCACGCTCGATGCTCCCCGCGGCCCTGCTCGCGCTCACTCTCGGCGGCTGCTCACTCACGAAGGCGAACACAACCACACCCACGGGAGGCGGCGCCGCGAAGGCGATCGGCACCGTGATCTCGAACTTCTCGAGCGATGCGTCGAGCAACAACTCGAGCGCGATCTGCAAAAGCATCCTCGCGACGAGCCTCGTCAAGCACCTGAACTCGATCGGCAGCTGCACCACGATCATCGGCAACCAGATCAACACCGTCGAGAGCTTCTCGACGACCGTCACCAAGTACGGCGTCGCCGGCAACAGCGCGACGGCGCTCGTCAAGTCCCCCTACAACGGCACCAACCGCCTCTACACCGTGAAGCTGGTCAAGCAGGGCGGTAGCTGGCGGATCAGCGGCCTCAATCCGGCGAAGTAGCGCTCGACTCGCGCTGGACGCTACGCCGTCCTCAGCCAGGGCTGGCGTAGCATGGCGCCGTGCTGTTCACGCTCAGGAACCTCAAGCGGGACCTGGAGGACGTCGGATCGAACTTTGACGGCGCACCGGACCTCGAGTTCCGCATGGCGACCGCCGCCCTCGAGCTCGAGAACTCGGCGCGCCAAATCTTGGCGAGGGTCAGCGTGAAGACGTCGACGGCAGGCGTGGCTGGTGGGCCTGACCAGCGCCGGCTAGGTGTCGTTCAGCCGGCGGCCGTACTGGCGCTCGTAATAGTCGCGGTAGGCGCCTGAGCGGACCGGCTCCCACCACCATGCGTTGTCGCGATACCAGGCGACGGTGCGCTCGAGGCCTTCCTCGAAGCGGGTGCCGGCGCGCCAGCCGAGCGCGGCGATCTTGTCGGAGCTGAGCGAATAGCGGCGGTCGTGCCCGGGCCGATCGGTGACGAACTCGATCAGCGACGGATCGGCGCCCGTGAGCTCGATGATGCGGCGGACGACCGTTAGGTTGTCGCACTCGTCGGGACCGCCGACGTTATAGGTGTCGCCCGCGCCGCCGTGCTCGAGCACGAAGGCGACTGCGGCCGCGAAGTCCTCGACGAAGAGCCAGTTGCGCACGTTCGCGCCGTCGCCGTAGACGGGCAGCGGATCGCCGTGGAGGGCGTTCAGGATCATCAGCGGGATCAGCTTCTCCGGGTGCTGGTAGGGCCCGTAGTTGTTCGAGCCCCGGCAGATCACCGCCTCGAGGCCGTAGGTTCGTTGGTAGGACGCGACGAGCAGATCCGCGCCGGCCTTCGTCGCGCTGTAGGGCGAAGAGGGCTCGAGCGGCGAGCTCTCGGTGAACGATCCGTGCGCGATCGAGCCGTAGACCTCATCGGTCGAGACCTGGAGGTAGCGGATGCGCCGCTCGCGGGCCGCCTCGAGCAGGACGTATGTGCCGAGAGCGTGCGTCTGGACGAACGCGTCGGGCGCCGCGATCGAGCGGTCGACGTGCGTCTCCGCGGCGAAGTTGACAACCGCTTCGGCGCCCTCGATCGCCGCGGCGACCGCGGCGGCGTCCTCGATCGCGCCGTGGACGAAGCGAAAGCGCGGATCATCAGCGACGTCCTGCAGGTTCTCGCGCCGGCCGGCGTAGGTCAGCTTGTCGAGCACGACGATCTCGTCGTCGCCGCGCGCGAGGCGCTGGCGGACGAAGTTCGAGCCGATGAACCCGGCGCCGCCGCAGACGAGGAGCCTCATCGCGACGCCTCGACGCGCACCTGCTCGAGGTACGTAGCGAGCCCATCCTGCCAGGGCGGCAGCCGCGGCACATCGGGTCGCTCGCTCGCCAGCACCGACCACGCGGGACGCGGTGCGGGAAGCGGATACTCCTTCGTGGTCAGCGGCCGCACGCGGCAGTCGATGTCACACGCTGCAAACGTCGCCGCCGCCAGCTCTGCCCACGAGCACTGGCCCCCGCCGGCGACGTGCATGACGCCGCGCAGGCGCAGCTCGGCCACGTCGACGAGCGCCCGGGCGAGGTGACCCGCATACGTTGGGCAGCCAATCTGGTCGGCGACCACCCCCACCTCGTCGCGCCCGTCGCTCGCCAGCTTGAGCATCGTGGCGACGAGGTTGCGACCGCCGACGCCGAACAGCCAGGCGGTGCGGACGATCGCGTGCCCGCCCCCGGCGCCCAGCACCGCTCGCTCGCCGGCCAGCTTGGTGCGACCGTACGCCGTCTGCGGATTCGGAAGATCGGACTCGACATACGGGCTCTTTGCGCTGCCATCGAACACGTAGTCGGTCGAGATGTGGACGAGATGGGCGCCGCAGTCGTTGGCGGCTTCGGCGAGCAGGCCCGGCGCCACGCCGTTCACGGCGAGCGCGGCGTCCTCGGACGACTCGGCCCCGTCGACGTCGGTCCAGGCCGCGCAGTTCACGATCGCGTCCGGACGCAGCTCGGCAAAGGCGCGGGCGAGAACGGAGCGGTCGCAGACGTCGAGGTCGCGCTCGTCCGGCGCCAGGACCTCATGCCCGCGCGCGGTCGCGACCCCAAGCACCTCGCGCGCGCACATTCCTGCGGCACCGGTGACGAGTAGCCGCATCAGGGGGCGGCGATCTCCGAGTTGTCCCCGACCATCAGCCGGTATGCGCGCGGCTGCTGGGCCTGACGGCTGACGGTGACGTTGCGTCCGAGCAGCGAGGACTCGATTCGTACATCGAGGTCGTGGACGTGGCAGCCGCTGAGCAGGATCGAGTGCTCGACCTCCGCGCGCTCGATCGTGCAGCCTTCCCCGATCGCGGTGTAGGGCCCGATATAGGCGTCGACGATCCGCGCGCCCGAGCCGATGATTGCCGGTCCGCGCACGGTCGAGCGGATCAGCTGAGCACCGCCTTCGACGATGACCCGGCCGTCGAGCTGTGAATCCTCGAGCTCTCCGTCGCAGCGCGGCTCGATCGTGTCGAGGATCAACCGGTTCGCCTCGAGCACGTCCTCGAGCCGGCCCGTGTCCTTCCACCAGCCGCGAACGATGTGGGACTCGACGCGCAGGCCGGCGTCGATCAGGTGCTGGATTGCATCGGTGATCTCGAGCTCGCCGCGCGCGCTCGGCGTGATCGCGCGCGCAGCGTCGTGGACGGCGGCGGTGAACATGTAGACGCCGACGAGCGCGAGGTTGCTGCGCGGTTGCGCCGGCTTCTCCGCGAGCGCGACGACGCGGTCGCCGTCGAGCTCCGCCACCCCGTAGCTCTGCGGGTCGGCCACGGCGGTCAGCAGGATCAGCGCGTCCGGCTCGTTCGCGCGGAAGCGTTCGACAAGCTCGCTGATCCCACCCTGGAGCAGATTGTCGCCGAGGTACATCACGAACGAATCGGCACCGAGGAAGGCCTCGGCGGTGAGCACGGCGTGCGCCAGCCCGGCCGGCTCGTCCTGGACGATGTAGGTGACACGCACGCCGAAGCGCGTCCCGTCGCCGACGGCGGCCCGGATCTCCTCCCCGGTCTCGGGCGCGATGATCATGCCGATGTCGTCGATTCCCGCCTGCGCGAGGGATTCGATCGCGTAGAACAGCACTGGCTTGTTGGCCACGGGAACGAGCTGCTTTGCGCTCGTGTGCGTGATCGGCCGCAGGCGCGTGCCGCGGCCGCCAGAGAGAATCAGGCCCTTCATCGGGAGCGCTCGCAGTCTCTCAGATGTGCGTTGCGAGCCCGGCCCGCTCAGACCGCCGCGGGCTTGCGCGCCAGCGCCTGCGCCGCCTCCGCCACTGCGGCACGGATGTCATCGGGCTCCAGCACGGCGGCGTCGCCCGCCTCCTTGAGCACCTCGCGCACGAGCCAGTCGCCGCCGGCGAAGCTCAGCTCGACGGCGATCGCCCCGTCGTCGTACTCGGTGACGACCTTGCGTTGCTCGCGCGCCCAGCGAGCGCGCTCGGGCGAGATCCACACGCGCGCGCTGCGTGAAGCCGCGACCTCGCCTGTCCGCGGCCACCCATCGACGTCGGCCGACGGGTTCACGTCCTCGCGCAGCGCGAAGCGCTCGTTCGTTACCTCCGCGCGGCGGATGCGATCCAGCCGGAAGTGCCTGACGTCCTCCTTCGAGGGGTCGTACGCCGCGACGTACCAGCCCTCACGGCCGTTGATCAGCGCATACGGCTCGACGCGGCGTGACGAGTACTCGTCCTCGTTCTCCTTGTAGTAGTCGAGCTCGAGCAGCATGCGCTTGCGGATCGCCTGGGACACGACGCGCGAGATGCGCGAGTCATCGCCGCCGGCGTGAGCGACCTGCAGACCCTGGTCCATCGGATCCTCGCCGAGCGCGGCGACGATCTTCGCGCGCGCCGAGGTGAGCGAGCCCTGCGGGAGATGCTCGCCGATCAGGTCGATCGCTGCGACGAGCGCCTTCGCCTCGACCGGCAGCAGCCGCGCGGGCCGCGCGAAGTTGTCGCTGTAGGGCTCCGGGTCGACCTCCACCGTGCGCTTGTCATCGTCGATCTCGGCATACAGGACATAGGACCCGCCACCGAAGTTCACGACGTTCAGCACGCCGATGTCCTCGCGCAGCTCGGCCTCGGTGATCTGCAGCCGTGCGGTCAGGTCATCCTGATCGAGCGGGCGCCCGGAGCGCCCCGCCTGGATCAGGATCGAGGCGAGCGTGACCAGACGGGCGAAGCGCTCGGGACGGATCGCCGCCTCGTTGCGCGCGCCCGCGGCGGCGCCGGTGGATCGTGCGCCCTGTGCCGGCGGCGGCGGCGGCGCCGGGCGACCCTTGCCCGCGGGTGATTGCTCGTGGCGCTCGACGATCAGCGAAACGCGCCGATCGAGCTCCGCGACGAGCTCGGATGGGCCGATCATCGTCGCGTTCTCACCGAGGCCGAGCACCCACGCGATCAGCTGGCGCGTGCTCGAGTAGTCGGTCACGAAGAGCTTGTCGCCGCCGCCCTCGATCTCACGAACCTCGCCGTAGCGACCGTAATGGCGGTCGAGCTGCCAAGCGATCCGCTCGGCGACCCGGATCTCGGCGACGCCCTCGCTCTCACCGAACTGCCAGTCGGCGCGGTTCGCATAGGTCCGCGGATCGAAGTCCGCCGGCCGGCGGAAGTCGTGCTCGGCCTTGGTTGCGTAGGCGACCTTCCCGCGAATCCGCGACAGCCGAAAGACGCGCAGCGCCTCGCGCTCGTGCGAGTAGCCGAGCAGGTAGAACTGGCAGCCGCGATAGAGCAGGTGGTAGGGATTGACCTTGCGTGCCCCCACCTCGTCGCGCTCCATCGTGTAGTAGTCGAAGGTGATCGTCTTGTTGCGGAAGATCGCCGTCTCGATCTTCACGAGCCGCTGCGAGAGTTCGTAGCCGCCCGCCGAAGCGGTGATCCCGAGCGCCACGCCGCGCTGGTCAGGCGCCTGGAGCGGGCTGGGGCGACCCCAGGTGATCTGCTGCAACGCCAGGCGCAACGGCTCCGCGTAGGCGAACTCGCCGTCGAGCAGCGACAGCGCCGTCGCGAGCCCCGCAAGCTCCGCGTCCGTGAACGCGATCGCGGGAAGGTGAAAGTTCTCGGGGCGCAGCGAGTAATTCTCCTGCTCAGCGACGCCATCGATTGGCTTCTCCACCGTCAGCGGGATGCGCAGCGACTCGAGCTCCGCGCGGTCCGCGTAGAAGCGACGCGCGAACGCGTCCTCGTTCATTCCGCTGTAGCCCTCCACGTCGCGCTTGATGTCGAGCGCGGTCACCGGCCGGCGCTCCGCCATCAGGTACGAGATCAGGGACAGCTGGCGGATCAGCTTTTCCGTGTCCTTTGCCATCCCTTCAACACGATAGCTGCGGTGGACGGCCGCGCCGTGCCGTCGTGTTGGTAAATCCGCGTTGTTTCGGGGTTTGGCGTGCTGTGAACGGCGATCTTGGGTTCCCCGCTGGCGAACGTCCGTCGCGGCGACCTGCAGCGTCTACTGCCAGCCGTGCGCCGTCGCGTGGGGACTTCAGGCGGCGGTGCTCTGCTCAGCGAGGATGTCGGCCGCGGCCGACCGCTGAACAGGCGGCGAGCTCTTGGCCGGCACCGCAGCGAAGTAGGCGGTCGAGCCGAGCGCGCGGTCGAAGGCCGACCAGCTCTCGCCGGCGCGCAGCTCCTGCTCCAGGCGATCGAAGCTGCCGAGCCGGCCGCCGAGGTTGTCCGCCATGTGGACGAGCGTCGCTTCACGGGTGCAGGGGACGACCGGACTGCCGTGCTCGAGCGTGCCGTGGTGTGAGAGGACGATATGGGCGAGAGCCGCGGCGAGGTCGGGGGGGAAGTCCTCGATCTGCTCGATGGCGCTACGGACGCGGTAGTAGCCGAGCGCGATCTCGCCCTGGAGGCGACCCGCGTCGGTCATCTCGATGGCAGTGCCGTTGCTCGCGTAGGCGTCGAGCTTGCCGATGTCGTGCAGCAGCGCGCCCGCGACGGCGACGTCGCGGTCAATGCCAGGGAAGGTGGCAGAAAGAGCGCTGACCGCCTGGGCGACGCTCAGGCAGTGCTCCAGCAATCCGTGACGGTAGGCCTGGTGGTAGTACTTGGCCGCCGGGGCGGTGCGGTAGCTCTGCCAGAGCGCGGCGCCGTCGCCGAGCATGCGGTCAAGTAGCCGGCGAATGTGCGGCTGCTGGATCGTCGCGATCAGCTCACGCAGATCGCCTTCCATCTTGGCGGCGTCGCGCGGCGAGGAAGGCAGCAGCTCATCGAGCGAGAAGCTGCCTGGCTCGACCGGGCGCAGCTCGCGGATATTGAGCTGCGGGCCATATCGCGTGTGCACGGCGTAGCGCCCGATCACGCGGACCGCCTCGCCCGTCACGAGCAGCTCGCGAACCCCGACAACCTCGTCCCAGATCATCGCGGCGAGCTGCCCGCTGCGGTCCGCGAAGACGACGCGCAGGTACTCGGCGCCGTCGCGGCGTGTGCGCGTCTCGAGCTCGCGCACGAGTAGCACGCGATCGAGTTCGTCACCGTCTTTGAGGTCGCGTATCAGCATCGCCTCTCAAGGTAGATGTGCCCGCGGACGGCAGCGGTATGTGAGCCGTTAGGCTGCGCCTCGTGGCCACTGTCGTCATCAGCGGCGGGACGGGGGGCCTCGGCATCGCGGTGACCCGGACCCTGCTCGATGCGGGCTGGCACGCCGTCGTGCCGACTCGCCCCGGAGCCGGGGATGGCGGGGTCGAGCCGCATCCCGAGCTCGAGCTGATCGAAGCGGACCTGTTCGACGGCGCAGACGCCCGCAGGGTGATCGACTGCGCCGGCTCAGACCTCGGGGCCGTCGTCAACCTCGTCGGCGGATTCTCCGCCGGCTCGCGTGTGCACGAGACGCCGATCGAGGAGTTCGAGCACCAGTTCAAGCTGAACCTGCGGCCGGCTTATCTGCTGTGCAATGCCGCACTGCCACCGATGCTCGAGCGAGGCACGGGGTCGATCGTCTGCGTCTCCGCGCGCGCGGCGCTGCTCCCATTTGCGGGCGCCGCTGGCTACATCGCGTCAAAGGCTGCGGTGCTGGCGTTCGTCGACGCGCTCGCGGCCGAATACACGTGGGATGGCATCCGCACGAACGCGATCATCCCGAGCGTCATCGACACGCCGGCGAACCGCGCCTCGCAACCGGACGCCGACCACTCCCGCTGGGTGAAGCCGGACGAGATCGCGCGCGTAATCCGCTTCCTGTGCTCGGAGGACTCGATCGCAACGAGCGGTGCGCACATCCCCGTCTACGGCCGGGCATGACCGATTGGGCGAGGCCCGCATTGACGGTTGACGTCGCACTCTTGGCGCGCCATCCCGCGCCGCGGATTCTGCTCGTGCAGCGTGGGACCGAGCCGTTCGCTGGCAGCTGGGCGCTGCCCGGCGGCTTCGTCGATCAGGGCGAGCGCGTGCACGACGCAGCTGCGCGCGAGCTCGACGAGGAGACCGGCGTCACGGTGGCGTCGCTGACGCTGCTCGGGGTGTACGACACCCCGGGGCGGGACCCGCGTGGCTGGACGGTTTCGGTCGCGTTCCTCGGCGTGCTCGAGCGCGAGCTCGCCGCGCACGGGGCCGACGACGCGAATGACGCTGGATGGTTCGACCTCGCTGCGCTGCCGAAGCTGGCGTTCGACCACGATGCGATCGTGGCGGCCGCGGCGGCTCGACTTCGCTAGAAGCGCCGGGGCTCAGTCCGCCTGCGCGGCGGCCTCGCCCGTGTCCGGCGGAAGGTCTTCTGCCTGATTGACGGCGGCAGCGACGCGGCGTGGCTTCGCGATTCCGCTGAAGGCGAAGGCGGAGTCGTCGGTTGCCGCGGTGTCGAAATCGATCGTCCCGATCCGCAGCAGTCGCTCGAGCAGCGACTGGTGGACCTCGACGTTCTGGATGCGATCGATCGTCGTGTGCTGCTCGCGTCGCGAGAGGATCCCGCGACGGATGTACAGCCGCCGGTCGGTGATCGTGTACTGAATCGCAGAGCGGCGGACTGCTCCAGCGGCAACCGAGAGCAGGAGGATCGCAGCGAAGACCGCCGCGGCGATGCCCCAGCTCGAAACCAGCTTTGCGATCACGCCGCCGAGGGCCGCAAGCACGAGGCCTGCCAGGTGGAAGTCGAGCATCGAGCGCCAGGACGGATGGCCCTTGTAGATGATCGCTTCCCCCTGCTGTGCGCTCATGCTCGAAGCGTAGATCTTCGGGCTGCGACTCGCCGTCGCGCCCTCAGCGGGCTAGGACCATGCGGCCGAGCGACCCTCGCGGCGCGCGCGAAGACCTTCCTTAGCCTCACCGGGGGCCTCGCGCAAGTAGCGGATCAGCTCGCGCCGTTCCTGTTCCACGCCCGTCGGCGTGTCGACGCCGACGGCGCGGTTGATCTGCCGCTTCGCGGTGGCGAGCGCGATGCGCGGCTTGTCGGCGAAGCTCGCGGCGAGCGCTTGCGTGACCGCGTCCAGCTCAGGCGCAGGTACCGCGCAGAGAACGAGGCCGATCGACGCCGCCTCCTCGCCCGAGAGCGTCCTCCCCGAGTAGATGAGCTCCCGCGCCCGCTGAATGCCGACGCGTCGCGGGAGGCGCGCGCTCGCACCGCCGCCCGGGACGGTGCCGGCGCTGAGGTGACCGTCGCCGAGCCGTGCGTCGGTTGCCGCCACGATCACGTCGCAGGCCAGTGCGAGCTCGAGGCCTGCGCCGACGGCGAGCCCGCCGACCTTTGCGATCACCGGAACGTCGAGCGACTCGAGCGAGAAGCACGTGGCTGCGAGGCGGGTGAGGACGTGCTCGAAGTACTCCGGATCCGCGTAGCCGCGCTCGAGCAGGTCGTCGTCGAGGCCGCTCGAGAAGGCGTCGCCCTCGCCGCCGAGCACGAGCACTCGGATCGTCCCGTTCGCTTGCACGCTGCGGAGCACGTCGCCGATGTCGTCGAGCGCCTCCTCGGACAGGCTGTTGCGCTGGTCGGGGCGCGCGAATGTCGCGGACGCGACCTGCCCGGCGATCGTGAAGTTGAGCGCTCGGTGGCTCGGGGGGTCTGCCATGCCAAAGCTCCTACGGGTCGAAGGCAAGCGCTTCTGGAGCGCCTGGCCCGCATCTTAGATGCGGTCGCCGGCGGGCGCTGGCGTGCGCTGGCCGCACGGTCGACCGCCGCTAGGACCCCGGAGTCGATGCCAGTCGCGCAAGCACCGCGACGACCAGCTCGCGCTCGGCGGCGCGAACGCGCTCGCCGAGCGACGCGACGTCGTCATCCGCAAGCACCGGCACCTCGACCTGGGCGAGGATGTCGCCCGCGTCATAGTCATCGCTGACCAGGTGAACGGTCGCGCCGCTGCGCCTCGCGCCCGCCTCCAATACCGCCGCGTGGACGCGATCTCCGTACATGCCCTGTCCCCCAAAAGCAGGCAGCAACGCGGGATGCGTGTTGAGCGCGCGCCCCGCGAACGCGGCAATGGTCCGCGGTCCGAGCTTCTTCATGTACCCCGCGAGCAGCAGATGGGTCGCGCCGGCTTTGCGTAGCGCGGCGAGGATCGCTCGATCGAGCTCGTGCGGGTCGGGGTGGGTCCGCGCATTGAGCACGCGGGTCGGCACGCCCGCGGCCCGCGCCCGCGTGAGCACTTCGGCATCTGGGTTGTTGCAGATCAGCAGCACGGCCTCACCGGCGATCCGCCCATCGCGCAACGCGTCCAACACGGCCTGCGCCGTCGTCCCCGCGTGCGATGCGAGGATCGCGAGCGCGACGCCAGCCGTCCGGACCCCCGCTTCGTTCGTCGTGCTCACGCTGCCGAGCCTAGTCGCGCAAGATGCTTGCTAGCGCAAGCATCTTGCTAGACTCGATGCATGGAATCACTCGCGGTAGCCAACCCCTCGGGCAGCCGGGCACTTCTGCGCGACGGGGCACGTCTTGGGCCGGTCGAGCTGAACGTCACGGACATCGCGCGAGCGATGGGCTTCTACAACGAGGTGATCGGCCTCGAGACGTTGCAGCGCACGTCCTCGATCGCAACGCTCGGTGCCGGCGGGCAGGCGCTCGTCGTGCTGCACGAGGATCGCGCTGCGCAGGCCCCCGGCCGCACGGCCGGGATCTACCACTACGCGCTGCTCTTCCCTTCGCGCGAGGAGCTGAGCCGCGTCGCGATGCGCGCGCTTCGCGCCCGCACTCCGATCGACGGCGCCTCGGACCACGGCACGCACGAGGCGATCTACCTACCCGATCCGGATGGGATCGGGATCGAGCTCGCCGCCGACCGACCGCGCGAGGTGTGGCCGAGCTACGCGGACAGTGAGTTCGCCCGCGGGGGCCCTAAGCCGCTCGACCTGCAGGACCTGCTGGAGCACGCCGCCGAACCGGGATCGAACGCGGGCGCGGCAGCTGGACTGCAGATCGGACACGTCCACCTCCACGTCGCCGACCTGGAAGCGGCTACGCGGTTCTATCGCGACGGGATCGGCTTCGAGGTGATGGCCGAGCTACCGACCGCAGTGTTCGTGTCGTTTGCTCGCTACCACCACCACCTCGCCTACAACGTCTGGCGCGGGCGCGGCGTACCCCCCGCCTCGCCGGACGCGGTCGGCTTGAAGCACTGGACACTCGAGCTCGCGGACGCTGAGGAGCTCGATCGGGTGAGGGCGCGCCTCGACGCGCTCGACACGCAGGTGCAGGAGCGCGACTCGGGGCTACTGGTCCGCGATCCCTCCGGGATCGCGCTGGCGCTCGAAGCGAACTAGTCGCTGCGCTGACAGGCTGCGGCGGCGCCGGGCGCAAAGCGGGCAAAGACCGCAGCCAGGGTCTCGACCTCGGAGCAGCTGAGGTGATCGAAGAAGGACGATTGGACGGCCGCGCGATGCGTGAGCTCGGCGGATTTCAGGCCCTCAGCTCCCGCGGGCGTCAGGTGCGCATTGATCGCCCGCGCGTCGGATTCACAGGGGCGGCGTTCGATGAAGCCGCGAGCCTCGAGCGCATCGACGATCCGCGACACGCGGCTGAGGCTCAAGCCCGTCTGCCCCGCGAGCGCTGAGAGGCGCAGCCAGCGCTCGGGTGCGGCGTTGAGTCGTCCCAGTAGCTCGAGCCCGCTAAGCGTGAGGCCATGCTGGGCTTCGAGCCGCGCATCAAGCTCCCGCGTCAATTGACGATGCGATTGGAGGAACCCGATCCAGGAATCGGCATAGGTTGGGTGCCATTCGGCGGCGCCGTCCGAGCCGGTTATCTGGCAGGCGAGCATTGTGTTGGTGGTTGCGGAGTCGGGCATGTTTGCTAAAGCAAGTTTAGCTTGTCGCAAAGGCCACTTACATGGCATGTGACGCCGACCGCCATGCGCCGTAGTAGCTGTGTGAGCGCCAACGTCATGATGGGCCGATGAGCGCCGCGCTGCTGAGTGACTCCGGCGCGCGCGAGGCGGAGCGATTCGAGGCGCTCTATCGCGCCTGCGCGGCCGACCTCTTCGCGTATGTCGCGTCGCTGCTGCGCGATCGAAGCGCCGCGGAGGACGTTACGGCGCTCGCCTTTGAGCGCGCCTACCGCCGCCGCGGGCTGTTCGAAGCTCGCCGCGGGAGCGAGCGCGCATGGCTCTTCGCGATCGCGCGCAACGCCGCGCTCGACGAGCTGCGCAGGCGCCAGCGCAGCAGCCGACTGGTTGGCGAAATCGCCGACGATGAGCCCGGCTTCGAAGCCGACGACGAGCTCGCCGAACGGCGCCTCGTGGTTCGGCGCGCGCTGGCGACGCTCGAAGCGCGCGAGCGCGAGGTCGTGCTGCTGAAGTTCGTCGGACGGCTTTCGAACAGCGAGCTCGCACGGATCTTGAAATGCAGCGAGACCGCTGCCGGTACGCGCCTGCACCGCGCGATCGTACGACTGAGGGAGGCATGTGATGTCCCGCAGTGAGCTGAGTCCAGCAGCGAGCGCAGAGCTCGCAGCCCTCGACGCGATCCTCGCCGGCGAGGCCGTCGCCGAGGAGCACCTCGAACTGGCGGCGCTCGTCGACTCGGTGCGTGCGCAGGCTCCCGCCATGGGCGCCGCGAGCGCGCAGCGGATCGAAGCACGCCTCGCCGCGGCGCGCAAGCCGCGGCGAGGGCGCATCGCTCTTGCGCGCCCGCGACTTGCACTCGCCGGGGGAACCGCCTTCGCCCTGGTCGTCGCACTCGCCGCAGTGCTTGGCAGCGGCGCGCTGGGCGGCGGTGCGGGTAATGCTCCCCAGCCCTTGGCGCCGCGCAGCATTCCTGCCGGAGCTGGGCCGGCGCTGCATTCGCTCGCCCGCAAGCCGGCCGCAGCGTTCGGCGCCGCGTCGGGGGTCACCGCCGCGACGGGCAGCACCGCCGTCGGGACGCCGGTGGCGCCGACCGGCGGAAAGGCGACACGGCCGCTACCGAACACGAACCCGGCGGGTCGGCTTGTCGCGCGCAACGCCTCGCTCACGCTCGCGACGACTCCGGGACAGATGCAGACGGTCGCCGACGAGGTCGTCGCGAGCACCGTCCGGCTCGGCGGGATCGTCGAGAGCTCGAGCGTCGACGTGCACGGGATGGCGAGCTATGCAAGCTTCGACCTCAGCGTCCCCTCGGGCAAGCTGCCGGCGCTGATCGGCGCACTCTCGAGCCTTGCCGCGGTGCGCGCGCTCGATCAGGGCACGAGCGACATCACCAACAGCTACGACGCGGCAGCGGCAACGCTGGCCGAGGAGAAGGCGCAGCACGCAGCGCTCGTGCGGTCGCTCGCCGCGGCGACGACGCTCGCCGAGCAGCAGGCGATCGAAGCCAAGCTCAGGGCGCTCGATACGAAGATCGCCGCGAGCTCGCACCGCGTGGGGCTGCTCGTCTCCCGCGGTCACAACGCGCTCGTCGCGCTTGCCATCGTGCCGGCACAGGCCGCCGCGGGTGCGGGCGCGGGCGGGCCGGTCAACCGCGCGCTGAATGACGCCCTTGCGGTGCTCGACGTCGTGCTGGCGATAGCGCTCGTCGCGCTCGCGATCCTGCTGCCGACGGGCCTCGTGGTTGTGGGGCTGTGGTGGAGTGCGGTGAGCCTGCGCCAGCGCTCGCGCGAGCGGGCGCTCGCGGCTACGCGCTGATCGGCACGTACCCGCGTTGCCTCGCAACCCGCGCGAGCCAAGCGCCGATCGCGGGATAGCCGTCGAGGCCGAAGTCGCCTTCGTTCGCGACGTGGGTGTAGGCGTACAGCGCAATGTCGGCGATCGTGTAGCGGTCGCCGACAAGGAAGTCGCGCTCCGTCAAGGCGCGCTCGAGCGCATCGAGCGCGCGGTAGCCGCCGGCGCGGCGAGCCTCGATCTCCTGCGCCGGCGGCGGGCTCGTCGAGAAACGCACCCAAAAGCGGACGTTCGCGATGTACGGCTCGTGGTCGTACTGCTCGAAGAAGAGCCACTGGAGGACCTTGGCCTGCTCGAAACGGTCCTCAGGCAGGTACTCGGTGCCCTGCGCGAAGTAGTGGATGATCGCGTTCGACTCGGCAAGCACGCGACCGTCGTCCAGCACGAGCGTCGGGACGCGTAGCGCCGGGTTCAGACCACCGAGGACCGCGGGCCGGTTGGAGCGATCGACCACCGAGAGCTCCTCGCGCTCGTATGCGATCCCGAGGTGCGCGAACAGCAGCCTGACCTTGTAGCAGTTGCCCGAGACTTGCGAGTTGTAGAGCAGCACTTGTCCGAGCCTAGCTCAGCGGCCCGAGGCCGGCGAAGCGCGCCGCTACGGTCTCGAGGATCGCGCCCATCGCGGCGGCGGCGGGCGTCAGGCGCGAGCCCTCGGGCGTTGCGGCGATCACGCGACGAACGGGGCTGGCGGGCGAAAGAGCGCGGATCGCGATGTCCTCGCGCCCACTCGCGAGCGCGAGCTTGGGGATCAGCGCGACGCCGACGCCGGCGGCGACCAGGCCCTGAACGACGCCGAAATCGTCGCTTTCGAATGAGACGATCGGCTCGAACCCCGCAACGTGGCAGCAGCGCACCACGTGGCGCGCACAGGGGCTCGAGGAGGACGTCTGGATCCACGCTTCCGCGCGCAGGTCGGCGAGCCGGAGGGTGCGCCGCGCAGCGAGCGGATGGTCAGCGGGCAGCGCGATGAACATCGGGTCCTCGAAGAGCGGCTGGCGGGTCAGGTAGGAGAACAGCTTGTCGCTTTCCCCCTCGAACTCGAACAGCAGCGCGAGGTCGAACTCGCCCGCATGCAGGCGCGGCGCGATCTCCTCGGGCTCGCCCTCGGCGAGGGTCAGCTCGACCTCGGGGTGCTGAGCACGAAAGAGCGCGATGGCAAGCGGCATCAAGGTCGCGCCCGCTGTCGGGAACGACGCCATGCGCAACTGGCCACCGCGCAGGCCCGCGATCGCCTCCATGTCCGCCTCCGCTGCGGCGATGCGACCGAGGATCCCCTCGGCATGAGCGAGCAGGGTTTCGCCGGCCGTCGTCAGGCGGACGCCGCGCGGCAGGCGCTCGACAAGCGTGACGCCGGTCTCAGCCTCGAGCGCCGCGATCTGCTGCGAGACGGCGGACTGGGTGTAGGAGAGCTCCTCGGCGGCAGCGGAGATCGAGCCCTGCCTGGCAACCTCGACGAAAACCCTGAGACGGCTGAGTTGAAACATTAGAAGGACTTATGGCGTGGATCACAAATATTACTTGAGCTGATGCCAAAACCGTGCGATAACACTCTTACACCAAGCTTTTGAAAGGCAGGAACCATGTCAGCCAACATCATCATCTCTTTTGACGGATCGGAGAACGACCACGACGCTCTCGCGCTAGGCCGGCTCCTCGCGCAGAGCACCGGCGGCGAGGTGGCGCTCTCGTACGTGCGGCACGCGCACGAGAGCGACGCCGCGCGCGAGCGGGCGGCGGCGCAGGATGCCACCGCGATCCTCGAGCGCGGAGCCCAGTGGCTCGGCGCGCCCGAGACCGAGCGCCACGTCGTGATCAACGCATCAACCAGCAAAGGCCTCGGACAGCTCGCCCAGGAGCACGCCGCCGACGTCATCGTGTTCGGCTCGGACTGGCACACCACGCCTGGGCACGTCCAGCCGCTCCAGTCGGCGTCGCACCTGCTCGAGGGCGGGCGGACTGCCGTCGCGATCGCCGCTGCAGGGCTGCGCGAGCGCAAAGACGCACAGCTCGCGCACATCGCGCTGCCCGGCGGCGAGGTCGACCCCGCCGCCCGCGCGACCGCCGAGGCGTTCGCAGGGCGCACCGGCCAGCCGCTCGCGCTGCCGACCCAGGAGCACGTCGACCTGCTCGTCGTCGGCTCGCGCCCCGGCTCCACCGAGGGGCGCGTCAGCTTGAGCGCCGCGGCCGAGTACCTCGTCGAGACGACCACCGCGAACGTGCTCGTCCTAGCGCGCGGCACCGCCCTCGGCGTCGCGACCAGGAACTCCGTCACAGCCTGAGCAGCACCCGGCGGCCCAAGCCTCGAACAGCCCGCGTTCGTCACCACACGAGCGCGGGCTGCCTTGCAGAGGGGCCGCGCGGGCGGGCGACGGCCCGCTGGTTACGCGGTCCTAGCAAGGATGGCCGGCCCCGAACGGGCCGGCCACCGCAGCTAGTGAGCGAAGGCCGCGTCGTGCGCGTCGGCGCTCTGGATCGGCTGGGGGAGCTTGGCGAGCACCTCCGTGCGATCGCGCAGGTCGCGCAGGAAGAGGTCCGCCATGTCAGCGGTCATACCCGCGCGGACGACGATACGCAGGACGGCGAGATCCTCGCGGTTCGGCGGGAAGCTGTAGGCCGGCACCTGCCAGCCGCGCCCGCGTAGTGCGGCGGAGACGTCGAACACCGTGTAGTTGCGGATCTCGGGGCGCAGCGTGAACGCGAAGACCGGCAGGTCGGAGCCGTCCGAGATCAGCTCGTAGGGACCGAGCTTCGCGATCTCGCCGGCGAGGTAGCGGGCCACCGCCGAGGAGCGTTCCTGAACCTTGCGGTAGCCGTCGCGGCCGAGCGCGGTGAACATGAAGTACTGCGCGATCACCTCGCTGCCCGGGCGCGAGAAGTTGAGCGCGAACGTCGGCATGTGGCCGCCGAGGTAGTTGACATCGAAGATCAGATCGCGCGGGAGGGCCGTGTCGTCGCGCCAGATCGCCCAGCCGACGCCCGGGTAGACGAGGCCGTACTTGTGGCCCGAGGCGTTGATCGAGGCGACGCGCGGAAGGCGGAAGTCCCACACGAGCTGGGGCTGGACGAAGGGAGCGACGAAGCCGCCCGACGCGGCGTCGACATGCAGCGGGACGTCGATCCCCGTGTCCTGCTGGAACGCATCGAGCGCCTGCGCGATCTCGGCGACGGGCTCGTAGCTGCCATCGAAGGTCGAACCGAGGACCGCCGCGACGCCGATCGTGTTCTCGTCGCAGTGGGCGACCGCCTGCTCGGCATCGAGGTGGTAGCGCGTGCCCTCCATCGGGACGAGCCGTGGCTCGACATCCCAGTAGCGGCAGAACTTCTCCCAGCAGACCTGGACGTTCGCGCCGGTCACGAGGTTCGGCTTGTCGGTCGGCTTGCCGGCTGCGCGCATGCGCTCACGCCAGCGCCATTTGAGCGCCAGCGCGCCGAGCATGACGGCCTCCGAGGAGCCCGTCGTCGAGCAGCCCGTGGCGTGCTCCGCGCCGCCGGACGGCGCGTTCCAGAGCTCGGCGATGATGTCGACGCAGCGGGCTTCGATCTCCGCCGTCTGCGGGTACTCGTCCTTGTCGATCATGTTCTTGTCGGCGGTCTGGGACATCAGCTCGCCGGCGAGCCTCGGCATCCAGGTCGTGACAAAGGTCGCGAGGTTGAGCCGCGCCGAGCCGTCGAGCAGGAGCTCGTTGGAGATCAGGTCGTAGGCGGCCTGCTCGCCGAGGGCGTGCTCGTGGAGCGAGTGCCGGGGACAGAGCTCGCCGTCGGGACGTGCCGTCGCCCCCGACGCGTGGGTCCTGCGCTTGCTCAAGCCCATCCGGCTCCTCCTCGATCTCGCTCGCTTCGCGGATCGTAGGGCAGCTGGGGACATCCGCGGACGGTTTACGAGATCATTAGGAAATGGAGCGGTGACTAGTCCATAAGAGCTACCTTCGCCGCTCAACCTGCGCTCTATCTGAGGAGGAGCAATTGTGAGAAAACGTTATGGACTGGTGGCATTCACCGCCGTCCTTGCACTGATCGCCGGGGTTGCCGGTAGCGCCTACGGCAGCTCGTCGTCGACGCCCACGGTCACCTGGCTGCTGGGGACAGCACCGCAGTCACTCGACCCCGGCCTCGACTACACGACCCAGGGGTCCGAGTTCCACTGGGTGCAGTACCTGGGCCTCACGACATACGCACACAAGAGCCTCACGCCCGGGGCGGCGCTGATCCCGGGTCTGGCGACGGCGCTGCCGGTCATCTCCAACGGCGGTAAGACCTACACCGCGACGCTCCGCAAGGGCCTTGTTTACTCGAACGGGAAGCCGGTCCAAGCGAGCGACTTCACGTACACGGTCGAGCGGGCACTCAAGATCCCGTGGGGCGGCTCCGGCGCATTCATCACGCCCTACATCGTCGGGGCGAACGCCTACGCGACAGGCAAGGCGAGCACGATCAGCGGTATCACGACGAACAACGCCACAGGGCAGATCGTCATCCACTTGACGCAGGCCTACGGCCCGTTCGACAACGTGCTCGCATTCCCAGCGCTCGGGCTCATCCCGGCGGGGACGCCGATGAAGGCGGAGCCGACCAACCCGCCGCCTGGCGTCGGGCCTTACACGATCAAGAACATCGTGCCGAACGTGTCGTTCAGCTTCGTCCAAAACCCGTACTGGTCGAAGATGAACATCCCCGGCATCCCGGCGGGTTCGGTCAATTTCAACGTCAAGATCAACTCCAACGTCACGGCAAACGCGCTTGCGGTGCTGCAGAACAGCGCCGACATATTCGACTGGGCCGACACGATTCCGGGCAGCCTGCTCGGCCAGATCACGGCGCAGGCGAAGGGGCGCTACAGCCAGATCAACCTCGGCGGCTCGACGTACTACGTCTTCCTCAACGCGTCGGAGAAGCCGTTCAACAACCAGCTGGCGCGCGAGGCGGTCGTGACGGGCCTCAACCAGGAGGCGATGTCTCGGATCGGCGCCGGAACGCTACAGCCGGCTTGCTACTTCCTGCCGCCGGACGTGACGGGGCATCCGAGCGCACCGTGCCCGTACGGGACGCCTGGTACCGGGAATCTCGCGAAGGCAAAGCAGCTCGTCCAGCAGTCGGGCATGAAGGGTCAGCCCGTCACCGTCTGGAGCGAGAGCCGCGCGCCGCGCGAGCAGTGGATGACCTACTACACGCAGTTCCTGAACTCGATCGGATTCAAGGCCACGCAGAAGGTGAGCGCCGACGCGACGTACTTCACGACGATCGGCGAGTCGAAGACCCTGCACCCCCAGACCGGCTTCGCCGACTGGAACCAGGACTTCCCGAACCCGGTCGACTTCTACGGACCGCTGCTTGACGGGAACTCGATCCTCGCGACGAACAACGAGAACTTCGGCCAAACCGATGACTCGTACATCGACGCGCAGGTGACGAAGCTCGGCGCAACGCCGACGACGGAGCTCTCGACGGTCGCCAGCCAGTGGCAGGCGCTCGACGAGTACACGGCCAAGAAGGCTTACGTGGGCGTGTTCGGCTACCAGAAGTTCCCGTTTTTCGTCTCCAACCGGATCAATTACTCGAAGCTCGTCTTCCAGCCGATCTACGGCTGGGATCCGACGTCCTTCCAGTTGAGTTCCTAGCCGCTGTGACGGGTCGGGCCAGGTAATCTGGCCCGACCCGTTGGGCTTTGTGACATGGCATCCCTCCGCGACGAGGCAGCGTTCGATACCGGCATCACGGCCGAGATCCTCGACGACACGGTTGAGCTACCGCCCGGCGTAGGGCCGTACAGGCTGGCCTGGCGGCGCTTGCGGCGCAACCGCGTAGCACTCGCCTTCGGTCTGATCTTCCTGCTGATCGTGGTGCTCTGCCTGCTCGCACCTATCTACTCGCAAGACATCGCGCACATCAGCCCGGACTACGGCAACCCCACGGGGACCGTGAAGGTTGGTGGCAAGACGGAGGACATCCTGAACGCCGTCGGCATCCCGGTCGGTCCGACGTGGAACTTCACCCACTACTTTCTCGGCGCCGACGAGGAAGGCCGTGATGTCGCAGTGCGCCTCCTCTACGGGGGGCGTAACTCGCTCGAAATCGGCCTCGTCGCGACGCTGATCACGATGGCGCTCGCGATCATCGCGGGAACGCTCGCGGGCTATCTCCGCGGCATCACCGACGGGATCATCAGCCGCGTGCTCGACATCATCTGGGCCTACCCAGCGGTCCTGCTCGGGATCGTGCTCGGGACCGTGATCGAGATCCGCGGTCTCGGACCGTTCCACAGCACGACCCTTCTTTCCACGGCGCTCGTTGTTGGGTTCGTCTACGTGCCGTACGTCGCAAAGCCGATCCGCGCCCAGGTACTCGCGCTACGTGAGCGCGAATTCATCGACGCAGCACGCCAGCTCGGGCTGAGCCCGCTACGCATCATGACCTTCGAGATCCTGCCCAACCTCGCGAGCACGATCATCGTCTTCATCCCGCTCGTGCTCGCGAACGCGATCCTCAACGAGGCCGCTCTCACCTTTCTCGGGGCCGGCGTTCAGCCGCCGAACGCCTCCTGGGGCACGATGATCTCGGACGGCATCAGCACGATCCCGGAGGCGTTCCACAACGTGCTCGTCCCGGGGATCATGCTCGTGCTCACAGTTCTCTCGATCAATGTCTTCGGCGACGGGCTGCGCGACGCGCTTGACCCGCGCGCCCGGATCAGGATCGGCAAGGAGTAGGGCGTGGGAGAGCTCCGCTGATGGCCCGCTTCCTCGTCCGCCGTCTCGCCGTGATGGTGGGGATGCTGTTCGCGATCTCCCTCGTTACGTTCCTGCTCTTCATCGTCGCGCTGCCCGGCGGCAACCCCGCGGGTATGCTCGCCGGGCGCCTCGCCACGCCCGCTGAGGTCCATCTGATCAGCGTGCACTACGGCTTCGATAAGCCGATCTGGGTCCAGTACTTCCGGACGATGGAGCACATCTTCGACGGCACCTCGTACTCCTACCAGTCCGGTTTCAACGTGCTCAGCGAGATCGAGGCGGGGTTGCCGACGACGCTGTCGCTCGCGCTCGGCGCAGGCGTGATTTGGTTTCTGACCTCGATCGTCGTCGGCACGCTCGCGGCGATCAAGGCGGGCCGCTACACCGATCGCGTGCTGACCGTGCTGTCGATGATCGGCGTCTCGATGCCGGTCTTCTTCCTCGGCGCCATCCTGATCTACTACGCCGGTTACAAGGCCTCGCTGATCCCGATCTCGGGCTACGTCCCGTTATCGAACCCGGCGGATTGGTTGTGGCATCTGATCGCGCCGTGGTTCACGCTGTCGGTGCTGTTCATCGGCATCTACTCGCGGATCCTGCGCTCGACGATCCTCGACACGATCAACGAGGACTTCGTGCGCACGGCGCGCGCGAAGGGGCTGTCCCAGCGCCAGGTTCTGCTGCGCCACATCCTGCGTAACAGCCTCGTCCCGATCGTTTCGCTCTGGGGACTCGACCTCGCGCAGGTGATCGGCGGCGGCGCGATCCTGACCGAGTCGGTCTACAGCCTCCACGGCGTCGGCTACCTCGCCTACCAATCCGTTCAGCACTTCGACACGGTCACGCTGCTGTCGATCGTCATGCTCACCGCGTTCTGCGTAGTCCTGCTCGGCGCGATCGTCGAGGTCCTCTACGCGTTCCTCGACCCGCGCATCCGCCTGCAATGAGCGCCGGCGCGCCGCTGCTCGAGGTCGATGACCTGCGCGTCTCGTTCGCCACCGAGGACGGCCTCGTGCGCGCCGTCGACGGCGTGTCCTTCACGATCTCGCCAGGCGAGGTGCTGGCGATCGTCGGCGAGTCGGGCTCGGGCAAGTCGGTGATGGCGATGACGCTGATGGGACTGACGCGCGGTCCGAACGCGCGCATCGCGGGGCGCGCCACGCTCGGCGCGGTCGAGCTCGTGTCCGCCAGCGAGCGTGATCTGCAGCGGATCCGCGGCGCTTCGATCGCGATGGTCTTCCAGGATCCGATGAGCTCGCTCAATCCCGTCTATCGGATCGGGCGTCAGATCGTCGAGCAGATCCGCGTTCACGACCGCAGCGTGAGCAAGCAGGAGGCAAGCGCACGAGCGGTCGAGCTGCTCGCGCGGGTCGGCATCCCGCACGCGGAGCGGCGCCTGCAGTCCTATCCGCACGAGTTCTCGGGCGGCATGCGTCAGCGCGTCATGATCGCGATGGCGCTGTCCTGCTCGCCGCGCCTGCTGATCGCCGACGAGCCGACGACAGCGCTTGACGTGACGGTCCAGGCCCAGATCCTCGAGGAGCTGCGCGTGCTGCGCCAGCAGAGCGACGCCGGGATCATCCTGATCACGCACGACCTCGCCGTCGTCGCGGACATCGCCGATCGGGTGATCGTCATGTACGCCGGGCGTGTCGTCGAGCACGGAACCCTCGATGAGCTCTTCTACGACCCGCAGCATCCGTATACCTGGGGGCTGCTCGGCTCGATCACCCGCGTCGACCGCGACACATCCACGATGCTCCCGGCGATCCCGGGGATGCCGCCATCGCTGCTGCGAACGCCGCAGGGATGTCACTTCCGCCCGCGCTGCCCGCATGCCTTCGCGAAGTGCATGGACGTTCCCGAGCTGAGCGCCCGTGCGCCCGATGCGCCGGGACATCTCGACCGCTGCTGGCTAGAGGTTGAGCAGAAGCGCAAGCTGCGCGTGGTCGGCGACCAGATCGGCCTCGCAAGCTCCGAGCCGGTGATCTCGTGAGCGGCGAAGATGCGGCGCTGAGAGTGCCCGCGTCCGCGGCGGAGACCAACGGGACGGCGCTGCTCGAGGTCGAGCACCTGCGCGTGCTCTTCCCGATCAAGCAGGGCCTCCTGATCGACCGCACGATCGGACACGTGCACGCCGTCGATGATGTGTCGTTCGTGCTGCACGAAGGCGAGACGCTCGGGATCGTCGGTGAATCGGGCTGCGGCAAGACCACGCTGATCAGGGCGCTCGTGCGTCTCACGCATGCCACCGCCGGCGCGATCCGCTTCCGCGGCGCCGACATCACGGCGGCGTCGCAAAAGCAGCTGCGGCCGGTCCGCCGCGAGATGCAGATGGTCTTCCAGGATCCGCAGGCGTCGCTCAACCCGCGCAAGCGAATCAGCCAGATCCTCGGCAGCCCGCTCCGCCTGCGCGGCGTGCCGCGCGCACAGACCGAAGGACGAGCGCGGGACCTGCTCACGAGGGTCGGAATGTATGGCGAGCACCTCAACCGCTTCCCGCACGAGTTCTCCGGTGGCCAACGCCAGCGGATCGGGATCGCGCGCGCGCTTGCCGTCGACCCGAAGCTGATCCTGCTCGACGAGCCGGTCTCCGCGCTGGACGTGTCGATCCAGGCGCAGGTGATCAACCTGCTCGAGGAGCTACAGGGCGAGTTCCAGCTGAGCTACATCTTCGTCGCCCACGACCTGAGCGTGGTGCGCCACGTCTCCGACCGGATCATCGTGATGTACCTCGGCAAGCTGATGGAGGTCTCTCCCGCCAGGGAGCTGTACGAGAAGCCGATCCACCCGTACACGACGGCGCTGCTCGCGTCGATCCCGATCCCGGACCCGAAGGAGAATCGCAAGCGCGACCGACCGCTCGTCGGCGGCGAGCCGCCCAACCCGGTAAACCCGCCGAGCGGCTGTCGCTTTCACCCGCGCTGCCCTCGCGCGACCGCGATCTGCCGCGAGGTCGAGCCGCCGCTGACCGAGTATGCGGGCGGCCACCTGGCGGCCTGCCACCATCCCCAGAACGTCAGCGCCGAGGAGATCGCGGCATCGCGGCGCTCAGCCGCAAGCCCCCTCGCCGCGGGCGAGGAGACACCCGCGGCCGACCCGGCCTGAACCGGCGGCGGGCAGGGTCAGGGGTGGCGGACCTTGAAGTGGTGCTCCCCTTCGAGTCCAAGGCGCCAGCGCGGCCCCGGGAGACCGACCGGGTCGTTGACCGGGCTCGTGTCGAGGCGGATCCCTGCGACGGTCAACCACGCGTGGCCGCGGTTCGTGTAGACGGTGATCCAGGCGCCCGGGCCCTTGCGGCCCCAGGACATCAACGCCGTCGAGTCCATCGGATAGGCCAGAGGCCTATCCCGTCGTCGAACGCCCTGGCAGCTCGATTGTCTCGAGTTGGCCGGAGCCCCAGTTGCCAACGAGGAGGATGCGACCGTTGCCTTCGAGCGACATCTCGCGCGGGAACGAGCCCGCGCGGATCGTGCCAAGGACTGCCGGTCGGTGAGCGAGCGCAGCTGCCGCGTCAACGAGGGTGATCTCGGAGTGGGCTCCGCGAGCCCCGAAGCGGTTCGAATCGGCGACGGCGATCCAGCGGCCCGCGTTGACGAACGCTAGGCCGACTGGTGCTTCCCCGACGCGCACACTTGCGAGAAGGGCATGCGCTGGGTGGCTGATCAGCTGCGATGCGGAGAATGCGAGCAGATCGTCGCTCGCACGCGCCGTGACCCAAACCGTGGCACCGCCCGGTGCGACCGCGACCCGCGCGGGCTGGCAGCCGGCGTGGACCGTTGCGGCCACCGCTTGACGCTCACCTGCCTCCGCCTTCGCAACGGAGATGACGCTCAGCGTTCCGGGCGTCTTCTTCAGCGCCCCCGGCCCGCCATGCCTGAGCACGGCCCGGAGGCTGCCGGCGAGCTCGCTCGTCACGTACAGCCAGCGCCCATCCGGTGACAGCGCCTGACCGACGACTGCGTCCCCGAGCGAAATCGAACCGACATAGGTAGATCGCTTGAAACCGCCACGCAGTGCGGCGCGCAGATTGAATACGTCGACGCGGTCGCCGTACTCGACCGACACGAACGCGTACGCGCCGTCCGGCGTGCCCGAGACCTCTATCGGACCGCCACCCCCCAGCGGATGCGGGCTCCGAAGTACCCCCAGTTCCGCGTTGCCCGCGCCGGACGTCGCCGCGGCGACGCTCAGCACCGAGGCCTCCTGCGCGTCGGGTCCGACTCCGGCGACCAGCAGGAGGCGACCGCCGTCCGCGAGCGAGTTGCCGACCGCCTCGCCGGGCACGGCGATCGTCCGCAGGAGCCGCGGCGGATCGCTCGCATCCGCGAAGACGGCCACGGCGCCAGTTGTCTCATCGACGAACGACCAGCGACCGTCGCCGGTCGAGGCGACGCCGAAGGGCGAGCCGCGGACCGCCAGCATCGACGTTCGCGCACCGGTGAACGTGTGGGCCGGCGCTTGGGCCGTGCTGCACCCCACCGTCACACGCTCGCTCGAACCGTGCGAAGCACCGCAGCCGCACAGCAACACGGCAACGGCAACTGAGGCGAATACGGATCTTTTCATTCGGTGAGCGCCGATGGCGAGACCCAGACTCGAACTGGGGACACCACGATTTTCAGTCGTGTGCTCTACCAACTGAGCTATCTCGCCGAGCCGATCGATGCTAGCGATTGCCGTGCGCACGCGTGGGCGCGCGGGCGGCTCCCGCGTCAGCGGGCGGCGGCCCGAGCTCCGCGAGCACGCGCAGCATCGCCTCGCAGGACGGCGTCGGATGGCCCGTTGCGAGCCGGGCCGCGTGGACGGCGCGAATCGGCGCCTCCGCGCCAAGCGACAAGATGGCGACGTCGGGGTGGTTGCCGGCGCCAAGGGCTAGCGAGGGCAGAAGGGTGACGCCGGTTCCGGCCGCGACGAGCGCCTGGCTCGTCGCGATCTCGTCGACCTCGAAGGCAACGCGCGGCTCGAAGCCCGCTGCGCGGCACGCGCTGAGAATGATCTGGCAGCAAAGATCCCGGGGAGTCGGGTGGATCCACACGTCGGCTCCGAGGTCCGCCAGCTCTATCTCGCCGCGCTTCGCGAGCCGGTGGCGCTTCGGGATGACGGCGACGTAACGGTCGTCGAAGAGGTGCGTGAGCTCGAGCTCACCGCCGAGAATGCCCGTTGCCGGGGTGAAGTCGTAGACGATCGCCAGATCCAGCTGGCGGTTCTCGAGCGCAGCCGTCGCCTCCGCCGGCTCCATCTGCACGACGCTGAGCTCGACGCCGGGATGGCGGTCGTGGAATGCGGCGACGGCCGCGGGAACCATCGCGGCGCCCGCACTTTCGAACGCGGCGAGTCGCATACGTCCCGAGCGCGCCTCCAGATATGCCTCCAGCTCATGCTCTGCGGCGCTGATGCGCCCGAGGATCGCGTCAGCGTGACCCAGCAGGATCTCGCCCGCCTCGGTGGGGCGCGCGCGCTTGCGGTCGCGCTGGACGAGGATCGCGCCGGTCTCGCGCTCGAGCGCGGAGATCTGCTGGCTCACGGCGGACTGCGTGTAGGACAGCGCTTCCGCCGTGGCGGTGAACGATCCGCGCTCGGCGAGCTCGCGAAGCACGACGAGACGCTGTGGATTGAGCATAAGCGCAGCTTATTGAAAGTCGCATAGGTTTGCTTGCGCTAATGGTGTTTTGGCGAGAACATGGTCGCATGAGTCAAGCGACCGCACCCACCGCACCACGCTCACTGCACGCCCCGTCGCGCAGTCGCGGCGTGCATCCGCGTCCCGCAGCATTCGAGAGCGTCCCCTACGAGGACATCGACAACCTCGCCGTCCGGATCGCCGGAGTGGACGACCACGCGCACGTTGAAGCCCTCGCGCAGCGTGCCGGCGTATCCCGCCCGGAGGGCGGACTGCTCGTCGCCTTGGCGGGCGAGCGCATGCTCGCCGCGACGTCGATCGCGAACCGCGAGACGGTGAGCGAGCCGACGCCGTCGGGCCTCGCGGCCGCGGCGGTTCTGCGCTACCGACTCGCAGACCAGGCGCGTCGAGCCCGCACTCCGCGACGCGGCGGCAAGCACAGCTGAGCCGCGCCCCGCGGCGCCTCTAGCGCGGCCCCGGCCAGCCTTCGCGCGGATCCGGCAGTGGCGTGAGTCGCGCCTCGATCTCCGGGCGTCGCGACTCGAGCCAGGGCGGTAACACGACCCGTCGGCCGAGATCTGCGACGGGCACCTCGTGCGCGAAACCGGGCCCGTCGTCTGCGATCTCGTAGAGGATCCCGCCCGGTTCGCGGAAGTAGATCGAGTGGAAGAAGTGACGGTCGATGATCGGCGTGGTCTGGACGCCCGAGCGCTGCAGGTGCTCATGCCACAGTGGGTGCTCGGCCACAGTCGTGCCCCACGCGACGTGGTGGATCGTCCCCGCACCGGGCGTGCCGCGCTCGCGTGGTGGTGCGTCGAACGAGATCGTCGCGCCCCGGTTGAGCCCGCGCAGCTCGAGTGTGCTTTCGTCGATCGCTTCCGCGTGAAGGACCAGCTCGAGCAGCGCGCGGCCGCGCGGCTCGCTCAGGCTGTAGGCGCGCACGCCGGCGAAGCCGAGGAGTGCGTGCTCTGACGGGATGTCCGGATGGAACGCACAAAGAGGCGCGTCGGGCACGTCGCCCGCGGGCACCAGCTCGTGCTCGAGACCTTCGTGGTCTGCGAGGACGAGCGAGTCGCGGGTCAGCTGGTGCTCGACCCCCAGCCCAGAGAGCCGCTCGTGCCAGAAGGACAGCGCGTCGGCGCTCGCAAGCCGCCAGATCACGCGATACGCCATGCCGGCGCCCGCGCGGCCGCCCGCGGCGCCCGGGTATTCGAAGAACGTCATGTCCGCGCCCGGTGATCCGTGCTCGTCGGCGTAGAAGAGGTGGTAGACCGTCGGGTCGTCCTGGTTGACGGTCTTCGTCACGAGCCGCAAGCCGAGGACCCCGGTGTAGAAGTCGACGTTACGAGGCGCGTCGCCGGTGACCGCGGTCACATGGTTAATGCCGTCAAGACGAAGGTCCGTCGCCGCCGAGTCCTCGATCATCGTGTCTGCTTTCTCCGGGTCGAGCACATCGGCTCGAACGTAGCAGAACGCTCAGCCTGCGCTCCCGTGCGCCGCCTCCGGCTCCGCCGTCCCGACCGGCTCCTGTAGTGGAAAGTGGCAAGCCGCCACATGCCCGGGGCCGAACGGACGCAGCAGCGGCTCGACCTGCGCGCAGAGCTCCTGCGCGCGCGGGCAGCGCGTGCGGAAGCGGCAGCCCGACGGCGGGTTGCGCGGGCTCGGAAGGTCGCCGCGGATCGCGACGGCGCCCTTGTGCTTCTCAACCGTCGGATCGGGAACGGGAATCGCCGCGATCAGGGCCTCCGTGTACGGGTGTGCCGGATGGTGGTAGACGTCATCACTGCTGCCCAGCTCGACGAGCTTCCCCAGGTACATGACGCCGATCCGGTCCGAGAGGTACCTCACGACTGCCAGATCGTGCGAGATGACGATAGAAGCCGTGCCGCGCTCCACCTGGAGGCGGCGCATCAGGTTGAGGATCTGCGATCGGATCGAGACGTCGAGCGCGCTGACAGGCTCGTCGGCGACGATGACCTGCGGATCGAGCATCAGAGCACGAGCGAGACCAATCCGTTGACGTTGACCGCCCGAGAATTCGTGCGGGTAGCGCTCAAGCGCAGTAAGCGGCAGGCCGACCTCGCGCATGACGTTGGTGATCTTCTCGTCCTGCTCCCTTCGCGTGCCGACGCGCTGAATCTGGAGCGGCTCGCGCAGGATCGCGTGGACGCGCATGCGCGGGTCGAGCGACGAGTAGGGATCCTGGAACATCATCTGGAGATCACGCCGCGCGCGGCGCAGCGCGCCGCGGCGCAGGTCGAAGACGCGCTTCCCCGCGAGCTCCACCGTCCCGGCGTCGGGCTTCTCTGCACCCACCACAAGCTTGCCGAGTGTCGTCTTGCCACAGCCCGACTCGCCGACCAGCCCGAGCGTTTCGCCGGAGCCCACCTCGACCGAGATGCCGGAGACGGCTTTCACCGAATCGACCTGCCGCCTGAGGATCACGCCTGCCGTGACCGGGAACTCGCGCACCGCCCCGTTGACCTGGAGGAGCCGATCCCCTTCGGCACGGCCGTTGGTAGCCGTAGCGTGGGGAATCGTAACCGACCGTTCCACCGGCCCGTCGACGGGGTGCCAGCAGGCGAAGAGGTGGTCGGCGTCCTCGCCCGTCAGCGGCGGTTCTTCGACCTGGCACTGCTCGGTGGCCCGCGGGCAGCGGGCAGCGAACCGGCAGCCCGGCGGCGGCGGCGCCAGATCGGGAGGCAGGCCGGGAATCGTGTACAGAGCCTTGCTGCGATCCTGGTCGAGACTCGGGATCGATCCCAGGAGCGCCTGCGTATAGGGGTGGCGCATGCCCGCGAAGATGCGCTCCGTCTTGGCCGTCTCGACGATCCGGCCGGCGTACATCACGTTGATCCGGTCGGTCCGCCCCGCGACGACGCCCATGTCGTGTGTGATCAGGAGCGTCGCCATCCCGAGGCGCTCCTCGAGGTCGTCGAGGAGCGCCAGGATCTGGGCCTGGATCGTCACGTCGAGCGCAGTCGTCGGCTCGTCGGCGACCAACACCTTCGGCTCGCACGCGAGCGCGATCGCGATCATCACACGCTGGCGCAGCCCTCCCGAGAGCTGATGGGGAAAGTCGTCCAGTCGCTCGCGCGGATGCGGCAGCCCTACGAGCTCGAGCACCTCGAGCGCGCGCTCGCGAGCCTCGCTTTTCGACACACCGCGATGGAGGCGCACCGGCTCTGCAACCTGGCGGCCGATCGGCATCGTGGGGTTCAGCGAGGACTGGGAGTCCTGGAAGATGATCGCGATCTCGTTGCCACGGACAGCACGCAAGTCGTCCTCAGCAAGATCGACCAGCTCGAGGCCACGCAGCTTGATCGAGCCGCCCACAATGTGACCGCCGTTCGGAAGCAGCCTGATTAGCGAGAGCCCCGTCATCGACTTGCCACAGCCCGACTCGCCGACGAGACCGAGCGTCTCGCCGGCGCCGATCGCGAAGTCAACGTTTCCGACCGCCTCGACGACCGAGCGCGAAAGCCTGATCTGCGTCGAGAGGTTCGTGACCTCGAGTACTCCGGTTGTCCCCATGCCGGTCATCGACGGCGCAGCCGGACGTCGAACGCGTCACGCAACGCGTCACCGACGAGGTTGCAGGCCATAACGACCAAGACGAGGCAAATGCCAACGGGATAGACGAGCCACCAATACCCACTCTCGACCGCCTGTTGGGCGTTGCCGAGCATGTCGCCCCACGATGCGGTCGGGAAGGTCAGGCCGAAGCCGAGGAAGCCGAGATAGGCGATCAGCAGGATCGAGTCGGCGATAAGAAAGGTGATGTTGACAATCACGACCGACAGCGCGTTAGGGATCAGGTGGCGAACGATCAACCGCCTTTGGGAGCTGCCCATGATTCGTGCCGCGACGACGAAGTCCCGCACGCGCAGCGTCAGCACCTCGCCGCGCACGAGGCGGGACGGAACGAGCCAGGAGAACAGGCCGATGATCAGACTTTGCGAGAGAACCGTGGCGCTGTAGCGCGTAGCGAGCACCAGGACGATGAACAGGAGAGGGATCGAGAGCAGGATGTCCACAAGACGCATCAGCACCCCGTCAACGATTCCGCCGACGAGACCCGCAAGGGCTCCGTAGAGGGTCCCGATGACCGTCGCCATGAGCGCGGCAAAGAAACCGATCTCGAGCGCCGTCTGACCGCCCGCCATGATCCGACCGAGTTCGTCGAAACCGTTGTCGTCCGTACCGAGCAGATGCGTCGCGCCGGGCGCGCCATCCGTGACGAGCGGGTTCGAGATCGTTTGATTCGTGTGGTAGAAGAGCGGCCCCAAGAAGCAAGCGAGCACGAAGAACACGAGGATTCCGAGACCGACCACTGCGAGGCGGTTGCTCAAGAACTCCCGCGTTGCCAAGCGCCAGCCACTGGCGAGCACCTGAACCTCGCCCCCCTCCGGCGCGAGCGTGGGGACGTTGGGCGAGCCCAGCGACGGCACGCCGCCAACGAGGTCCTCGGCACCGAGCTCAGTCAAGGCGAATCCTCGGATCTGCGACGGCGACGGCGATGTCTGCGATGAGGTTGCCGGTGACGGTCAGGATCCCGCCGATGAGCGTGTACGCGAGCAGGATCGGATAGTCGAGATTCTGCAGGGCGTCGTAAAAGAGAAGCCCGAGCCCTGGGTAGTTGAACAGGCTCTCGGTGATGATGTTTCCGGCCAGCAGCCCGGGGATCGACAATCCGACAAGCGTGATCATCGGCAGGGAAGCGTTGCGCAGCAGGTGGCGCGTCAAGACGGCTCTCTCCCGCAGACCCTTGGCGCGCGCGAGGCGGATGTAGTCCTGGGCGAGGGCATCAAGCGCCGACGAGCGCATGTAACGGCTGAAGCTCGCAACGGTCAGCGCCGCGAGCGTGACGATCGGGAGCGCCATCTCGAGTGGGTGAGTCACTGCCTGCCAGGTCGTCGTGACGTTGTCACCGACGAACGCTGGAAAAACGTGGAGGTCGAGAGCCAGGAACTGGATCAGGATCAGACCGAGAAAAAAGGCCGGCATCGAGTAGAGGGTGAACGCGACGCCAGTGGCGACGTAGTCGCCGATGCTGTTGCGCTTGACCGCCTGGGCGATCCCAAGCGGCATTGCGATCAGCAGGGCAAGGACGAGCGCGGCGCCCGACAGGTAGGCGGTGCGCCCCGCATCCTCGTTGAGCAGCGCCGCAACGCTCTGCCCCTGCTTATACGAATAGCCGAAGTTGAGGTGGATCGCGTTCCAGACATAGTCGACAATCTGGACGACCAGCGGCTTGTCGTACCCGTGTTGCTTGTTCCACAGCGCGGCGGTGATCTTGTTGTAATGGTTGCCGAGCGCTGCGGCCGCCGGACTACCGCCAGTGAAGTTCAGCAGGAGGTAGACGACGGCGGCGACGCCGAGGGCGATGATCACAGCGGCGATACAGCGCCGGACGATGTAGCCGGTCAACGTATGCCTCGACGCTCGTCGTCGCTACGACAGCCCGCGACCGATCGACGATTCACCTCAGCGTTCCGCGGCCTCGCTAGTGGCTATTTCTTGATGTACCAGTACTGCGGGAGGTCCTGGTAGGCGGTCAGCGCGAGGAACGAGGCCGCGGGGCCGCCGACCTTGTTGTTGACGGCGATGATCAGGTCGTTGTTCGGCATGAACAACGCCGGAACGGCCTTCGCCAGGTAGGAGGCCTCGGCCGTGACCGCGCTCGCGCTGTTGCCAAACACCGAGTTGTGGACCAGCTGGTCGAGCGTCGCGTCGTGGTAGGCGCCCTGGTTGTAGGTGCCGCCGGTGTTGAAGATGCTGTTCGTCGTCGGCCAGTAGTCATCGGTAAAGCCGCCGAAGTCGTTGACGCCCCAGTCATTGACGTACTTCGCGCCGGCCGGAGCAGCATCGTTGTAGTTGGCAAACGCGAAGTTGAACGTCTTCTGGCTCAGTACGACGTTGATGCCGACCGCGGCCTTCGCCTCGGACGCGAACGCCTCCGAGGTCAGCGGGGCAACGGGCGCCTCCGACGCCGGGATGTAGACCCAGACGAACTTGAACGGTGTTCCCTTCGGGATGCCCGCGCCGCACTCGCCGGCGCCACTACCCGGCTTGGTGCAGGTCGTCTGGGCTCCCGGCACGACATTCCAGCCGTGACTCTTGAGCAGGGCGACGGCCTTCGACGGGTTGTACGGATAGGGCGGATTGATCGCGTCCGACGGCGTGAACGGGGTCCTCGGCACCGACGGCACCGGCCCGTACGCCGCGACGGCGGCGCCCTTGTAGATGCCCTTCACATAGGCCGCCTGATCCTCGAGATACGCAAGGGCTTGGCGTGCATACAGCTGCGAGATGATCGAGTTGAAGTGGTTCGTCGTGTCCTTGAAGTTGAAGATCGCGTCGAAGAACCCGAGGTCTGGGTAGGCGTACACGCTGTCGCCCGCGGCGCGCAACGTCGAAGCCTGCGGCGCATACGTCGGGTCAAGCGGCGAGGAGATGTCGAGCGCGCCGCTCTTCAGCGCGTTCAGCATCGCCGTCTGGCTCGTGAAGGTGAGGCCCTCGAGCTCCGAGTACGCCGGCTTCGGCGAGCCGCCGAAGTCGGGGTTCGGCGTCGCGGTCCACGAGCTGTTGGTCGTGTTGAACGTCTTGAGGACGAACGGTCCGTCGGCGATCTTCCACAGCGGGTTGGAGCCGAACGTCGCGACGGAAGTGCCGAGCTTGTTCAGGTAGTCGTAGATCTTCTTCGCGTTCGCGGGATTCGTGTAGTCGAGGTGCGCGCCGCCGGCGCTGTCGACGTTCCAAGCGGTGCTCGGCAGCGGCACGATCGCAGCCTCACTCTCGAGCTCATCGTTGAGGAAGAAGTTCGGGTTCAGCGGCTTCGAGAGGTGGATCACGACCGTGTACTTGCTCGTCGCCGAGATCCTCGTGATGTCGGCCGGGAACAGCCCCGGCGTGTAGGACGAGAAGTTCGCCGGATTCTCCTTGACCGCGGCCTTGATCAGATCGATGTCAAAGACGAGGTCATTGGCGTCGACGGGCTGCCCGTTGGACCACTTGTAGTTGGTGTTCAGCGGGATCGTGACCGTCTGGTTGTTGTCGCTAAACGTCGGCTTCTTGCCGACGCTCACGGCGTAGTCGATCTCCTGCGTAGCGCCTTCCGGTCCGTTGTAGAGCGGCACGAAGAAGTCGTACTGGAAGGAGAAGCTCGTGTAGACGGAGGCGTCCGTGTCCGCGGTGATCGGGAAGATCGTGAGCGGAGTGGACCCGGTCAGGAAGCCGACACTGATCGTGCCGCCCGTGCTCGCCGTGCCCGCTGTGGGCAGGCTCCCGAAGAGCCCTGGCGGCGAGGAGGATGACTGTGCGCCGGCACTGCCAGCGAGACTGAGCAGCGCCACACCGGCCGCGACCACTGCTGCGCCAAGCAACCGCCGGCGCGCCCTCATTAGACCATTCGCAGCACCCCAACGATCCATCGCATCCTCGCTTCCTGGCCTACAAGTCGGGTCCGACAATGCCGAACCCGCCGATTTCAAGGTTTGCGGAGACTACCATTTGGCTGTCCCGCCAAAGCCAAGCGTAGATCAGACCACTGTGGCTTGTCTCAGTAGTTCGCGCGGGTCGTTGTGTGTCCTGTCGGGTAAGCGTTAGATCGGTGAGGTGGCAGACGTGTACGCGTTCGGGCCGCCCGGCACGCAACCCGCGCCGCTCGTACTCCAGAGCGTCAGCGCGGCCGCCTGCGAGTAGCCGCCGCCCACCCGCGCTCTCGATTCGCCTGCGGCTGCTCGTCGCGCACTGCGAGCGTCGGGGGTGGGGGTCTGCGCGCGCTCGCTTTGCCGGAGTGGGAGCGCGGCGAACTGCGGTCGCAGTCCGGGTAGAGGTCGCGTATGGTCAGGACATGCGACTCCCATCGACCATTTCCGTGTTCGTGCGCGACAAGTTCACGTTGCACATGAACATCTACCGGCTCATCCTCGGGGCTGTCGTCCTCGCGGTCGTCATCCCCTTCTGGGCGAACGCTCACCAGCCGATGTGGCCGGTTGCGCTTCTCGCCCTCCTCGCCGTGACCGCCGCTGGCGTCCTGCTAGCGCGCGAGCCCCATTTACGCGAGTGGCTGCACCGCTGATTTTGAGCGATACACGACCTGCTGGCGCTCGTCTGTGGATCCGGCCGAGGTCAAGTGCTCTGCGGTGGTCTGGAGTTCAGCTCGATGTCGGTGTGCCGTGTGGAGCGTCTGCACCGGACGGACTGCGCGCGCCTTTCGGGAAGCTCGCCGCGCGATGAGTTCTTCTCGTTGGACGGGCCCTAGAGTGCGACCCAACCGGTGACAGCCCTCAACCCGAAGGAGCCTCAGCTGGATTGGACGCTAGAAGTCGTTGTGCTACCGGTCAGCGATATCGACCGTTCGATCGAGTTCTATCGTGACCGGGTCGGCTTCACCCTGGATCACCACACCCAGAACGAGCACGTGAACGTCGCGCAGCTAACCCCTCCCGGCTCAGGCTGCTCGATCGTCTTCGGCAACATCCCGGCGCAGAACCAGATGGCACCCGGTTCGATGAAGGCTCTTCAGCTCGTCGTTCCCGACGCGGCAGCAGCACGCCAGGAGCTGCTCGATCGTGGCGTCGAGGCGAGTGAGCTCAGCGTGATCACCGAGGCGGACGGCGGCACGTTCTTCGGCTTTCGTGACCCGGACGGGAACTCATGGGCAGTGCAGGAGATCAAGGCTCGAGCACACAGGCCACTGATCCCCAAGGACCACATCGGCCTCAGCGAGTGGGCTGGCCGATGAACCCCAGTCAACTGGCGACTGCAACTCGCGCAAAGCGGCAACGCACGCGGATCTGCGGAGACTGCTGCTTTCCGAAGTAGCAGCAGCGACTCCGACAGAGTCACCCAAGCGACTGTCCTGTCTGTGCTCGCGGTTTGGAGCCGACCCCGAAAGGAGTTGCCGGGGTCGGGCTCCGCGCGCGAGTATCAGGGGGTGACGAGGGTGAAGGTGCCACCGCCGGGGCTCTTGAGCCCGTTGCCGTTGCCCAGGACATGGGACCCCGGCCCCTTCGTGTTCTTCCCGACGCTCTCTTGTGAGTAGAGGTACAGCGGCTTGCCGAGGTAGGTCACCTGGACGGTCCCATCGGAGCGCTTCAGCGTGCCCAAGCTGCTCGTCTTGAGCCCGTCTATCAGTCCGGGCGTGCCTCCGGTGAGCAATGGCGGCCACGTGACAGCGCACGCCCCGGTGCACGTGCTGGTGCTCGCGGTGTCGCTGCTGAGCGAGTAGACCGGGAAGGTGTGCAAGACGCCGTCTACCATCATCGCTCCAAGCACCGTCTTGCTGCCGACCGTCGTCGTTGCGAGCATTTGGGACCACGGCAGTGGCAGGCCCTGAGGCGTGATCAGATACCAGAGCCCATGGGCCGGCGGAATGCCCGGCTCGTCCCACCCTACGCCCGAGGTCTGGAGCGGCTTTTGGTCAAACAAGTACAAGGGATGCCCGGCATAGGTGACCTGGCTGCCGATCCCGGGCCGTTGGACTGTGCCCAGAAGCTTCTGACTCACGCCTGGTCCCGCGACCGGCGTGCCCTTCGTCGTCAAGGCCGGCCAGTCGACGTTTTGGTTGCTCGGCAGGCCGGCGCAGAGATACGGTCCCATGATTGTTATGACCTTGGTTGTCTTGCAGCCGTAGTTGGGCGGCTGGTCACTCGTGATGAAGTAGACCGCGTAATCCGCGAACTTGCCCGACCCTGCGACGACCATCGTCCCGAACGGGCCGGGGGCGGTCGAGATCGTGATGCCGGCACTCGCAGCCGAAGCGCCGCTTGCTGTTTCGGCGAGCAGCGGCACGACCGCAGCGGCGGCCGTCAGCGCCAGCGTCGCGGCGATCCGCCTCAGGCGCAGCCTGCGACGACCGGCGCGATCGCTTCGCAACAGGAGCGCGTTTGCGCGCACGACGGCCGTGGTCCAGCTGGTGGGTCTCATTTAGATCAGAGTCTCCTTCGGTGCGGGGTCGGGGCGCGCGTCGCGTGACCATAGGTCCGCGACCGTTACGAGTCCGTTACCGTCGACTGCGACTCGTATGGCGAACCTCGCTGCCGACGGAGATCGCGACACCGCCGACGAGCGCGGCGCCGGGCCGAGACGGGCAGCAGTCGCAGAGGTACTTGGAGTGTCCGCTGTCGCTTCGGCAAGCGAAAGCGACAGTCCCGTCTCCTTGACGCCCGCGATTCCTCTCGCGTGAAGGGGCAGCGACCAACGCCACCCAGTCGAGTCGATCGCGAGCGGGTTCCCGCACGGATACTCCACACTCCGACCGCGGCTCTCTCCGCTCTTGCTTTCACGCGAGGCTGTCGCGTAAAGGGC
>PLFX01000052.1 GCA_003138355.1 Solirubrobacterales bacterium
TGGCGATGACGCCGAGCTGCTCCCTCTCGCGCTCAGCAGCTGCGTGCGGTGGCCGGTCGCTCGCTGCTCCTTTCGCAGAATGCGAGCGCCGTCGCTACTGGTAGGAGATGAACTCGAGCAGCGTCCCGTCGGGATCCCGGAAGTACACGCTCTGACCCTTGCCGCCGGCGCCGTCGCGCTCGACCGGTCCTTCCTCGACCGGGACGCCGCGCTCGCCTAGGTGTACGACGGCGTCCGTGATCGGGCCGTCCCAGACGAAGCAGAGGTCGCTGTTGCCGGGCTCCACTGGAATCCGTGCAACTGGTCCCGCTGAGACTCCGGGACCGTGGACGTTCAGCTGCTGCCCGCCGAAGCGGGACGCCCACCCCGACTCGCGGGCAACGAGCTCGGCACCGAGGACATCACGGTAGAAGCCGTTGGAGCGCTGCCAATTGGACACGGCGATCACGCAGTGATCCAAACGAGCTTGCACGCGATGATCGTAGCCGGACCGCAGGCAACCGCTGCTCGCGCGATGCGAGCGTCAGGAGTGGGGGTTTGGTCGCGTCCCAGAACTGCTGTAAATAGCCGCCGGGTGCTGTCAAGGCGACGGCGTAGGTTCCCTCAAGTCCTGCAAGACGATGAAGGAGGCCTACGCCGTGAAACGCACCGTACCGCCATCGGCGGAGATACAGAAGAGCATCGACAGGCTGCTCGCGGGCGGGCTTGTTGAGGACCCGCCGAAGATGCTTTCGGAGCTCGCCCGGCTTGGGGCGAGGTTGATCATTCAGCAGGCTGTCGAGGACGAGTTCGATCAGTGGCTTGGCCGCGCGCGGTATGAGCGCCGGCCCGAGGTCGGAACCGGGAAGCGCAATGGGTTCAGGCCGCGGAGCGTGCAGACCGGGGAGGGCGAGCTGGTGGTCGAGATCCCGCAGGTTCGTGAGGCGGCTGAGCCGTTCGTCTCGAAGCTGTTCTACCGCTGGCACCACAAGCGCTTGTTGCGGACCGATCCGCTGAGGGCGCTGATCGTTGGTGCGTTCGTGCGCGGCCTGTCGACTCGCGACGTCGAGTCGCTGTGCGAGGAGGCAGGGCTCGGGCGGACGTCGAAGTCGACGGTCGCCAGGGTCTGCAGCGAGCTGCACGAGCGCTTCGAGGCGTTCTCGCGCCGCAGCCTCTACGACGTGAAGCTCGTCGTCTTGTTCTTGGACGCGATCTATCTCGCGGTCCGTCCGAGCGGCCCGAAGGAGGGCGTCGTTTGCGCCTGGGGGATCAATGAAGACGGGGAGCGCGTGCTGGTCTCGGTGCGTCTGGGGATGCGCGAGTCACGCGACGACTGGCTCGAGCTCGGGCGCGACCTGACCCGGCGTGGCATGCCGGCGCCACGCCTGATCGTCGCCGACGGTGCGCCCGGGTTGATCTCGGCGGCCGATGAGCTGTGGCCGCGCGCTGAGCGCCAGCACTGCGTCGTTCACCGCCTGCGCAACCTGCTCGCCAAGCTCCCCAAGAGCGAGCAGCAGCGCGTCCGCGCCGCCTACTGGCAAGCACTCAACGAAGCGACCAGCATCAAAGACGGCAAGCTCCGCCTCCAAGTCCTGATCTCAGACCTCGAGCGCCAGGGCTACCAGTCGGCTGCCCGCTGCCTCACCGACGACCTCGACGCGCTCGTCGTGCACCTGCGCTACCCGCTCAGGCACCGCCACCGCTGGCGCTCAACGAACCTGCTCGAACGATCACTCGGCGAGGTCCGCCGGCGCACCAAAGTCATCGGCCGCTTCCCCGGCGAGACCAGCTGCCTCTCAATGGTCTGGGCCGTCCTGGACCTGTTCTTCAGCCACGCCAGCAACGGCGCCACCTTCACCGATCTGGACCGCCAACACCTCTACCGAATCAAATACCAGGCGGCCGAACCGATCGCCATCGACGAGGAGGTCACCGCCGCCTAAACTCACCCCGGGAACCTGAACCGCGGGCGAAGTTACAGCACTAAAGGGACGCGACCGTGGGGGTTTGCGCATGGTCGCTTTGGTGGCAAAGGAGTCACCGATCCCACTGCCCCCTCCGTGACCGCATCCGCTCGCGTGAAAGCAGCGGCGGAGATTCGCTCGACGAGCGCATCGCCTGGCGGGCACGAGCTGTTGGCTGCGCGGCTCGTGGCATCGCATGCGAGCTTCGCAGCATGCTCAGGGCTTCCAAACCGGTTCCATCGCACCTGATCGATTAGGTGATGCGGACCGGGCCACCCACGATGCCAAACCGCCGCGTTTACCAGGCGCATTCCGTGATGGGCGATCCTGGACTCGAACCAGGGACCTCTTCCTTATCAGAGAAGCGCTCTAACCGACTGAGCTAATCGCCCGTTCTGTGCGCGCCCCGAGGCGTGCTCTGGCCGCGCCATGTTAGCGCCCGCGCTCTGCCGCGTTGGCCATTCCGGCGTTGGCGCGTACCACCCGAAGGGGGCATGTAACAAATGCCACTTGCGCACGCGGGGGGCGGTCAGACGGTCGGGGCTAAACGAGCGGCGAGCTCGAGCGCCTCTTCGGCGCTGGCGAACGAGAGCTCCGCCCGATACCCGCGGCGATGGGGTGCCACGCGCACCTCCGCGCCGAGCGCCGCGGAGAGTCGATCCGAGATCTCGCCGCAGGCCTCGATCTGGTCGGGGTGCGCCGCGGTGGCGCGCCGGCGCGCCGGTGTGGCATCAGTCGTCGTGGCGGTGCGCGCCGCCTGCTCGAGCGTGCGGACCGACCAGCCCTCGGCGGCAGCCTGGCGCGCCAGCGCACGGCGAGCGTCGTGGCCCGTTGCAAGCAGGAGCGCCCTGCCGTGGCCCTCGCTGAGCGCCCCGCTTTCGAGTAGCTGGAGTGCCTCATCCGGCAGGTCGAGCAGGCGCAGCAGATTCGAGACCGCCACACGGCTGCGGCCGACGCGCAGGCCGACCTCCTCGCGCGAGAGCCCGAGCTCCTCGACGAGGCCCGCGCAGGCGCGCGCCTCCTCAACGGGGTTGAGGTCTTCGCGGGCCATGTTCTCGATCAGCGCTAGCTCGAGCGACTCCGCGTCGTCGCGCGGCCTGACGAGCGACGGTATGAGCTCGAGGCCGGCGAGCTTGGCGGCGCGCCAGCGCCGCTCGCCGACGATCAGCTCGTAGCGACCGCCGGGGATCGGCCTAACGAGGATCGGTTGCAGGACGCCGCGCGTGCGCAGCGACTCGGCCAGCGCCCCAAGCGCCGTGTCATCGAAGTGGCGGCGCGGCTGGCGGGGGTTCGCCGAGATCAACTCGACCGAGAGATCGCGCAGGTCGTCGCGCTCCTCGGCGCCCGTCTGCGAGACCGCCAGGATCGCCGACAATCCGCGGCCCATCCCGCGGGGCCTTGGCCCGCCGCCGGGCGAGGTCCCCGGCCAGCTAGCCACCGGCTGCTACCTCGCGCGCGAGTGCCACGTAGGCATCCGACCCAGCGCAGAACGGATCGTGCAACGTCACCGGGACGCCGAAGCTCGGCGCCTCGCTGAGCCTGACGTTGCGCGGGATCACGGTGTCGAAGACCAGCCCGGGGAAGTGTTCGCGCACGTCGCGCTCGACGTCGCGGCCAAGGCGCGTGCGGTTGTCGTGCATCGTCAGGAGCATCCCGGCGACGCTCAGGCGGGGGTTGAGCTCACGCTGGATCAGGCTGATCGTGTCGAGCACCTGCGCGAGACCCTCGAGGGCGTAGTACTCGGTCTGGACCGGCACGATCACCCGATCGGCCGCCACGAGCGCGTTCACCGTCAACGGGCCGAGCGAGGGCGGGCAGTCGATCAGAATGAACCCAAAGCGCTCGCGAAGCGGAGCGAGCGCATCGCGCAACCGCTGCTCTGAACGGGCGACCGTGGGCAGCTCGACCGAGGCGCCGACGAGATCGCGTCCCGAGGGCAGCAGCCACAGCCGGTCGACCGGCGTGGCGTGCACGGCTTGCTCGGCGGTGCACTCGCCGCACAACACGGCGTACACGTTCGGCTCGAGGTCGCGTGGCTGACCCAGCCCTACCGTTGCGTTGGCCTGCGGGTCGATGTCGACGATCAGGACGTCATAACCCGCTCCGGCCACCGCCGCTGCGAGGTTCACGGCCGTCGTCGTCTTGCCAACGCCGCCCTTCTGGTTTGCGATCGCAAACACCCGCACGTCCGACACCGTAGCGGTCCGTGGCGCGGTCGTGGTGCGCGGGTCCCCGTGGGCGCGCCGAGCTGCGCCCGAGACTCGCAGCGTGCGGCCAATGAACTCGCCTGCAAGACCGCGCGGGCTCATGCTTGGCGGCCGAGCGGTCGCTTTTGCGCAGCGCCGGGGCGGCGCGGGAACCGGGCGGGAGTGTCGGCGATCTTCATGTACACGTGTAGATGGTGCGAGACGCTTCCAGGATATGGCGCGGTGCGGACCACAGCAGCGGGGTCGAGCCCGAGCTCGCGCGCCGCGCTCTCGCCGGCGGACCGCTCCACACGCGAGACAGACCCTTTCCAGGCCACGAGTGCCCCGCCGAGTGCGAGCAATGGCGCCGCGTACTCGCAGACGAGCGCAAGCTCACCAAGCGCCCGTGCAACGACGAGCTCGGCCCACTCTCGACCCTCCGCCCAGGCCTCCGCTCGTGAGCAGACGACGCGCGCATTCGCCGCTCCGGCAACGGTGCGCGCGCGTCCGAGAAACTCACATTTGCGCCGCGAGCTCTCGAGCAGGACGACGGCGGCGTGCGGGCGCGCGATCGCCAGCGGCAGTCCCGGGAACCCGGCGCCGGAGCCCAGATCGACCACGCTCCCTGCCCGCGCCACCTCCGGCAGCTCGAGGGCGCTGAGCGAGTCCGCGATGTGCACCTCCGCGGCGTGCTCCGGATCGCGCACGCTGCTCGGCGCCGCGGGATCCCGGGCCAGCAGCTCGAGCAGCGCCAGCAGCCGATCCGTGGCTCCCGGCTCGAGTCCGTGCAGGCCGACCAGCCGTTCGACTCGCGTGCGCGCCGTCAACGCGCGCGGATCCGGGCGATGTAGTCCGCATAACGGACGCGCATCTGCGCAAGACGGCCGGCGGCGTAATCATCGATCGCGGGGTGTAGGTGGCGTTCGAGTAGGGGAAGCACGTCCTCGACCAGGACCACGCCCCGAGCCATCCACTGGTAGTAGCTCCTGCCCCCGTGGCCGTAGGGGCCGTAGAGGCGCGAGCGCGGGAACCGGTCGATCAACCAGCGAAACAGAGCCTCGTGGCGGACGTGCATCCGTAGCGTGACCTGCGGCTGCTTGCCATCACCACCAAACGACCCTTCGCCGATCAGGATGCCGACGACGACGCCGGCGTCGAAGTCCGTCAGCTCGCCCACCGCGCGAGTGTCGCAGCCGCGACGGACGTTGTTTCACCGTCACGAAAAACGTGAAACGCTACGAGGGCGCGACGATCAGGCGCCGCTGCGGCTCGTCGCCCTCGCTGTGCGTCCGAACGTCCTCGCGATCGCGCAGGTGCTCGTGCACGACGCGCCGATCCGCGGCGAGCATCGGCGACAGCGCCACGGGCTTGCCCTCCGCGAGCGCACGCGCGGCTGCGCGGTCGGCCTCCGCCCGCAGCTCGGCCTCGCGCTTGCCCCGATAACCGGCGATGTCGACGCGGACGCGTAGCCCCTCCCCGCCGCGTAGAGCCACGCGCTGCGCCAGGTGCTGGATTGCGTCGAGCACGCTCCCGCGATCGCCAACGAGGCCCTCCGCGCCACTTCCTTCAATCGTGCCCAGCAGGACGCCGTCCCCCTCCTCGATTGCGACCTCGGCGTCGAGCTCGAAGGCCTCGACCAGCGTCTCGAGCAGGTCGCGCAGGGCCTCGCTCGGCGTCAGCTCGGTGTCATCCGTCTCCATCCGCGCGCGCTATCGCCTACGGCCAGAGCGCTTCTTGCGCTTACGCGGCGCCTGCGGCGGCGGCGCGCTGCGCGTGGGCTTGGTCGACGCGGCGGCACGACGCGCAGCCGCCGGCGCGGCGCGACCGTTGGCGGCCGCCGCGCTCGCCGGCGCCACCGCCGGCACGCGGCGGCGGGCGTACCACTGCAGCGGGATCTGCGTCATGTTCGACGTCGTCCAGTAGAGCAACAGCCCCGCCGGGTACTGGATGATGATCACCGTGAAGACGAGCGGCAGGACCATGAACATAATCCGCTGGTTGCGCTCGACCTGCATCGTCGAGAAGTACGACGTCATCAGCATCGTCGCCAGGTAGGCCGCGATCAGCACGATCAGCGTCCCGCCCGTCGCCTTCAGCGTGATGTCGTGGATGAAGAGGAAGCTCGCTGAATTGTGCGCGCCGGCAATCTGCGAGCAGCCGTGCTTGCCGAGGAACGTCGTGAGCTGCTTGCTCGACAGGCTCGGGTGCGCCGCCGCGGCCTGGACGCCGCAGATCTTCTGCTTCAGGTCCGTGCGCAGCATGTAGAAGAGCGAGATCAGCACCGGCAGCTGGATCAGCAGCGGGAGGCAACTCGCGAACGGATTCACTCCGTACTCGCGGTAGTACTTCATCGTCTCCTCGCTCATCCGCTGGCGGTCATCCTTGTAGCGCTGCTGGATGGCCTTCAGCTCGGGCGCGTGCTTCTGCATGATCGCCATGCTCTTGAACTGCTTGATCATCAGCGGCAGCGTGACGACGCGGATCGCCATCGTCAGGCCGATGATCGCCCAGCCCCAGCTGCCGCCGAGAATCGTGTGCGCTTCGACGAGAATCGCCTTGAAGACGGCGATCAGCGGCCCGAATGCGCTCTGGATGACGTTTGCGAGGATCATTGGCGTGAGCCCGCCGCCTCGGCCCCGCAGTCGTGCGCGCGGAACAGTCGCTGCGCCGACACCGGATCGAAGCCCCCGCGGCTCAACGGGTTGCAACGCACTACCCGCCAGCCTGCAAGCACGAGCCCGCGCAGTATGCCGAACTCGCGGATCGCCTGCACGGCGTAGTGCGAGCAACTCGGCTCGTAGCGGCACCGGGGCGGGATCAGCGGCGAGATCAGGCGCTGGTAGGCCAGCAGCGGCAGGACGGCCAGCTCGCGCGGTCGGGGCCTCACGCGCGCACCTCGCCTTCGCGCTTGACGGATGTCAAGAGCTCCGCAAGTGCGCACTCGATGCCCGCGAGCCCGTGCTCGCGCGCGAGCGCTGCCGCATCAGACCGCGCCACCACGACGACATCGTGGCCCTGCGGAATCGCCTCCGCGTGTGTCGTGCACGCCTCTCGCAGCAGGCGCTTCACGCGATTGCGTTCGACCGCACCGCCGACCTTGCGCCCAACCGAGAGGCCCACGCGCCCGAGGTCGCTGCCATCGCGCGGGAATGCGTAGAGCACGAGGTAGCGGTTCGCGACGGACCGGCCGTTGCGGTACACGCGGTCGAACTCGGCGCTGCGCGAGAGCCGTCCCGGGCGCCGTCGGGGGGCACCGGCGTGCCGGGCCTCCGTCACTAGACCGTTAGCTGCTTGCGACCCTTGGCGCGGCGTCGCTTCAGCGTCAGACGCCCCGCGCGTGTGCGCATGCGCGTGCGGAACCCGTGCGTGCGGGCGCGCTTGCGCTTCTTCGGCTGGTAGGTGCGCTTCATCGCGAGGAGCCGCGCGGGGATTGCGCGTAGCCGGCCAGTATACCCAGGCACGTAGCGCGATACAGCCCTCAAGCGCCGCCGCGCTTTTTTCCCGCCAAATGCGTTCTGCCCCGCTCGGCGGCCCACTGGGTCGTTGCTATATTCGCCGCTCCCGGGGGTCGTCGGATCCCCCATTCGAATGTCGTAAACACCGTCCCCCGTAGGGAGGACTGCGCGCGCTTGTCCGGAGATATTGACCAGTCGTGGCAGCAGATCCGCCTTGCGCTGCGCGACAGCGTCGGCGAGCGCACCTACGAGCTCTGGCTCGCGCCGCTGCGCTGTCTCGGACTGGACGGCGAGACCCTCGTGCTCGACGGGCCACCAGAGGTCGCGGCGTGGGCGCGCGCACGCTATGCGCCGGCGCTGCGCACCGCGGCGGCATCCGTGCTCGAACACCAGGTCCGCGTCGCGTTTGCCGACGATCGCCCGCCGCCAGCCGCCGCCGTGGCGCAGTCCAGCGGCCTGCCAGCCGTAGCGCTGAACCCCAAGTACACGTTTGAGCAGTTCGTGATCGGCACGTCCAATCGCCTTGCCCACGCAGCCGCGCTGGCGGTCGCCGAGACGCCAACGCAGGCGTACAACCCGCTTTTCATCTACGGCCCGCCGGGGCTCGGCAAGACCCACCTCCTCCACGCGATCGCGAACTACATCCGCAGCTTCGGTGCCGGAATGACGGTCCGCTATGTGACGGCGGAGGACTTCACGAACGCCTTCATCGCGTCCCTGCACACGCGCGGCACCGACGCGTTCAAAGCGCACTTCCGCGATGTCGACGTCTTGCTGATCGACGACGTCCAGTTTCTCGAGCGCAAGGCGCGCAGCGAGGAGGAGATGTTCCACACCTTCAACTCGCTCTATGAAGCCGGCCGCCAGCTTGTCGTCACTTGCGATCGCCTTCCGGCTGATCTCGACGGGATCGAGGCGCGCCTGCGCGAGCGCTTCGCGGCGGGGCTCGTCACGGACATCTCGACCCCGGACGGCGTGACGCGCCTGGCCATCCTGCGTAAGCGCGCCACGTTCGACCGTATCAAGGCGTCCGAGAACGCCCTCGCTGTGATCGCCGCAATGGTGGCGACGAACGTACGGGCCCTCGAGGGCGCGCTGATCCGTGCCGTCGCCCTCGCCTCACTCCATGGGCGGCCGCTCGACGAGCACATCGTGCGCGAAAGCCTCGCGCGCAACGGCTGTGTCGGGGCACAGCCATTGCCGGTCACGATCGCAATGGTCCAGGAGGCCACTTGCACCCATTTCGCCCTCTCCTGCGACACGCTGATCTCACGCTCGCGTGTCGCACGCGTGGCGTGGGCCCGCCACGTCGCCATGTACCTGGCGCGCGAGCTCACGGACCATTCCCTGCCGCATATTGCGCGCGAATTCGGCGGCCGTGACCACACCACAATCCTCCACGCCTGGAAGCGCGTCTCCCACGAGGTTGTCCACAGCGCGTCGGCGCTCAGCGACGTCGAGGCGATCACGCTCCTACTCAAAGCCGTCGCGTGAACACAACGCTCGGCGCTTTGCTCACATGTTCTCCACACAGACCGTCCCCGCGAAGTGGGAGCATGCGCGAGTTGCCCACATCCTCACAGGCACTACTTCTTCGAGTTCACTAACAGTCGTCGAATGTTGCGCGTAACCCTTACAGCCGATTCTCTCCTTGCTGACTTGCAGACGGCAGCGCGCATCGCGAGCTCGCGAAGCGCCGTCCAGGCACTTTCGGGCGTGCTCGTGAGCGCCGCTGGCGACTACCTCGAGTTGCAGGCGACTGATATGGAGGTCAGCCTGCGCGTTCGCCTCAGCGCGAGCGTCGAAGAGCCTGGCGAAGTCGTGCTCCCGGCGCGCCTGCTGCTCGATATCGTGCGCTCGCTACCTGGGGCGAGCGTCACGCTCGCCGAGCGCAGCGATCATCACGACGTCGAAATCGCTTCCGGCAACGCGGTGTTCGCGGTGCGCACGCTGCGCCGAGATGATTTCCCGCGGCTACCCGAACCTCCGACCGGCGGCGTGCAGCTCGCCGCGCAGGCGTTTGTCGACACGATCGCTCGCGTCGCGCGCTCAGCCTCGCGCGACGACACGCGCCCTGTGCTCACCGGCATCATGGTCCACGCGTCAGGTGGCGAGCTGCGCATGGTCGCCACGGACTCCTATCGCCTGAGCGTGAAGACAACGGCGCTGGACGAGGCGGTCAGCGACTCCTTCGAGGCGAATGTGCCGGCGCGCGCCCTCCAGGAGCTCTCGCGCATCGTCGCGCAGAGCGAAGCGGATCATGTGACCATCGGCCGACTCGAGAACCAGGTGGTGTTCGCAGTTCACGGTGCCGGCGGCCCGGCGACGATCTCGTCACGCTTGATCGACGGGCAGTTTCCGAGCTACCAGCAGCTGCTCCCGGAGAGCGTTGAGCACGAGCTGCGCGTCGACCGCGAGGAGCTCGTGAGCGTCACGCGGCGCATCAGCCTCCTGGCACAGAAGAACGCGCCGCTCCGCTTGGCGTTTGCGGAGGGGCAGCTGCAGGTGTCGGCGCAGACACCCGACATCGGCGAGGCGCACGAGACTCTGCCCGTGCCGTTCCACGGTGAGGCGTTCGAGATCGGCTTCAACCCCGAGTTTTTTCGCGACGGTCTCGAAAGCGTCGACTCGCCGGAGGTCCTGCTCCGCCTCACGAGCCCGCTTCGCCCCGGCCTGATCGAATCGGCTGACGAGAGCGGCTTCGTCTACCTCGTCATGCCGATCCGGTTGGGCACGTGACGCGCCGTGATCGTCACGAGCGTTCGCGTGCGGGACTTCCGGTCCTACGCGGGCGCTGAAGCTCACGTCGGCCCCCGCCTGACGGTCGTCCACGGGCCCAACGGGAGCGGCAAGACGAACCTCCTCGAGGCGCTGTACTTCGGCTGCACAGGCCGCTCGTTTCGCACGACGAACGACCGCGAGCTCGTTCGCTTCGGCCACTCTACGACGCGCGTCGAGGTGACGCTCGAGGATCGGGACCACCAGAGCCACCTGCTCGCCGTCGGCTACAGCCCTGGCGAGCCGAAGCACGTGACGCTCGACGGCGCACCGCTCGAGCGCCTGCTCGATGACGAGCGCCGGCCGCTGGTGAGCGTTTTTGCGCCCGACCGCCTCGAGCTGATCAAGGGTGTGCCGCAGCTGCGTCGAGCCCATCTCGATCAGCTCGTCGGCGCGCTATGGCCGGCCCGCGCAGCGACCCGGCGCAGTTACGGTGAAGCCCTCGCCCAGCGCAACGCGCTGCTCATCCGCGTGCGCGGCGGCCGCGCGAGCGCCGACGCCCTGCGCGCTTGGGACCTCGAGCTGGGACGCCTCGGGATCGAGCTGTCGGCGAACCGGGCTCGCGCGGTGGATCTGATCGCCGAGCCGTTCGCGGAGCACGCCGAGGCGCTCGGTCTCGAGGGCGCGGTCCGCCTTGCCTACCGGCCGCGTTCGCGGGCGGCGAGCGCAGAGGAGCTCGCCGAGGAGATCGCCGCGGCGCTCGACCACGACCTGGCGCGCGGCTACACGACGTTCGGCCCGCACCGCGACGAGCTCGTCTTTCGCCGCGCCGGACGCGATCTGCGCGCCTACGGCTCGCAGGGCGAGCAGCGCGTCGCGCTGCTGGCGCTCCTGCTGGCGGAGCGCGACACGCTCGCCGAACAGCGCGATCGGCCACCGCTGCTGCTGCTCGATGACGTGATGAGCGAGCTCGACGCCCGCCGCCGCGAGCATCTGGCCGCCCGCATCGCTGCGCGGGGGCAGGCGGTGGTGAGCGCTACCGAGTTGGCGCATGTCCCCGGCGCCACCGAAGCCGGGGTGGCCGACATTGACGTCGGCGAGTTGATCGCGCAGGAAGCGTGAGGTCTCGGCGCGCCCCCCGGCGGCTCGCGGACGCCCTCGGGCCGTTCACCGCGCGCCTCGAGCCCGCCAGCCCGCTTGGCGCCGTGCAGCGTTGCTGGGCGCAGGTCGTGGGTCCGGCGATCGCCGCGCACGCGGAGCCCGTCGGCGAGCGCGACGGCGTCCTCCAGATCGCCTGTACGGAAGCCGTCTGGGCGAGCGAAATCGACCTCCTCGGGCCATCGCTCGTGGCCGCGCTGAACGCCGCGATCGGCACCACAGCCCTGCGCTCCGTGCGCGCGCGAACAGCCCCCCGTACAAGCGGCGTCGAGCGCCGCACTTTTGGCTGATTTGCAGGTATTTCAGCCGCCGCAGGGCGCCCGGATCCGACCCCCTGTGTGCTATTATTCTGTCAACTGATCCAGACCCGCCCCGGACCGGTGAAGTTGGACCGGTGACCGGGGCTTTCTCGCGTAAACGGAGACCATTGGCCGACAGCAAGCAAGGCCCGCAAGCCCACTATGACGCGCAGGACATCACGGTTCTCGAGGGACTCGAGGCGGTACGCAAGCGCCCGGGGATGTACATCGGCTCGACCGGTGAGCGCGGCCTGCACCACCTCGTCTACGAGGTGGTCGACAACTCCGTCGACGAAGCGCTAGCCGGCTGCTGCACGGCAGTTTCCGTGACGGTGGCCGCGGACAACTCGGTCACGGTGATCGACGACGGGCGGGGTATCCCCGTCGATGTGATGGAGAAGGAGGGGCGCTCGGCGCTCGAGGTCGTGCTGACCACGCTGCACGCCGGCGGCAAGTTTGGCGACGGGGGCGGCTACAAGGTCTCCGGCGGGCTCCACGGCGTCGGCCTCTCTGTTGTCAATGCGCTGTCGGAGCGCCTCCATATCGAGGTCCGCCGCGACGGCCACGCCTGGACGCAGGACTACGAGCGTGGCACGCCGGGCGGGCCGGTTCACAAGGGCCGCGCACTGGCCAAGGGCGAGCCCACGGGGACGACCGTCATGTTCCTGGCGGACGCCGAGGTCTTCGAGGCCGTCGACTTCAACATTCGCACGCTCGAGGAGCGCCTGCGCGAGACCGCGTTCCTCACTCGCGGGCTCGAGATCTCGCTGACCGACGAGCGCGGCGCCGGCTACCACACGGATTTCCGTTACGAAGGCGGGATCGAGGACTTCGTCTCCTTCCTCAACGAGAACAAGGAGCCCGTCGGCAAGAAGATCGTCTACTTCTCAGGTGAGAGCGAGGAGGGGGCGGTCGAGGTCGCTATGCAGTGGAACTCCTCCTACCAGGAGTCGATCTTCTCATTCGCGAACAACATCAACACGCACGAGGGTGGCAGTCACCTTTCGGGCTTTCGCTCGGCGCTCACGCGCACGATCAACAAGTACGCCCGCGATCAGGGTCTGCTGCGCGAGAAGGACGACAATCTGAGCGGCGAGGATGTCCGCGAGGGCCTGACAGCGGTCATCTCCGCGAAGCTCGCGGACCCGCAGTTCGAGGGGCAGACCAAGACGAAGCTCGGCAACCCGGGCATGGCCGGCTTCGTCGAATCCGTCGTCAACGCCGGTCTCGCGGAGTTCCTCGAGGAGAACCCGCAAGACGCGCGCGCCGTGATAACGAAGTCGGTGCAGGCCGCACGCGCCCGCGAGGCCGCACGGAGCGCGCGCGAGCTGATCCGCCGCAAGTCCGCGCTCGAGAACACGCACCTGCCGGGCAAGCTCGCCGACTGCTCGGTCAAGGACCCTTCGCTCGCCGAGCTCTTCGTCGTCGAGGGCGACTCGGCCGGCGGCTCCGCGAAGCAGGGCCGTGACCGGAACACGCAGGCGGTCCTCCCTCTGCGCGGCAAGATCCTCAACGTCGAGAAGAGCCGGATCGACAAGGTGCTCCAGAACACCGAGATCCAGGCGCTGATCACGGCGATCGGGACGGGTGTGCGCGACGAGTTCAACATCGAGAACGCCCGCTACCACAAGGTGATCCTGATGTGCGACGCCGACGTCGACGGCGCTCACATTCGCACGCTGATCCTCACCCTGCTCTTCCGCGAGATGCCGGAGCTGATCGAGGCGGGTTATGTCTACATCGCCAAGCCGCCCCTCTACAAGCTCAAGCAGGGACGGATCGAGCGCTACATCGAGAACGAGGCCGACCTCGAGCAAGTGCTGGTGTACGACAAGCTGCCGAGCTTCGAGATCAGCGACGCGGCCGGCCAGGAGCTAAAGCTCACGGAGGCGCGCTGGCAGAAGCTCGCGCGCCAGATTCGCCAGTACGAAGGCCTCGCCGGTTCGCTGCGTGCCGTCTACGGCAGCGACGCGCTCCGGTTGCTCGCCGAGGCGGGAATCCTCGAGCAGGGGCCCGGCACGCCCGACGCCGCGGCCAAGTTGCTCGCTTTGCGCAACGGCGCCGGCACGCATCATGCGGAGGTCGTCGAGTCCAGCGAGGACGGCCTGCTGGTGCGCGTGACCGAGAAGACGACCGGCTTCGCGCGTACGCATCGGCTGCGCTCCTCGCTCTTCGAGTCCAAGGATTACCAGCAGCTGGTCGGCGCGCACCGCTCACTCGGCGAATTCGTGGGGCAGCCGCCCTTCAGCGTGTCGCTGGGCGACAAACGCCAGACCGCCACATCCTTCGACGAGCTTCGCGCGAGCGTCCTCAGCCTTGCGCAGGCAGGCGAGAAGGTGGACCGCTTCAAGGGCCTCGGCGAGATGAACGCGGAGCAGCTCGCGAGCACCACGATGGACCCGACCTCGCGCACGCTCGCCCAGGTCACGATTGCCGACGCCGTCGAGGCCGACCGGGTCTTCTCGATGCTGATGGGAGACCAGGTCGAGCCGCGGCGCCTGTTCATCGAGCGCAACGCTCGCCTCGTCGCCAACCTCGACGTGTAGCTGGTTGAGAGGAGGTGAACAGCCATGGCCGGTGATGTGCTGACGGGCGGCAACATCGAGCCCCGCGCGATTGAGGACGAGATGCGCACGGCGTTCCTCGACTACGCGATGTCGGTAATCGTCTCGCGCGCTCTCCCGGATGTTCGCGACGGGCTCAAGCCGGTCCATCGCCGCGTCCTCTACGGCATGCGCGAGCTAGGCCTTTCGCGCTCCTCGCAGAAGGTGAAATGCTCGCGCATCGTCGGCGAGGTCATGGGTAAGTACCACCCGCACGGCGACAGCGCGATCTACGACACCCTGGTCCGACTCGCGCAGGACTTCTCGATGCGCTACCCGCTCGTCGAAGGTCAGGGCAACTTCGGCTCGGTCGACGACGACCCTCCGGCCGCGATGCGCTACACCGAGGCGAGTCTCGACCGACTCGCGCTCGAGATGATGCGCGACATCGAGATGGACACGGTCGATTTCGTGCCGAACTACGACGGCAACGAACAGGAGCCCGTGGTCCTCCCGGCGCGCTTCCCGAACCTGCTCGTCAACGGCTCGCAGGGCATCGCCGTTGGCATGGCGACAAACATCCCGCCGCACAACCTGCGCGAGGTCATCGACGCGACGGTCGCCTACATCGAGCGCCCCGAGATCACCCTCGAGGAGCTGATGAAGCACGTCAAGGGTCCCGACTTCCCGACTGCCGGCATGATCCTCGGCCGCGCCGGCATCAAGGACGCGTACGAGACCGGGCGCGGACGGGTGCGCGTACAGGCGCGCGCACACACTGAGCCGCTGACCCACGGCAAGGAGGCGATCGTCGTCACCGAGCTGCCCTACATGGTCAAGAAGGGCGGCGACAACGGGCTGATGGTGAAGATCAAGGAGCTCGTCGAGGCCAAGCGCATCACCGAGATCTCCGACCTGCGCGACGAATCCGACAAGCGCGGCATGCGCCTCGTCATCGAGCTCAAGCGCGACGCGATCCCCAAGGTCGTACTCAACAAACTTTTCAAGCACACGCCGATGCAGACCACCTTCGGCGTGAACATGGTCGCGCTCGTCGACGGCGTTCCGCGCACGCTCTCGCTGCGCGAGGCGATCCATCATTACGTCGAGCATCAGCGTGACGTCGTCGTCCGGCGGTCGAAGCACGAGCTCGCGAAGTGCGAAGCGCACGCCCACATCCTCGAAGGGCTGCTCATCGCGATCGACAACCTCGACGCGGTGATCGAGCTAATCCGGCGCGCCAAGGACCGCGCAACCGCCCGCGAGGGACTGATCAGGCACTACAAGCTGACCGTGATCCAGGCGCAGGCGGTCCTCGACCTGCGTCTTGCACAACTGACCGCCCTCGAGTCAGGGCAGATCCGCCAGGACCACGCCGACACGCTCGAGCGGATCGGCGAGCTGCGCGCGATCCTCGGCGACGAGTTGCGCGTGCTCGCCCTGATCAAGGAGGAGCTGATCGAGATCCGCGATCGCTACGGCGACGAGCGGCGCACGGAGATCTCGCACGCCGAAGGCGAGATCGACATCGAGGACCTGATCGCCGACCAGCAGATGGTGATCGCGATCACCCACTCCGGCTACATCAAGTCGCTGCCGCTCGACACCTACCGTGCCCAGCACCGCGGCGGCCGTGGAGTCACCGGCATGGATATGAAGGATGGGGACTTCATCGAGCATCTCTTCATCTGCTCGACGCACGACTACCTGCTGTTCTTCACCAACCGCGGCAAGGTCTACCGGTCGAAGGTCTACGACCTGCCGGAGGCCTCGCGTACCGCGAAGGGGCGTGCGCTCGTCAACATCCTGCCGCTGCGCGAGGGCGAGCGCGTGCAGTCGGTGCTCTCGACGCGCGACTACAGCGAGGGCCGTTACCTGATCTTCGCCACGCGCAACGGGATCGTCAAGAAGACCGAATTCGCCGCGTACAACACGCCGATCAACGCCGACGGGATCATCGCGATCAACATCCGCGATGACGATGAGCTCGTGGCGGTGCGGCGCACCAGCGGCGAGGACGACATCCTGATGGTCTCGCGCAACGGCAAGGCCGTGCGCTTCGCCGAGTCCGCCGTGCGCGCGATGGGTCGCAACACCTCCGGCGTCAAGGGCATGAAGGTCGCCGAGCGCGACAACTGGGTGCTCGCGATGGATGTCGCCGGCGACACCCACGAACTGCTCGTGCTGACCGAGAACGGGTACGGCAAGCGAACCGCGCTCAGCGACTACCCGCGCAAGGGCCGTGGCACGATGGGCGTCAAGACGATCGAGTTGACCGCGACCAAGGGTGGTCTCGCCGGCGCGCTCGTCGTCCGCGAGCACGAGGAGCTCGTTTTCATCAGCGCCGGCGGGATGGTGCAGCGCACCGGGGTGCGCGGGATCAACCGCTACGGGCGCGCCGCACAGGGCGTACGCCTGATGAACCTCCGCGAAGACGACACGGTCAGCGCCGTCGCGCTCGTGGCCGAGGCGAGCGAGCCCGCAATCACCGACCCGGACCCCGCCCCCGACGCGCCCGCAATCGCCGCCCCCGACTCGCCCGAGCCCAGCCCGAACGGCCAAGCCTGAGCGCCGCGTACGGCGCTCGAGTTTTCCGCATTCGCCTGCGCTACTCTGGAGATACCAGAGAAAGGAGGTGGTCCCTACGTTGGCTGACAGTACTTGCGGGACTCTGGAGGTGGCCGGCCGTTAGGTCGGAGAAGTCGGCTGGACCCGCCTAGCGGAATCCAACCCGGACCACCGTCGTACAGGTCGCCGGACCTAGTCCCTCCGGCAAGCGCGTCAGTGCACGCGTGGCGTGACGCGTAAAGCCTGGCCGATCAAGTCCAAGGTCGTCGGAAAGGCCGGGCGCAAAGCCCGGCCTTTCCTCCTCTGAGCACGCCCGTCTGGTGCACACGCGTGCCGGGCGCAGCGAGCGCACCAATCGCCCAGGCGGGTTACCGCACGCCTGCTGCAGCCGCGCGCCCGCGCAAAGCCCCTGACGCCGTTGGCCGTCAGGCCAACGCCGGAAGGTATGCCCGCCACGCAGTGGGGATCGTCGGGCTTGACACCCGAATAAAGATCTCGGCGTGCGGCTGACGCGGTTGGCGCGCGGGGTGCATCCCCGATTGGAGCGGCGTGCGATCGGCCTTGCGCCGGTTGCACGGCGCGCAGGAGGCGACGATGTTCTCCCAGCTCGACAAGCCTCCCTTGGACCGCGGGATCACGTGGTCGACGGTGAGGTTCGCGCGCGCGCCGCAGTACTGGCAGGTCCAGTTGTCGCGCGCAAAGACCGCGCGGCGGGTGATCTTGCGCCGCTGCGCGTCGCGCGGCACGCGCACGTAGCTCACAAGACGGATCACGTAAGGGCGCCCGAGCGCAACGTGCTCGGAGTGGATCAGCGCCTCACCGACCTCGAGCACCTCGGCCTTTTCCTTCAGCGTGAGGACGATCGCTCGGCGGACGGTGCAGACGTTCACCGGCTCGAAGCTCGCGTTGAGCACGAGCACCCGACCACCGTCAGGCCCGCGTCGCTGGTGCTCGCCGAGCGACGCGGACCGCGCCTGTGGTGGTAGCACTGCGGACATTCGCGCGCTAGCGAGTCTAGCGGCGCGGCTGGCGCGGGCGCGCCTTTTGAACGACGCGGGACTCACTGGGCGCTCAGGCCGACGCCCTACGGCGCGCGGTATGACCCCAGCACCCGCACCTCTTCGCAGCGCTCGCGCAGCCCGGCGATCGCCGCCGCCACCGGCCGCTCAGCGCTCGATCCGTCGAGATCGGCGAAGAACATGTAGTGGCCGAACCCGATGCGCCGCGGCCGTGACTCGATCCGAGTCAGGTTGACCTCTCGCGTCGACAGCTCGGAGAGGCAGGCGACGAGCCAGCCCGCGGCCTCGTCCCCTGCGCCCCAGAAGACGATCGAGGTCTTGCTCCGTGCGCCGCGCTCGACGAGGGCGCGCAGCTCGCCCGCTCGTTCTTCTCGCGCGAGCCACACGAAGCGCGTGAGGTTGCCCGGCTCGTCGTCGACATCCGCGATCAGTACCTGCGCACCGTAGAGCTCGGCGGCGAGCCTGTTCCCAAGCGCCGCCTCACCGGGCAGTCCTCGCGCTACCACGGCCCGGACGGCCTCGGCCGTCGACGACGCCGCGACGATCCGCGCGCGCGGCAGCCGCTCGCGCAGGAAGCGCGCGCACTGGCCCGTCGGCTGGGGATGGGAATGCACGGTCGTGATCGACTCCAGCGGGATCGCCGTCGCCGCGATCAGGCTGTTCCGAACCGGCTGCACGATCTCACCGACGATCGCCACAGCGGCGGCGTCCGCCGCGAGCGTGTCGAGCGTCACGTCAACCGAGCCCTCGAGCGCGTTCTCGATCGGGACGAGAGCGAGGTCGACCTCTCCCGCATCGACCGCCATCACGGTTTGGTAGAGCGTTGCGATCGCCACCGCCTCGGCGTCCGCCGGCGGCTGCGCCTCGCGCAGCGCCTGGTGACTGAACGTTCCCTCGGGGCCGAGAAAACCGATCCGGACCGTCACTCGACGGGCCTCAGGCTTCCTGCTCGAGGGCGAGGCGCATGACCTCCTCCTCCTCCGGCGAGAGCTGCAGCTCGCTGCGGCCATCGTGAATCGTCTTCACGTAAAGGCGCGCAGCGTCGCGATGGAGGATCGAGGACAGGATCACGCCCGAGCGCGACGCGTCGAGCAGCGCCAGCGACAGGGACTGGTGCCCGGACATCTCGCCGTATGCGTCATAGCGCACGAGGGCACGCCGGGAGAACGCGTGATCGAGCCGCGACTCGGTTCGTTTGACCCGGCCGTCGAGCCGCGCTGCGACATCCTCGAGGTAGTCGCGCAGCACGCCGATCTCCTGCTCGAGGCGCACGACGTAAGCGACGACGTCTGTCGCACCAGCCGCGCCGAGGACGGTGGTCTGTGCGGCACGAACCCTGCGCAGCGCGCGCCAGAGCACGACAACGCCCGCCAGCCCAAGCGCTGCGACGACCGCCGCCGCGACTGCGACGATCTCGGCCGTTGTCACTGCGGCCAGTGGCACATGGGAAACGTATCGTCCGCCGGCGTGAAGCTACTTGCTGAAGCGCACGTAGTAGACCTGCGTGTTGTTCGAGAGGTCCTTCTCGCCGGCGACCGGAAGGACGGCTGCCGTAAGCTTGAGCACGGGCCCGATCGGCGGCGTCTGCGGGAACCCGAGCGTCGCTGAATAGGGGTCACCCGGCTGCGTCTCACGGGTTTCCTGAGAGGCCGTCAGAGTCGACGTGGAGGCGGACGAGAGCGTCAGTTGGGTGTGGACGTCGAACTCGTCGTTGGCGCCGTCGTTGGTGAAGTCGACCGTGAACGTCAGTCCCTTGGTGTAAGTGATCGGGTTGATCACGCCCGAGCCCTGGGCGAGGGCCGTGCCGCCGACGAGCACGTCGACCAGGGCGTGGCCGTGGGGACCGGTGCCGACCGCGCCGCCCAGCGCCGGCGGCGTGTAGCCGAGGATCTTCCCTGCCACGTACCCCGCGGTCGTCCACGACTGGTCGGGGAGGAACGCTGCGCCGTAAACGGCGCCTGTGCCGATCTGGATCCCGGCGTTGGTGAGTGCCTGCTCGATCAGCGGCGCGGCGCGCACCTTGTAGAGGATGTCGGAGGCGTAGATCATCCCCATGTCGCCGGCGATGTCCTGGATCTGCGCGTTACCGCCGGGGCCGTTTATCGCCTGCACGATCGCGGCTTGCACCTTGTCGATCGCCTCGTAGCGCAGGTCGAGGACGATGAGAAGATCGCGCTGCGCGTCGGCGCAGGAGCCGGGCACGCTCCAGCCGGCGGCGGTCTGCGCGTCCATCCTCGCCGTCACGGCGTCCTGGTAGAGGTTCGATTGATCGGCTGTCAGCGCCTGACCGGACGTGCCGGCGATGTTGTTCAGCGTGCCAAAGAATTGCTGGGCCACCTGCTGCTGCTCGTTCTGAAGCAGCGTCGTGACGTTGCTGTTGTAGTTCTTGAGCGCCTGCGTTTGCTGGCTCGTGAGGTAGGCTCGCAGCCCGAAGACCACGACGACGACGACGACCACGAGCGCCGCGATCGCTCCGGCCCGGCGGGCCAGGACGGTGCGCTCATCGAGCGGCCGGCGAGGCGGTTGGCCGCGGACGCGTCGGCCCGGCCGGCGCTCAGTGGCGATGGTTGTACGGGGCTCGTCACCCTCTTCGAAGAACGACAAGACGCTCCTTGCCGGGTTTGGATTCCCGCATTATGCGGACCGGGGCTTCGCCAGGGTTTGAGTGCAACTTTGCGATCAACCCCGCTCCTCGGGCAGGATCGCCTCGGCTGCTCAGCGAAATCGCGCGGGTGAACACCCTGCCTCGCGCCGCGCTCGCGCCGGTGCGCGATGCCCCGCGCGCTCCGCGCGGCGAGCTCGTCCTCGACCGCTACCGGTTACTGGAACCGCTTGGCAGCGGCGGCCATGGCACCGTCTGGGCGGCACGCGATGAGAAGCTGCGGCGCGCGGTCGCGCTCAAGCGCATCCCGCGCGGCGCCGGATCGTCGGGTGTCGACCAGCGGCGGATCGATCGCGAAGCGCTAGCTGCGGCGCGCCTCTCGCACCCCGCGATCGTCGCCTTCTACGAGGCGCTCTCCGATCACGACGCGTTCTACCTCGTCAGCGAGCTCGTCGACGGGGAATCGCTCGCGCAGCGCTACGCGACCTCGCGTCCCGACGAGCTCGAGCTGATCGCGATCGGCGCCGCGCTTGCCGACGCCCTGGGCCACGCGCATGCGCGTGGCGTGGTGCACCGCGACGTGAAGCCGCAGAACGTGATCGTCTGCACAGACACGACGGCGGGTGGCGCGCCGGCGAAGCTGACGGACTTTGGGGTCGCGTTGATCGCCGATGAGCAGCCCCTGACCCGGACCGGTGACGTCATCGGGACGCTCGCCTACATGTCGCCCGAGCAGGCACACGGCCGTCCGGCTACTGCGGCCAGCGATCTGTATGCGCTCGCACTCACGCTCTACGAGGGGTTCGCCGGTCATAACCCGTTGCGCGGTGCGAGCGCCGTCGCCACGGTGAGGCGCCTCGGGCGTTCTGTGGCGCCGCTGTCGGCGGCGCGCCCCGATCTCCCGCGGCGCCTGTCTGCCGCCATCGACCAGGCGCTCGAGCGCGACCCGGCGCGCCGCGGGACGGTCGCGGAGCTGCGCGACGCGCTGGACCGAGCGAACCGCCACACGATCACCGCCCGGATGCCGGCTCTGCGGAGCGACCGATCCAAGTCGGACGCGCCGCCGCTCACACCTCGCGGCCAGCGGCTCGTGGGCGCCGTTGCCGCGGCGATGCTGACCGCCGCTGCGCAGGCGGGCGTTCTCGGCCCGCACTCGAGCATGGCTGTGGTCGTCGCCGCATCGCTCGCCCTGCTCGGTGTCGTCATCGCCCCGCGGATCGGCTGGCTCCTGCTCGGAGGCGCGGCCTGCGGCGCCCTCGCGCTCGGCGGCCACAGCGGCTCGGCTGTGCTCCTCCTCTGCGCGCTGGCGCCCGTCCCCCTCCTACTCGCGGGCGATCCCTGGCTATGGTCGTTCGCCGGGCTTGCCCCCGCGCTCGGCCTGATCAGCCTCGCGCCGGCCTTCCCGGCGGTCGCGGCGCGCGTCGGCGGCGCGTCGGTCCGCCGCCGGGTCGGGCTGGCGCTGGCCGGGTACTGGTGGCTCGTCGTTGTCGAGGTGCTCTCCAACCGCCGGTTGCTGTTCGGCATTCCGGCCTCGGCGCGCGCCCGCCGCGGCTGGCTCGATTCTCCTGCAGGCGCGTTCGACCACGTGCTCGCGGCCCTGCTGGCGCTCAACCGACTCGCGCCCGCCCTGCTGTGGGCAGTTGCGGTGTTGGTCCTTCCGTGGCTGATGACAACCTCCCGCGGCTGGTGGCGCGCGCTGCTCGCAACGCTCTGGGCCACGCTGCTCGTCGCGGTCGCGGCGTACCTCGCCGCCCGCGCCGGCGCGGCGTTCGCGACGTGGGTGCCGGGAGCCGTGGCGTTCGCGGCCGCGGTCGCCTTGAGCGTCCACCGGGGTCGCCAGCCGACCCACCATCGGCACGAGGTCCCGTAGCATCTGCCCGGGCAGGTCGGCGCTTCGGCGCTGACCCGCGCAGCGCCAGATGAGCGTCCTCCGCAACCTCGAGAACAAGATCGCCGGCCTCGTCGAGGGAGCGTTCGGCCGCGCGTTCCCGTCGGAGATCCGCCCCGTCGAGCTGGCGCGCAGGCTTGCGCGCGAAATGGACGGCCACCGCCAGCAGTCGCTGTCGAGCACGTACGTTCCAAACTCCTATGTAGTCTGGCTTTCGCCGGGCGATCGGGGTGCGCTCGCGCCGATCGAGGACGGCCTCGTCGAGGAGTTGGCCGCCTACCTGCTGGAGCATGCGCGTGCCGAGCACCTTGCGCTGGCATCGGCACCCCAGATCAAGCTGCGAACAGACCGCCGCCTCGCGCTCGGGGAATGCGGAATCGAGGCAAAGCTGGTCGCCGGCACGCCGCGGAGCAGGCGCGGCGACGCCGCGGGAGGCCCGCGCGACGCTGTCGTGCCGCCGGCGGGCGGTGCAAACGCAGGAGGCGCCCAGGCGTATGTGAGCGTCGCTGGGCTGCGGACACCGATCGGCCCGCGCGGTCTCGTGATCGGGCGCAGCTCCGACGCCGACCTCGTCCTCTCTTCGACGGAGGTCTCGCGCCGCCACGCCGAGATCGTCCCCGATGAGGGAGCATGGATCCTCGTCGACCTCGGCTCGACCAACGGAGTGCGCCTAAATGCGCGGCCGATCGGCGTCCCGACCCAGCTGACCGACGGAGACGTGATCGAGATCGGTCCACACGAGCTGACGTTCGAGGCATACTGAGCGCCGTCGCGCTCTCGCCAAACCCCATCCAAGTGCTGGCAACTCTGCAGCCCGTCTCGGTCGCCCTGAAGCTCGGCTTCCTCGCCGTGCTCTACCTCTTCCTCCTGTGGGTTGCGTGGAGCGCGACGCGCGACCTACGCGGCCGCGTGGCGCCGTCCTCGGTCGACCAGGGAACCGGGATGTATTCAGCCAGCGCGGCCGGCGTGATGCGAGCACACGAGCCGCGCCTGGTGGTGGAGCGCGCGCCCGGCCACAGCCCGGGAATGATCTACGACGTCGGACCCGGCGCCGTCCTCGGGCGCGGCGATGCGGCGGAGATCCGCCTGAATGACCCGTACGCATCATCACGCCATGCGCGCATCGTGCTCAAGGGCGGCGTCGTGGTCCTCGAAGATCTTGGATCGACGAACGGCACCTATCTCAACGAAGAGCTCCTGCAAGGGCTGGCACCGCTCCACCACGGTGACCGCGTGCGGATCGGCGACAGCGAGTTCACCTACGAGGACTCGTGATGTTGCGCGTTGCCGAGCAGTTCGCCGGCTCGGACACGGGCCGCCAGCGGAGGGGCAACGAGGACGCATACCTCGAGCAGGCCCCCCTGTTCGTCGTGGCCGATGGGATGGGCGGGGCCCAGGGAGGCGAGGTCGCCTCCAAGATCGCCATCGATCTCTTCGCCGAAGGGTTCGACGTCGGCGAGGGGAGCGATCCGGCGAGCGAGCTCGCTGAGCGCGCGGTGGCGGCGAACGCCAAGATCTTCGCGCGCGCGAACGACCAAGCGGAGCTCACCGGGATGGGAACGACCCTGACGGCCGCCTACGTCGGCCCCACGGAGGTCTCTTTTGCGCACGTCGGCGACAGCCGCGCCTACCGCCTCCACGATGGCACGCTCGAGCGTCTCACCCAGGACCATTCGCTCGTCGAGGAGATGATCCGCCAGGGCCAGCTCACCGCGGAGGAGGCGGAGGAGCATCCGCAGCGATCGATCATCACCCGCGCACTCGGCCCCGAGCCCGGTGTCACGGTCGACATGATCACGCTCGACGGAGTCGGTGGAGACGTCTACCTGTTGTGCAGCGACGGACTCACCTCGATGGTCGCCGAGGCCGAGGTCGAGCGGCTGCTCGCCGAGCGCAAGAGCCTCGCTGCCGCCGGAAAGGCCTTGATCGCGGCCGCCAACAAGGCCGGCGGGCGCGACAACATCACGGTGCTGCTGTTCCGCCTAGAGGACACCGACGGCGTGGCCGCCGGCCCGGCCCGCCCGCCGCGCCGTCGCACCCGCGAGCCGTCAATCGAAGATCAGCCCGCGACGGTCGAGCAGTCGCTCGCCGGCACGGCTGTCGCGGACGAGATGCCCGGCGGCGGAATCGCTCCCGAGACGCTGCGGGATGGCTTCTACACGCGCCCGCCGCGCGCGACGCGGCGACGGCGGCTCGCGCCGCGCATGCCGGTCGAGGGATCGACGCGGGCGGCGCGCCGATCCCGGCGCCGCGTCCGGCGGGTCGGCAAGCTCGGGGTCGCTCTCGCGTTCGCGGGCGCAATCGCCGCAGCGCTCGTACTCGCCCTCCAGGGCGTCTACTTCATCGGCACCGATCGCTACGGGCAGGTGACGATCTACAACGGCCTACCGTACACGCTGCCCGGCGGCATAAAGCTCTACACGGAGTACTTCGTCTCCGGGGTCACGACCGCCGAGCTCGGCCCGAACGAGCGCCACCGCCTCTTCAACGACCAGCTCCGCTCGCAGTCGGGCGCGGCGGATCTGGTGCAAGCGCTGGAGCTCGGCCAGGTCCAGGGTGAGAGCCAGTGAACAGGCCGATCGCACGGCTCTTCATCCTCGTCCTGCTGATGTTCGGTGCGCTCGTCGCCTACACCTCGCGCTGGACCGTGTTCGACGCATCGGCGCTCCAGAACAACAAGCTCAACGCGAGGACGCTGCTGGAGAGCGAGAGCGTCCCGCGCGGCGTGATCTACGCCGACGATGGCACGACGGTGCTCGCAGTCTCGCGCCGGACGAGCAGTGGCAACTACGTGCGCCATTACCCGCTTGGCGAGCTCTTCGGCCAGCCCGTCGGCTTCGCGGTCCCCTTGGCGCACCGCTACGCCGGACTCGAGGCTTCGCAGAACAGCGTTCTTGCCGGAACGCCGCTCGAGCACCAGTCGATCGTCGACCAGCTCGAGGGACACCAGAGCGGGGGCTACAGCGTCTACACGACACTTGACCCGACGGCGCAGGCGCTTGCTACGCGCGAACTCCGAGCGACCGGTCTCGACGGCGCAGTCGTTGCGATCGTGCCCAGCACGGGCGCCATCAAGGTCTTCGCGAGCGATCCCGGATACGACCCGAACGCGGTTATCGCGAAGAAGCCGGCAGGATCGTATTTCGACCAGGTCGCTGAGGGCGCGCCCGGCGAGCCCCCCGGCTCGGCGCAAAAGGTCGTGACCGCGATTGCGGCGATCGACAGCGGTAGGTTCACCCCGACGTCGGTAGTCAACGGCAATTCGCCGCAGACCTTCCAGGGCATCCCGCTCAGCAACGACGGGAGCACGAGCTACGGGCCGGTCACCCTGACATACGCGCTGACTAACTCGATCAACACCGCGTGGGCGAACGTCGCCCAGGACCTCGGACCCGCCCTGCTGCAGAAATACATGCTTCGTCTCGGCTATTACCGCGATCCCCCGATCGACCTGCCGCACGACGAGCTGTCGCCTAGCGGCGCCCGCTACAACGGCCGCCTCGCCCTTCCAGAAAGCGGCGACGTCGACGTGCCGCTCGTCGGCATCGGCGAGGGCCAGCTTTACGTCACTCCGCTCCAGATGGTGATGGACGCAGCCGCGATCGCCAACCGCGGCGTCCTGATGACACCGCACCTCGTGAGTCGCGTCGTCAACGCGGACGGTGTCAAGGTGAAGCAGATCAATCCAACGGTCTTCAGCACCGTGATGAAACCATCGACGGCGGCCGCGGTAACCATGATGATGGAGCAGGTGGTCAAGGACGGCACGGCAGCGAATGCGCTCGCAGGGTTCAAGATCGTGGTTGCCGGCAAGACCGGCACGGCCGAGCTCGCGAATACGCCAAACTCCCCGAACGACGCCTGGTTCATCGCGTTCGCGCCCTATCGCGACATCGCCGTCGCCGTGGTCGTGGACCACACCTACAAGTACGGCGCCGACGCCGCCGCCCCGATCGCGCGCGACGTCATACAGTCCCTGGTTGGGAGCGGCTGATGGCAACGATCACCCCAGGCATGATCATCGACGACCGCTACCGCGTCGTCGCGCGCGTCGGCTCCGGCGGGATGGCCGACGTCTACGCCGTGGAGGACCTCCAGCTCGGCCGGCGCGTCGCGCTCAAGCTTCTGCACGAGCGATTCGCTCAGGACCAGGAGTTCGTCGAGCGTTTCCGCCGTGAGGCCAAGAGCGCCGCCGCGCTCTCGCACGCGAACGTCGTCAGCGTCTTCGACAGCGGCGAGTGGCACGGCACCTACTACATCGCGATGGAGCTGCTCGAAGGGCGGTCGCTGGACCAGATCGTCCGTGAGGAGGCGCCGCTCACGCCGGAGCGGGCGATCGAGATCACCGAGCAGGTGCTGAGGGCGGCGCGCTTCGCGCATCGCAACGGCATCGTCCATCGCGACCTCAAGCCGCACAACGTGATCATCGACGGCGAGGGCCGCATCAAGGTGACCGACTTCGGGATCGCCCGCGCCGGCTCCGCCTCGGAGATCACGCAGACCGGGTCGATCATGGGCACTGCCCGCTACCTCTCGCCGGAACAGGCCCAGGGCGAAGCCATCGGACCGAGCTCGGACCTCTACGCGGTGGGCATCATCCTGTACGAGCTGTTGACGGGAACGGTCCCGTTCGAAGGTGATTCGGTCGTCGCGATCGCGCTGCGCCACCTGTCCGAGCCGCCCCGCCCACCCAGTCGGCTGGTGTCCTCGATCTCGCCGAACCTCGACGCGATCGTGCTGAAGGCACTGGCCAAGAATCCCGCGCAACGCTTCGCCGACGCCGACGAGTTCCTCGCCGCGCTCGCCGGCGAGCGCGAGCGCCTGCGCGCCGAGGACGGCAGTCGAACGGCATCGTTCGCACCGGTCGCGTTCCCGCCGGCGCCATCGACGGCGCTCGCGCCGCCGGTCGGAACGACCACGCAGACTTTGATGCCGGCCACGGCCGGGGTGGCCGCCTACGGCGAGCCCACTTACTGGGATTCGACCTCGCGAACGAGCATCGTCGGTCCGCCCGGTCCGCCGGCCAGCCGGCGCGGGCCGGTCTGGCCGTGGGCGCTGCTCGCGGCTGTGATCCTCGCCGGCGCGATCATCGCCGCCGTGGTGCTGTCCCAACACGCCCGCAAAACGGTGCCGAGCGTCATCAACGACACCCAGTTCCAGGCCGGCCAAGCCCTGGCGGGCTTTCACGTCGTGCCACAAAACCAGGCCTCGAGCGCCCCGTCAGGCATCGTGATCAATCAGAACCCAGCGGCGGGAACGGTCATCACGAGCGGCTCGACCGTCGTGATCACGGTGTCGAGCGGGCCGCCTCCAGGCACGGTGCCAAACGTTGTCGGTGAGCCTCAGGCGCTGGCCAAGGCGCAACTAAAACGGGCCGGCTTCCGCTATACGACGAGCTCGACGAAGTCGACCTCGGTCAAGGCCGGCGACGTCGTCTCCACGAGCCCGTCGGCCGGCAGCAGCGCGAACCGCGACAGCGTCGTGCAGTTGACGATCTCCAGCGGCGCGCCGCTGGTCAAGCTGCAAAACGTGATCAACCTGTCGTTCACCAGCGCGCAGACGATCCTCGAAGCCAACGGCTTCAACGTCAAGGAGGTCAAGCAGGCGTCGGAGTACGCGCCCGGGCAAGTGCTCGACGAGTCACCCCTGAGCGCGAAGGCGCCGCAAGGCTCGACCGTAACGCTGACGGTTTCCTCCTCGCCGACAAGAGTCACGGTCCCGGATGAGACGGGGCAGAGCGAGAGCACCGCGATCCAGGCGATCCAGGCGGTGGGCCTGACCGCCGCGACCACGCAGGTCACGGTGAGCAACCCTGAACAGAACGGCAATGTGGTGAGCGAATCGCCGGCTCCCGGATCTCGCGTGAAGAAGCACTCGACGGTGACGGTCCAGATCGGTAACTACACCTCCAGCACGGGTCCGAGCAACACCGGGCAGAGCGGGCCGAGCAACACCGGGTCAAGCTCCCCGACCGGCGCGAGCGGAAGCAGCTGATGCGCGTCGCCGTCCTCGGGGGCGGCAGGTCGGCTGAGCACGAGGTCTCGCTCGTGTCGGCCGCCTCAGTGCGTGACGGCCTCGCTGCGGCGGGGCACGCGATCGTGGCGATTGAGATAACGCGCGACGGCCGCTGGTTTAGCGACGGCGGCGAGCTCGCGTTGACCCCGGGTAGCGGCCTGCTCGACTGCGACGTCGTCTTCCCGGCGCTCCACGGCCCCTATGGCGAGGACGGCACGGTGCAGGGCCTGCTCGAGTGCCTCGATGTCCCCTACGTCGGCTCCGGTGTGGCGGCTTCCGCCCTCTGCATGGACAAGGTTCGCTTCAAGGGGTTGATGGACGCTGCGGGCGTGCCGCAGGTCGACTCGCGCTCGCTCACCCGGCGCGAGCTCGAGGCGGGCGGCGCCGCCGCGGCGATCGAGCTCGTCGCACCGCTGCACCGCCCACTGTTCGTCAAGCCGGCGCGAATGGGATCGTCGGTGGGAATCAGCAAGGTCGAGGAGTCCGGGCTCGAGCTACATCATGCGATCGAGGCGGCGCTCGCCCACGACGAGCTCGCGATCATCGAGGCAGGCGCACCGGGCATCGAGGTCGAGTGCTCCGTCTTCGCCGGCCCCGACGGCGCGCGCGCGTCGCAGCCCGGCGAGATCGTCATCGAAGCCGACTTCTACGACTACGAGGCCAAGTACGAGCCTGGCGGGATGACGCTCCGGCTGCCGCCGCGGATCTCGCCGAGCGCCGCCGCCACGGTGCAGCGCCTCGCGCTTAGCGCCTTCGAGCTCTGCGGCTGTGCGGACTTGGCGCGCGTTGACTTCTTCGTCGACGGCGAAACGGTCCTCGTCAACGAGCTGAACACAATGCCCGGCTTTACTCCGACGAGCGTCTACGCGAGGCTCTGGGAGGCTGACGGCATTCCCTACCCGGCGCTCGTCGATCGCCTCTGCCGTGCGGCCCTGGCCCGTTTCGAGCGCGCCGGTGCAGCCCGAGCGCACGGCTAGTCGGCGCGCGCAGTCGCCTTCCAGAGTCTCAGGCTCCCGATCCCGGCGCTGATCCAGGCGCCCGTGGGATCCGGCTCGAGTCGCGTGATCCAAACCAAGTAGTAGCGAAACGCCGTGCGCGGCTCGTCGAGCGCGATCGCGACCTGCGCGCCGACCTTCCGCGCCGCGCCGAGCTGCCGCCAGCCGAGCGCGGACGGATCGAGGTCGCGGGCGGGCTGGCCGGTCGGCAGGCGCTGGGCTCCGTAGACCTGAAGGTCGATCCCGGGCGTCGGCGTCGCCAGGACGAGCCGCGCGGCCGCCTCGGGCGCGGCGAGTTCCACGAACAGCCCGACGCCCGACTTGCGGAGCTTGCCGGCGGCATACTCGCTCGTCCGCCAGGCATCGCCCGGCTTCCCGTCGATCGCCAGCGGCGCACCGAGCGGATCGTCAGGGCCGCCGGTGCCGAACGGGTTATAGGAGATCGCGTGCGCGCCCTGCAGGGCGACGGGGACATACACGACACCCACTTGGGGCCGCACGCGCTCCGGCGCGCGGCGATCGCCGTGGATGCCCTCGAGCGCGAACAGCGCGACGGCGACGCCGATCAGCCCGACGACCGCGGCGCCGGCGAGCAGCGAGCCGCGGTGGCGGACGCGCAGGGGCACGCGGGCGTAGGTGGAGCGCGGGAGCGTGCGCAGCACCGCCTCGGCTTCCCCGCTCGCGCTGCCCGCGCGCGCCGTCTCGATGGCGAGCGCCCGCTCGAGGTCGGCGATCATCTCGCGGGCATCCGGATAGCGCGGCTCCAGTCGCTTCGCGGTCGCCCGGTCGACGACCGCAGCGAGCGCCGCCGAAACCTCGGGGCGCAGCCGCTGCACGTCCGGGAGCTGCTCGCGAACATGCCGGGTCGCCACGGCGAGCTGGCTGTCGCCGCGAAACGGCAGTCGCCCGGTCAGCGCCTCGAACAGCACGACGCCGAGCGAGTAGATGTCGGACTGGCCCGTCACTTCGTGGCCGAGCGCCTGCTCGGGCGAGACGTAGTCGGTCGTGCCGAGCACGCGGCCGCCTTGGGTCAGCGCGACCTGCTGCGCATACCGCGCGATTCCGAAGTCCGACAGCTTGGCGCTACCGTCGTCGCTCAGCAGAATGTTCTGGGACTTCACGTCGCGGTGCACGATCCCCTGCTCGTGTGCTGCCGCGAGCGCGCGCGCGACCTCGATCGCGTAGGCGGTTGCTTCGTCGACCGGCAGCCGTGTGCGCAGCAGCCGCTGTTTGAGCGTCTCGCCCACGACGTACTCGAGCACGATGAACGGCGCACCCGCGTCCTCGCCGTTGTCGAGCACGGTGACGATGTGCGGGTGCTTCAGTTGCGCGAGGGCGCGCGCCTCGCGCCGAAAGCGCTCAAGCTTGTCGGCGTCGACAGAAGACAGCTGCTTGATCGCGACGCGCCGCTCGAGCACCTCGTCGAAGGCGAGCCAGACGGTCGCGCTGGCGCCCGACCCGAGCATACGCTCGAGGCGGTAGCGCCCGGCGAGCGATTGGCTAGAGAGCGATGCCGTGGTGCGGGACCGTGATCGCTCCCGCGCGATCGGTGACCTGGCCGATCTGACGGGAGCCCTCGTGGTGGCGGGCGAGCTGCTCGACGGCGCGCTCCGAGTCGGCGGCGGGAACGACAGCGATGAAGCCGCAGCCCATGTTGAACACCTGGTAGGCCTCGGCGGGCGCGAGCCCGCCCTGCTCGCAGACGAGTGCGCAGATCGGCGGCACCGGCAAGGGCGCATCGATCTCGAAGCCGACGGTTTCGCTCAGCCGTCGAAGGTTGAGCAGGCCGTCGCCGGTGATGTGGGCGAGCCCGTGGACCTCGACCTCGCTACGCAGCAGCTCGAGAATCGCCGCCACGTAGATCACCGTGGGCGCGAGCAGCTCGTCGGTGTGCTCGAGCGCGAGTTCGCCGAGGATCCCGCGCACGAGCGTGTAGCCGTTGGAGTGAAAGCCGCTCGATGGCAGTCCGATCAACGCGTCGCCGGGCCGGATCGCCGTGCCGGTCACGACAGCGTCGAGCGCCACGGTCCCGACCGCCGCGCCCGAAAGCTCGAGTCCGTGGACTTGCTCGGGCAGGATGGCGAGCTCGCCGCCGGGGATCTCGATTCCCGCGAGCTCGGCGCCGCGCGCCAGGCCGATCCCCACCTGCTCGAGCGCGGCGGCGTTCGCGCGTGGGACGGCGATGTAGTCGAGCATCGCGATTGGCTCAGCGCCGACGCAGACGATGTCGTTGACGTTCATTGCGACGCAGTCGATCCCGACCGTGGCGAGCTTTCCGGCCTGCTCGGCGATCATCAGCTTCGAGCCCACCCCGTCGGTCGACAGCGCGAGCCCGAGTCCCGGCGCGATCTCGAGCACGCTCGCGTAGTGGCCGGAGCGCAGTCGCGAGCGCGACGGCCGGCCAAGCCGGGCGCGCCCCAGGGCGCCAACGAGCGCTGCGATCCCGCGGCCGGCCTCGCCTGTGTCCACTCCTGCTGCGGCGTAGGAGTCGATCATCGCGGCGGATTGTCGCGCAGCCGGCGGAACGTCACACCTGCGAGTGCAGCTCGGTAGGCGGCGTAGGGCAGCAGCGACCGCGCTTTCAGGGCGCCGCTCGCGGCAGTCGCGACCCCCGAGGCCAGCGCTCCGGCCGCCAGCGTTCGCAACTCGCGCCCCTCGACGCCCCGCAGCTCGCGCGCTTTCCACAGCACTGCACCGGCCGTGACGGGCAATCCCACGGCCCTGGCCAGGCGGTCCGCATCCTGAGGATGGAACCCCCGCGCGCGTGCGACGGTTCGCGCCGCGCCGCTGCGCGAGACACCAGGCGCCAGTGCGACCGCCTGCGCCACGCCCAGCAATAGGCCGTCGAGCACGCCAGCGTCTTCCAGGCGCCGCTCGTGGCTGCCGATCCGGTCCGCGATCGCCATCGCCACACCGCCGCCAAGGAGCCCGGTCGCGACCTGTGCGGGCTTTCCGAGCCGCCGCTCAATCGCCTCCTGCCCGAGCACTCCGGCGAGCGCTGCCGGCAGGACCGCCGGCAAGACGACCCGCGCGAGCCGGCCGCCGCCGTAGGCCGCCCCGAGCTCGCCGCGCGCGATGATTACGAGCCCGACCAGCGAGCCGGCGTGCAGCGCAACTTCGAAGCGCTTGCGCAGCGCCGGGTCGAGCGTCTCCCAGCCCCAGCCGCGCAGCCACGGCACGAGCGAGGTGTGCCCCGACGATGAGACGGGAAGGGCCTCTGCGGGGCCGTGCAGCAGCCCGAGCGCGACGGCGCGCTCGAGCGGGAGCTCGCTCACTCGGCCGTTTGCTGACGCGGCGCGTACCGCCACCGGTAAACGAGATACCCGACGATCGCCACGACCAGCGCAAGACCGACGTAGTCGACGTAGTGCAGGTGGTTCTGGACGGAGTGGTAGCTCGGCCCGAGCTCGTACCCGAGTAGCCCCCAAGCCGCCATCCACGGCAGGCCGCCGAGCAGGCTCAGGAGCAGGAACCTCGCGTATGGCATCCGCGCCGCGCCGGCCGGGAACGAGGTGTACGCGCGAACGAGTGGCAGGACTCGCGAGATCGGGACCGCCGTCGCGCCGTAGCGCGCGAACCAGTGTTCCGCGCGCGCCAGCCGCTCGGGCGTGATGTGGACTTTGGCGCCGTGGCGGGCGACCAGCTCGATCATGCCGAAGTAGCCGATCGCGTAGGCGATCGTTGCCCCGGTGAGGTCGGCGGCGACGCCGACGATGATGATCTCGGGCACCGAGAAGTGGCCCTTGTAGGTGTCGTAGCCGGCAAACAGCATCACGGCCTCCGAGGAGATCGGGATCCCGCACGACGCGGCCAGCAGCAGCACGAACATGCCCGGCATGCCGAGCGTGGTGATGACGTGCGTGACGAAGCTGACAAGCGAGCTCGTCACTGACGCGATCTCGAACAAGCCTCGGGAAGGGTAGCGTGGTGCGCTTATGCGAGTTTGGGTCGACCTGACCAACAGCCCCCACCCGCTCGTCCTGCGGCCAATCGTCGAACGGCTGCGCGAGCGCGGCGACGAGGTGACCGTGACGGCGCGCGATTTCGCGCAGACCGTCGAGCTTGCGAACGCCCTCAGCCTCGAGCCCACCGTGATCGGCCACCACCGCGGCGCGCGCCTCGCGAACAAGGCGCTCGGCCTCGCGTCGCGCTCGCTCGCACTCGCACGGTGGGCGCGCGGCCGGCGCTTCGAGCGCGCAATCGGCCACGGCTCGAACGACATCACGCTCGCCGCGGCCCTCCTGCGGATCCCGGCCGCAACGATGTTCGACTACGAGTGGGCGACGGTCCAGCACTCCGTCAATTGCCGCCTCGCGGAGGCAGTGGTCGTCCCCGACGCGATCCCGCCGCAGCGCCTGTACCGCTACGGCGCCAAGGGCAAGATCCGCTCCTACCCCGGCCTCAAGGAGGAGTACTACCTCGCCGACTTCGAGCCGTCAGGCGCCGTCCTCGACGAGCTCGGCCTCGACGCCGCGCAACCGATCGTCGTCGTGCGCACGCCCCCCGACGTCTCGCTCTACCACCGCTTCGCGAATGACCTCTTTGCGAGCGTCCTCGACCGCCTGCGCGGCACGCAGTCCGTCGTTCTGCCGCGCACCCCGGACCAGCGCGCAGAGCTGCTCGCGGCGGGGGGCTTCATCGTCCCCGATCGGGCGATCGACGCCCAGTCGCTGATCGCCCACGCGGACCTCGTGATCAGCGCCGGCGGCACGATGAACCGCGAGGCCGTGGCGCTCGGCACGCCGGTCTTCACCACGTTCGAAGGGCGCGTCGGCGCCGTTGACGAGCAGCTGATCGCAGCGGGCCGCATGCGCAAGCTGAGCTCGCCCGCCGAGATCGAGGTCGCGAAGCGAGTTGCGCCCGCGGTCGAGCGAACTCGCCGGGACCCGCAGCTCCTTGTGGACCTGTTGCTGGGGGACCTTGCCGCGTGACCGCGGGAGTGAGGCTTAGCGTGCTGGGCAGGTGTCCTCGCTGACCGAAACCGCCACGTCGAGCGTTGGCGCGCATAGGGGCGTGAAGTCTGAGTCCAGCGCTGGGATGAGCTTGGCCCGGCCAGGGCGCTTGGCAGCGCCGCCGGGTGTCGTCTGGCTCGCGGTGCGACCTGCGCTTTGTCGTCGTCGCCGACGCGCTCGTCGTCGCGTTCGTGTTCATCGACGTTCCCGGACGTGCCTACTACCAACGACGACAACGGCAGCCAGCTGTGGACCTGCACGGGCCCGGCCGGTCCCTGGTCATCCTTCTGGCGCTCCGTCGAGAACTACGGCTGACGGCCGCTGGCCACCAACACGCGTCCTCGACTTCAGGCGAACGTACGACGGGTCCCACAGCCGCCCTACACTGTGCCCTTGATGGGCCGGCGGCTTCGTTCGGCGACGTTCCCGAATCTGCGCCATTCGCTGCCGCAAATGGTGGCCGACGCGGGATTGATCGCCCTCGCGTACTGGCTCGGCTACCTGTTCCGGCTTGACACGCTGAGCGGGCGCCACGCCTCGGCGACCTACAAGTACGGCGAGCTCTTCGACCGAACGCTGCCGTGGCTCGTCGGCGGCAGCGTGCTGCTGCTCGCGCTCGGCGGCGTTTACCAGCGGCGCTGGCGTTACACGACGCAGCGCGACCTGGAACGGCTGCTGCGACTGCTGGTTCTGGACACGATCCTCTTGGTAGCCGGAGTCGCGCTTGTCCAGCCGTACGGATCGCTGAATCCGCCGCACGGCACGGTGTTGCTCTACTTCCTGCTCTCGCTCGTCTTCCTCGCGGGGATCCGGCTGTTTGCCCGATCGGTCCACGACGGCCGCCTACGCGGCTTCCGTGCGCGCCGCGATGCGCGGACGGTGTTGATCGTCGGCGCCGGTGACGGCGGGCAGCTCGTCTTGCGCGAGCTGCTGCGCAACGCGCAGCTCGGGCTGAGCCCCGTCGGGTTCGTCGACGACGACCCGCGCAAGCAACGGCTGCGCATCGGTGGCGGCTTGCGCGTGCGCGGAACGACCACGGAGCTCCCGCGCGTGCTCGACGAGCTCGAGCCAGACGAGGTGATCATCGCGATCCCCTCCGCCCCGGGCGTCCTGCGGATGCGCGTCGTCACGGCTTGCCGCGAGCGCGGCATCCCGGTGCGTACGCTGCCGACCGTCTTCGAGCTGTTACGCGGCGGCATCGACCTGACGCGCCAGGTGCGCGAGGTCCAGGTCGAGGACGTGCTCGGACGCGAGCCGGTGCTCATGGAGCTCGAGCGCGTCGGTGCCTACCTGGCCGGCAAGGTCGTGCTCGTTACGGGCGCTGGAGGATCGATCGGCTCCGAGCTCTGCCGCCAGATCACGCGCGTCGCGCCCCGGCGGATCGTCCTCGTCGACCACGCCGAGGACAACATCTTCGCGATTCAGCGGGAGCTGCTCGAGGATCGCCACGTGCATCCTGATCTACTCGTGCCGGTGCTGGCCGACGTCAAGGAGGAGGAGCGCCTACGCGAGGTGTTCGCCGAGCAGCGCCCGCAGTTCGTCTTCCACGCGGCCGCCTATAAGCACGTCGGTCTGCTGGAGTCCAATCCGGTCGAGGCGATTCATAACAATGCGATCGGTACGCGCGTCGTCGCCTCGGTTGCGGGCGACCTTGGTGCCGAGGCGTTCGTCCTCATCTCGACCGACAAGGCGGTCTCGCCACAGACGGTCATGGGCGCGTCGAAGGCGCTCGCGGAGTGTGCCGTCGAGATGGCCCAGCGCCGCTTCCCCGCGACGCGGTTCATGGCCGTTCGTTTCGGCAACGTGCTCGGCTCTTCCGGCAGCGTCGTGCCGATCTTTCGCCGGCAGATCGCAGCCGGGGGCCCGGTGACGGTGACCGACGAGCGGATGACGCGCTTCTTCATGACGATCCCGGAGGCCGTGCAGCTCGTGATCCGCTCAGGCTCGCTCGGCGCGGGAGGCGAGCTGTTCGTGCTCGACATGGGGGAGCCCGTGTCGATCATGGCGCTCGCGCGCCAGATGATCGAGCTCTCGGGCCTCGCGCCGGAGCGCGACATCGCGATCGACATCATCGGCGCTCGGCCGGGTGAGAAGCTCCACGAGGACCTCTTCAACCCGTTTGAGCGTCGCCAGCTGACGCCGGCGGAGAGGATCTGGATCGCGCAGCGCGACCCGCTGGCAAGCGAGCACGTCGAGGCGATGTTCGAGGAGATTTCACTGCTCGTGCTCGAGGGCGATGTGGCGGGCGTCGCGGCCAAGGTGGCGCAGCTGATCTCGGTGCGTGGACAACCCCTCAGCGTCGAGCCTTAGACTGCGCCGCCAATGACTTTGCTAGCGCTCTCGATCAACGGCGGGATCAAGACGATCGGTGCGTACGCGGGGCTCGCCGCGGTGATCGCACTCGCGCTGCTCGCGCTGCTCTACTTCTCGCAGGCCCGAGAACTGAAGCGACTGAGCGAATGGGCCGAGCGCGAGAGCGCGCGCCGCCAGGCTGCACCCGCCCCGCAGGGCGTCCAGCCGCCGCGGCCGGCACCCGCCGCCCCACCCCCGGCTCCGGTCGTCATGGCGCCGGTGCCGGCCGGCCCGGGAGCGCCGGTGGTGACGAGCGTCGAGGGCGTCCGTCGCGTGCCGATCCCGACCGGCGCTGCGGAGGAGATGTCCCCAGCGCCGCCCGTAGTCGCCGCGCCGCCGGACGCGACGACGCTGAGCGGCGAGGTCGCAGCGCCCGCGGAGACAGACGTCGTGGCGCCGGCGGAGGCGACGGCAACCGGGGACGCGTCAGGCGCAGAGGCGCCGCCGGTGCCGCCGTTCCCGCCGGCTCCCACGCCGGCGGGGTGGCTGGGCGTCGAGACGACGCAGCCCCCGCTTCCCCCCGCGCCGGCGGCGCAGCCGCTACCGCGGCTGATCGCCGAAGCGGTGCCCGGCCAGCCCGCCGGAACAACGCACGAGATTGGCGCGGGGCTCTTGATCGGGCGCGGCAAGGTGGCGTCGCTGCGCCTGAGCGACCCGCTCGCCTCCGCTCGACACGCGCGTATTTCAAAGCAAGGCGACCGGTTCATGCTCGAGGACCTCGGGTCCACCAACGGTACGTTCGTCAACGGGGTGCTGATAAGCGCGCCGACGCAGCTCGGCGAGCGCGACAGGATCCGCCTCGGTGAGAGCGAGTTCACCTTCGCGCTCGCGCCCGGCACGCCCGAGCCGAACGGCAGCACGGGGCAGGTTCGGCCCGCGGCTGTCCCGCTGCTTGCGGCGGCCGCACCCGAGCGCGAGGTCGAGCTGCCGTTCGAGGAGCCGCCGCCGCCGGCGGCGCACCGCCACCTTCGGTTGCCTTTCTCGCACGACGAGGTGCCTTCGACGCAGGCGGGCCTACCGCCGGCGCCCGACCCTGAACGCCCGGCGGGACGTGGACGCTGGCTCGCTGTCCTCGCCATCGTCCTCGGTCTCGCCGCCGTCGCGTTTGCGGTGGTGGAGCTCGCGCCCGGCAACGGTCCCAAGAAGCCCGCACAGCACGCGACGACGCCGCCGGCGAGCTCGGGCGCGACCGCGACGACGACGCAGAAGCGGAGCTCGACGAGCGGGCCCGCTCCCTCCACGGTGACGGTTGCCGTCTTCAACGCTGCGGGCCGGTCGGGCCTCGCGGGGACCGTTTCGTCGAAGCTCGCAGGCGACGGCTACGCGAAAGGCGCGGTCGCGAACGCCGCGGCGCAGAGCACCACGACCGTTGGCTACGGCACCGGCGAGCGAGCCGCGGCGCTCGAGGTCGCGCGTTCCCTCGGCCTTCCGGCTTCGGACGTTGCGCCGATGACGAGCACGGCCGCCGGAGCCGCCGGCGGCGCCGAGGTCGCGGTCACGCTTGGGGCGAGCTACGGCGGCTGAGCACGCGCCGGCGGCGCGCGTCGTTCTCGTGGCGCTCGCTGTTGCTGTCGCGGTCGCGCTGCTCGTCGCGCAGCACCTGAAGGACAAGCCGCCGCTGATCAACGGCAGCAGCGACATCTGGCACCCGGCGGGGACCGCGTTCGACCCGACCCTGGCGCCCGCAACCTTCAGCTTCGTACCGGACTACGGCGATCGACTGACGGTCTCGATCGTCGACGAGCGGACAGGCGCGGTCGCGAAGGTCTTCCCGGCTTTCACGTTCAACCCGCACCGCTACCGCACGCCCACCTTCCGTTGGAACGGGCGCAGCAGCGACGGCCGTCTCGCGCCGCCCGGTCGCTACGAGGTTCGCGTGCATTTCGCGAGCCTCGACCGCACGACGACCGATCCGACGATCGAGTTCACGATCAAATGACGCACGACCTCGAGCGCGCGGGCATCGTCCTCGTCACCCTGCTCGCGGGCGCGCTGCTCGCGCTGCCGCTGCACCGCCGCGAGCGTGCGCTCGCCCAGCTGGCGACGCTTGTCCTCACACCGGCGCTGCTCGCGCTCACGCTGTGGAACAACCCAAAGCTCGCGACGCTTCACCACCACCCGGCGCGCGGTGTGGCGGCGGTCGCCCTCGTGCTCGTCGTCGTCGCGGCGCTCGCGTTCCTGATCGACCGCAAGCCCGCACTGCTGCCGCTGCTTGCCCTGCTTGCGCTGCCATTTCGGATTCCGCTCGGCAGCGTCTCGAACGGACTCTTGCTCCCGCTCTACGCGGTGATCGCCGCGGGCGTCGTCGTGCAGCTGGTGCGCTCGCGCGAGGCGAGGCCCGCCGGCGCGCTCGAGCGCGTACTGGCGCTCGCGCTCGTCGTCTACGCGTTGCAGGCGCTTTACTCACCTGATCTCGGCCTCACGAAGGCGGTCGAGAACGCGGGCTTCTTCTACGTCCCGTTCGCGCTGCTCTACCTCCTGCTGCGCGACGTCGACTGGACGGCGGAGCTCCAGCGCCGCGCCTTCAAGCTCGTCGTTGCGCTCGGCGTGCTGTTCGCGCTCGTCGGCCTCGCCGAGCTGGCCGATCACGGCCACCTGCTGTTCAACCGCGCCCTCGACCAGGACGCCTACTTCATCCGCATCAACTCGCTCTTCTACGACCCGAACGTTTACGGGCGCTACCTCGCGCTGACGCTGCTGCTTGTCGCGTGCGTCGGCTTGCGCCGCCGCACGCTCCTCGCACGGCAGGGAGCGGTCGTTGCGCTGCTGTGGGCGGGGTTGCTCATCAGCCTGTCGGAGTCGGCGATGATCGCGCTGCTGGCCGGGCTGGCGGTGGCGTGGGTCGGGAGCGCGCGGCGGCCCGGTCGGGCGACGGTGATGCTTGTAGTGGGGCTGGCCATGGCGGTCGGCCTCGCCTTCGCCTTTGCGCGCAGCTCGATCCCTTCGAGCCTGGGCGGGTCGAGTGGGTCCCTGTCGAAGGCGACGAGCGGGCGCACCTCGCTGGTCAGCGAGGGCGTGGACCTGTTCGGCGACCGCCCCCTGCAGGGCTTCGGCTCGGGTTCGTTCGCGCAGGAGTACCTCTCGCACATCTCGCATCGGCCGAACCCCTTCGAGCACCACGAGCACCTGCCTTACGAGCAGCCGACCACCAAGGACTCGCACACGACGCCGATCACGATCGCGGCCGAGCAGGGCCTGATCGGGCTCGCCGTCTACCTCGCGCTGCTCCTCGCCGGCTTCGTGCGGGTACGCCGCGATGTCCTGTTCGCAGCGCTCTTCGCCGCCCTCGTCATCGACACGCTCTTCTACGCGGATTTCCTCGAGGACCCGGCGACGTGGACGATCCTCGCGCTCGCCGCGGGGTGCACCCCGTTAGCGGGCGCGACGCCGCGACGCCCTACGCACACAGCCCCCACCTGAGCCGGTGCTCGCCTACCTGAAGCGCCTGGTGACGGCGGGCCTCGCCTACCAGGCGGGCGACATCCTCAGCAAGGGCGCGGCGCTCGTCACGCTGCCGCTGTACACGCATTACGTCTCGCGCACGCAGTACGGCTACGCCGAGGCGCTCCTGACCGGCGTGATCCTCGTCTCGATCGTCCTGCGCCTCGGGATCGGTGAGGCGTTCATCCGCTTCTACTACGACGACGAGGACCTTGCGCGACGCGACCGGATCGCGGCGGGCGCGGTCGTGCTCTGCGCGGCGACGACGGCTGTGGCCGCGCTCGCCGGCGTCGCCTTCGCCGGGCCGCTCGCACGCGCGCTGCTCGGGCCCGGCTCGACGACGCTGTTTCAAATCTCGATGCTCGGTATCTGGGCGTTCACGAACCTCGAGATCGCGTACGCGCTGCTGCGCGCCGACGAGCGCAAGCGCGCATACATCCGTGCCTCCGTCGCCGACGTCTCGCTCTCGATCCCGCTGATGGTCTGGCTCGTGGTCTTCGAGCACGACCAGGCGCGCGGGCTCTTGCTCGGCAATTACGCGGCCTCGACGGCGATCCTTTTCGGCCTCTGGTGGGCAGAGCGCGCGCGCCTGCGCCGTGGAGCGCGCAGCCTGCGCGACGCGGGCATGCGCGCGATGCTCGACTTCGGTCTGCCGACCGTCCCCGCGGACGCGGCCGTCTACGCGCTCCAGGTCGCCGACCGCTGGTACCTGCTGCGCGCATACTCGGCGACCGCGGCCGGCCTCTATGCGATCGCGGCGAAGCTCGCGACTGTCGTGTTCGTGTTCGTGCGCGGGTTCCAGTACGCCTGGCCGCCGCTCGCCTACTCGATCGAGGACGACTCGGTCGCCGCTCGGCTGTACGCGATGGTCACGACCTATTACGTGCTTGCCACGGGGATCGTCGTCGCGGGCGTAGCGCTGTTCGCGCGCTGGGGGGTGCGGATCCTCGACCACGCCTACTTCGGCGCCTACCGCGCGATCCCGTGGCTCGCGCTCGGCTGGTCGCTCTACGGCCTCTACCTGATCTTCGTCGTGATCTCGGGCCGCGTGCGGCGCACGCGGCGAAACGTGCCGGCAGCCCTCGTCGGTGTGGGCGTCAACATCGGATGTCTCTTCGGGCTCGTCCCGGTCTTCGGCATCGCCGGCGCCGGCCTGGCACTCGCGATCGCCTACGCCGCGATGATCGTCGCGATCCACCTGCTGACACGGCGCCTCTTCGAGGTGCGCTTCGAGTGGGGTCGCCTGACGCGCCTCGTCCTCGTCTTCGGCGCGGTCGCCGTGCCCGGAGACGCGTTCCTGCCATCGCACGGGCTCGGCGGGTTCCTCCTGCGCGGCGTGGCCTGGTGCGCAATCTTCCCGCTGCTGCGCGTGGCGGGCTTCTTCAACCAGGCGGAGCTTCAGCGTGCCGCCGCGCTCGGGATCTCGATCCTGCGCGCACGCCGGCGCTAGAGCATGCGCGCGTTGCGCGCCTGCGCGCCTTCGCGCAGCCCCTCCCCGCGCGAGGGCCAGAGCGCGGCTGTGACGTCGCGGCGATAGCGTCGCCAGGTCGGCCGGCGCGCGGCGAGCGCGACGAGCATCCGCACGAGATAGCTCCATGCAATCAGGACGCGCACCGCGAGTGCGGCCGTGCCCCCGTGATGCTTTCGCATGTAGCGATCGCGCCCGCGCGCCAACTCGACGATCCGCCGCTCGGGCACGGCATCGGTCGAAAGCTGCTCGTGGTGGATCGCGACCGCGTCGGGGACGTAGAGGTTGTGCCAGCCCGCGTCGGCGAGCCGCTTCTGGAAGTCGACCTCGTCCGAGTAGACGAAGAACGTCTTGTCCATCCAGCCGATCTGCTCGGCCGCTTCACGCCTGACCAGCATTGCTGCCGACTGGCCCCAGTCGATCCGGCGCACGCGCGAGCCCTTGCTCTGTACGACAAAGATCCGGTGCAGGAAGAGCGCCTGCAGCAAAGCCGTGCCCACGCCCGGGAACCGCCACGCCGACGGCTGCACTGTCCCATCGGGCCGCTTCAAAACCCCAGCGGCGCACGCCGCGCCCGAGTCCGCCTCGAGCGCGGCATGGAGCGCGCGCGTGGCACCCGGCAGGAGCTCCGAGTCCTCGTTGAGCAGCAGGCAGTACCGCCCGCGCGAGCGCTCCATCAGCTCGCTGTCATTGACGGCCTTCGACCGCCGCTGCGCAATCTCAATCAGCTCGATGTCACTCCCGAGCTCCCGGACGGCGGCGGCCGACCCGTCGTCCGACCCGTTGTCGAGCACGAGCAGCTCGGTCTCAAAAGCCAGCTCCGCCTGCTCGGCCTCGACGGCGGCAATGCTGCGCAGCAGCACTTGCCGGCCGTTCGTGTTGCAGATGCAGTAGGTGAGCTCGACCGCCACAACGGCATTGTCCGTCAAGCCGCAGCTCGCTCCAAGGGACGGCGACAGATGCTGCGCAGCAGCAGCTGGGCGCTGTCCCTATTGTCGTGCCCCAGTGAAGGTCCACGTCGTCGACCCACCGGCGTACACGCCGCCCTACGACCACGCGCTCGCTGCCGGCCTCGCCGCCTGCGGCGTCGAAGTCCAGCTCCTCACGAGTCCGTTTCGCCACGGCGAGACGCCGGCACCGGCCGGCTACGCGCGACGGGAGGTCTTCTACCGGCATGGCAGCTCGCGCCCCGCTCGCATCGCTGCGCACGTCCCGGACATGCTCCGCTACCGCGCCACCGCGCGCGAGGCCGACCTCGTCCACTTCCAGTGGCTCACGATCCCCGAGCTGGACGCGCACCTCCTCCCGCGGCGGCGCCCGCTCGTGTTCACCGCCCACGACATCCTGCCGCGGGAGCGCATCGCCGGCTCGCGCGCGGCCCAGATCCGCCTCCTCCACCGCTTCGATGCGGTCATCGCGCACTCGAACCACGGCCGCAACCGCCTGATCGCGGAGGCCGGCCTCGACCCGGCGCGCGTCCACGTGATCCCCCTCGGCGCCTTCACCCACCTCGCAGCGCTCCCGGAATCGCCCCTACCGCCCGAGTTGCCCCACACCGATCGGCCGGTCGTCCTCGACTTCGGCCTGATCCGGCCGTACAAGGGTCTCGAGGTCCTTCTCGACGCCTGGAGAGGCATCGACGGCGCCGAGCTCTGGATCGTCGGGCGCCCTCGCTACGACATCGACGCGCTGAAGGCCGCGGCGCCGCCCTCGGTCCGCTTCGTGACGCGCTTTGTCACCGACCTCGAGCTCGCCGCGGTGTTCCGCCGCGCCGACCTCGTCGTCCTCCCCTACCGCGAGAGCGAGCAGTCCGCCGTCCTCGCCACGGCGCTCGCCTTCGGCAAGCCAATCCTCGCGACGGAAGTGGGTGGCTTCCCCGAGCTCGGCGACGCCCTGCATCGGGTCCCGCCCGGCGACGCGGGCGCGCTCCAAGCTGGCCTCGCTGACCTATTAGCGGACGAGCAAGCGCGGTCGAAGCTGGGAGCCTCGGCGGGCGAGCTCGCCAGCAGCACGCTGTCTTGGGCACGCATCGCCCGCGACACCCGCGCGCTCTATGAGGCGACTAGCTGACTTGGGCGATCAGCTGCTTGAGCTGGGCGATCGTCGGCACGGCTGACAGCTTGCCGGTGCTGTCGTAAGTCTGGCTCTGCCCCGACGCCCCGGTGACGATGATCGTCGGCGTTCCGCGGGGCGCCTCGACCTTCGCCGCGCTCAGGTCCGTCTGCGCCTGCTTGATAAGGGTCGAGTTGCCAAGGTTCGCTTGCCACTTGGTGAGGTTGAGCCCCGGCACCTGCTCGGCGCGGTTCTGCAGGTAGGAGGTGCTGACGTAGGGGACGAGCTCCGCGTCCTGTCCTCCGATCGTGATCGGCTGCTCGTCGTAGATGAGCAGGACGTAGTACCACTCCTTGTCCTGCAGTCCGGCGGAGCTCGCGGCGACCTGCGTCGCCTGCCACTCGCTCTGGTTCGCGGTGCCGCTTGCGGTGTCGTCGGCGCGGAAGACGAGCTTGACCTTGCCGGTGCGAACTTCCTGCTGGATCAGCTGGGGTTCGGAGGAGAGCGCGAACGCGTCGCAGGTGGAGCACACGAGGTCGCCGAACTCGGTGATCGTGACGGGCGCGTTCGGCTTGCCGAGCGTGTTGCCGGACTGCGGGATTCCGTCGAGCAGCGACTTGACGTCCGCAACGGCTGCCTTGGGGCTGTAACCGGCGCCGTCGGCCGCCTGGTTGGACAGCTTCGACGGCGTGAGCGCCTTGAGCGTGCCGGCGCCGGAGGAGCTGATGATGATCACGACGACGACCGCGGCGATCACGACCGCGACGACCCCGCCGAGCATCAGTATCCGGCTGCGCCGCGCGTGCTCCGCCTTCAGCTGCGCGACCGCCTGCTCGCGCGCTCGGCGCGCCGCTTCTTTCTGCTCGCGTCTGCTCGCCACGGCGGGGAGTGTATCGGCGCAGATTGCGCCAACTTAAGTGCTCAGCTCACCTGGCTGATCAGGGTCTGCAGCTGCCCGACCGTCGGAACGACCGACAGCTGACCGTTCGCGTCGTAGGTGACGCGGCCTTTGGGACCGCTGACGATGACCGCGGGCGTGCCGTGGGGCGCGTCCGTCGCCGCGGCCGCCGCCTCGGCCTTGACCTGCGCGATCACGGCGGGGTTGCCGAGGTTGGTCTGCCAGCGCACCAGGTCGAGGCCCGGGATCTGCTGGGCGCGACTTTGCATGTACGCCGGCGTGACGTAGGCGACGTCCTCGGCGTGCTGCCCGGCGATCGTCTGCGGCTGTTCGTCGTAGACGAGCAGGATGTAGTCCCAGGCCTTGCGCTGGAGCCCCGCCGACAGCACGCCCGCTTCGTCGGTCACGAACGCCGACTGGTTGGCGTAGGAGCTCGCGGTGTCGGCGGCCTTGTAGACGAGCTGCGCCTTGCCGGTCCGGACGAGCCGGTCGATGATCTGCGGCAGCGTCGTGGCCGCCAGGTAGGCGCAGACTGGACAGACCAGGTCGCCGTACTCGGTGATCGTCACTGGTGCGTGCGGGTCCCCGAGCCGGTTGCCCGCCTGCGCTATGCCGCCGAGCGTGCGTTTGACCTCGGCCCTCGCAGCCGTCGGCGAGTAGTAGGCGCCGTTTGCCTGCGGGCGCGTCAGGACGCTCTTTGGCGTGCCGCCGCCCGAGGAGCTGACGACGATCAGGGCGACGGCGACGGCTATCACCGCGACGACGACGCCGCCGAGTTGCAGTAGCCGTGTGCGGCGGCGCTGTTGCGCCACCGTCAGCTGCGCGACCGCCTGCTCGCGTGCGGCCCGCGCAGCCTCCTTCTGCTGCTTGCGGCTGGCCACTGATGATGACGCTACGCCGAAGCCGAGCTCGAGGCCCTCGGGCAAGCCGCAGTGTCGCTACGGGCTGACCGAGACCCGTGGCGAGCGCCCGACGGCCCGCGTGCGCCACAATCGCCGCCGTGACCGTGGTCGCGGTGATCTTCTGGGCAGCCGTCGGGCTCCTGCTGTACACGCAGCTCGGCTACCCCGCGCTGCTCGCCGTGCTCGCGCGGCTCGTGTCGGCCCGCTCTGCGCCGGACGCTCCTGGGTTCGAGCCGAGCGTGGCGGTCATCGTCGCGGCCCACAACGAGGAGTCCGTGATCGGCGCGAAGGTGGCCAACGCGCTCGCACTCGACTGGCCGCGCGAGCGCCTCCAGGTCCTCGTCGCCGCCGACGGATGCACGGACGCGACCGTCGCACGCGCACGTGAGGCCGGGGCAGACCTCGTGCTCGAGCTCGGTCGCGTCGGGAAGATCCCGGCCCTCGACGCGGGCGTCGCGGCTTCGCGCGGCGAGCTGATCGTCTTCTCCGATGCGAACGTCGCGCTCGAGCCCGGCGCGATCGCCCAGCTCGCGCGTGCCTTCGGTGATCCTGCCGTCGGCTACGCCTGCGGCCAGGTCGTCTTCCACCAGGCCGGCGCCGGCCCGGGTGCTGACAACCAGGAGGGCCTCTACTGGCGCTACGAGATGGCCGTTCGGACGCTCGAGTCACGCCTGGCCTCGGTGACGGCCGGCAACGGCGGCTTGCACGCCGTGCGCCGCAGCGCCTACGTCGTGATCGACCCGCGGATGGACCACGACATCTACTTCCCGTTCCAGATGGTCAAGCGAGGCTTACGCGCGGTCTACGTGCCCCAGGCGCGCGCAACCGAGAAGATGGTTCCTTCGATCGAGGGCGAGTTTGCTCGCAAGCGTCGCTTCATGACCCATGTCTGGATCACCGTGCTGCGCGGCGGCATGCTCTCCCCGCGCGGCTACGGCCTGCGCTACGGGCTGATGATCCTGAGCCACCGTGTACTGCGCTACAGCGCCTGGGCGCTGCACCTGGTTGCGCTCGTCACGAATGCGTTTTTGCTGGGCCGCGGCCTCGTCTACGACGCGACCTTCGCTGTGCAGGTCACCCTCTATGTCACAGCCGCGTTGGGCCGCGTGCGCCCCTTCCTGATCGCGCGCTACTACGTCACGATGAACGCCTCGATCGCCCTCGGCCTGTGGGACTACCTGCGGGCGCCGACACCCACCCACTGGGAGACGGCGGAGGGGACGCGATGATCCGCCGCGCGTTCGACATCCTCGTCGCGGGTCTCGCGCTCGCGCTCGCCTCGCCGATCCTGGTGCTCGCGGCGATCGCGATCAAGCTGACCTCGCGCGGGCCGGTCATCTACCGCCAGCGCCGCGTCGGACGTGGCGGAGCGGAGTTCGATCTCCTCAAGCTGCGGACGATGGTTCAGGGCGCGGAGCAGCTCGGCGCCGGGCTCTGGGTCGATGCGGACGATCCGCGCATCACGCGCGTCGGGGCGCTCTTGCGCCGTACGTCGCTCGACGAGCTGCCGAACCTGTGGAACGTCCTGCGCGGCGAGATGTCGCTGATCGGGCCGCGGCCGACCGTCCCCGAGCAGGTGGCGGTCTACACGGAGCGCCAGCGCGGCCGGCTCGCGATCCGCCCCGGCATCACCGGCTGGGCGCAGGTGAACGGGCGCGCCGCCCTGCCCTGGGGCCAGCGGATCGAGCTCGATCTCCAATACATCGAGCACCGCTCACTGGCACTCGACCTGAGGATCCTCGCGCGCACGCTGCCGCTGCTCCTGCGCGGCGGCGATCTCTATCGGGGGGAGACGGGCGGCTGGGATCTGCCGCCGCTGCCGGGCTACGACCCGCCGCGGTCGGGTACGGGCACGACCGAGAACGGCGCGCCGCGTACGTAGCGGATCACGGACAGGACGAAGAGGATCGTGACGAGGCCCGCGCTCGTCAGGCACCACTCGCAGTACTGATGCAGCGTGAACGCCTCGCGATAGGTCAAATAGCCGCTGAAGGCGACGCCGAAGAGCGCCATGCCGAGCGTGGCCAAGCGCAGGAGGTCACGATCCGGCGCGAGCAGGGTCGCCGTGATCGCGACGTAGCCGATCAGCCCGATCAGCGCGACGGGAATCCCGAGGATGTGCGAGTAGATCGAGGTCTGGACGACCTCGCACGGGTTGCCGCTACCCGTGCACGGCACTTTGATCCGCCCGTAATGGAGGATCGTGAGGAACGTGGTGACGCCGATCCCGAGCACGGCGATCAGCAGCATCGCCCGGCGCAGGTTGCGGTCGCTTGGCATCGGGGCGCAAGGTTAGACGCTCGCGTAGGCTCGCAGCGCAATGCGCCTCCTGCTCGCCGACGAGCTTCCGACCCGGATCACCCTCGACGAGGACCTCCTGATCGAGGCCGACGCAGATTCTGTGCTGCCACGCCTGCCGGCGGGTGCGTTCGAGCTGATCTATATCGACCCGCCGTTCAACACGGGGCAGACTCAGCGCGCGCGTTCAATCGCCGTCGAGCGCGATAACGATGGTGACCGCACGGGTTTCGCAGGGCGCCGCTATCGCTCGACCGCGCGAGGCGAGCTCGCCTACCCGGATAGCTTCGACGACTACGCGGCATTTCTCACGCCGAAGCTCGAGCGCGCCCGGGAGCTGCTTGCCCCGCAGGGCACGCTCTACGTCCACCTCGACTACCGCGAGGCGCACTACGTCAAGGTCGCGCTCGATGCGCTCTTCGGGCGCGACTGCTTCCTCAACGAGATCATCTGGGCCTACGACTACGGCGCCAAGCCCGCGCGCCGCTGGCCCGCCAAGCACGACACGATCCTCGTCTACGTTCGCGACCGGCGCCGCTACCTCTTCGACGCCGAGGCCGTCGATCGCGAGCCCTACATGGCGCCTGGTCTCGTCACCCCGCAGAAGGCGGCACGCGGCAAGCGCCCAACGGACGTCTGGTGGCACACGATCGTCCCGACGAGCGGGCGCGAGCGCACCGGGTACCCGTCGCAGAAGCCCGAAGGCGTTCTGCGCAGGATCGTCAATGCCTCCTCGCGCCCGGGTGGCTGGTGCCTGGACTTCTTCGCCGGTTCGGGCACGCTCGGCGCGGTGTGCAAACAGCTCGATCGCCGCTTCGTCCTCGTGGACGCGAACCCCGAGGCGATCGCGATCGCCTCGGCGCGCCTGGCCTGATGTTCGAGCGCCAGCGGGCCGTGCTCGCAACTCCGCGCGTCAAGCCGATCATGGCCGCGGCGCTGACGGGTCGCCTGCCCTTCGGCATGGCGGCGCTCGGCATCATCCTGCTGCTGCGCGCCGACGGCCGCTCTTACGCGCTCGCCGGCCTCGTCGACGGTGCCTATGCGGTTGGCGTCGGGCTTGCGCAGCCGGTGCTCGGTCGCGCGATCGACCGCTTCGGCCTGCGAGCGGTCCTCGGTCCGGTCGCGGGCGCCTTCGTCATCGCCGCTGGGGCGCTGGCGCAGGCCGGATCCCACGGCGCCGCGATCGGGGCGCTGATCCCGCTCGGGCTTGCGGCCGGCATGACGATGCCGCCGCTCGGTGCCGCGATGCGCGCCCTCTGGCCGACCCTCGTCGCGGGCGAGCTGCGCGGCAGCGCCTACTCGATCGAGGCTGTGACGCAGGAGCTCGCGTTCATGCTCGGGCCGCCGCTCGTCGCTGGGCTCGCCACAGCGCTCAGCCCGCGGCTCGCGCTGTTCGCGCTCGCGTTGCTCGCCGCCGGCGGAACCGGCGCCTTCGTGCTCATCGTCCCGTCCGGCGCCAGGCGCACCCGCGTCGCCGGGGCGCGCGCGCTCGCCTCGGCGGATGCGCGGATCCTGCTCAGCCTGAGCGTCCTGCTCGGCGCGTCCTTCGGCGCCGCCGAGGTTGCGATGCCGGCCTTCGCGGAGCACCACGGGTCGCGCAACGTGGCCGGCCTGCTGCTGGCCGCGCTCGCGCTCGGCTCCGCTCTTGGCGGCCTGGCGTTCGGTACGCGCACGCATGATGCGAACGCGAAGCGCCGGCTCTGGATCGGACTCACGCTCTGCGGCCTCACGATCGCCCCGCTCTACCTTGCGAACTCTGACCTCGCGATGGCCGGTCTCATGGTCCTCGCCGGCCTGCCGATCGCGCCGACCTTCGCGGCCCAGTACCTCCTGCTCGACAGCGTCGCCGTCCGCGGCGCCGCGACCGAGACGTTCGCCTGGAACTCGACCGCGATCTTTCTCGGCGCTTCGCTCGGCAACGCGCTCGGCGGCGGGCTGATCGCCGCCTCGAGCTATCGCGCGAGCCTTGCCCTCGCACTCGTCGCCGCGCTCGCGAGCGGCGCGCTCGCCAGAGCTAGGCTGCGGGCCCTCAGCTAGCCGCGCCGGCGCCGGCGCGCCCGGCCCTCAGCTGCTCGAAGCGCTTTTCCCAGTCGTTGTGGCGGCGCTTCGCGTCGCTGATGAACGGCGAGTAAGCGATCGCCCACAGCACGAGCCAGTTCAAGAGCCGCGCTGGCTGGCGTAGCGGGCGCACGAAGTCGACGAACAGGACGACGCGCGTCCCGTCCGTGTCGTTCCATGCCTCGTGCTCGTAGGTGTCGTCGAAGATCATCGAGCGCCCTTCGGCCCAGTGACGCGTCTGCGTGTCGACGCGGATCCCGCACTGCTCGGCCGGTTCGGGGATCAACAGGCCGAGGTGGTAGCGCATCACGCCCTTGTACGGGCCGCGATGCGGCGGGAGGTGCTTCCCCGGCGCGAGGATCGAGAAGAACGCGGTCTTCATTCCGGGGATCTGCCGACAGAGCTTCGCCGTCTGCGGGCAGCGCGCGATGTTCGCCTCCGCGGCGAACCCGTAGCCGTAGAGGAAGAACGTCTTCCAGCGGTCGTCGGTCGTCATCGTCGCCTGGTCGACCGAGATGTCCTGGAAGTTCGGCAGGTCCGCCTGGTCCTCGAGCACGGCGTCGAGCTCGGTCCGGATCTTCTGCCAGCTCGCCTCGAGTCCCGCCGCCCAGATGAACTCATCGACCTCGAAGAATGGCTTGTCGCCGACCAGCGACGAGCGCCCGAGCCAGCGCTCGAGCGGCTCCAAGGCTCGCTCGCCGAACGCGACCGTGAGCTCAACGACGCGATCTCTGAGCCCGGGCACGGCAGGCATGCTACAGAGCGCAAGGACGTGCCCCACGCGCACCGTCCCAAGTGTTCACGTGTGATGTTTCGGCCGGCAAAGCCGGCGAAAATCACGCGTGAATGACGGTGACCTTCACGGTCGATGTAACGCCATTGGCGTTGTTGACCGTGGCCGTGATCACGTGCGGTCCGGGCGCGAGGTACTTCGCGCCCTGCCAGTCGATCGAGCCGCTGAGGACGCCATGCGAGTAGCGAGCGTCGACCTTGTTGATGTACATGATCCGCTTGCCGTCGGAGGAGAGCTCGATCTGCCCGATCGCGTCGCCCGGCGCCTTGCCGTTGCGCCGCGCGGACACGGCGATCTGCAGCGGACCTTTGTAGTGCTCGCCGTTGTAGGGGTTGGACATGTGCAGCCGTGGGCCCGCGAAGTTGCCACAACCGCCCTTGAGCGTGTCGCCTCTTGCGGACTCCGTCGCGAACGCTGTGAACGACGGTTTCGGGCTGAGCCCGTAGCTCAGCAGGCCGTAGCGGTTGTAGAAGTTGTCGGGCTTGCCGAAGTCCGCCATGTCGAACCACATCGCCGCCGCGACGTACGAGTACTGCGGCTGAGCCAGGCAGTGGTAGGCCTCGCGCAGGTACTTCGCCTGCGTCCGGTCGCTCACCCCGCCCGCGCGCTTGCCCGCCGACGATCCCGCGCTGCAGGTTGCCTGCGTCGTCGACCAGCCGAGCTCGGTCATGTAGATCGGCTTTGCGCCGTCGCCGTTTGCGGCCATCACGTCGTGCACCGTGGTGAAGCCGAGGAACGACCAGCGGTTGATCTGGGTCGTGCCCGGGTTGTACGCGAAGGCGTAGGGGGACGTAATCGAACACGCGTCATCGGTGTGGACGCCGACGGCGTCAAAGGAGTGCCCGGCGCCCGCTTGGTAGAGCTGCTGCAGGTAGAGGTAATCGTTGGCCCCGAGGCCGCCGAGGATGACGGTCGCGTTCGGGTTCGCCGACTTGATCGCCGGGTATGCGGCTTCGAGCAGGCCCGCGTAATCAGCCGGTGTTCCGGACCAATTGCTCGGGCTGTCCTCTTCGTTCCAGATCTCGTAGGCCGTCACCGACGGCCCGAAAGCGTTGGCGACGTAGTTGGCGAACGCGCCGAACGCGTGGTCGTTGCTGGGCGGGCTCGCGGCACTCGCCCCGGCCCAGCTCGGCGTGTCGGCGAGGACCACGTCGATCTTGGTCCCGCTCGGGAGCGCCGCGAAGAACGCCTTCGCGTTCTCGATCAGCGCGGTGTCATAGGTTCCGGCTGCGGGCTCGACCTCGTTCCACTGAACGAAGACGCGAATCCACGTTGGGTGCAGGCGATCGATGACGGACTGGATGTGGGCGTTCTGACCCGGCAGGCCGAACGTGACGTTCAATCCGTCCTGGGCGGCGCCGGCGCTGCCAACCAGTGCCGCCAAGCACGTGCCGGCGACCGCTAGCAGCGCCGCGACGGCGCGAAATGGTTTGCGGGCGTGCCTCATCTGCCGTCTTACATCTCGGCTCGTGTGCGCAAGCACCTTAAGAACGGACGCCGCGGGTAATACAAACGGCCGCGACCGCCGTTCCGCACGCGGCTGCTCTTTCATGGCGCCGCGGCGCGTCAGTCTACATAAAACGGCTACGGCTACACAGCTGCGGCGGCGTGCTGCGCGGCTTCGACCAGCGCACGGACCCCGGCCTCGTCGCCGGCTCGCAGCAGGCCGATCGGATCGGGCTCGCCGTTCACGATCGCCTCGAAGAAGTCCCGCCGGCGCTGGAAGCTCGGCAGCGTCGCCTTTGCCCAGCCGCGCGCCTCGTTGAGAATCATCGCCAGCTCGGCGTACTCCTCGCCGAAGAGCTCCGCGATCTCACGCTTCATCCGCTTCGCGAGCGCCGGCGAAGCGCCGGCGGTTGAAATCGCGATCGCGAGCGGCCCGCTGCGGACCACGGCGGGGAGGATGAAGTTGCACAGAGGCGGCACGTCGACGACGTTGACGAGCATCGCGCGCGACTCGGCATCGTGTGAGACGTCGATGTTCACCTCGCTGTCGCCTGTGGCGGCGATCACGAGGAACATGCCGTCGAGGTCGTCGCGACTGTAGCCGCGCGCCTCCCACTCGATCGATCCCTCGACCGCCAGCGCTTCGAGCGCCGGGTGCGCTTCCGGCGCGACAAGGGTGACGGCTGCGCCACACGCGAGCAGTCCCTCGACTTTCTCGAGCCCGACCTCGCCGCCACCCACGACAAGACAGCGACGCCCCGCGAGGCGCAGGCACGCCATGTAGAACGGGACCGCGAGCATGTCGCGCACGCACGACTGGTCGCAGATTCCGCGGCGGAGTTGGCAGACGCACGGCTTGCCCGCATATGCCTGTGCCGGCATTCCGACAGCGTAGCTGTGCCGGTTGGCTCGCTAGCGCCGACCGCGCAGCGCGCGGGCCGCGACGCGCGCGAGTGGCGCCGCGCCGCTGCGCAGCGCGCGCTCACGGTCGCCGGCGCGGGTCCCGTGCAGCGCTACAAGAGCGCCGAGCGCACGCGAGCTCGTCGCGTCGTACGGGTAGCGCCACGCCGCGCGCGCCCCGTCCGGATCCCACGTGATGAGCTTGCCCGATACGCAGGCTGCGACGGCAGTTGCGGCGTCGCGCGGCAGGACCGGTCCGACGACGTGGTCGTTGCACCAGACGACGCCGGCTCGCAGCTCGCGCGCGATCCGCGCAGCATGGCGGCGGTCCGCGCTCCAGACCGACGCGCCCCGGGCGACCGGCACCGACGCCTCGAGCGCCACCGCCTCGATCGCGCTCTCGACGGCCACGACGCCGATAATCGGCCCTTGCACGCCCGACAGCGGTGCGAGCTGCTCGGCGCTCCCGCTCAGGACGGTGGGCGCCTGGAAGGCGCCTGCCAGGCCCTCCACGGTCACGGCCTGCCCGCAGTGCATCCGGGCGCCGAGCGCGAGCGCAGCCAACACGGCTTCCTCCATGCGTCCGTGCCGCGCAGCGCTCGCGAGCGGTCCGAGCTGCGTCTGAGGGCGCGCCGGATCGCCGGGCGTCAAGTGCTGCGCCGCGGGCACGAGGCGGGCAAGGAAGGGGTCGCGGACATGGCGCTCGACGTAGCAGCGCGCGAGCTTTCCCTGCAGCTGGCCCGCTCCGGCGCAAGCGGCCCACAAGGCGCCGGCGGCGGCGGCGTCGAGGTCGGAATCTGCCAACACGATCATCGCTTCGCTCGCCGCGATCTCGAGCGTCGCGCCCGCGCCGCGCGCGGCACAGGCGGCAGCGACATTCGCGCCGGCGGCTTGGCTGCCGCTGAAGAGCACGTGCGCGACGGCGGGCTCGCGAGCAAGCGCGCTACCCAGCTCCTCGCCACCATGCACGACGGCGACGAGGCCTTCCGGCAGTCCGGCTCGCGCGAGTGCATGGGCGAGCGCCTCCGCAGCCTGGCTCCCACCCAGGGCTGGCTTGAGCAAGGCTCCGTTGCCGCCGAGCAGCGCACCTGCCACGTGTGCGGCCGGCATTGCAAACGTCGAGCTCTCGGCTGAGAGGACCGCGATCACCCCGCGCGGCGTGTGCCCGGCGCTCGCGCGCTTGAGCGGATGCAGCGTGCGGGGAAGGGTGATCGCCCGCGCGCTCAGCAGCCGCCGCGCGTTCGTTGCGAGCCACTGCAGCGTGTCGATCGCCGCGAGCACCTCGAACGCCTCGATCTCGACGCGGGGCCGGCCGGACTCCGCGATGATCAACTCGACGAGTTCGTCGAAGTCGTCGATCACCGCCTGCGCCGCGCGCTCGAGGTAGCGCGCGCGGTCGGCGACGCGAAGCTGAGCCCAGAGGGGTGTCACGGCGGCGACCCCGGCGACGGCGGTCGCAGCTGCCGCGGGCGGCGTCGCCGCGACGGCGCCGATCGTCTCGAGTGTCGCCGGGTTGCGCGCCTCGATCATTGCCGCGGATCATCGCGCCCGCGCGCAGCACGCACGCGTTCAAGCGCCTGCGCGAGCCTGCCCTCCGCATCATCGGGTGCGAAGAAGCGCGCGCGCTCGAGTCCGGAAGGCATGAGCTCCTGGGGACTCACGTGTCCGGGGTGGGAGTGCGGATAGTCGTAGCCGCGCCCGCCGGGTCGCAGGTAGGCCGGCGGGCGCTGCGCGCCGCGCTCTGAGATCTCCTCGCGCGCGGCGCCGAGCGCGCTGCCGGCCGCGTTCGACTTCGGTGCGAGCGCGAGGTAGATCGCGGCCTGGGCGAGCGCGTATGTGCATTCCGGCAGCCCCACGAGCTCGACCGCCTGCGCCGCGGCGACCGCCAGCGGGAGCGCGGCCGGGTCGGCGTTCCCGACGTCCTCAGACGCGAAGATCACCATTCGCCGGGCGATGAAACGCGGATCCTCGCCGCCTTCGAGCATCGTCGCGAGGTAGTACAGCGAAGCGTCGACATCGCTTCCCCGCGTCGCCTTGATCCAGGCCGAGATCGTCTCGTAGTGGCGGTCGGCGGCGGCGTCGTAACGCACGAGGGCGCTCGCGATCGCTGCGCCGGCGCGCTCGGCGTCGATCTCGCCACCAGTCGTCGCCGCCAGCTCGAGCGCGCCGAGGGCGACCCGCGCGTCGCCGCCGCTGCGCTGCGCGATCAGCCCCGCACCAGCGTCGGTCAGCGTCGCTTCGCCGAGCTCGCCGCGCTCGACCGCTCGGCGCAGCAGCACCTCGATCTCCCGCGGCGCCAGCGGCTCCATCACATACATGCGAAGCCTCGACAGCAGAGCCGTCGAGACCTCGTGGCGCGGGTTCTCGGTGCTCGCTCCGATCAGGACGATCGTGCCCTCCTCCACGGCGCGCAGCAGCGCATCCTGCTGCGGGCGGTTGAAGCGATGGATCTCGTCGAGAAAGAACACCGTCGGGCCCGCCCGGTGGCGGGCGCGCTCGATCACGGCACGCACCTCGGCGAGCCCCGCCTCGATCGCGCTGTGCTCCTCGAACGCGGCGCCGCTGGCGTTCGCGATGATCCGCGCAAGCGTCGTCTTCCCGGTGCCCGGTGGTCCGTAGAGAATCATCGAGTGCGGCTGGCCTGCCTCGATCGCGGTGCGCAATGGCGAGCCAGGCGCGAGCAACGAGCGCTGCCCGACCAGCTCGTCAAGGACGCGGGGACGCATTCGTAACGCGAGCGGCTGGTGGCGCCCGCCCGCGTCAGGCTCGTCGAAGAGGCGCTCCATCACCCGTTCGGGCACAGGCGCGTCGTGTGTGCGGCGCCAAAGCAGGCGTAGCGGTTGCGCGCGAAGTCGCCGGTGTGGGGCGCGAGCCGCCAGCCGCCGATCACGTGACGTAGTCCGCCCACCGCCGGTCCGCTCATGATCAGGCAGATCTGCGTACGCGCGCCCGGGCGCCCCGGCGATGAGTTGGCGCACGAGATGTCGATCGGCTCGTTGAAGACGAGGCGCCCGGCTGACACGTTGTAATAGTCGCGGCCCGTGTAGTGGCGCCAGGTCTGCTGGTCGGCGACGAGCACGCCGGCGTCCTGGACCGTCCAGAAGATGTCGTTGAAGGCGACGACCGCCAGCAGGACGGCCGCCGCAAGAAGGACGGCGGTCTCGATCCGCCGCAGGAGCCGGTTCTCGACCTCGCGCTCGCGCGGGCGCAGCCCGGGTGGAAGCTTGGCAAGCAGCTCGTTCACGGCACCGGTCCGTACAGTGGCGATGTCTGGTGGATGACCCAGATCGTCTGGATCACGAGCGTCGCGGTCAGCAGCCGCCTGTCGCGCGTGATCACGGCAAGCGGCAGTGGCCAGACCGTGTACCAGGGCATCAACCACGTCGTGGTCACGGCGATCGCGAGCATCGCCCAGCCGGACGCCGCGATCCAGTCGTACCCGCGCCAGGTCCGCCACAGGAGGTAGGCCAGCGCGAGGACGAGCGCGATCGTCAACAGCGTGTGGTCGATCGGGTAGACGCCGGGCTTGCCGAGCAGATGCGAGAGTTGGCTGGCGAAGCTGTAGGAGGAGACGAGCGCGCCCTCGCGCCGCAGGCCTTCGAAGATGTTGACCGCCGAGCTTCCCCACAGCGCATACCCCACCGCGAGCCCGGTGGCGAGTGCTGCGACGGCGCCGATAATCGGCGCGAGGCGCCGCTTGGAGGCGATGAGGAACGGCAGCATCACGCCGAGCGTCGCCTTGACCAGCGCTCCGGCGACAATCGTCGCGGCGCCGCCCGCTTCGCGTCCGGCGCTCGCCGGGCTGCTCACCAGCAGCGCGACGCCGGCCAGCATGAACGCCATCATCAGCAGGTCGTTGTGCGATCCGCCGAGCGTGTAGAGCGTGTAGAGGGGGTTCGCGCCGACGACGATGATCGCGAGCACGGGGTCGAATCCGCGGACGCGCGCGCAGCGCCATGTCAGCCAGAGCACGGCGGCACTCTCGATCAGACCCTCGAGCTTGAGGATCCAGATCCCCCCGTCGAGGCTGACGAGCCCCGCCGGCAGCGTCACGAGTGTGAACACCACTCCGTAGGGACTGGGCCATCGAACCCAGTCGGGGCTCACGAAGTGGTAGCCGGCGAAGGTCGGCAGCGCCGCGGGCCCATGGATGTACGGGTTGATCCCGTTGACCGCCTCGTGTGCGTAGGCGACGTTCGTGAAGAGGTCGGTTGCGAGCAGCACCGGGCCGGCGAACAGGATCAGCTGCAACGCGGCAACGAACGCGACCGCCCAGCGCGCGGGTAGGAGCCCGGGCCGCCTGTGCGCGAGCGCTGCAAGCGCCCCGTAGGCGGCGAAGCTGATCAGCAAAGTCGGCAGGAACTGGTCGTAGCCGAGGCGGGTCCCGATCCCGGCGAGCCAGCTGTCGAAGGCCGGCTGCGCGGGAACCATCGGCGAGAAGCCCTCGGCGGCGTCGAGCACCACCTCCGCGGCGCCAGCGACCAGAACGAGGGCGAGCAGCGCGGCCAGGCCGGCGGCCAGGCGCTCTGACCCGAGCCGCTCGAGCGAGCCGTGCTCGGTTTCGACGTCGGCGCTTGCGGTGGCGGAGCTCACGTTGCGACCTGGGCTACGGCCAGCCCGAGTATGACGATGTCGGCCGCCACGCCATCCAGGCGCGTGACACCCGGAAGCAACCCCCAGCGCGCGAAGCCGGCCCGTTCGAACAGCGCGACACTCGCTTCGTTGTGGCCGAACACCACGGCAACGAGCCGCTCGAGCCCGAGTGAGGGGGCTCGATCGATGGCGTGGGCGAGCAGCGTTCGCGCGTAGCCCTTGCGCCGCTGCGCGAGATCGACGTAGACGCTGACCTCGGCAGTGACGGAGTACGCGGCGCGCTCCTTGTAGTTCTCGAGGCTCAACCACGCAACCACCCGACCGCCTTCGTCGAGCACCCAGCAAGGCCGCCGCTTGGGGTCGTGGCGCGCGAGCCAGGAACGACGCGAGACCACGCTGACCGGCTCGAGGTCCGCGGTCGACTGGCGCGTGGGGATCGTCGCGTTGTAGATCGCGACGATCGCCGGCAGGTCGGCGGTGCTGGCGAGACGGATCTTCGCGCTCAAGGTCGTACAAGTTACGTTCCGCGGCGCCGCCGCCGCCGCGTGACGCCTCGTAGGATGAGCGCATGGACACCACCGGCACCGACTCGGTCGAGCTGCTCCAGCGTCTGATCCGCTTCAACACGGTCAACCCGCCCGGCGACGAGCGCCCGGCGCAGGAGCTGCTGGCCGGCGTGCTGAGCAGCGCCGGCTTCGATTGCGAGCTGCTCGGGCGCACGCCCGAGCGTCCGAACCTCGTTGCCCGCCTCGACGGCGACGCTGAAGGCCCAACGCTGTGCCTGCTCTCACACGTCGACACCGTGCTCGCGACAGCGAGCGAGTGGACGCATGACCCTTGGTCGGGCGCGCTTGCCGACGGCTTTGTATGGGGGCGTGGCGCGCTCGACATGAAAAGCCAGACGGCGGCCGAGGTCGCGGCGACATGCAGCCTTGCTCGCGGCGGTTGGCGCCCGGCGCACGGCACGCTCCTCGTGGTCGTTCTCGTCGACGAGGAGACCGGCGGCGCCGAGGGCGCGCAGTGGTTGACCCGGACATACCCCGACAAGGTGCGCTGCGACTACCTCGTCAACGAGGGCGGTGGGGGCATCATCGACTACGGCGAGCGCCGCCTCGTCTGCCTCGGCTGTGGCGAGAAGGGGATCTTTCGCTTCGCCCTGCACACCGACGGCGTTGCGGCCCACGCGTCGATGCCGCGCCTCGGCGACAACGCCCTCATCAAGCTCGCGCCGCTGTTGATGAAGCTAGCCGCCCGCCAGCCGTCCTATGCGCTCACCGACCACCCGCGTGCCTTCCTCGAGGCCGTCGGCGCCCTCGCGGACGGTGACGCGGCGGCGGCGATCGCGCGCGTGGGCGCGATCGACCCGCGGCTCGTCGCGATCGTCGAACCGATGCTCGGCGTCTCGTTCGCGCCGACGAAGGCATTCGGCTCGGACAAGATCAACGTGATTCCCTCGCACGCCCGTCTCCAGGTCGACTGCCGCGTCCCGCCCGGAATGGGCCGCACCGAGGTGCTCGCGGCGATCGACGAGGTGCTCGGCCAGGACGGGTATCGCCTGGAGTGGACAGAGGAGGTGGCAGGCAGCGGTACTCCATTCGACGCGGAGCTCGCGAAATGGATCCGTGGCTGGGTGGCTGAGCACGATCCGCCAGCAACCGTCGTGCCCACGATCCTGCCCGGTTTCACCGACTCGACGACGTTCCGCGCCGCGTTCCCCGACTGCCAGGCGTACGGCTTCTTCCCGCACCGCGTCCGCACGCAGTTCGAGACCGACCCGCTTGTGCACAGCGCCGACGAGCGGATCGACGTGCGCGATCTCGACTACGCCACGAGCTTCTTCGCGGACCTCGCGCGCGGCCTGCTCGGCTAGCCGGCAATAGACTTGGAACGATGTTCGAGCGGATCGACCACGTCGGTATCGCGGTGAGCGAGCTCGACCCGGCGCTTGACCTCTACAGCTCCCGGTTCGACTGCGAAGTCGTGCACCGCGAGGTGCTTGAGCACCAGTCCGTCGAGGCGGCGGTCCTCGCCGCCGGCGAGGACCGCCTCGAGCTCCTCGCGCCGCTCGCGGCCGGCACCGCCCTGACGCGCTTTCTCGACCGCCGCGGGCCGTCCGTACACCACGTGGCCTACGCGGTCGCCGACATCGATGCGGCGATCGCCGTGCTGCGCGAGCGGGGGGTCGAGATGATCGACGACGTCGCACGACCGGGGATCGATGGCTCACGCGTCGCCTTCGTCCATCCCAAGAGCTCGCTCGGCGTTCTTACCGAGCTGGTCGAGCACCCGGAGCGATGACTCGCTTCGAGCGCGTCTCCGTCGGCTTCGCGGGCGGTCAGGTCCTCTCGGCGCGCGTGGCGCCGGCTGAGCTCGACGCGCTGCGCAAGGCACTCGGCGGCGGCGGGCGCTGGCACGTGCTCGTCTGCGAGGACGGCATCGTCCAGCTCGACCTCGCACAGGTCGCCTACATCCGTGTCGACTCGGATGAGCCCCGCGTCGGCTTCGGCGCCTGACCCGCTTGGCGACGCGACCGGCAAGCGTGCCGGGCGGTCGCTGACGGGGGAGCTCGAGCGGCTCGACCTCGGGCTGCTGCGCGCGGCTCGCGGCCTCGCCGATCAGCCCGCCCGCGACAGGGCGGTAGCGACCTTCTCCGGGCTCGGTCAGTACGCCGCGATCTGGCTCGCCCTCGGCGGCGCGGCGAGCGTGCTGGCGCCAACGGAGCGACGTCGGCGCTGGCGCGCGGCCACGGCGACGGTTGCCGGCGGCTACGTGCTGAACACGGCAATCAAGTTCGCCGTGCGCCGGCGTCGCCCCGAGCTGGCCGACCTGCCGCCGCTGACGCGCACGCCGACGCGACTGAGCTTCCCGAGCGCGCATGCCACCACCGGCTTTGCTGCCGCGACCGCTTTCGCGCGCGCCGGGGCGCCGCCCGCACCGCTCTACGCGCTCGCGACGGCGCTCGCCGTCACGCGCCTCTATCTCGGCGTCCACTATCCCTCGGACGTCCTCGCAGGTGTGGTGCTCGGCACGGCGCTCGGCGCACTCGCGCCGCTTGGGTCCGGGCCCTCGTGAAGGTCGGCATCGTCGGCCTGCCGAACGCGGGCAAGTCCACGCTCTTCAACGCGCTGACGCAGGCCGGCGCCGAGGCCGCGAACTACCCGTTCACGACGATCGAGCCGAATGTCGCGATCGTCCCGATCCGTGACGATCGCCTCGAGCAGGTTGCGGCGATCGTCGGCGCAAGCGAGCTCGTGTTCGACACGATTTCCTTCCAGGACATCGCCGGGCTGGTCGCGGGCGCGCATCGCGGCGAGGGGCTTGGCAACCGCTTCCTCGGCCACATTCGCGAGACCGACGCGATCCTCCATGTCGTCCGCGCGCACAGCGATGAGCGCGTCGTCCACCCCGAGGGGCGCGTCGATCCGTTACACGACATCGAGACGATCGAGACGGAGCTCATCCTCGCCGATCTGGAGCAGGCTGAGCGCCGGCTCGATCGCGTGGTGCGCACCGCGCGGGGCGGTGAGCGCCAGGCGATCGCCGAACAGGCCTGGCTCGAGCAGCTGATCGCGGCGCTCCAAGCGGGGAAGCCCGCCCGCAGCGTTCCCGTTCCGCCCGAGGCCGGCGACGCGCTGCGCTCTCTCGGGCCGATCACCGCGAAGCCGACGCTGTTCGTCGCGAACGTCGACGAGGACGTCGCCGAGGTGCCCGCCGCCGTCGCCGCGCACGCCGCCGCAAGCGCCGCCGCCGCGGTGGCGATCTCGGCGCGCGTCGAGTCCGAGCTGGGCGAGCTCGAGCCCGAGGATGCCGCCGCCCTGCGGGCCGAGCTCGGCGTCGCCGAATCGGGTCTGGAGCGCGTCACGCGGGCAGCGTTCGAGCTGCTCGACCAGATCGCCTTCTTCACCGCAGGCGAGGCCAAGCCCGCCCAGTCATGGCATCTGCGCCGCGGTCTCACGGCCTGGCACGCGGCCGGCGAGATCCACTCCGACATCCAGCGCGGCTTCGTCCGCGCCGAAGTCGTCGACTGGCGCGAGCTCGTCGACGGCGGCGGCTACGCGGGCGCACGCGAGCGCGGCGTGCTGCGGCTCGAGGGCCGCGACTACCCGATGCGCGACGGCGACGTGCTGACCGTCAAGTTCACCCCCTGACCCGCGCTCGCATGCGGTTCAGCTGCTAGGACTCATGCATGGCAGCGAAGCGGCCCGACCTCCGCACAACCCCCTACCTCGATGCGATCAGCGAATACGCGGCGCGCGATCCGGCGCGCCTGCACGTCCCGGGACACAAGGGCGGGCCGGGAGCCGACGGCGAGCTGGCCCGCGTCATCGGCGTCGATGCGCTGCGCCACGACATTCCAGCCCTGACCTGGGGGATCGACGTCGGACCGCTGCCGACTGCCTTCGAGCAGGCGCAAGTGCTCGCGGCGCAGGCGTGGGGCGCGCGCCGGACGTGGTTTCTCGTCAACGGCGCGTCCCAGGGGAACGTGACCGCGGCGATGACGCTCGCGCACCGCGGCGCCGAGGTCGTGGTCCAGCGCAACGCGCACTCGAGCACGATCGACGGGCTGATCCTCTCCGGGCTGCGGCCGACGTTCGTCGCGCCCGAGCTCGACGCTGAGCTTGGCATCGCCCACTGCCTGACCATCGAGACGCTCGACCTTGCGCTCGCTGCAACGCCTGGCGCGGCCGGCGCCTGGATCGTCAGCCCGACGTACTTCGGCGCCGCCGCGGACGTCCGGTCGCTCGCCGAGGTTGCCCACTCGCACGGAGTCCCGCTGATCGTCGATGAAGCATGGGGCGCGCACCTGGCATTTCACGCGGCGCTGCCCGAGGATGCGCTCGCGGCGGGCGCCGATCTCGTCATCTCGAGCACCCACAAGCTCGTCGGGAGCCTCACCCAGTCGGCGATGCTGCATCTCGGGACGGCGAGCCTCCTCGACGCAGAGATCGTCGACCGTTGCGTAACGCTGACCGAATCGACGAGTCCGAACTCGCTGTTCTTCGCATCGCTGGACGCCGCGCGGCGCCTCGCAGTCACGCGGGGGAGCGAGCTGATCGAGGAGACGTTGCGCGCACTCGTCGGCGCCCGGGCGCAGATCCGGCAGATCCCGGGTCTCGACGTGCTCGACGAGCGGTTCGTCGGCCGCGCCGGAGTCGTCGCGTACGACCCGCTGCGACTGGCCGTCGACGTGCGCGGCCTGAATGCCGACGGCTACGAAGTCGCACGGCTGCTGCGTGAGCGCTCCGACATCAACCTCGAGCTGGCCGGCCAGAACGTGATCGTCGGGGTCTTCGGGATCGCGGGCCCGGCGGCGCCGCTCGCCGAGCGCTTTGTCCTTTCGCTGCGCGACGCCGCAGCCGAGATCGGCCCTGCGACCGAGCATGCCGCCGAGCGCTTCGCGCCCCCGCCGCCGTGGGGGGAGCTCGTCCTCACGCCTCGCGAGGCCTTCCTCGGTCCGCAGGAGGTCGTTCCTTCGGGGCGGGCCGCCGGACGCGTCGCCGCCGAATCGCTCGCCGCCTACCCACCGGGGATCCCGAACGTGCTCCCCGGAGAGCGCCTCACGGCGGAGACGCTCGCCTACATCGCCCGCACGCTCGAGCTCGGCGGCAGCGTCCGCGGCGCGAGTGACCGGCGGCTGCGAACGATCCGCGTCGCGGTTCGCTAGTTCGACTCGAGGCGCTTGGCGAGGGCAGTCATCCCGAGCTCGCGCGCCGCTGCCGCGCCCGCGGGACGGTCCGTGGGCGCGTCAGGCGGACGCTCGAGGGCGACGTCCTGGAGCGTGGCGATCTCGCGGAAGGCGCGCAGCTCGCCGGCCTGGGCGCGCAGGGCGAGGCTCAGCCGCGGAGCAAGTCGTCCCGCGGCCGCTGCGCTGAGCACGCCGTCGAGGTCGCGATGCTCGCGCAGCAGCGCCGCCGCGGTCTTGGCACCGATCCCCTTCGCGCCGGGTAGACCGTCGCTCGGGTCGCCGCGAAGGGCGATCAAGTCGGGCACCTGCGACGGGTCGATTCCGTAGCGCTCGCGCACCTCGCGGGGCCCGAGCGTTGCGGGCGCGCCGCCGGGACGGAACGCAACGACCGAAGTTCGCTCGTCGACCGCCTGGTACAGGTCCCGATCCGCGGTCGCGATCAGCGTGCGCCCGCCTGCCCCGGCCTCGAGCCGCGCGTAGGACCACAGCAGGTCGTCGGCCTCGAGCTCGTCGTGTACCGCGACCGTCCAGCCGAAAGCGGCGAGGAGCGCGTCTGCGCGCGTCCACTGCGCCCGCAGCTCGTCGGGCATCGGCTCGCGCTGCGCGTGGTAGCCGGCGTACAGCTCGCGCCGGTAGACCGCGTCCTCCGCGCCAAGGCAGCAGGCGACCGCGCGCGGGGCGAACGCGTCGACGAGCGCGAGCGTCGTGTTGACGGTGCCGAGGAGTGCACCGACCGGCATTCCATCGCGGCCTTTGACTGAGCGCGGGATCGCGTAGAAGGACCGGTAGAGCAGCCACGGGATGTCGAGTGTGAGGAGCGGCCCGCTCACGTGCTGCCCGTCTGGCTGCTCGCGCCGGTTGACTCGCTCGCGCCGGTCGGCCCGCTAGCGCCCTGCGGCGGCGTAGCAGCGCACGCGCTGTCCCAACCGCTCTGCGGGTCGCCGGCGGCGTCGGTGATCGCAAAGCAGTCCCACGTGCTCGGCAGGTGCAGAGCGGCGGCCAGCTGCTCGCCGGTCACAGTCGTCGTGCCGGCGCTGCCGACGAGTTGCGCGGCGACGATTCGCGGCGAGACGCCGCGCTGTGTGACGGTAATTGCCTCGAGCGTGCCATCGAGGAGCTTGCCGAGGTCCGCCTTCGCCTTCGCGAGCGTGAGCTTGATCGGCCCGAAGCGGTCGACGTCATAGGGGTCGCTCACCGCCACGAGCCACGGCTCGGGTGTCGACCCCGGGAAGGCGTTTTGTACGTCCTCGGTCTCACCGCCCGAGCTCGCGAAGTAGTAGGTCGTCACGGGCGTGCCGCCGTAGGTCACGACTTGGCCGGCGGTCGCGCTGATCGCCGCGTCGGTGCTCGGCGTCCGCGCGCCGACTCCCTCGTAGGCCTGCGAGCGCGTGTCGCCGTAGAGGTCGAACTCGCTGCCCACCCGCGTTGTGAGCGCGTAGCTGCGCGCCGCGATCGCCTGGGCCTCGAGCTCGGCCGGCTGCCAGCTCGGCGAGCTCTCGACTGGCACGACCCCCTCGAGGTAGTCCTCGAGCCCGACGACGTCCACCGCGTCGATCCGTGCGCCCCGCCGCACGAGCTCGAGCGAGCCGTCGAAGCGCCCGTCGTGGACACCGCCGCCCGACTCGCCCGCGAGCATGAACGGCGTCCGGCTCGTGATCGTCACCTGACTTCCCGTAATCAGAGTGCGGTGGCTTTGCCGCGCGTAGATCGCGATCGCCCGCGCCCCGGCGGGCCGTGCGAGGTAGCTGCCACCCCGCAGCGCGACGCTGCCGGCGCGAACGTCCTGAACGGCAGCGAATGCGATGCTGCGCTTCCCGCCCTCGAGCAGGACGGTCACGGTGGGCGAGGCGGGGAGCGTTCCGATCGCCGTGCCCGTGTAGTAGTAGGCGAGGATCTGCTGGTAACTGTAGCCGTGCTCGGCGAGGCCTTCTGCTCCCACCTGGCTCATACCGACGCCATGTCCATCGCCGGCGCCGTCGATGACGAGCGCCGGCGCCCCCTCGGCCGTGCTCGTGCCGAGGAGTAGGCTGGCAATACAGGCGGCCGTTGCCGGTGCGCGCGACCACACAGGAACCACAAGGTAGCCAATGAGCCAGCCCGCAAAGCTCGGATCGGCCGGTGAGGACGCGGTCCTGGCGGCGGTCCCGAAGGAGCTTTTCATCGGCGGCGATTGGCGCGAGGCCGAGGGTGGGGGGCGCTTCCCGGTCGAGGATCCCGCGACGGGCGAGGCCCTCTGCGTGGTCGCCGATGCCACTGGCGCGGACGCGCGAGCGGCACTGGCGGCGGCGAGTGAAGCACAGGCGGAGTGGGCCTCGCACCCGCCGCGCGAGCGCGGCGAGATCCTGCGCCGAGCGTTCGATCTGATCGCGAGCCGGCTCGACGAGCTGGCGCTCCTGATGACGCTCGAGATGGGCAAGTCCGTTGCCGAGTCGCGCGCCGAGATCGCCTACGCGAACGAGTTCCTGCGTTGGTTCAGCGAGGAGGCGGTGCGGATCGACGGGCGCTACTCGGTCAGCCCGAACGGCGCCGGCCGTCTGATCACGATGCGCCAGCCGGTCGGCCCGTGCCTGTTGATCACCCCGTGGAACTTCCCGCTGGCTATGGGCACACGCAAGGTCGGCCCCGCGATCGCAGCGGGCTGCACGATGGTCGTCAAGCCTGCGATGCAGACGCCGCTGTCGATGCTCGCGTTCGCGGCGATCCTCGCCGAGGCGGGCCTGCCTGCGGGGGTGCTCAACGTGATCACGACCTCCCATTCGGGCGAGGTGATGGATCCGCTGTTCGACGACGAGCGTCTGCGCAAGCTTTCCTTCACCGGGTCGACCGAGGTCGGCCGCCGCCTCGCGGCGCGCGCGATGGACCGGGTGCTGCGCGTCTCGATGGAGCTCGGCGGCAACGCGCCGTTCATCGTTTTCGCCGACGCCGACCTCGACGCAGCGGTCGACGGCGCGATGATCGCGAAGCTGCGCAACGTCGGCGAGGCCTGCACCGCAGCCAATCGCTTTCACGTTGCGGCGCCGCTCGCCGAGCAGTTCGCGGAGCGCCTGGCGGCGCGCATGCAGGGGCTGCGGCTGGGGCGAGGGACCGAGCCCGACGTCGATCTCGGCCCGCTGATCAATGCAACGCAGCGCGAGAAGGTTCACGAGCTCGTGCTCGACGCGACCGCTCGCGGCGCCCGGCTACTCACCGGCGGTGAGCTACCTGACGGGCGCGGCTACTTCTACCCGCCAACGGTCCTCAGCGACGTGCCGGCCGACAGCCGCTTGCTCACCGAGGAGATCTTTGGCCCCGTGGCCCCGATCGTTGCCTTCGAGCGCGACGAGGAGGCCATCGCGGCGGCGAACGAAACGGAGTACGGCCTCGTCGCTTACATCTACACGCGCCAGCTCGACCGCGCTCTGCGCGTCGCCGAGGCACTCGAGTCGGGCATGATCGGGCTCAACCAGGGCATGGTCTCCAATCCCGCGGCGCCGTTCGGCGGCGTCAAGCAGTCCGGCTTTGGCCGCGAAGGCGGCCACGAGGGCATGCAGGAGTATCTCGCGACGAAGTACGTCGCCCTGGCGCTCTAGCGGGGGTAGGAAGGGGGAGGCCCTGGACTGGCGGGAACGCGCACGCCGCCTTCCGGACGCCGGCTAGAGCGGCAGGGGAGAGCAGATAGTCTCGTCGACCTCTCGGAGCTCAGCGCCAACCTGACGGGCAGCCTCGTACTGTCAATGCTCATAGGCCGCGGCTGGCCTGAGGGCGAGGCGCAGCACCTCCTGACAGCCATTGCCCGCGCGACCGACGCGGCGCTCCGCTGCTACGAAGACGCGCGCTTACGACTTGAGAGAGCGGCGCAGGAGCACGCCGTCATCGGGTATCTGCACGGCTGTGAAGACATGGCGATCGCGTTTATCGCGCTGCACCGGGCGATGCGGCTTGCCGACGCTCTCGTCGCCTCGCTAGAGACGACGGTGGACGAGTCGCATTTGCCGCCTGAGAATGGCCGCTCTCGCCTTCGGCGTATGAGGAACGCCATTGACCACAGAGACAAGCCGATCAAGCGCGGCGACGCCGGGATCGGCAAGACGCTTGCGCTGAACGTCCGCGAGCACGACAGCACGATCGACGATGACGAGGGCACTCTCACGCTAACCCACGTCGAGCTTGGAGATTCGATTCGCCGGCTGCACAGCCTTGTCGTTGACCTGACGAACCATCCGGAGCAGTGGACTCGCGTCGCGCGCTAATCGGGAAAGACCGACGCCCGTCACAGCCAAATTGAGATCGCCTCGGGACGCTCCGGGCAGAACTCGGGGAGAGTAGCCAGGACCTCCACCGCTTCCCCAGCGTCGCGCAGACGGGGCGGGTGTCCGCGAGGCGGCTCCTCCTCGCGCTAGGCGACCACGAAGCCGGGCGTGGGTGCCGTTGTCGCTCTCACGAGGACACAGGAGCCTGGCCGGCGACGATCAGCTCTCACTGCGACGGAGCGGCAAGCCAGCCCGTCGCGACTAGCGCGGCGGCGATCCGCTAGCGCCGCGGGCTCGGGGCCGGGGTCACGGGTGTTGCGGGGGTGGCAGCGACCGAGTGCGCTGCTCTGTGCCGGCGGTCCCGTACGGGTAGTCAGCTGGCGCCGGGTCGCTGGCCGCGTCGAGCGTTGTGCGCTCGTCGGCGGTGAGGTGCAGACCTGCCGTGCCGAGGTTCTCTTTGAGCTGTTCGAGCGTGCGCGCACCAAGGATGACCGAGCTGACCCCGGGACGGTCGACCAGCCAGGCCAGCGCCACCTGCGCCATGCTGACCGCGCGGTGGCCGGCGATCGAAGAGACAGCGTCGATGACCGCCCATGTGCGCTCGATGCTCGCGCGGCGATCGTAGGCTTCGACACCTCGATTCGGGTTCTCCCCTAGCCGGGTGGCACCCGAGGGACGGGTTTCGCGCGTGTACTTTCCGGTCAACCAGCCGCCGCCGAGCGGAGACCACGGCAGCAGCCCCAGGCCGTTGGCCAAGCACGCGGGCACGATTTCCCACTCGATCTCGCGAGCTAGCAGGTTGTACTGGGGCTGTAGCGTGATCGGCCGCACCAGCGAGCGAAGCTCGGCCACGCCGACGATCTGCTGTAGCTGCCAGCCCGTGTAGTTCGACAAGCCGACGTACGCGATATCCCCAGCGCGGACCGCATCGTCGAGAAAACTCAGCGTCTCCTCGGGCGGCGTGAGCGGATCGTGGGCATGCACCTGATACAGATCGACCGCGTCAACGCCCAGCCGCCGCAGCGACGCGTGCAGCGCCGCGCGCAGATGGCGACGCGACAATCCGACGTCGTTGGGAGCCGGACCTGTCCGAAAGCGGCCCTTGGTGGCCAGCACGACCCGGCTGCGGACCTCACCGCTTTGGCGCGCGAGCCACCGGCCGATGATCTCTTCGGAGACACCGCCGCTGTACACATCGGCGGTGTCGATCAAGTTCCCCCCCGCCTCGAAGAACGCGTCAAGCTGGCTGTGCGCGGTGACCTCGTCGCTCTCAGTCCCGAACGTCATCGTGCCTAGCGCCAGCGTCGACACGATGGCGCCACTACTCCCGAGCCTGCGGTACTCCATCCTCTACCTCCGTCTTGATCGTGATCGACCCGAGCCTACCCGCCAGCCTCCGGCAGCGCAGCGAGCAGGCCCCCTACTAGAGAGCGGGCGCGGGGGCGGCTTGCTGACGACGGGCAGGCGGCTACACGCACCGATACAGACCGCTGAGGATGCGATTCAGGCGGGGGACGTCAGCTAGCGCGCAAGAGGCCACGATCCATCCCCGCTGTCGCTTTCGCAGGCCATAGGAGGCACGCCACTCATAGCGTCGCCCGTTGTCGCCTCCGCGTGAGGCTGTC
>PLFX01000042.1 GCA_003138355.1 Solirubrobacterales bacterium
CGACAGCCATGCACCACCTGTGTGGGATCCGAAGATCAGCGCATCTCTGCGCCTTACCCCACATGTCAAGCCCAGGTAAGGTTCTTCGCGTTGCCTCGAATTAAGCCACATGCTCCGCCGCTTGTGCGGGCCCCCGTCAATTCCTTTGAGTTTTAGCCTTGCGGCCGTACTCCCCAGGCGGGGCACTTAATGCGTTAACTCCGGCACGGAGGGAGTCGACACCCCCCGCACCTAGTGCCCATCGTTTACGGCGTGGACTACCAGGGTATCTAATCCTGTTTGCTCCCCACGCTTTCGCGTCTCAGCGTCAGTACCGTCCCAGCGAGCTGCCTTCGCCATTGGTGTTCCTCCTGATATCTGCGCATTTCACCGCTACACCAGGAATTCCACTCGCCTCTTCCGGACTCTAGCCCGACAGTATCCACCGGCTTCCCAGGGTTGAGCCCTGGACTTTCACAGCGGACTGACCGAACCGCCTACACGCTCTTTACGCCCAATAATTCCGGACAACGCTTGCACCCTACGTATTACCGCGGCTGCTGGCACGTAGTTAGCCGGTGCTTCTTGTGAAGGTACCGTCACTCCAGTCGGCTATTAACCGACGAAGCTTCGTCCCAACTGAAAGGGGTTTACAACCCGAGGGCCTTCTTCCCCCACGCGGCGTTGCTGCGTCACGCTTTCGCGCATTGCGCAAGATTCCCTACTGCTGCCTCCCGTAGGAGTCTGGGCCGTGTCTCAGTCCCAGTGTGGCTGATCGTCCTCTCAGACCAGCTACCCATCGTTGCCTTGGTAGGCCATTACCCCACCAACTAGCTAATGGGCCGCGGGCCCATCCCGATGCGGAGGCCGAAGCTTCCTTTCCACGTGGCCATCACGACCACGAGCACATTTGGTATTAGCCCGAGTTTCCTCGGGTTGTCCCAATCATCAGGGCAGGTTACCCACGTGTTACTCACCCGTTCGCGGCTTTGCCCCGGGGCAAGCCCCGGTTCGTCGCTCCACTTGCATGTATGAGGCACGCCGCCAGCGTTCGTCCTGAGCCAGGATCAAACTCTCCGTGAAGAGAGTTGTCATGGTGGATCGAGGCCTATACACAGGGCTCTCGACCATGACGGGGTACTTCGAATTCTTGACTCGTGCCATGGCGGCACGCGATCGCGCGCCGACCATGGGTCGAACCTGGACGCACACCAGATCGGCCGAAGCCGTCTTGGTGCGCATGCTGTTGAGTTTTCAAAGACCGCCGCGCCTCCGTCGCCGGAGGGACTCCCCAGGAACGTGGCCGGACGCGGGCGCAGGACTACTGGCCCGCGAAACGGACGCACCACTATACCAAGACGGTAGCCGTCAGCGGAGGCGGTCGCCCTTAGCGCATGACCCGCAGGCGACGGAACTGGCGGCGCCCGAGGCGTACGACGCGCCCGTCGACGCGCTCTACGCCGACGTCAAGATCCGAGAGCGCCTCGTCGTCGACGTGCACCCCGCCGCTGGCGATCAGCCGCCTCGCCTCTGAGCGGGAGATTCCAAACGCTTCGGCCAGGGCGGCCGGCATGTGCACGAGGCCCCCATCGCTGGCGACCGTCGCCTCTTCGATCTCGCTCGGCTGCGAGCGCTCAACGAACACCCTGTCCCACTCCTCCTGCGCGGCTTGCGCGGCGCCGGCCGAGTGAAAGCGCGTCACGAGCGCCTGCGCCAGCTCGCGCTTGGCGTCTCGTGGCGGCAGCTCCGGGGGATCGCAGCAGAGCAGGAGCTCGTAGTAGGACGCGAGCAGCTCGTCGGGGATCGACATCGTCTTCCCGTAGATCTCGCCAGGCGGCTCGGCCACGCCGATCTGATTTCGGAGTGATTTCGACATCTTGTCCTGGCCGTCGGTGCCCCGCAGCAGCGGCATCGTCAAGACCGCCTGTTGGGCCTGCCCGTAAGCGCGCTGGATTTGGCGACCGAGCATCAGGTTGAACGTCTGATCGGTGCCGCCGAGCTCGATATCTGCACGAACCGCGACGGAGTCATACCCCTGCATCAGCGGGTAGAGCAGCTCGAGCACCGAGATCGGGCGGTTGGCCGCCAGGCGCTTGGCGAAGTCGTCGCGCTCGAGGAGCTGGCCGACAGTCGTCGTGCGCACGAGCGTCAAGAGGCTCGCCATGTCCATGTCGAGCCACTCGCTGTTGTGGCGCAGCTCGAGCCGCTCAGGATCCGCATCGAGGATCCTGAACGCCTGCTCCTGGTAGGTCCGCGCGTTTGCCTCGATCTCCTCCGGCGTGAGCATCGGGCGCAACTCCGACCGGCCGCTCGGATCGCCGATTCGAGCCGTGAAGTCGCCGATGATCAGGACGACGACGTGTCCGGCGTCCTGGAATGCGCGCAGCTTGCCAAGCACGACGGTGTGGCCGAGGTGGATGTCCGGAGCCGTCGGGTCGATGCCGAGCTTCACGCGTAGCGGACGACCGAGCGCCAGCTTGCGCTCCAGCTCACCGGCTGGCAGCACGTCGACGGCTCCTCGCGCGAGCAGCTCAGCGTCGCCGACGGTCACGAGCGCAATGCTAGACTGCGACCCTCCCGTTGGGCCGCCCGCCGCTGTCTCGGTGTGACCCCGGTGACGTGCAGCCAGCTGCCTGCGTCATGCTCAGGTCCTGATGAGCGACGACGAGCTTCCGAGAATCGCCCCGCCGGACGACCCCCCTGGCGGCGTCGTCGTCCCGTTGCGCCCGCGCGACCAGAAGACGCTTGATCAACGCCGTCGGCGGCGCGCCCTGCGCGAGTCTCGCCGGCGACGTCCGCCGAAGATCATGCGCTGGCGCCGCATCCTGCTGCTGCTGATCCCGATCGGGATCCTGGCCCTCACGTCGCTCGTCTTCGGCTTCTTCATGGCCGTCGCCTCGGAGCTTCCGCCGCTGAACAAGTTCCTCGTCAGCAAGGATTCGGAGAACAGCGTCATCCTCGACGACTACGGCCATCCGATCGCCGTAATGACCGATGCGGTCAACCCGGCGTACTACGTCCCGGCCGGCGAGATCCCCGCCCTGATGAGGCGCGCGATCATCGCGATCGAGGACAAGCGCTTCTACACCGAGCCGGGTGTCGACATCCTCGGCATCGGCCGTGCTCTATTCGCGGACGTCACCGGCTCGGGCGCGACGCAGGGCGCCTCCACGATCACCGAGCAGCTCGTCAAGCTGATCCGCAGGGCGCAGTACAAGCGCACGATCTTCGAGAAGCTCGTCGAGGCCGGCATCGCATTCCAGCTCGCGCACAAGTATGCGAACGACAAGGACATCATCCTGGCCGCCTACCTGAACGACGCCTACTACGGAAACGGCGCGTGGGGAATCGAGGCGGCGGCGCAGACGTACTTCGGCAACGACCCGACCTCGAGCATGTACGGCTGCGGTTACAACCTCGCCGACCCGCGCAACCTGTGCGTCCAGCAGCTGACACCTGCGGACGCGGCGCTGCTCGCCTCGCTCGTGCAGAAACCGCCGGGGAGCTGGACTGCCCAAATGCAGGCGTACTTCCACGGGCGCCGGAACGTCGATCTGCTCGACATGTACAACCAGCACTACATCAGCGCTACCGAATATCAGCAGGCGCTCGCGACGTCCTTGCCTTCTCAGCAGTACGTGCTCCCCCCCAGCCAGCAGTCCAAGGACCCGGGCTACGGCTACTTCACGAGCTGGGTCGAGCAGCAGGTCCTCGCGAACGCGAAGCGGCTGCCAAACCCATATACGTCCGGCTATCGCATCCACACGAGCTTGGACGAGCCGCTGCAGAACGAGGCGCAGCGCGTAGTCAACGACATTCTGCCGCAGCATCAGGGCCTGCCCGAGGCATCGCTCGTCGCGATCAACAACTCAACTGGCGGCGTGATGGCGATGGTCGGCGGCTACAACTACAACACGCGACAGTTCAACCTGGCGACCCAGGCCGAGCGCCAGCCGGGATCCGCCTGGAAGCCGTTCGAGCTGGCCAAGGCGCTCGAGCTCGGGATCTCGCCGAACATGATCTTCCCGTCCGCACAGTGGACGTGGAAGGGCGGCCCCGGGCCCGACTTCACGATCAAGAACGACGAAGGAGGCTACGTCGGCCATCGGACGCTTTTCGCGGCGCTCACGTACTCCGACAACACGGTTTTCGCGCGGCTTGGCCTCCAGTATGTCGGCCTGAACAACATTGCCCACTACGCGCACGACTTCGGCATCACGACCGACGTCTCGCGCAACCCGGCGATGACGATCGGCGGTCTGTACACGGGCGTCACGACGCTCGACATGGCCCACGCCTACTCGACGATCGCGCGCGGCGATCTCGTCACCGGCAGCCTCGCGTCGACGAGCTGCGCGGGCAGCATCGCGCCCGGGCCGAAGGGCAGCCGGGGCGCCTACGCGTACTCGCTTGAATCGCACTGGAAGAACGGCACCTGCCCGGGGCCCGTCGGAATCACGGTCGTGACGAAGGGCAAGGGCCGCATCTTCAAGGTCAACCAGACCGAGTACGACGACGTGCCTGGCTTCACCCCGTACATGGACCTCGAGATGAAACAGATGATGCGCTCCGTCGTGACGGAGGGAACGGGGACCGTGGCGAACATCCCGAACTTCGTCGTCTACGGCAAGACCGGGACCACCTCCAGCTACCACGACGCGTGGTGGTGTGCCTTCACGCAGCCGATGGCGGGCCTGCCCGACGGCATGACCGTCTGTGTCTGGGTCGGCTTCAACAACGAGGCGAAGTCGATGTCAACCCAGTACGGGGGCAAGCCGGTCTACGGCGGCACCTACCCGGCGGTGATCTTCAAGACTTTCATGGTGAACGCGATCGGGATCACCAACACCGAGTACCAGGACCGCCTCCATCACCGGCCAGAGGGGGCGCTGATCCTCCGGACCGAGACCAGCGCACCGATCGCCTACCAGCTCCCGAACTACGGCTCGTCCGCGTCGTCGACCCCCACGACCACGACGACGCCGGGCGCCGGTGCGCAGTCGACCGGCACGACGACGACTGGCGGCGCAACGCAGACGCCGCCCACCGGCACCACTGGCGGACCCTCGGCACCGGCCACCGCCGGCCCTGGCGGCGGTGCGGCTGCGCCTTAGCGCGGCCGCGGACGCGAGACGTAGCGGCTACCCGCCAGCGTGAAGCGCCACTTCAACTCGACCGCCCTCGTGATCCCGATCCGCTCCGAGGCCACGACCGGCGCCGGCACCCAGCTGCTCGGCGGCTCGATCGTGACCGGTCCGGCGAGCAGGTCGCAGCCGTTGTGCTCGAGCTCGATTCCGAGCGCCTGAGTGAGCTTGCCGGGACCCGAGCAGAGCTCCCCGAGCTGATCGACGCCGCGGCGTGATCGCATCAGCTCGATGCCGTCGAGCGGCTCGAGCGCGCGGATCAGGACGGCGGCGCCGACACCCGCCGGCTCGCTGACGGCGTTCAGCAGGGCGTGAATGCCGTACGAGCGATAGACGTAGGCGTATCCGGGCGGGCCGAATAGCGTGCGCGTGCGCGCGGTCAAGCCGACGAACGCGTGGCAAGCCGGCTCGGACTCGTGGTAGGCCTCGGTCTCGACGATCATGCCGGCGCACTCGCCGTGGCGGACGACAGCTCCGATCAGCTCGCGCGCTACGGCGCGGACGTCGCGCGCGTAGAAATCATGGTTCACGTCCCCGAGATCGCGGCGCGCGCAGCGGCAAGCTGCTCGGCGAGGCGCTCGCGCGCGGTTCCGCCAGCGGACAGCTTCGACTCGAGCGAGGATTCCTCGGCGAGCAGCGCCCGGAACGCTGCCGGCTCGAGTGCGGCGCTCGCGGCCAGTATCTCCTCGTCGGTCAGCTCGGACAGGGTGCGGCCGCTGTCGAGCGCGAGTCGCACGAGGCCGCCGACGATCCCGTGAGCCTCGCGAAATGGGACGCCGGCACGCACGAGGAGGTCCGCGGCGTCGACGGCCGCGATCATCTCGTCTGATGCTGCCTCGCGCATACGTTCCCGCTTGAAGCGGGCGCTCGAGAGCATGCCGCGAGCGGCGGCAAGGCAGGTCCGCAGCGTGTCCGCGACATCGAACAGGTGCTCCTTGTCCTCCTGCAGGTCCTTGTTGTAAGTGAGCGGCAGCCCGTGCAGGACGCCCAGCAGGGCGGCATGATGGGCGCCGATCCGTGGTGCCTTCGCGCGCAGGAGCTCCGCGGCATCGGGGTTCTTCTTCTGCGGCATGATCGACGAGCCCGACGTCCAAGCGTCCGCGAGCTCGACGAAAGCGAACTCGCTGCTCGACCAGAGCACCAACTCCGCGCCGAGGCGCGAGAGGTGCATTGCGGTCGTCGCGGCGGCGGCGAGATAGTCGAGCGCGAAGTCGCGATTGGAGACGGCGTCGATCGAGTTCGGCGCCGGCGCCGCGAACCCGAGCTCGCGTGCCACGAGCTCGCGGTCGATATCGAAATTGACGCCGGCGAGCGCGCCTGCCCCGAGCGGCATCACCGAGCAAGCCTCGGTCACGGCCCGGAAGCGGGCGCGATCGCGCAGGAACATCCACACGTAAGCGAGCAGGTGATGGCCGAGATAGACGGGCTGCGCGCGCTGGAGGTGCGTATACCCCGGTAGCGGCCAGTCGAGGTGCGCTTCCGCCCGTTCGATCAGCACGCCGATGAGCGCGTCAAGCGCGACGATCGCGACCGCCGCCGCATCGCGCACGAAGAGCACCACATCCGTTGCAACTTGGTCGTTGCGCGATCGCGCAGTGTGCAGCTTGCCGCCGACCGGGCCGACGAGCTCGGTCAGCCGGCGCTCGATCGCGCTGTGGATGTCCTCATCGTCGGTCGCAAACTGGAAGCGCCCGTCACGCAGCTCCTCCTCGACGATGCCGAGGCCGCGCAGGAGCTCCCCCAGGTCGGCGTCGCTGATGATCGCGCGGCTTGCGAGCATCATCGCGTGCGCCCGCGACTGGGCGAGGTCGTACGGCCACAGGCGCTTGTCGAAGGCCAGCGAGGAGTTGATCCGCTGAAAGTCGGGGTCCTGTGGCTCGGAGAAGCGTGACATGTCAGCTCTGGCCGAGGACGGTACGCAGAGCCGCCGCCACCTGCTCGACCTGGCCCTCGCTCAGCCCCGGGAAGAATGGCAGCGCGAGCGAGCGCGATGCGACGTCCTCGCAGACCGGGAACTCGCCCGGGTGGTGGCCGAAGCGCTCGCGGTAGAAGCTCATCAGATGGATCGCCGGCAGGTAGGGCTTGCTTGCAACACCGTGCTCGCGCAGGCGCCGGATCGTCGCGTCGCGGTCGATCCCGCGTGGCAGCAGCACGCAGAAGACGAACCAGCCACGGACGACCTTGCCGGTGTCCGGGCACGGCAGTTGGAGACCCTCGATTTCGGCGAGCACCTCGCGGTAGCAATCGGCGACCGCACGCCGCGCGGCCAGGAGCTCGTCAAGGCGCCCGAGCTGGGCGATGCCGATCGCGCAGGCGATGTCGGAGAGGCGGTAGTTGAAGCCGAGGCGGTCGTGGTCGAGCCAGTCCATGTTCGGTGCCCGGCCCTGGTTTCGCTCGCTGTCGATGCGCTCCTTGAGCTGCGCATTCGCGAGCGCGATCATGCCGCCCTCGCCGGTCGTGATCTGCTTGTTCGGGTAGAACGCAAACACGGCCGGGTGACCGCGCGAGCCAACGATTCGCCCGTCGTGGTAGCGCCCACCCAGGGCCTCACACGCGTCCTCGACAATCGGCAGGCCCAGGCGCTCGAGTGGCTCCATCTCGGCTGGCCAGCCGAAGATGTGGACCGGCAGGATCGCGGCCGTACGCGAGCTGACGGCCGCCGCCGCAGCCGCTGGGTCGAGCGTGAGCGTGACCGGGTCGATGTCCGCGAACACCGGCCTCGCCCGCTCGTACAGAGCGACGTTTGCGGAGGCAACGAACGAGAACGGGCTCGTGACGACCTCGGAGCCGTCGCTGACCCCGATAGCGCGCAGCGCGAGGTGCAGACCGGCCGTGCCGCTCGAGACTGCGCTCGCGTGCGGCACCCTGACGTGCTCAGCGAACAGGCGCTCGAACTCCGACAGGCGTGGTCCGAGCGACAGTTGCTCGGAGCGAAGCACCGCAACCACGGCCTCCTCCTCCGCCTCGCCGAGCGAAGGCCTGGCGAGCGGGATCGGCGCGCTCACTTGACGTGGCTGGGGAGCATCCCGCATTCCAGCGAGTCGACGAGTGCCTGCCACGAGGCGACGATCACGTTCTCTGAGACACCGATTGCGCCCCACACGCGGTTGCCGTCCGACGCGTCGATCAGCACGCGCGTCACGGCCCCCGTGCCCTTCGCGGCGTCGAGGATACGGACCTTGTAGTTGACGAGATCGATCTCGCTCAGGTGCGGGTGGACCTCGACCATCGCCGAGCGCAGCGCCGCGTCAAGCGCATTCACGGGACCGTTGCCCGATGCGGTGCGCTCGTAGGAGCGACCGCCGACGCGAACCTTGATCGTCGCCTGCGTCGTCGCTTCGCCCTCCGCATCCGATTCGACGACGACGCGCCAGCTGTCGAGCTCGAACAGCGGCTCGTAGTCGCCGCTCTCGCGACGCAACAGGAGCTCGAGCGAGCCGTCGGCAGCCTCGAACTGGTAGCCCTCGTGCTCGAGCCGCTTGACGCGCTCGAGTACGCGCTTCACTGTCGTGCCGTCGAGGTCAAGCCCGAGCTCGGCGGCCTTTTCCTGCATGCTCGCGCGGCCCGCGAGCTCGCTGACGACGAGTTCTCGCTCGTTGCCGACGACGGCAGGCTCGATGTGCTCGTAGAGCTGCGTTTGCGCGCTGACGCCGGCAACGTGCATCCCACCCTTATGGGCGAAGGCGTGACGCCCAACGTAGGGCTGGTGCTGGTTTGAGGGTACGTTCAGCAGCTCGTCGACGAAGTGAGCGGTCTCGGTGAGACGGGCGAGCCGCTCTTCGGAGAGGCAGTCGAAGCCCATCTTGAGCTGGAGATTCGCGATGATCGAAATCAGGTTCGCGTTGCCGGTGCGCTCGCCGATCCCGTTGATCGTGCCCTGGACCTGGCGCGCACCGACCTCGACCGCGGCGAGCGTGTTCGCGACGCCGCACTCCGCGTCGTTGTGGCAGTGGATGCCGATGCGCACGCCGCCGAGCGCGGCGACCACCGCGCTCGTCGCCGTCGAGATCTGCGACGGCAGCGATGAGCCGTTGGTGTCGCAGAGCACGACTGTCTCGGCGCCTGCCTGCGCTGCCGCTTCGAGGCAGGCGAGCGCATAGGCGCTATCCGCACGGAAACCGTCGAAGAAGTGCTCCGCGTCGTAGATCACGCGCTTGCCGGCGGCACGTAAGAAGCCGACCGACTCCGAGATCATGCACAGGTTCTCGGCCGGCTCGACCTTGACGAGCTTTTCGAGGTGAAGCCGCCACGTCTTGCCGACGATCGTGCAGACCGGCGCGATCGACTCGGAGAGGAGCACCAGCGCGAGGTCATCGGCCGCCGCTACGCCGCGGCGGCGGGTCATCCCGAACGCCGCGATCTCCGCATGCTCGAAGCGCTCTGCGGCGAGCAGCTCAAATAGCTCGCGCTCCTTCGGGTTCGACTCGGGGAATCCGGCCTCGATCAGTGGCACGCCGAGCTGGTCGAGCGCATGCGCGACGCGCAGCTTCTCTTCGGCTGATAGCGACATGCCCTCGCCCTGCATGCCGTCGCGCAGGGTCGCGTCATATAGCTGGATCGTCTCGGTGGTCACGGAATGGCTCCTTTCAGTGTCAGGGAAAGCGAAAGACGCAGCAGCGACCGCAAGCGCAGTTGCGCTTATGCGGCCGCCCGCGTAATTCGCGAGCCCGTCAGCTGCAGAACCAGAGAGAGCATCAGGCGCCCGCCCGCTCCCCGACCTCGACGATGTCCAGCCACTCCATGTAGCGCTCGCTGCGCCCGTGCAGGGCCTCGTCGAACGCGCGCTGCAAGACCTGCGTGATCTCGCCTGGGCGCCCGTCGCCGACCTCCTGATCGTCGATCTCGCGCACCGGCACAAGCTCCGCGGCCGTGCCAGTGAGGAAGACCTCGTCCGCGTGATAGAGCTCGGCACGCGCGAGGTCACGTTCGATCGTCGTGTAACCGAGGTCGCGCGCAATCTGAAGCACCGAACGCCGGGAGATCCCATCGAGAATCGACGCGGTCTGTGGCGGCGTGACGATCGCCCCGTCGCGGACGACGTATACGTTCTCGCCGGAGCCCTCGCAGACGTGGCCATGCTCGTCGAGCAGGATCGCCTCGTCGTATCCGGCCTTCAGCGACTCGATCTTCGCGAGGACGCTGTTGAGGTATTGACCAGTGGCCTTCGCATGTGGGATCAAAGAGCGCGGCGAGATGCGCTCCCACGAGGAGACTTTCGCTCGCACGCCTTCGTGCTTGCTCTGCTCGCCGAGGTAAGCGCCCCATTCCCACACCGCGATGACGACATCGATCGGCGCTTCGAGCGGGTTCAGGCCCATCTGCCCGTAGCCGCGGAACGCGATCGGCCGGATGTAGCAGGAGCGCAGCGCGTTGCGCGCGATCAGCTCGTGCGTCGCGGCGCGCAGCTGCTCGCTCGAGTAGGGCAGGTCCATGTAGTAGAGCTTCGCCGAACGCTCAAGGCGGTCGAGATGGTCTGCGAGGCGGAAGACCGCCGGCCCATGCTCGGTGTCGTAGCAGCGGATCCCCTCGAAAACCCCGGTTCCGTAGTGGAGACCGTGCGTGAGCACGTGCACTCTCGCGTCCTCCCACGGGAGGAACTCCCCGTTCTGCCAGATCAGCTCAGTTGGTTGCAAAGAAGCCAGCGTCCCTCTCCTATAGGTGTGCGAGCACCGCCTGCGTGGCCTGTGCGGTTGTGGCCGTCCCGCCCAGGTCACGGGTGCGCAAGCCTTCGGCGAGCGCCCGGTCGACCGCGGATTCTATCGCCGCCGCCTCCGCTTCCAAGTGCAGGCCGTGGCGCAGCATGAGCGCCACCGAAAGGATCATCGCGAGCGGATTGGCGGTCCCGGTGCCGGCGATGTCGGGTGCCGAGCCGTGGATCGGCTCGAACAGCCCCGGGCCACCGCTGCCAAGCGAGGCGCTCGGCAGCATCCCGATCGAGCCGGTGATCATGGCCGCCTCGTCGCTGAGGATGTCGCCGAACATGTTCTCGGTGAGGATCACATCGAACCGGGACGGGTCAGCAACGAGCTGCATGGCGGCGTTATCGACGAGCACGTGCTCCAGCTCCACGTCGGCGAACTCGCTCTGGTGAACGTCGACGACGACCTCGCGCCACAAGCGCGATGTCTCGAGCACGTTCGCTTTGTCGACGCTCGTGACCCGCCTGCGCGCAGCCCGAAAAGCCACGCGGGCGATCCGTTCAACCTCCTCGCGCGTGTAGACGCAGGAGTCACTCGCGCTGTCGCGCGTGCGCGTCTTCGCGCCAAAGTAGATCCCGCCCGTGAGCTCGCGTACGACGAGCAGATCGGTGCCCGCGATGCGTTCCTCGCGCAGCGGGCTCGCCCCGTAGAGCGCCGGCTGCGCGCGCACGGGGCGCAGGTTGGCGAACAGGCCGAGCCCCTTTCGCAGCCCGAGCAGACCCTGCTCGGGGCGCGGCTTCGCCGGATCGGTCGTATCCCACTTCGGGCCCCCAACCGCCGCCAGGAGCACGGCATCGGCATCCCGGGCAGCGGCGAGGACTTCGTCGGTCAGTGCAACCCCATTCGCATCGATCGACGCGCCGCCGAAAAGATGCTCTTCGGCATCGAAGCTTGTCAGCGCACCAAGCACCTGGAGTGCCGGGCCCATGATCTCGGGACCGATGCCATCGCCCGGAAGTGTGAGGATGCCGGTCACAGAGGGCGCACCGTACCAGCAGCTGTCCTCGGTGCGGATCCGCCCGGCTGCACGCATGCGAAGGCCGCGGGCGCCGGAGATAGCCCGCGAGCCGCTCCTCGACGAACGGCTCGCTCGGACAGCGCCCGCGACCTTTACCGGCCGCTGGTCTCGCTCAGCTCGAGCTGCGCAGCGACGCGATCGTGTTCCAGAACGTCAGGCGATTGGTGCGCACTGCGTCCCGGTAGGTCTGGATCGCTTCGCGCTGCGTCAGGCGTGCTGTGTCGTCAGCGAGTCGCGCCTGGACGCGAGCGGCGTGGCACGCCGGGCGTCCGGCGGCAGATGCCGGCGGACAGACCGCCTGAACCTTCGCCTTCTCGACGGCGAGAGTGTTCTGGAAGGTCTGCTCGGCCTGCGTGACGGTGGCCTGCAACCCGCCGAACGGGTCCTGCAGCGTGGTGCAGGCCGCGATCACCTTCGCCTGATTCGCCTCGAGACGCTTCGGCAGCGCTCCTGCGTTCGCCTTCGCGCACAGCGGCGAGGCCACTGGGTAGGTCTGGTCGAACGTGAGGCTCCCCGGAAGTGCCGCGCCTGCCGTAGCGGCGAATCCGACGGTCGCCGCGAGCGTTGCCGCCGCAGCAGAGAGTGTCTTCCTGTACATAGCGCGACTCCTATCGGTGCAGTTTGGTCTGCCCGTTCCAACACCGCGGATATCGGCAAGTCGCGTGCCTTTTGTTACAGCCAGGTTGCGCGCGATCGACGAGCGCTCGCGAGCAGCCAGCCGCTACCGCTCTTACAGCGCGTTGGTCAGCGGTCCAGGGCGCTCACGCTCGCGTTCGTAAGCTGCGATCGCATCCTCGTCCTTGAGTGTCAGCGCGATGTCATCGAGGCCCCCCAGCAGGCGCCGGCGGATCTCGGCATCGATCGAGAAGGGCACGGAGCGCCCGCCGAAGCGGACCTGCTGCGCCTCGAGATCGATCTCCCCGGCACCGGCCTGCGCGAGAGCCCGCACGTCCGGCTCCTCCAGCACAACAGGCAGCAGCCCGATCTTCGTCGAGTTCGAATAGAAGATGTCCCCGAAGCTCGGCGCCACGATCGCCTTGAAGCCGTAATCCTCGAGCGCCCAGGCGGCGTGCTCGCGCGAGGAGCCGCAGCCGAAATTGCGCCCGGCGGTGAGAATCGGGTTGACCGGCAGGCTCCAGCCCGGCTCTTTCGCCCAGTCATAGAAGAGGAACTCGCCGAACCCCGAGCGCTCGATCCGCTTGAGAAACTGCTTGGGGATGATCTGGTCGGTGTCGACGTCTGAGCGGTCGAGGTCCGACACCGCGCCGCTGATCGTCTTGATCGGCTCCATGTTCGGCTAGCTCCAGTCGCGGATGTCGACGAAATGCCCGGCGAGCGCCGCTGCGGCGGCCATCTCCGGGGATACGAGGTGCGTTCGCCCACCCCGTCCCTGACGGCCCTCGAAGTTGCGGTTCGAGGTCGACGCGCAACGCTCACCCGGCGCGAGGATGTCCGGGTTCATCCCGAGGCACATCGAGCAGCCGGCTGAACGCCAGTCGAACCCAGCTTCGCGGAAGACCTGATCAAGGCCCTCGGCCTCCGCCTGCGCGCCAACCTGCTGCGAGCCGGGCACGACCATCGCGTGCACGCTCGTCGCGACCTTGCGCCCCTTCACGACGGCGGCAGCAGCGCGCAGGTCACCGATCCGCGAGTTCGTGCACGAGCCGATGAACACGCGGTCCAGCCTGACCTCCTGGATCGGCATACCGGCTTCGAGGCCCATGTAGTTGAGCGCGCGTTGCGCGGCGTCGCGTTCAGCAGGCGTCTCGAAGCGCGCCGGATCGGGCACCGCCTCGGCGACGCCCACCACCATGCCCGGGTTCGTCCCCCAGGTGACCTGCGGCGAGACGGCGCCGGCGTCGACGACCATCTCGCGGTCGAATGCCGCGCCGGCGTCGCTGCGGAGCTCACGCCAGCCGGCAACCGCCGCGTCGAGCTCGGCCGGTGCTCCAGGGCGCTCGGCGCGCTCGAACCACTCGAACGTCGTTTCGTCGGGCGCGACCATCCCCGCGCGCCCGCCACCCTCGATCGTCATGTTGCAGATCGTCATCCGACCCTCCATCCCGAGCGCCTCGATCGCTGGACCGGCGTATTCGACGGCGTGACCGACAGCCCCATCCACCCCGATCCGCCCGATCGTCGCGAGGATCAGGTCCTTGGCGCTGACGCCAAAGCCCGGCTGGCCTTCGTAGCGGATCAACATCGAGTGGGGACGCTGCTGCACGAGACACTGCGTCGCCAGCACGTGCTCGACCTCGCTCGTGCCGATCCCGAATGCGAGTGCGCCGAAGGCGCCGTGCGTTGCGGTGTGCGAGTCGCCGCAGACGATCGTCATACCCGGCTGCGTAACGCCGAGCTCGGGTCCGATCACATGCACGATGCCCTGGCGCTCTGAGCCCACCGAGTACACGGGCACGCCGAACTCGGCGCAGTTGCGCTCGAGCGTCTGCACCTGGACGCGCGAGAGCTCGTCGCGGATCGCGGCCGCCCGTGCCGTCCCGTCCGTGGGGACGTTGTGGTCGGCGGTCGCGAGCGTCCGGTCAGGGCGGCGCAGCTTCCGACCCGCGAGCCGGAGGCTCTCAAACGCTTGCGGGCTCGTGACCTCGTGAACAAGGTGCAGGTCGATGTAGATCAACCCTTCGGCGACCTCGTGGCTCTCCCAGATCTTGTCGAGCATCGTCTTCGGCATCGCGTCTCCTGGTCTAGCTGCGGCGCAGGCCCGCACTGAGCACCGCGATCAGCTCAGCTGGCTCGGTGCCGGGGTTCTCGAAGTGGTGGGGCAGGTCGGCGTCAAAGGTCACGCAGTCGCCCGTGCGAAGCTCGTGGCGTAGCCCATCACAGACCAGCACGACGCTTCCGCGCTGCACGACGGCGGTCTCGCGGCTGCCCGGCTCGTGCAGCGGTGGATCGCTGCGCCCGCCCGTCGCGGCACCAGGCGCGAGGGTATGCACCGAAAGCTCAGCCCGCTGCCCCGGGAGCGGCGGGGTCAGGATCTCAAACCCGTGCCCCTCGCCACCGCCGCGGCGGCGCTGACTCGCCTGAACAATCGTCACGGAGCTCGTCTCGTCGAGGCGCAGCAGCTGCGAGAGACTCAGCTCGAGTCCCTGGGCGATCCGGGCGGCAACGTGGAGCGTCGGGCTCGTCTCGCCGCGCTCGACCTGTGAGAGCATCGGCGCGCTCACGCCGCAGCGCAGTGCGAGTTCGCGTAGCGAGAGCCCCATCGCCTCGCGTAGCGCGCGAACGCGCGGGCCAACGGCGGTTGGGTCATAGGCGTCGCCAGGCACCGATCGAGTTGCCATACGCGCGTATGTTATCGCATACGCGGCGTGCGGTCTTGCCGTCGCGCAATGGCTCCACTAGGCTCGCGCCGTGCCGCGAACCCAACGCCTCGCCGTGGCCGGGATCCTCCTGATCCTCGGAATACTCGCTCTGATCGCCGGCATCCTCTACTTCACGGTCGAGGCGAAGTCGCTTCCGTCGATCCTCGGCCAGCTGCACGGCTACACCGGACACCGCTCGAAGCGCGGGATCGCTGCTGTGGTGATCGGCGCAGTACTGCTCGCCGGCGGTCTGGGCGTGCTGCGCTGGCGCTCCAAGCCCTGACGGCGGGCGCCCGTTCGTCAGCCGGCGACTTGCGGTGGGTACTCGTCCTTGCGCCAGGCGCGAATCGCCGCGGGCTCGTCCTTGGCAGTCCGCTTCAACAGGAACGAGTGATACGGCGCAACGAACGGGTCGGGCGCCGTCACCGTGTAGGTGTGGTAGACGGTTCCGTTCTCGCGCGCGAATGCGATCCACGCGGGGACCTCGCGCATCCCGTCCTCGAGCTTCGCGCCGATCTGCTCAGCCCACGCGAGCAGCCAGTCGGGCGGGTCGTCGACCATCGCCTTGATCGCCGCTGCCCCTGCCGCCTGCTCGGGCGTGATGGCAAGGCCGAAGTCCCAAGCGAAATCGCTCGCGTAGCTCGAGACGTAAGGGAACTGCCAGCCCATCCGCTTTCTGTAGGCGACCAGGCGGTCGATCGGCGCGCGTGAGATGCATAGCAGCGTTACGTCGCGATGGCTCAGATGGAGTGCCGCGCCGTCGAGCTCGTCGGCAAGGTTCGTGCAGCCCGGACAGGCGCCGAGCCTGTAATCGGGGCCATACATGACGTTGTAGGCGAGCAGCTGCGAGCGGCCGTCGAACAGCCCGCCGAGTGTCTTCTTGCCCGATTCGGCGTCAAAGACGTACTCCTTCTCGACTGCCACCCACGGCAGCGCCCGTCGTGCCGCAATCGCGCGCTGCTCGAGCTCGGCCTGCTCTGACTCGAGCTGCGCGAGCTCCGCGCGCGCCGCGAGCCATTCTTCGCGCGTTCCTACCCGATGATCAGCCACAGTGACCTCCTCTTCGGCATCGCCAAGGGACTATCTAACAGACGAGTGAGACCGGGCAAAGTCATCGTTCTCCTCGCGCGAGCGCCATCGCCTTCACGACGGCCTCGCGCAGCGGCCCCGGCACGCCCTCGCCGTCGACGTGCGCGAAGTGCTCAAAGGCGCGGGTCGGCTTGTGGCGGTGGCCACGGAGTCCCGCGACCGCCTCGAAGTCGCGTGCCAGCTCGATCGTGGCGTTCGCCCCGGCCAGCCTCACGATCTCCGCGTTCAGCAGCTGCTCGGCATGACTGGGCGCCCGCCCTGTAGACGCATCGCGGTCATGGATCGCCACGCAGGGGACGCCGACGCTGTGGCAGATCCGGATGAACAGCGGGATATTCGGCTTGCCACCACAGTCGACGATCGTGATCGCCTCCCGGTCGATGTCGTACCCGAGGGCACTGAAGATGAACGGAAGCGTGAGCTTCTCGGTGCGCCCCTCGACCAGCACCACTGCGCTGGCGAAGAAGAGCTCCCCGCGCTCCGCATCCAGCTCGCTGATCGCGCGGAACGCCGCGTCCGCGTCGAGACCGCGCGGCTGCGTGACGGTCGTACCGAGGTGCGACCGGTTCTCGACGAGCGCGAGCTCCTCGAGGCGAGCGACGTTCAGAAAAGCGGGTTCGTGCGTCGAATGGATCACCTGGTTACCGGCGAGGGCGAGCTTGCGCAGGAGCCTGTAGAGATAGCGCTGCGTCTGCGGCCTGAGGAACAGCTCGGGCTCCTCGATCAGCAGCACGAGCGCCTCGGTACCCGCGCTACAAAGCGCTTCCAGGCCAGCAACGAGCGCTGCGGCGCTTGCTCCAGCGCTCTCCGGGTCCTCGCGCTGGAAGTATTCGCCCGCCGCGCGCGCGACGGCGCTGGCAACCGGACTCGCCAGCAGCCGGCGGGCACGCAGCGCCGCGGGCAGGAAGAGCACCGGCACCTCCGCGCCACTCGCACGCAGCGGATCTGACGCGCCCGCCTCGAGCGCAAGCTCCTCGCCGCCGGACAGCCGTGCGCGCAGCTCGATCCCGTCGGCCCCGGGCGAGCTTCGGTCCGTGTCGGCCGGCGTCGGCTGACCCTGCTGGAGCAGCGTCCAGATCGCCTCGAGCACATTCGACTTGCCGACGCTCGGGCCGCCGACGAGCGCGCAGACCGGGCCGGGCTGGAAGTCGACCGAGCGGGCCGAGCGGAACCCGCGAATCTGGATCTCGCGGATGCCGAAGCGCTGCTCGCCCACGGCAGCACCCTAGAGCAGGCGCCGCCGAGGGCGAGAACAAAGCGGGGCTAGCGCATTCAGCCGTGCGCTACGGCGTCGACGCCAGCTCGCCGGCGATCCTCGTGAGGCTGTCGTGCGGGCGCTCCGCACGCCGCCGCGCGATCGACAGCGCACGCACGTACGCCCGAGCCGCTGCCTCGATGATGTCGGGCGCGACGCCCTGGCCAGCCGCCGAGTGGCCTGCGGTCTCGATCACGACCGAGACCTCGCCGAGTGCGTCCTGTCCCTCGGTCACAGCGCCGACGCGGAACTCGCGCAACGCGGCGTCGACGCCGGTAGCCGCGTTGATCGCGCGAAACACCGAGTCGATCGGCCCGTCGCCCGAGAACTCGCCGCGACCGAGCTCGCCGCCCGGGAGACGCACGGCGACGCTCGCGTGCGGAGGCTCTGCGCTCGATGCGTGCACCGCATATGACTCGAGCACGTACCCGGCGACCTCCTCCTCGCGCAGCTCGTCGGTCAAGAGCGCCTCGAGGTCCATCGCGGTCACGACCTTCTTCCGGTCGGCGATCTCCTTGAAGCGTTTGAAGGCCGTATTCAGGACTTGCCCGGAGACATCGAAGCCGAGCTCCTCGAGCGCTTGGCGCAGCGCGTGGCGACCCGAATGCTTGCCGAGCACGATCGAATTGGCTTCGAGCCCGACGCTGCGTGCGTCCATGATCTCGTAGGTCGTCCGCTCCTTCAGCACTCCGTCCTGGTGAATCCCGGATTCGTGCGCGAAAGCGTTGCGACCGACGATCGCCTTGTTCGGCTGCACCACGTAGCCCGTTAGGCGCGAGACGAGCCGGCTCGTGCGCGCGAGCTCGTGCGTGTGGACGCCGGTGCGCAGGCCGATGTCGGCGCTGCGCGTCGCGAGCAGCATCACGATCTCCTCGAGCGACGCGTTACCGGCGCGCTCGCCGAGCCCGTTGATCGCGCACTCGACCTGGCGCGCGCCCGCGAGGATGCCGGCGAATGAGTTCGCGACCGCGAGGCCGAGGTCATCGTGGCAGTGCACCGAAAGCGTCACGTCGCGGAGCGCGGGCACGAGCTCGTACAGACGCCGCAGCCAGGCTTCGAACTCGTGCGGCATCGTGTAGCCGACGGTGTCGGGAATGTTGATCGTGCTCGCACCCTCGGCGATCGCGACCGCCACGACCTCCGCCGTGAACTCGACCTCGGAGCGAGTCGCGTCCATTGGCGAGAACTCGACATCCTCGGTGTGGCTGCGCGCCAGCGCGACGGCAGCGCGTGCCTGGCCGAGCACATCCTCCCGCGTCGTCTGCAGCTGGTGGACGATGTGAATGTCCGACGTCGAGATGAACGTGTGGATGCGGGGCCGCTCGGCGTCCTGAATCGCGCCCCACGCGGCCTCCACATCGGCCGCGTGCGTGCGCGCGAGCGCCGCGATCACCGGGCCCTCAACCGTTCGCGCGATCCCCTGAACGGCCTCGAAATCCCCTGGCGAGGTGATCGGGAAACCGGCCTCGATCACGTCGACGCCGAGGCGCGCGAGCTGCTGGGCGATCTCGAGCTTCTCCGACGCGTTCAGCGAGATGCCGGGCGATTGCTCGCCGTCTCGCAGCGTCGTGTCGAAGATCAGTACTCGGTCAGTCTCAGGTTCCATGATGTTCCTTCGCCTTTCGCGTTGGTCCTGTGCCTTCCTCTCCAGTGGGTTCGCGGCTCAGCGGCCGCCACGCGCTATTCCCCCCGAAGGGGGAGCAGGAGAAGGAGGGCAAGGGACGTGCGGAACGTCATGTGCGAGGCAGCCTAGCAGCCGCTCAGAGGATGTTCACCGCGCGCGCGACGACGAGTCCCAGCGTCGCAAGCGAGGCGAGCGACTGAACGAGCATCGCTAGCTTGGCCCACGCGCTGAGCGGCATCGTGTCGGTCGGGCTGAACGCTGTCGCGTTGGTGAACGACGTGTAGAGGTAGTCGACGTAGCGCGGGCGCCAGCTCCAGCGCCCGAGGTAATCCTCGGTGTACTGCGGGAAAAGGAAGTCCGGTGGCGGCGGGTTGCTGCGCGTGCGACCCTGCGGCCCGCCACGGTCGAGCTCCCAGTACCAGATCGCGAAGATCAGGACGTTCGTGATCCAGATCTCGCTGCCCGCGAGGATTAGCATCCGCCCGCCCGATTGCCCGCTGCCGTGGATCAGATAGTGCGCGAGCAGGACCAGCGAGAGCAGGTTGGCGGCGCTGACGATCGAGATCAGCGCAAGTGCGAGCGCACGCCGCGCCGGGTGCACCCGCTGTCGATCCCAGGGAGTCGTCGCGACGAGCGCGACGAACAGCACGCCCTCGAGCGCGGGCAACAGCCAGTAGGGGTGCAGCGTCAGCTTGGTCGGCAGGTCGAGCGAAAGCAGGATCGCGGCGAGGACCGTCAGCTGTGCCGGCCAGTAGGGGTCGCGGCGTGCAAGCTCCTCCGCGACCCCCTCCACCCGATTGAGGCCGGGCAGCCCCTTTTCGCTCATCCGAGCGTGACGCTGCGCCCATCCTCGAAGCCGTCGAGCGCGACGATCTCGGCTACGACCGCGGGCGGCACCGGCGCATCGGTCGTCACGACCATCACCGCACGGTCATTCGTGCCGGCCTTGCGTCCGACGACGGAGGAGTCGATGTTGATCCCGTGCTGGCCGAAGACCGTCCCGACCCGGCCGATCATGCCCGGCACGTCGCTGTAGCGGAACACGGTCACATTCGGCGCAAGCGGGAGCATGAAGCGCCGGCCGTGGACCTCGGCGAGATACGGCTCCTGTGCCGGGCCGACGACCGTCCCGGCGACGGCGAAGCGCTCGCCACCCGAGTGCACCGTCACACGGACCAGCTCGTTGAAGTCCTCGGCCTCGGTGACCTTCTTCTCTTCGACGACGATTCCGCGCTCCTCGGCGAACGCCCCGGCATTGACGAAGTTGACCTCTTCCTCCATGTGGCCGCCGAGCGCCCCGACAAGCACGGCGAGCCGCAGCAGCCGCGTGTCGAGCTCCGCGATCCGTCCGAGGAACGCCGCTTCGATCCGATCGACCGAGCTGCCTTGGGCGAGGCCCATCGCAAGCCGCCCGAGCTGCTCGGCGAGCGGCAGGAACGGACGCAACGCCTCCATGTCCTCGGCGCCAACCGCCGGAATGTTCACCGCCGTCGAGACAACGCCGCCGGTTAGCGCGGCCACGACCTGCTCGGCCGATTGGTAGCCGGCGCGGTCGGTCGCCTCAGCGGTCGATGCGCCCAGATGCGGGGTGACGACGACATTCGCGTAGCCGAACAGCGGGTGCTCGGTTGTCGGCTCGACCGGGAAGACGTCGATTGCAGCGCCCGCCACCTTGCCCGAGTCGAGCGCGTCCTTGAGCGCCGCCTCATCGATCAGCCCGCCACGGGCGACGTTGAGGATCCGCACTCCGTCGCGCATCTTGGCGAATGCCTTGGCGTCGATGAAGCCCTTCGTCTCCTCGGTCTTCGGCAGGTGGATCGTGATGAAGTCCGCCCGCGCGTAGACCGCGTCGACGTCGTCGGCCTTTTCCACGCCGAGCTCGCGGTAGTGCTCCGCCGAGACGAACGGGTCGAAGGCGATGACCTTCATCCCGAAGCCGCGAACGCGCTGGGCGACCAGCTGCCCGATGCGCCCGAAGCCGACGATCCCGAGCGTCTTGTCCAGGAGCTCGACGCCCGAGAACTTCGAGCGCTCCCATTTGCCCGCGGTGAGCGAGGCATGCGCCTGCGGGATGTTGCGCGCCAGAGCGAGCAGCAGCGCAACCGTATGCTCGGCGGCGGTCACGACATTCGACTGCGGCGCGTTCGCGACGACGATGCCACGCCGCGTCGCCGCCGGCACATCGACGTTGTCGACGCCGACGCCGGCCCGCCCGATCACCTTCAGGCGCTCGCCGCGTTCGATCAAGTCCGCGGTCATCTTCGTCGCGGAACGGATCAAGACGCCGTCGAAGTCGCCGATCCGGGCGGCGAGGGTCTCGAGATCCCAGTCGAATCCGGTCTCGACGTCGAAGTGCTGCTCGAGTAGCGCGATTCCCGACTTGCCGACGTTCTCGGCGATCAGGACACGCGGACGTGCGGTCGTCGCGGCCCCGTTGTGCTCGGCCTGCTGCTTGATTGTCGTCGCCGTGCTCATAGCTCTTTCTCCAGTACGTAGTCGATGCAGCCGGTCAGTGCGCGCACATCATCGGGCTCGACAGACGGGAACATGCCGACCCGCAGCTGGTTGCGTCCCAGCTTGCGGTAGGGCTCGACGTCGAGGATCCCGTTGGCTCGCAGCGTCTTCGCGAGCGCGGCCGCGTCGACCGACTCGTCGAAGTCGATCGTCCCAACGACGAACGAGCGCAGCTGCGGGTCCGTGACGAACGGGCTCGCGTGCGGGGAGGCCTCAGCCCACCCGTAGAGATATGCGGCAGACTTGCCGGTGCGCGACACGCACCAGTCGAGTCCTCCGCCGGCCAGCATCCACTCGATCTGATCCGCGAGCATGAACAGCGTCGCGACGGCCGGCGTGTTGTTGGTCTGGTCCTTGACCGAGTTGTCGAGTGCCACTGTCAGCGACAGGAACGGCGGGATCCAGCGATCTGACGCCGCGATCTTGGCGATGCGCTCGAGCGCGGCCGGAGAGCAGATCGCGATCCACAACCCGCCGTCCGAGCTGAAGCCCTTTTGCGGCGAGAAGTAGTAGACGTCCACCTCGTGCGGGTCGAGCGGCAGGCCACCGGCGCCCGAGGTCGCATCGATTACGACCAGGGCATGCTCGCCTCCCGCCGGCCGGCGCACGCCGAGCATCACCCCGGTCGAGGTCTCGTTGTGCGCCCACGCGATCACATCCGCATCGGGCGCACTGACCGGCTCGGGCGCGCTGCCGGCCGGCGCCTCGATCACGATCGAGTCGGCGAGGAACGGCGCACCGTTCGTGACGGACGCGAACTTGCTCGAGAACTCACCGTAGGCGAGATGCAGTGCCCGCTGCTCGACGAGGCCGAACGCGGCCGCATCCCAGAAGGCGCTCGCGCCGCCGTTGCCAAGGACTATCTCGTAGCCGTCCGGGAGGTTGAAGAGCTCACGCAGGCCGGCACGCACACGCCCCACGAGCTGGCGGACTGGGGCCTGCCGATGGGATGTGCCCATTACGCTCGCACCTTCCGCCGCCAGGCGCGCGATCTGCTCCGGGCGGATCTTCGACGGACCGCAGCCGAAGCGACCGTCCGATGGCTTCAGCTCCTGCGGGATCGTGAGCGTGGTCTTGCTCTGCGTTGCGGCTGATGGTGGCGACATGTGGGTCCTCGCTTAGCTCGAAAGTGCAGAGGTGCCCAGGCGCGCGGCGCTTCGCTACCCGTCACTTCACGGTGGTCGATTCCACCCAGTACGCCAGTTGTGACGGTCCCGTGAGTCTAGCGGAGTGTCCGGCCGGGAGCGGAGTGCCTAAACGGCGGGCCAGACCGTCAAAGCGAGGTGCGCGCGTCGACCTCTGCCGTCCAACCAACCGGGAGCCGCGTTGGACGTACTCCGTCCAGAAGCTCGCTCGCGAGCACGCATAGCTCGGCCGCCGGCCCCAGTGCAAGTTGACGCCGCCAAAGGGACGCCTCCCCCGCCTCCACGCCGTCGACCAGAAGGTCCTCGAAGGCAAGTTCGAACTTCCCTGGCGCCGGGGTGACCCAGACCGCGACTCCCACGAGATCGAAGCGTGGGAAGCCGTCGATCAGCCGGTAGACGGCCCCCGTGCCTTCCGCCATCAGGCGCGCGGCCGCGTCGTGGCGCGTCTGGTGCCCACGCGCGACCGCAGCCTCGTTCAGGACGCCGAGTGCGGCGTAGTCCTCGACGAGATACCAGTCCTCATACCCGGGCCCGCCATCGCCGAGCCAGGGCAGCTCCTGAGCGCGCAGGCAGGCCGAGGCGCCGAAGCCGCCCGGTGGGTGCGCGGCGAGCGAGCGGTGGAATCCCGCGCAGGCCGCTTCGTATGGCTCCGGCGCCGCGCCCGCGTGCGGGCGGTGCCAGAACACGTACGCCAGCACGCGCCCTCTCAGAACTCCGGCTTGATCCAGTCCATGTGCGAGCGCAGCCCCTTGCCGATCGCCTCGATCTGCGTGCCGGCCTGCTCGGCTCGCATGCGCTTGAAGTTCTCCTGCCCCGCGCGGTTCTCGGCGATCCACTCACGCGCGAAGTCGCCCGACTGGATCTCAGCGAGGATCTTGCGCATGTTCTCGCGGGTGTCGGCCGTGATGACCCGCGTTCCGCGGGTGTAGTCCCCGTACTCCGCGGTATTCGAGATCGAGAAGCGCATCCCCGCAAGCCCCTTCTCGTACATCAGGTCAACGATCAGCTTCAGCTCGTGCAGACACTCGAAGTAAGCCATCTCCGGGTCGTAGCCGGCGGCGACGAGCGTCTCGAACCCGGCCTGCACGAGCTCGCTTGCACCGCCGCACAGCACGGCCTGCTCACCGAACAGGTCCGTCTCGGTCTCGTCCTTGAACGTCGTCTCGATCACGCCCGCACGCGTCCCACCAATGCCCTTCGCGTAAGCGAGGGCGAGCGCGCGCGCATTCCCCGTCGCGTCCTGCTGGATCGCGATCAGTGCCGGCACACCTGAGCCATCGACGAACTGGCGGCGCACCAGGTGCCCGGGTCCCTTCGGCGCAATCAGCGCGACGTCGACGCCGGACGGTGGCTCGACCTCGCCGTAATGGATCGAGAACCCGTGTCCGAAGAGGAGCATGTTGCCCTCGGCGACCCCGTCGCGGACCTCGCTCTCCCAAACCTGGCGGTGCAGCTCGTCCGGTACGAGCATCATCACGATGTCGCCCTGGCTTGCCGCGTCGATCACCGGGAGCACCTCGAGCCCGGCCTCACGCGCCGTGGCGACCGAGCTCGATTGCTCGCGCAGCCCGACGATCACGCTTACGCCCGAGTCGCGGAGGTTGAGCGCGTGAGCATGGCCCTGCGAGCCGTAACCGATGATCGCAACGGTCTTGCCATCGAGCTGCGAAAGGTCTGCGTCCTCGTCGTAGATCATGGCCCGCAGGCTATCTGTTTGGGGTGTGGTTGGTCCCAGCGGGCGCGCGCTTCAGCCCGCTAGCGCAGCGAGGCTGACACCCGTGAAGTCGCGCAGCTGCCGGCGCACCTCATCTGCGAGCGCGCGCTGCACGTCCGTTGGCGCGGCGCGAACAGCCTCCCCCATCAGCGACATGTCAAGCCGGCGCTCCCAGAACTCTTCGAACGTTGCCGCGCCCTCGTCGATCTCCACCTCGTCGATCTCCACCTCGACGAAACCGGCCCCCTCGAACAGTGCCGTGAGTCGTGCCGGATCCTCGAGGGCAAAGGGCCCCGGCTCTTCCTCGTTGGGCGCGGGCGCGAGGCCCCGCCTGATCGCCGCCTGAGTGGGCACGACGAACCACTGGTTGCGCTTATGCGAGGCCCAGACCGCCAGCGCGACCCGGCCGCCCGGCTTGAGCACGCGCCGCATCTCCGCGAGCGCTGCGGCGGGATCCACGAACAGCATCAGTCCCCAGCGGCAGATCACGGCGTCGACGCTGGCGACGGGCAGGTCGATCGACTCGGCGTTGATCACCTGGTGCTCGACGTTGCGGAGACCGAGCTTCGCCGCCCGCGCCCTGGCGATCTCGACCATCGCCTCGGACTGGTCGCTCGAGATCAGCCGCCCGCCGGGCTGCACGAGCTCGGCCGCGAGAAAGCCCGTGTCCCCGGGACCGGCCGCGAGCTCGAGCACGGTCTCACCCGGCTGGAGCGCGAGCGCGTCGACGAGCCAGTGGGCCAGTGGCGCGCTCGAGTCACGGACCCAGTCGGCATGCTTGGCCCAACCGGCCGAGACGTGATCCCAGCGTTCGAGCAACGCACGCCGCTGGTCGTCCGGAGCCGGCTCAGCCAACGGGGCAGAAGAGTTGCTCGCTGACGCTCTTGCGCCCGGGCGGCGGCGCCGCGGCGGTGAACGTGACCGCCATCTTGCGGTAGTCGTTCTGCCTGTCAAAGCACGGCTTCGCGTTACTCAGCGTCAGGCTGACCGCGTAGCTCTTGTACTTGCCGGCGGCGCAGTTCGGCGTGCACGTGTTCTCGACATAGGTGCCGCTACCGGTCGCGGTCCTCGCCCCGAAGCTCTGCCACTTGATCTTGTCCACGTAGAGGTTCACGTCGGCGCACGCGAGGATGATCTCCTTGGGCTTGACCTGCGACTGGCGACAGTTGCCGACAACGCGGTTGTGTCCCCCCGAGGCGATTGCGGGCGCCGCGGAAAGCAGGCAGAGGGCGACGATCGGGATCGCGCTGCGGCGCACGCGCGGGATCATAGATCCGCGAGATCGCTTCTTCGCAGCTTCCCCGACGCGGTCCGAGGCAGCGCGGCGACAAAGCGGATTCGCTTGGGCACGGCGTAGCGCGCGAGGCGCTCCGCGGCGTGCCCGCGCAGCTCGCTCTCGCTGGCCGGCGATCGCAGTACCACCGCCGCCCACACCGCCTCACCCCACTCCGGGTCCGAGACGCCGTACACCCCCGCCTCGACGACCGCCGGGTGCGCCTCCAGCACCGCCTCCACCTGGCTCGGCGCGACGTTGTCCCCGCCCGAGATGATGTGATCGGCCTTGCGGCCGATCACCTCCAAGGCCCCGTCCGCGTCGATCTCCCCGACGTCTCCGGTGTGAAGCGGCTGGTTCAATGCCGGTGAGATGGTCGGTCCCGTGACGAGGATCTCGCCGTCGGGCGCGAGCCCGACGCGCGTGCAGAAGAGCGGCGGCGCGCCGCGCTGCGCGCCCCCTGGCGCCTGGCTTGCAACCTGCGAGCACGCCTCGGTCAGCCCGTAGGTCTTGCTCACAGGCACGCCCGCGGCTCGCGCGCGTTCGATCAGCGCCGCCGGGACCGGTCCGCCACCGAGCAGCGCGCAACGCAGACGCGGCGGGTGTTCGAGTCCCGCGTCGAGGAGCCGCGCGAGCGTCGTCGGCACGACCGACACGAGCGTGACCTCACGCTCCATCAGCGCCGCAATCGCCGCCCGCGCCTCGAAGCGCTCGTGCACGAGCGCGGTCGTTTGGTAGAGCCAGCTGCGCACCAGAATCGAGAGGCCGCCGACGTGGCTGAGCGGCAGCGTGCACAGCCAACGCTCCCGCGGGTCGAGCCCGAGCGCGACGGCCGACCCAAGCGCGCTCCAGACGAAGTTGCCGAAGGTGAGCGGGACCTCACGCGGGGCGCCGGTGCTGCCCGACGTTCTGATCACCGCCGCCACGTCGTCGAGATCGAGCGCGACCGGACCCGTCTCGGGCCCGGATTGCGCGAGCGGTTGGTCGATCGTGACGGCGGCCGCCGGCCAGCGCTCGCGCGGCTCTCGTAGATCGATCGGAACGGCGACGGCGCCCGCGGCGAAGCACGCGTGGAGCGCCACCGCGAACTCAACGCCCGGCGCAAGCGCGATCGCAACCCGCTCGCGCGGTTTCACGCCGAGCTCACGCGCCGCGGCGCGGCTACGGCTCGCGAGCTCGCGGTAGCTCAGCGACGCAGCCGGCGTCTCGATCGCGATACCTTGCTCCGCGCGCTCTGCCACCGGCCAGACACCGCTCACAACGCGCACCCTACCCCGACCAAGCGCCGGCACCGGCGCTGCCGCTCGAAGCCGTAGCCCCGCCCCGCAGCCGCTAGCCTTGCGAGCGACGATGCCTGTCGCCTGGGAGCCCGCGGGGGATTACACGGACATCCGCTACGAGCGGTCGGCGGAAGGTCCGCCGCGGATCGCAAAGATCACGATCAGCCGGCCAGAGGTGCGCAACGCGTTCCGCCCGCAGACCGTGGTCGAGCTTTCGGAAGCGTTCACGAAGGCGCGCGAGGACCTCCAGGTCGGCGTGATCATCCTCACGGGCGAGGGGTCCGATGCGTTCTGCGCCGGCGGCGACCAGAAGGTGCGCGGCGAGAGCGGCTACATGGAGGACCCGTCGGGTAGCGCGCCCGGACGCTTCCACATCACCGACCTGCACGTTCAGATCCGGCGTACGCCGAAGCCGGTCGTTGCGATGGTTGCCGGCTACGCGATCGGCGGCGGGAACGTCCTGCACGTCGTCTGCGACCTGACGATCGCCGCCGACAACGCACGCTTCGGGCAGAGCGGGCCGCGGGTCGGCTCCTTCGACGGCGGCTACGGCGCGAGCATCCTCGCCGCGCAGGTCGGCCAGAAGCGGGCGAAGGAGATCTGGTTCCTCTGCCGCCAGTACGACGCCAAGCAGGCACTCGACATGGGCCTCGTCAACGCGGTCGTTCCGCTCGCGCACCTCGAGGACGAGACGGTCGCTGTTTGCCGCGAGATGCTTGCGCTCTCCCCGTTCGCGCTCCGCCTGCTCAAGGCGAGCTTCAACGCGAGCGAGGACGGGCTCGCCGGGATCCAGCAGCTCGCGCACGATGCAAACCTCCTCTTCTACGCCAGCGAGGAGGCGCGCGAAGGTCGCAGCGCCTTCACCGAGCGCCGGCCGGCTGACTTCTCGAGCTTCCCGCGCCGCCCGTGAGGATCTGGCTGATGGCGGCGCGGCCGCGTACGTTGCCGGCCGCGGTCGCCCCGGTACTCGTAGGGACGGCGCTTGCGATCCACGTCGGGCGCCTCCACGCGCTGGCGTTCGTCGCAGCGCTGTTCGGGGCGCTCTTCATCCAGATCGGCACGAATCTCTCGAACGACTATTCCGACGCCCACCGCGGCGCCGACACGGAGGACAGGCTTGGTCCGGTTCGGGTGACCGCCGGCGGCCTCGTGCCGCCGCGCCAGGTACTAGTCGCGACCTACCTGACCTTTGGCTTGGCGGTGCTCTGCGGCGCCTACCTGATCGCGGTCGCCGGGTGGTGGCTGCTCGCTATCGGCGCGGCGTCGATCCTCGCCGGCGTTTTGTACACGGGCGGTCCGCGCCCATACGGCTACGAGGGCCTTGGCGAGGTGTTCGTGTTCCTCTTCTTCGGGATCGTCGCCGTCGCGGGCTCGTACTACGTGCAGCGCAAGGATCTCCCGTGGGAGCCGTTCATGCTCGCGATTCCGGTCGGGCTGTTGATCGCAGCGATCCTCGTCGTGAACAACGTGCGCGACCTCGAAACCGACCGGCGCGCGCGCAAGCACACGCTCGCCGTTCGCCTTGGACGGACGCGAACGCGCGTGATGTTCGTCGCGATGCTCGTGCTCGCCTTCGGCTCCGGGTTGATCACATGGCTGTGGGGGCCGCTTTCGCCGTGGCTGGCCCTGACCCTCCTGGATGTGCCGCTCGCGACCGTAATCGCTCGTACCGTCCTGACACACTCCGACGGACCATCGCTCAACGGCGCGCTAGCCAAGACCGGGCTGCTCGCCCTCAGCTATTGCCTACTGCTGAGCGCCGGAGTGCTCGCGAGCTGATGCAACTCGAGCTCGCGCGCGTCCGGTACCGCTTCCGCGAGCCGCAGGAAACCGCGCACGGGGTGCTCCACACCCGCGAGGTGATCGAAGTCGCGCTCAGCGCCGAGGACGGGCTGACCGGCCGCGGCGAGGCGGCGCCGCTAGAGAGCTACGACGGCGTCAGCATCGAGCAGGCCGAGCGCGCCCTTCGTGCCTACGCCCCGGCCCTGTCCGAGCCCGCGGGCCCGCCCGGCACAATCCTTGATCGCTGCCGGACGGTCGCCGACTTGCCGCAAGCGCTCGCAGCGGTCGACATGGCGCTCTGGGATCTCGCCGGCAAGCGCGCCGGCAAACCAGTCTGCGAGCTCCTCGCCGAGCGGCCCGCACGGGGCGTGCCTGTGAATGCGACCGTCGCACTGAGCTCGCTCGACGGGGCGGTCGCCGCGGCCCGGGACGCCGCTCGCGCCGGTTACCGCACGATCAAGCTCAAGGTCGGCCTCGGCGATGACCTTGAACGCGTGCGCGCAGTGCGTGACGCAATCGGACCGGAGGTCGCACTGCGCCTCGACGCCAACGGCGCATGGAGCGCCGAGCAGGCGGCAAGCGTGCTCGACGCGATTGGCGGGTTCGCGCTCGAGCTCGTCGAGGAACCGGTTCGCGGCCTCGAGGAGACGGCGCTGTTGCGCCAGCGCGTGCCGGTGCGGATCGCGCTCGACGAGAGCTCGAGCCTCGCGGGGGCGCTCACCGCGCGCGTCGCCGACGCGATCTCGTTGAAGATCTCGCGTACCGCGGGGATCGGGGGCCTGCTCGCGGCCGCCTCGCTCGTACGCGCGAGCGGCGCCGAGGCCTACATCTCCTCAACCTTCGACGGACCGCTGGGTATCGCCGCGGCGCTACACGCCGCGGCCGCGCTCGCGCCGCTGCCCCCGTGCGGCCTCGCGACGCTCGAACTCTTCGACGGCGAGGCCTCGCCATTTCCGGTCATCGAGGGGGCGATCACGGTGCCGCGCACGCCGGGCCTCGGCGTGTAGGGACCGGTCGAGCGCGGCGGCGAGCGACGGGCCCCTACTGTCCTGCCGCGAATTGGGCGACGTCGGCCCTGGTGAGGAGCCCGTGGGTGACGCTCGTGCATGTGTCGGCGGCCTGAAGCAGCGCGGTGTTGTGAAGGTCGATGCCGTCGGCGGCGAGCATCTGGTGGGTGATCTGACCGCTGCCGTTCGGGTCGGGGAAGTTCGAGAACCCGTGGGCGCGCAGGCAATGGGCAAAAGCGAGCAGCGCGGCGTCGCGCTGCGGGCTGTACGGGTCCGTCTGGTTGTGCGGGCCTCCGCCCGGCAGCAGGTGCTGGCAGGCCGTCATCGCTGGCTGGAACGCGGGTGACTCGGTGGTGCTTGGATCCAGCGCGACCTTGTACCCGTGGGGGTCGGTCGTCGGGTTGGGGAAGTTGGCCAGTCCGTGGGAGCGCATGCAGTCGCCGAAACTGACGACCGCCTGCTGCAGATGCTGCTGGGTCGGGTGGCTGGCAGATCGGGTCACGGTGGGCGAGCTCGATCCGCAGGCTGCGATCAGCGCAGCCGCTGCGACTGCTGTCAGGGCCAGTGGAAGTGTTCTAGTAATTGTGGGCATGGTGAGAGGTGTAGTCGGTTGGCGGTTACACCCGCGCTAGCACTCATGTGACAGCGTTGTGACCCGTCGTGGGGCACGATGTTCCGGTGCGCGTCCTCGTCGTCGAAGATCACCTGGAGCTCGCCCGCGACATCGCCGAAGGACTACGCGACCGCGGGATCGCGACTGACGTGGTCCATGACGGGACCACTGCGCTCGAGAAGGGTCTGCTCCACCCCTACGACGTGATCGTCCTCGACCGCGACCTGCCGGGCGTCCACGGCGACGCCGTTTGCGCGACGCTCCGCGGCCGCGGCGCGGAAGGGCGGATCCTGATGCTGACCGCCGCCGCGGCGATCGGCGATCGCGTCGAGGGCCTCAACCTCGGCGCGGACGACTACCTGCCCAAGCCGTTCGCGTTTGCGGAGCTGGTCGCGCGCGTGAACGCTCTTGCCCGCCGCACGCCGGTGGGCCCGCCGCTCTTGGTCAGGGGCGATTTGAAGCTCGATCGGGCTGCCCGGCGCGCCACACGGGCCGGGCTGGAGCTCTCGCTTACGCGTAAGGAGATAGGTGTGCTCGAGGTCCTGCTCGTGGCCGACGGCACGGTCGTCAGCGCCGAGGAGCTACTCGAGCGCGTGTGGGACGAGAACGCCGACCCGTTCACCCGCACGGTGGTGGTCACGCTGACGCGGTTGCGGCGAAAGCTCGGGGAGCCCGACCTGATCGAGACGGTCGTCGGCGCCGGCTACCGCATGCGATGACCGCCCTGTCCACCAGGGCGCAGCGGCTGTGGCCGCGCCGGATGCGCACGCGGCTCGCAGTCTTCTACGCCGTCCTGTTTCTGCTCGCCGGTGCCGTGCTATTGGCGCTGACGTACGCGCTCGCCGCAGCGGTACTCGTGCCCGCGGCGAGGGCGCCCGAGAAAGCGCTCACCTCGACACAGCTAACGCTGTTGGGACGATGCAAACCACTGCTGCCCACGACCCCGGTGCTGGACGCCAGGTGCAACCACCTGATCAACATCATCGGCGGCGGCTCGGCGGCACGCGGGAGCGCGCTGGCCGCGCTGCGGATCGCTTCAGTGATCGGCCTCTTCATCTTGGCAATCGCCGCTACCGGTCTCGGCTGGCTTGCATCCGGGCGGGCGCTGCGACCCGTGCGGGCGATCACCGACGCCGCACGGCGGGCCTCCGAGCTCCAGCTCGGCCAGCGCCTCGCGCTGAAGGGTCCCGACGACGAGCTGAGGCAGCTGGCCGACACCTTCGACGTGATGCTCGAGCGCCTCGATGCCGCCTTCACCAGCCAGAAGCGCTTCGTGGCGAACGCGGCCCACGAGTTGCGAACCCCGCTGACGGCGATGCGAACGGCGATCGAAGTCACGCTTTCCAAGCCGGCACGGACACCCGACCAGCTGGAGGCGATGGCGCTCCGCGTGCAGGGATCCGTCGAGCGCGCCGAAGCCACAGTCGAAGCGCTGCTGACGCTCGCGATCAGTGACGCGGGCCCCACTGCCCAGGAGCCGATCGATCTCGCCACTGCCGCCGAGGACGCGCTCGATGCTGCGCAGGCCGCGATCGATCAGCGCCGCATCAAGGTGGAAGCCACGCTCGAGCCCGCGCCAACGCGCGGCGACCGGGTGCTGCTCGAGCGCATGATCGCCAATCTGGTCGAGAACGCGGTGCGCCACAACGACCCGGACGGCTGGATCGCAATCCGCACGATGCAGGTCGATGGCGCGACCTTCGAGATCGACAACACGGGCCCCACCGTCACCGCCGAGCAGATCCCGACCCTGTTCGAGCCCTTCGCCCGCGCCAAGCAGCGTCTCAACGACTCGGACGGCGTCGGCCTCGGGCTTTCGATCGCCAGCGCCATCGCCCGCGCTCACGACGCCACGATCAGAGCCCGCCCGCGTCCGGACGGCGGCCTCGAGGTGTCGGTGACGATCCCCGTGGGCCAGCGCTGAGCCGACGCCGCTCAGGCTGCAATCGCGTGCGCGACCGCTTCAGGCGCTTCGAGCGCCAGGCGATGGCCGGCGCCAGGCACGATCACGCACTCTGCGCGCGGGAGCGCGCCGGCAAGCCTTGCGGCGATCGCGACATAGCGTTGGTCGCGCTCGCCGGCGAGCACGACCGCGGGCATCGTGAGCGTGTCGAGGCGATCCCACAGCGGCGCGAGACGCCCGGGACCGAGGGCGCGGAGCGTCGCCGCAAGCTGCGCGGGAGCAAGGCGACGCGTGTCGGAAGCAATCTCCTCGTGGACCCTTGCCGGATCGCCCGCGAACAGCGGACTGGTGCGCCAGCGCTCGATGAACTGCTCGATCGTGCCCTGCTCGATCTCGCCGGCGAGCTGCTCGTCGGCGGCGAGCCGCTCGGCCTGGTCGTCGATGCCGGCGGTCGCCGAGACGAGGACGAGGCGCGTCACGCGCTCGGGTGCCGCGGCCGCGATCTGAAGCGCCACGCGTCCGCCCATCGAGTAGCCACACAGGATGAAGCGATCGGGCGCAGCGTCTGCGACCCGGCGCAGGGCATCGGGGCCGAGGTCGAGCGCGAGCGGTGAGTAGCGTTCGCGGTCGAGAAGCGCCGTGACGCGGTCCCAATGGCGGACGGTCCCGGCAAAGCCGTGCAGCAGGACGACAGTCTCGGACACGCGCGCATTTTGACCGACACGCACAATCTGATCGCGGCATTCGTCGATGAGCTCGTGCGCTGCGGCGTCGCTGATGCCTGTACGTCGCCCGGATCGCGCAGCGCCCCGCTCGTGCTCGCGCTCGCGCGCGCCGACGGGCTGCGTGCCTATTCGCACGTGGATGAGCGCTGCGCGGGCTTCTTCGCGCTCGGCCTGGCGAAGGCGAGCGGGCGCCCGGTTGTAATCGCCTGCACCTCGGGTACGGCTGCGGCCAACCTCGCGCCGGCGGTGATCGAGGCGAGTGAGGCCCGGGTCCCGCTGATCGTCCTGACCGCGGACCGACCCCCCGAGCTGCGCGAGGTCGGCGCCGGCCAGACGATCGACCAGCTCAAGCTCTATGGGAGCGCGGTGCGCTGGTTCTTCGAGGTCGGTAACCACGACGCCGACGAGACGCGTATTCGCTGGGTCCGGACGCTCGCCTGCCGCGCCGTCGCGGAGGCTTGCGCCGAGCGACCGGGTCCCGTGCACCTGAACTGGCCGCTGCGTGAGCCGCTGATACCGCAGGGGGGCGTCGAGCCGTTGGGCGGTCGCCCCGGCGGCGAGCCTTGGCTCGTGCGCGAGCCACCGCCGCCCGTCCATGGAGATCTCGCAACCGTCGTGAGCCGTAGCGCTCGCGGGGTGATCGTCGCCGGACGCTCGGATCAGCCACTCACTGCTCTGCCGGCGCTGGCGGAGGCGTGTCGATACCCGTTGCTGGCAGATCCACTTTCAGGGGCGCGCTCGGGTGCCGCCGCGGTTGCGCATTACGACGTCCTTCTGCGCGACCGGTCCTTCGCCGATGAGCAGCGACCGGAGGTCGTGATCCGCGTCGGCGACCTGCCAACGTCGAAGCCGCTGCGCGGCTGGTTGTCGCGGCTCGAGGATGCGCAGCAGATCGCAATCGATCCCGCGTGCGCCTGGCAAGACCCGGACGGGCGCCTGAACCTGTCGCTGCGTGCCGATCCAGGCACGCTCGAGCCACCACCCCCGGCCGCGCAGGCGTGGCTCGAGGGATGGCGCGCGGCCGATGCGACCGCGGCAGCGCTGCTCGAGCAGACGCTCGGCGGGGCACTCAGCGAGCTCGCCGTCGCCCGCCTGCTGGGCGCCGAGCTGCCGGGCGACGCGACCCTGTTCGTCGCCTCCTCGATGCCCGTGCGTCTGATCGAGACGGCCTGGCCGGCGCGTGCGGCGCCCCCGCGCGTGTTGTGCAACCGGGGCGCCAACGGGATTGACGGGACGATCTCGAGCGCGTTCGGGGTCGCGGCAGGCTCCGCCGGACCCGCGTGGGGGCTGATCGGCGACGTGGCCTTCGCCCACGACGTCGGCGGGCTGCTCGCGGCACGCCGGCTCCGGCTCGCACTGACCATCGTCTTGCTCGACAACGGTGGCGGGGCGATCTTCGATCTGCTTCCGATCGCATCCGCGAGCGACGTCTTCGAGGAGCACGTCGCGACGCCGACCGGCCTCGACTTCGAGGCCCTGGCACGCGCCTACGCGATCGATTACACGGCGATCGACTCGCTCAGCGCGCTGCGGTCGGTGCTCTCCGCCGCGCCGGTGCCGGCCGCCTCACGGCTGTTGCACGTGCGCACCGAACGCGCTGCCGGCCTTGCCCTTCAACGCGCGCTTTCGGCCGCGATCGCTGCTGACGCGCGCTCCACGGTCAGCTCAGGACCGGGAGCAGAGCTGCGAGCTTGACCTCGGTCTCAGCGAGCTCCGCCGCCGGATCGGAGCCGGCAACGACCCCGACGCCTGCGTAGCAGCGAGCGAGCCGACCTTCGACGAGCGCGCAGCGAAGCGCGACCGAGAATTCACCGTCACCGTTCGCGTCGCACCAGCCGGTGGCCCCCGCGTACCAGCCGCGATCGATCCCCTCGAGGGCCGGGATCAGCGCAAGCGCCGAGTTCGGCTCGGCCCCGACGGCGGGCGTCGGGTGGAGCACGCCCGCGAGCTCGATCGCGCCAATCGGCTCGGCAAGCTGCGCGCGCACCGGCGTCGCGAGGTGCTGGATGTTCGCGATCCGGATCACCTCCGGCTCGCTCGGTCGCGTGACCCAGAGCGCGCGGCGGCGCAGCGCCCGCTCGATGTGCTCGGCGACGACCGCGTGCTCGTGGCGTTCCTTCTGGGAGTGGAGCAGCCGCTCGCCAAGGTGCTCGTCGAGGCCGGCGTCCGCGCTGCGTCCGGTCGAGCCGGCGAGTGCGAGCGTGCTCGCGCGAAGCCCGTCAACGCGGATCAGGAGCTCCGGGCTCGCGCCGAGAAACGTGGCCTCGCCGCGGCCGATCGCGTAGAGGTAGCAGCCGCCGAAGGCCCCCCGCAGGACGTCGAACACCGCGGCGACGTCGTGCTCGCGCGGCGCTCGTACCTCCACCTCGCGTGCGAGCACGATCTTCTCGAGCCTGCCCGTCGCGATCAGCTCGACCGCGCGGGCAACCGCGTCCTCGTAGTGCTCGGGCGCGAGGGCGCCACCGATCAGCGCGCGCTGCGCCGGATGCGGGTCGAGCAGCGGCAGGGGTCGCTCGACGAGCGCTGCGAGGCGCTCCTCGATCAGCCGCTCGAGCCGGTCGGCGCTGTCACCCGGACGCGCGAGCGCCGTAACCGTGCACCAGAGCTCGTCGCCGCTGCGAGCAATCGCGACCTCGGGCACGACGAGCGATGCCGCCGGAAAAGCCGACCACTGAAGCGCGCTCGCCCCATCGTCGGCGAAGGCGAAGCCGCCGGCGGCGATCAGTCCGGCGCCCGGCGGACCCGGCGGCGGCTCCGCGCAGGCATTCGCGGCGAGCGTCCGCCAGCGCGCCGCGGCGCGCTGGAAGCGGCTCGGTCCCCGTTCCTCGATCGTGATCGCCGCTCCGAGACCGGCCAGTGCCGAGCCGTCGCGCTCGGGTTGCTCGAGGCAGAACCACGGCTCGCCGGCGCGGCGTGAGGCGAAGACGACGGCGCTCGGATCGACTCTCCCCCAGACTCGCCAGCTGACCGACGCGAGGCGCTCACCGCCCCGACGGCTGTGGTGGACCGCGGCGGCAAGCGTCGAACGTAGGCGTGCTCGAGCCTGCGGCGGCATCGCCAGCGCCGGCGAGGGCGCAGGGATGCCGACTGCAGACTCGACTGCCACCAGCGGCTTCTAGGTTTCCGCGCGTCCGCGCGACATCGCAATTTCGCCGGTGCGCATCATCTCGATCAGCCCGTATGGGCGGACGATTTGCTCGAACGCCTCGATCTTGCGCTTCGCGCCAGTCACCTCGAGCACGACCGAGCGCTTGGTGAAGTCGACCACGCGGCCACGGAACACCTCGCAGAGCTCGAGCAGCTCGCTGCGCGCGGCCCCCTCGGCTGCGACCTTGAACAGCGCGAGCTCGCGCTGCACGGTCGTGTCCGGCTCGAGGTCGCGGATCTTGATGACGTTGACCAGCTTGTGCAATTGCTTGGTGACCTGGTCGATCGGGTCTACGGCGCCGTCGACCGTGAGCGTCACGCGCGAGAAGCTCTCGTCAGCGGTCGGCCCGACGGTGAGCGTCTCGATGTTGAAGCCACGGCGCGCGAACAGACCCGCGATCCGCGTCAGGACACCGGGACGGTTCTCGACGAGGATCGAGAGAACGTGCGTGCGTCCGGTCCGCAGACCGACCGCTGCGTCGAGCTCCTCGAGGCTGAGTGGTGCGTTGGTTCCTGCCTCCATCGCCGATCACCCCACCATTTCGCGCGCCGGCGAGCCTGGCGCGATCATCGGGTAGGTGTTCTCCTCGCGCGTCACGCGGACGTCGACGACCACCGGCCCTGGCGTCGCGATCGCGCGGCGCATGTCCTCGAGCAGTGTCGTCTTGTCTTCGAAGCGCAAGCCAGTGCAGCCGCAGGCCTCGGCGAGCTTGACGAAGTCGGGGAACTGGCCCGTCTCGACTTGGCTGTAGCGCCGGTCCCAGAACAGCTCCTGCCACTGACGGACCATCCCGAGATACCCGTTGTTCATGATGAACACCTTCACCGGGATCTCGTTCTGCGCGCAGGTCGCGAGCTCCTGGATGTTCATCTGGATCGAGCCGTCGCCGGAGATCACGCAGACCAGGTCCTCCGGGCAGCCAACCTGCGCGCCCATCGCCGCCGGCAGGCCGAAGCCCATCGTTCCGAGGCCACCCGAGTTGATCCAGCGCCGCGGCTTTTCGAATCCGTAGTACTGGGCCGTCCACATCTGATGCTGGCCGACGTCTGAGACGACGATCGCTTCGCCGCCCGTCGCCTCGTGGAGCGCCTCGATCATGAACTGGGGCTTTATCTCGTTGTCCGCGGAATCGGCGTAGCGCAGCGGGAACTCCTCGCGCCACTGCTGGATCTGCGCCCACCAGGCGTCGAGCCGGCTCGGGTCCGCCTCGAGCGCGCGGTACTCGTCGAGCAGCCGGGCGAGGATTCGCTTGGCGTCCCCGACGATCGGGATATGGGCCGGAACGTTCTTCGAGATCTCGGCCGGGTCGATGTCAATGTGGATGAACTTCGCGTGCGGCGCGAACTCCGAGATCTTGCCGGTGATCCGGTCGTCGAAGCGCGCGCCGACGGCGCAGATGAGGTCTGCGCCGTCCATCGCGTAGTTCGCCGTGCGCGTCCCGTGCATGCCGAGCATTCCGAGCCACTGTGGGCTCGAGGCGGGGAAGCCGCCGAGGCCCATCAGCGTGCATGTCACCGGGAAGTGACCCGCATCAGCGACGGCGGTCAGCTCCGCCGCCGCATTCGCGTTGATCACCCCGCCGCCCGCATAGATCACGGGCCGCCGCGCAGCCGCCAGTGCCTTGGCGGCTTGGCGGATCTGCTTGTGATTGCCCTCGATCGTCGGTTGGTAGCCGGGCAGCGAGGTCTCGGTGACCGGCTCATACGGGATTTCGCCACGCGACAGGTCCGTCGGCAGGTCGACGAGCACCGGCCCCGGACGGCCTGTGCGCGCGATGTGAAACGCCTCGTGGAGCACGCGCGGCAGCTCGAGCGGGTGCTGAATCATGTAGGAGTGCTTGACGATCGGCATCGTGATGCCGATCGTGTCCGCCTCCTGAAAGCCGTCCGTGCCGAGCAGCTCCGTACGCACCTGGCCGGTGAGGAAGACCACCGGAACCGAGTCCATCAGGGCGTCCGTTATCGGCGTGACGAGGTTCGTCGCGCCGGGGCCGGAGGTCGCGACCGCGACGCCCACCTTGCCGGTCGCCTTGGCGTACCCCTCGGCGGCATGGCCGCCACCGGCCTCGTGGCGCACGAGCACATGGCGGATGCCGGCGTCGTAGAACGCGTCGTAGGTCGGCAGGTTCGCCCCGCCGGGCAGCCCGAATACGACTTCCACACCCTCAGCTTTAAGGCATTCCATCAACGCATCCACTGCGCGCATTCGTGCTACCTCCTTTCGACTCGTTCGCGTTGGCCCGCGGTCGCGGGCGTGACAGTCGAGGATAGCGGCAGGCGCTAGGCGAACAACCGGCGGCGGTCGGTGTGCAAGGTGGCCACGAGTTGCGGCGCCGCAGCGCGGGCCTCGCTCAAGGCCGACCGGCGTGCGGCGCCGCGCGGCCCGGGCATGCCAGCAGCTGGCCGGTGGTGCCCGGCCCGTCGCGCATGGCCGCTTCCATGCCGCGCCAGACCGCGGCCGTGATGTAGAGCGTGCGTCGGTCAGCGCCGCCCAGCATGCACGCGAAGCAGCCCCGGTCAACGGAGACCGTGTCGAGGACCTCGCCACCTTCGCACACGCGAACGCAGCTCTCCCCGGGAACGCTCGCGACCCAGATCGCCCCCTCTGCGTCGGCGCAGATGCCGTCCGGAGCGTGCGCGAGCTCGGCGAAGACGCGGCGATCCCCGAGCGTCCCGTCGGGGTTCACTCCAAAGGCGACGAGCTGACACAGGTGCGAGTCGGCGACGACGAGCGTGCGCCCCGCATCCGTCAGAACCATCCCGTTCGGCCATTCAAAGCCGTCGGCGACCCGTAGGGCCGAGCCGTCAGCGCGTACGAGCACGATCGCTCCCGGACCGCCGTTCACGTAGGCGTTGCCGGTCGCGTCGACGACAATCTCGTTGAACGGGGCCTCGCCGAAGTCCGTGAGATCGGCATGGACCGCGAACTGCCCGTCCGGCTCGAGTTCTCGCAAGAGCCGCGCGCGGCCCTCTACGACGAGCAGCCGACCGTCTGCCGTCCAGTCGATGCTGAGCGGCATCGATGGTCGCTCGAGGCGGACGATCAGCTCGGCCTGACCGTCCGGGGCCACGGCGAGCACCTCGCCCGGCCCCCAGTTGCACAGCCAGAGCCGCCCGTCGTGCCAGCGCGGCGACTCGGGGAAGCCGAGGCCCTCGACCAGTACGTCGAGCTCGCTCACAGCCGGCTACAGCCTCGCGCGTACGCGTACCGCCGCTGTCGGCTCGATGATCTCTAACTCCTCGGGGTAGGAGAGCTCAGTGCCGCAATTCATGCACAGGGCGTCATAGATTCGCGTCGGCGTGCCGCAGCCGGGGCAGCGCCGCAGCGCGACCTCCGTCTCGCGGCGGTACAGCAGTGCCGCGACCGGACCGAGGATCGGGATGACCGCCGAGACGAGGAACCAGAGTGGCGGCGATGACCCTTTGCGCAGCGCGACGAGCGCGCCGAGGACGCCCGACGCGAGGCAGATCAGCAGGTAGGTCATCTAGTGAAAGAAGATGCGGATCGCCCAGATCGCGCCGATGATCGCCACGATGACCGCGACAACCGTCGCAACGAACACGATCAAGCCGAACAGGAAGTGCAGCAGCAGGAACGCGCAGATCAGCAAGACGAGCGCCGCCAGGGCGTGGCGCCCGAGGTTGTGAATCCAGGAGTCCGCGCGCTCTGTGTGCTCTTCGCTCATATCGTGAGCGTAGCGCGTTAGACGCGGTTCAGAATGAATTGCAGGCCGCGCCGCGCCGGCCTAAGCCGGTTTGGTGCACGACGCCCCGGGTGGGGACCGCCGCCTGGCGTTCCGCCGGACGCCGATGCCACGACGTTCCCGGCTGCGCTCAGCCCGCTCGACGCTCCGCGGCCTTGGACGGCGCAGCGACGCGAGGGGCCGGTAGACGCGTCAGGCTGTAGCGCCGCACGACAGCCTGCTTTGTCCCGGCCGCGGGCTCGCCGAGCTCGGGCAGCAGCAGGAAGCGCGAGCGCGATGTGGGTGTCTCGCTTGCCATGGGGAAATGATCGGCGAGGCCGGCCGATCCGTCGTTGGCCCGCTGGCCAAGATCAACCGTCCGGCGTTGGCCACGCTGAGCGAGCTGCCGCCGGCGACGGCCGTGAGCGCCGTCACGTGGCGAGCTGCTCGTGAATCAGGCGCGTGACCTCTGCCCCATCGGCGCGGCCGCGCGTCTCACGCATCACCGCGCCGACGAGCGCACCGATCGCCTTGTCGTTGCCCGCCCTTACGCGCTCGGACGCGCTCGGGTCGGCCGCGATCGCCCGAGCGACGATCGTCGCGAGGTCACCGTCCTTCCGCGAGAGCGATCCGAGACCGCGGGCGTCGATTATCGCCTGCGGATCGCCGCCCTCGGCCACGAGCACATCCAGCACTTCGCGCGCCGCCGCACCGCTCACGGCGCGGGAGCCGACGAGCATGACGAGCGCGCCGAAGGCCTGCGGCGTGACATTGGTGTCGGCCGGGTCCGCGTCCCCGATCCGCGCCACGAGCTGCCCGATCCAGTTGGCCACGGCGACCGCATGCTCGGCCCCGGTCGATCCGAGCACGCGCTCGAAGTAGTCGCCAAGCTCCCCGCGAAACGCGAGATTGCGCGCGCCGTCCGCGTTCAGGCCGAGATCGGCCTCGAAGCGCTTGGCGCGGTCGAGCGGCAGCTCGCCGATGTCGGCCCGCGCGGCCGACACCATCTCATCCGTTGTCGCGATCGGGATCAGGTCGGGCTCGGGGAAGTAGCGGTAGTCCTCCGCCTCCTCCTTCGAGCGCAGCGAGCTCAGTCGCCCGCTCGAGGGATCGAAGTGCAACGTCTCCTGCTCGACAGCCCCGCCCGACTCGATGATCTGGCGCTGGCGCTCGATCTCGGCCGCGATACCGCGTTCGATGAAGCGGAACGAGTTCATATTCTTCAGCTCGGTCTTCGTGCCGAGCACGCTCGTGCCCACCGGTCGCAGCGACACGTTTGCATCGGCGCGCAAGGAGCCCTCTTCCATGTTGACGTCACTGACCCCGAGGCTACGCAGCGTCGCGCGCAGCAGCGTCAGCCATTCACGCGCGTGCCCGGGCGAGCGCAGCTCGGGCTCGGTGACGATCTCGACGAGCGGGGTGCCACCGCGATTGAAATCGACGACCGAGCGCTGCGAGCCGTGGATGCGCCCGCTCTCGCCCACGTGGATCAGCTTCGCCGCATCCTCCTCGAGGTGCACGCGGTGCAGGCGCACGCCCGCGAGCTCGCCGCCGCTACAGATTGGCTCGTCGTACTGTGAGATCTGGTAGCCCTTCGGCAGGTCGGGATAGAAGTAGTTCTTGCGGTGGAAGATCGACCGCGGCGCGACCTCGCAGCCGAGCGCGAGGCCGATCATCAACGCGAAGTGGATCGCGCGCGCGTTCGCGACCGGGAGCGCGCCTGGCAGGCCAAGGCAAACGGGGCAGGTGCGGGTGTTCGGTGGCTCGCCGAAGGACAGCTCGCAGCCGCAGAACATCTTCGTCCGCGTCTTCAACTGGGTGTGAATCTCGAGACCGATGACCGCTTCGAGCTCGCTCATCGACGCGCCGCTCTCCCGTCGAATCCGAGCGCCTGCTCGAGCGCGAAGGCGGCGCTGAGCAGGCGATCTTCACTGAATGCCGGGCCGATCAGCTGGAGGCCGACCGGAAGGCTCTTGCCACCGCCCGGCGGGGCCGCCATGCCGTTCGGGATCGAGATCGCCGGGATGCCGGCGAGCGATGCCGGGACCGTGCAGATGTCGTTCAGGTACATCGCGTAGGGGTCGGCGGTCTTCGCGCCGAGCTCAAAGGCGACGCCCGGTGCGGTCGGCGTGACGACGAAGTCGAAGTGCTCGAATGTGGCGGCGAAGTCGCGTGCGATCAGCGTGCGAACGCGCTGGGCACGACCGTAGTAGGCCTCGTAATAGCCGCTCGAGAGCGCGTAGGTGCCGAGCATGATGCGGCGCTTGACCTCCGCGCCGAACCCGTCGTGGCGCGTGCGCGTGTACATGTCGAGCAGGTCGGTCGCATCCTGAGCGCGCAAGCCGTAGCGAACCCCGTCGAAGCGTGCGAGGTTCGATGATGCCTCCGCGGGCGCGAGGACGTAGTAGGCGGCGAGCGCGTGCGCAGCGTGCGGTAGCTGGCATGTCTCGACGCTCGCCCCGAGCTGGCGTGCGAGCTCGAGGCTCGCCGCGAATGCGCCGAGCACGCCCGGCTCGATCCCGTCGCTCGACAGTTCGGTCGGCACACCGAGGCGAATCCCGTGCAGGTCCGTCCGCGCCGGCAGGCTCACGGACCCGGGGTAGTCGAGCGAGGTCGCGTCGCGGGGATCGCGGGCGCCGACCATCTGCATGAGCAGCAGCGCCGCGTCGCTCACATCGCGTGTCAGCGGGCCAGCCTGGTCGAGCGATGAGGCGAACGCGATCATGCCGTAGCGCGAGACCGCGCCGTAGGTCGGCTTCAGCCCGACGATCCCGCACAGTGCGGCGGGCTGGCGGATCGAGCCGCCCGTGTCCGTGCCGATCGCCCAGGGCGCAAGCCCCGCGGCAACGGCGGCCGCACTGCCACCCGAGGACCCACCCGGCACGCGCGTGCGATCCCACGGATTGAGCGTCGGTCCGAAGCCGGAGTTCTCGGTCGAGGAGCCCATCGCGAACTCGTCCTGGTTGGTCTTGGCGAGCAGTGGCGCGCCCGCGCGCGCTAGGCGCTCGACGACCGTCGCCGTGTACGGCGGCCGGTAGCCCTCGAGAATCCGCGAGCCCGACTGGCTCGGAACGCCGGCGGTGCAGAAGAGGTCCTTGACGGCGAGCGGGACGCCTCCGAGTGGCCCATCGCCCGCCTCGGGGGACTCCTGCGCAACCCACGTGAACGCGTTCAACTCGTCGGCGGCGGCGCGGTCGCGGTAGAAGTCGAACAGCTCGCGCGCCGCGAGGTCTCCGCGGCCAATCGCGGCGGCCGCCTGCGCGGCGGTCAACTCGACCAGATCCATCATGCCTGCGGGCTCGGGACTGCGAAGCCGTCGTCGAGCACCTCCGGCGCGCTCTCGAGCGCCCGCTCGCGGGGCAGGCACGGTTCGGGCTCGTCGGCGCGCAGCGCGCCCGTCACGTCGATCACGTGGCTCGTCGGCGGCACGCCTTCGAGGTCGAGGCGGCTGATCGTCTCGATGTGCTCGAGCACGGCGCCGAGCTCGATCGTCAAGCGCGCGACCTCCTCCTCGCTCAGCTCGAGGCGCGCAAGGCGCGCGACGTGAAGGACTGTGTCGCGGTCGATCATCCGCCTGCCGGGACGCCCCAGAACGGCGACTCGTCGCGCAACGAGAGGAACGCCGCGCCGGTCACCAGGACCGCGCCGGCGAGCGCGAGCCAGAGCCCGTAGCAGCGCCCCGTCGCCGAAGCCGGAAGCGCCACGGTGCGGGCCAAGATCACCGCCGCGGAAACAAAGCCGACGACCGTCGTGAAGGTCGCCAGCGCCACGGGTAGGGCAGGCGAGCGCTGGGTGACCGTGACGGCCACCAGCGCGAACGCGAGGACCGCGGCGAGCGCTGCCGGCAGCTCGGAGACCGTCAGAGCGCTGAAGGCATCGCGCGAGCCGGCCGGGAACTGGTACCACGGGAGGAACAGCGAGACGACGAGCAACATGCCGGCGAACAGCGCAACGAGGTCCGGCGGGCGCAGGCGGCGTAGATCGACGTGCATCGCGGACAAGACTAGTAGTGGGCCCAGCCGCGCCGCTGCTAGCCTGGACCGGCCGTGAGCGAGGTCGCCGAGCAGGTCGTCCTTGTCGAGCGCCGGGACCGGGTGCTCGTGCTCACGCTCAACCGGCCTGCGGCGCGCAACGCGATCGACCTCGCCATGGCGCGGGCGCTCGCGGCGGCGCTCGACGGCCTCGACGAGGATCCCAGCCTGAGCGCGGGCGTCATCACGGGCGCGCCCCCAGGCTTCAGCGCCGGTATGGACCTCAAGGCGTTCTCGGCTGGCGAGCTGCCGGTGGTTCCTGGACGCGGGTTTGGCGGAATCGTCGATCGCGGGTCGCGCAAGCCGCTGATCGCCGCGGTCGAGGGGTTCGCGCTCGGCGGCGGCTTCGAGGTCGTGCTCGCTTGCGACCTCGTCGTCGCGGCGCGCGACTCGCGCTTCGCGCTCCCAGAGGTCAAGCGCGGTCTGATTGCGGCCTTCGGCGGGCTCGTGCGCTTGCCGCGGCGGATCCCAGAGGCGATCGCGACCGAGATCGCGCTCACGGGCGAGCCGATCTCCGCGCCGCGCCTGCACGAGCTGGGCCTCGTGAACCGGCTGGTCGAGGCGGGCCAAGCGCTCACAGCAGCCCTCGAGCTCGCCCGCGTGATCGCTGCGAACAGCCCGATCGCGGTCCGTACCTCAAAGGAGGCGTTGACGCGCCAGCGCGCGTGGACGGCGAAGGCCGAGTGCGCCGAACAGCAACTGCTCTGGGAGCGTGTCATCGCATCGCCCGACGCGCGCGAGGGAGCGGCGGCGTTCGCGGAGAAGCGCGCGCCGCGTTGGCAAACGGGTTGACGGCGCCCGTGGCCGGGCCTCGTCGCAGCGAGTCCGAGTCGAGGCGGGCGCGGCTCGCCATCCTCTTCACCTGCAGCCTCAGCCTGTTCATCGTCAGCCTCGACACGACGATCGTGAACGTCGCGTTGCCGTCGATCGCGCATGACTTCCACGCGCAGCTCGACGGCTTGCAATGGGTGGTTGACGCCTACGTGGTGGTGATCGCGAGCCTGCTGATCCTGTCCGGATCGACCGGTGACCGACTCGGCCGGCGGCGCGTGTTCAAGACAGGTCTCGTCATCTTCGGCGCCGGCTCGCTCGCATGCAGCCTCGCGCCAACTCTGGGGGCGCTGATCGCCTTCAGAGCGCTGCAGGCGATCGGCGGTTCGATGCTCAACCCGAACTCGCTCTCGATCATCGCGAACGTCTTTACCGAGCGACGCGAGCGGGCGCGAGCGATCGGCGTCTGGGGCGCTGTCTTCGGCGCGAGCATCGCCTTTGGCCCGATCTTCGGTGGGTTGCTCACCGACTCGATTGGCTGGCGCGCGGTCTTCTGGGTGAATCTCCCGGTCGTCGCGGTCGCCTGGTGGCTAACCACTCGCTTCGTCCCGGAGTCGCGGGCGCCCCGGGCGCGGCGGCTCGATCCCGCCGGACAGCTGCTGGCGGCCGTGCTGCTGGGGGCGCTCTGCTTCGGGATCGTCGAGGGACCTGCGGACGGCTGGACCTCGCCAGCGATCCTCGCCGCCTTCGCCGTCGCCGCGGGCTCCCTCGTCGCCTTCGTTGCGGTGGAGCGGCGCCGGCGCGATCCACTGCTCGATCTGCGCTTCTTCCGCAGCCCCCTGCTGTCCGGAGCCGCGCTGGTCGGCGTGTTCGCGTTTCTCGTGACGGCCGGCTTTCTGTTCTTGAACACGCTCTACCTCCAGGATGCTCGCGGGTACTCGGCGCTGCGTGCCGGACTCGCGATCCTCCCTGCCAGCCTGCTGATCATGTTCGCTGCGCCGCTTTCGGGGCGGCTCGTCGGCTGGCGTGGCGCGCGGCTGCCGATGACCGCCGGCGGCGTTTGCTTCGCGGCCGGCGCGGCCTTGCTCGCGTCGATGACTGTGACGACGAGCTACGGCGTGCTGGCGGCCGGCTATGCGCTGATCGGTCTGGGCGGTGGGCTCGTCAACCCGCCGATCACGAACGCGGCGGTCAGCGGATTGCCGAACGAGCAGGCCGGCACGGCCGGGGCGATCGCTGCAACATCGCGGCAGATCGGGAGCGCGCTCGGAGTTGCGATCACGGGCTCGATCGCGCACTCCGGTGCGCGTCTGATTGCGGCGAACGCCGCGGTGCCGGGCTCGCGGCACACGTCCGCGCAAGCGCACTTCGCGCTCGCAACCCACGCCGGCTGGATCCTGTGCGCGTGCTGCGGTGCCGCGATCGCGGTCATCGCGTTCGCCACGAGCGGGGCCTGGGGGCGGCAGCGCGCCGCCCGACTCGCGGGCGCGCTCGCCGACACCGCGCAGGCCGGCTAGTACCCCCTGCTACAGCGCTCGAAACTCCGAGTTACATCCTGCACGCGCTGTTGCAAAGGAGGATTTTCACCAGTTTGTAGCAGGAGCCCACTGCTACGGTCCGCGACCTCCTGCGACTAGGACGACCGAAACGGACGCCGTTCGCCGCGGTCGCGCTCACTGCTCTGGCAGCGTTCGCCGCTTCCGAGATTCTCGGAACGGGCGCTCAACCAGTGCACATGGCGTTGGCTTGGAAGCCCGTCATGGCAGCGCGAATCGCAATTGAGGCCCCCACCGAGCGCCGCCAGGCGAGCGTCAGCGTGGTCGGTATGGCGCACCGCGCGAGCGCGCCCGCGCCGTCCGAGCGTGCCACCGAGGCGATCGCCCAAGCTGCGGCGATGCGACCGGAGCGGGTGGGCACGCCCGAGTCGAGCACCAGCCGGATCGAGGCGCTCCACATGGTCGCGGCGGCAAAGCGCGCGGGGCTGAGGCAGCTGCGCTCCGACGAGACGCGGATCGTTCCCGGCAGGTTCGCGCGGATCATGCCGGACGGCTACGCAGCGGCGCCGCGCGATGCTCCAGCCCGCGTTCAGGAGGCGATCTGGGCGGCAAACCGGTTGGTCGGTATGCCATACGTGTACGGCGGCGGTCACGGCAGCTTCTTCGCCGGCGGATACGACTGCTCGGGCACGGTCTCGTTCGCGCTGCACGGTGGTGACCTGTTGAGCGCACCGCTCGATTCCAGCGAGTTCTACGCGTTCGGCGCGAGCGGTCACGGTCGCTGGCTGACCGTCTACACGAGTCCCGGCCACGCCTTCCTCGAGATCGCCGGCATCCGCCTCGACACGAGCACCGCCGGTCAGCTCAACGGCGAGCAGGGGCCCCGCTGGCGCCCGTTGCTCGCCGACACCGCCGGCTATACGGCGCGCCATCCGGCGGGCTACTGAGCTACCGCCGTACTACGGGAAGTCCTGAGCGACCTGCTCCGCGCGCTTGCCGTGCGGCGTATGCAGGTACGGCGCGGTCACGGCCCGCGCGAGCGCGATCTTCTGCCCCTGGTCAGCGCCGGACCACTCGATCGACGTCGTGATCACGCGATAGCCGTCGGTCGAGATCAGCCACTGCTCCTCGGGGAACCAGCTCGCTTCCAGTCCGAGTTGCGCGACCGCGACCGGTGGCGGGCTGCCGCGCTGCGGGTAAGTGAAGGTCTGCGCGGCCTCGTCGATCGTCCGCAGGACGATGAAATAGGCGGCCCGGGTGGCCTCGACGTTCGCGAGGACCGCGACGGTTCGGCCGCCGGCGCGATGGACGCGGTACAGGCACTGGGGCATCGCGTTACGCCCGGTTGATATGTCGTGGCTGATCGCGCTCGAAGGCAGGCGCAGCGTGCGCGCGATCGCGGCCAGCGAAGCTCGCAGGCACACGGGATGGCGAGCCGGCCAGCCGCCGGCGGCCGTGTTCCGCGCGGCCTGGCCCGTCCCGCACGCCGCCAGTGCGAGCGCCGCAAGCGGCACTGCCACGATCCTGGTCCAAGCCATGCCCGCAGCGGAGTGTTGCACGCGCCCGGAACGCGCCTGCCTCGGTCGCTATTCGCCTGCCTGCGCTCGCGCGGCGCTCAGCGTGTTGCGCAACAGGCACGCGATCGTCATCGGCCCAACGCCGCCCGGAACCGGGGTGATCGCTCCGGCGCGCTCGCGCGCCGCTTCGAAGTCCACGTCGCCGAGGATCTTGCCGTCCGCGCCCCGCGTCTGCCCGACGTCGATCACGATCGCGCCCGGTTTGACCCAATCGCCCTTGACCATCTGCGCCCGGCCGACGGCGGCGATCAGGATGTCTGCTCGCAGGCATACCTCGCGCAGGTCGCGCGTGCGCGAGTGGCAGACGGTCACGGTCGCGTTCTCCGCGAGCAGCAACTGCGCCATCGGCTTGCCGAAGAGGTTCGAGCGTCCGACGACGACCACCTCGGCGCCTTCGAGCTCCGCGTTGACACTGCGCAGGAGCTCGATCACGCCGACCGGCGTGCAGGGCGCCAGCCCCGGGCGCCCGAGCGAAAGCAACCCGGCCGAGACCGCGGTCAGCCCGTCGACGTCCTTCGCCGCATCGACCAGCCCCGTGATGTAGGTCCCGTCGAGGTGGCTGGGGAGCGGCAGCTGCACGATCATGCCGCTCACCTCCGGGTTCGCGTTGAGCTCGCCGACCAGCGCGGCGAGCTCGTCCTGGCTGATGTCCGCCGACGGCCGGTGATCAAAGCCGCGGATGCCGACCTGCGCGCTCGCCTTCTGCTTGCCGGCAACGTAGATCGCGCTCGCCGGGTCCTCGCCGACGAGCACCGTGGCGAGCCCCGGGGGCCGTCCGTGCCGCGCCGCGAACTCCGCGACGCCCTCGGCCACCTCCGCGCGCACGCGCGCGGCGACCGCGCGGCCGTCGATGACCTGTGCCCCGTCATGGGGTATCACTGCTTCGCCTACGCTCATTGGCGCTCCATTGGTGCGCTATCTAGCAGCTTGCGCTCCGAGCCGTCGCGCGCGAAGCGCACGACGACGATCCCGCCGGGTTCTACGCCCGTTACGACGCCCTCGCCGAAGGCGGCATGCAGAACGTCGTCGCCGAGCCGGTAGCTCACCGACGGCGCAGCGGCCGCGCTGCCACCGGCACTTGCCGCCGCCCAACTCGAACCGCTCGAAACAGCGGACGCGCGGCCGGCGAACGCGCCGCCAAAGGCGGGCGCGACGAATTCATCGCCCGCGTCGACCAGCTCCACCGGGAGCTCGTCGAGGAAACGGCTGCGAAGCCCGTAGTGCTCGACCCCGAAGAGGGAACGACGCCGCGCGTAGCTGAACGTCAGGTCGCGCATCGCGCGCGTTATCCCGACGTAGCAGAGGCGCCGCTCCTCCTCGAGCGAGCCCTCGTCGAGCGATCGCGAGTGGGGGAAGATGCCCTCCTCGCAGCCGATGATGAAGACGATCGGGTATTCGAGCCCTTTCGCATTGTGCAGCGTCATCAGCGTGACGAGTCCCTGGTCGTCGACGCGCGCGTCGGCGTCGCTGACCAGCGCGACCTGCTCGAGGAACGCGTCGAGCCCACCCTGCTCCGCGCTCGCATCGAACTCGCGCGCGACGCCGACCAGCTCCTCGAGGTTCTCGATCCGACCCTGCGCCTCGAACGTGCGCTCGGCCTCGAGCCAGTCGAGGTATCCGCTGCGCCGAAGTGTCGTCTCGAGCAGCTCTGCCACGGGACCGCCGCCGCTCGCCAGCGCGCGCAACTCGCCCATCACGTCCATGAAGCGCCCGAACGCGGTGACTGCCGCCTTGCCCAAGCCCGGTACCCGTTCCGCCCCAGCCGCCACCTCCCAGACGGGCTGCCCGAGCGTCGCCGCCTGCGCGAGCACGCGCGAGAGCGACGTCTGCCCGATGCCGCGCCGGGGGCTGTTGGCAATCCGCGTGAAGCTGACCTGGTCCTGTGGGTTTGCCAGCAGCGTCAGATAGGCCATCGCGTCCTTGATTTCGGCGCGCTCGTAGAACTTCGTGCCACCGATCACCTGGTAGGGCACCTCGGCGCGAACGAGCACGTCCTCGAGCACGCGCGACTGCGCATTCGTGCGGTAGAAGACGGCGATCTCCGCGCGCGAGACGCCCTCGTCGACGAGGCGCTCGATCTCGCCGAGGACATACCGCGCCTCCGCATGCTCGTCGGCGAGTACGCGCACCTTGATCGGATCCCCCTCCCCGACCTCGGTCCACAGATCCTTCGGCATCTGATCGCGGTTGTGTGCGATCACGGCATTGGCGGCTGACAGGATCGTCTGCGTCGAGCGGTAGTTCTGCTCGAGACGGACGATGTGGGCCTCCTTGAAGTCGCGCTCGAAGTCGAGGATGTTGCGAATGTCGGCGCCGCGGAAGCCGTAGATCGACTGTGCGTCGTCGCCGACGACGGCGATGTTGCGCCGCTCGCCGGCGAGCAGGCGCAGCAGCATGTACTGCGCGTGGTTGGTGTCCTGGTACTCGTCGACGAGGATGTGCCGGAAGACGCGCTGATAGCGCTCGCGCACCTCGGGAAAGAGCTCGAGCAGGTTCACCGTCCGCACCAGCAGGTCGTCGAAGTCCATTGCGTTGTTGCGGACTAGCTCGCGCTCATAAACCTCATAGGCGTCCGCCACGGTCTGCTCGAAGTAGGAGCCGACCATCGATCGGTATTCGGCCGCGTTGCGCAGCCGGTTCTTCGCATCGGAGATCTGGCTGTGGACGGCTGCCGGGCTGAAGCGCTTCGGGTCGGCGTCGACCGCGTCCAACGAGTGCTTCACGAGCCGCCGGGCGTCCGCCTGGTCATAGATCGTGAACTGGCGCGTGTAGCCCAGGCGCGTGGCCTCGGCACGCAGCATCCGCGTGCAAGCGGAATGGAAGGTCATGACCCACATGCCGCGGGCCGAATGCCCGAGCAGCATCTCCGCACGCGAGCGCATCTCGCTCGCCGCCTTGTTCGTAAAGGTGATCGCGAGAAGCTCGTCGCGACGCGCGCGCTCGGTCTGGATCAGCCAGGCAATGCGGTGCGTGAGCACGCGCGTCTTGCCGCTGCCGGCGCCGGCAAGGATCAAGAGCGGCCCGTCCCCCCACGTGACGGCCTCGCGCTGCGCAGGGTTCAGGCCGTCGAGCAGCCCCTCGATGCGCGGATCGGACATGCTCAACTGGGCCACTCTCCCAGCATAGAAGGGCAAGCGGCTAGCCTCACCGGCATGGCCCTGCACCCGACGCTCGCGACCATGGCGGATATCTACCGGCTCGACCGCACCGGCGGCCCCGCCTCGCCCCGCTCCCGCGCCTACCACGCGCGCGTCGCGTCGACGCCCGCCCTAGTCCATTGCCGCCACGCGCATGCGCCTCATTGACGAGGTGCGCGCGAGCGCCGCGGAGATCGCCGAGCGAGCGCGCTCGGTACGCATCGTCCCGGATGCCGCCCTCGAGCTCGACGCGGCGCCTGTGCCGGCGCTCGATCGCACGCTCCATTACCTCGACGGCGAGGCCGAGGATGTCGCGCGGTACTTCCTCACGCTCGATGCGATCAACTTCGGGTCGGGCTGGTTTCCGACACTGCGCAAGCGCCCCGGTCACTCCGGCTACGCCACCGTCGCCGCCTCGCTGACAGACCATTTTCGCGCCGCTGGGCCGTGGACAAACGCGCAGCTGCGTGGGATCGACACGCCGACGATCGCCGGCGTGCTCGATCAGCAGCCCGGGCACGAGCTGATGTCGCTTTACGCCCAGGCACTTCGCGACCTGGGAGCCTCGCTCGGGAATCGCAGCGCGCTCGACTGGATCGCCGCAGCTGCAGGCTCGGCCGAGCGCTTGGCCAGCCAAGCCGTCCTCGGCATGCCGCTGTTCCGCGATCGCCCGTTCTACAAGCGCGCGCAACTCCTCCCCACCGACCTGGCGCTCGCCGGCGTGGCGCAGTTCGACGACCTCGACCGCCTGACGATCTTTGCCGACAACGTCGTTCCCCATGTTCTGCGCTGCGACGGGGTCCTCGAATACGGTGAGGAGCTCGCATGGCGGATCGACTCCGAGCGCCTCCTCGAGCCGGGGCGCGAGGAGCGGGAGATCCGTGCCTGCGCGCTGGTTGCGTGCGAGAGGCTTGCGGAGCGCCACGGCATCGCGCCGCGCGTGCTCGACCACTGGCTGTGGAACCGGGGCCAGTCGCGCGAATACAAGGTGCGTCCGCGGCACCGGTGCCGCTGCGTGTACTACTGATATTTGAGGTTCACGGAGTGTCGCGCTAGGCCCGCTTGCGCTTGCGTGAACTCAAATATCTTGCTGGCGTTTGCTTGCGGTGCGGCGCCGGAGGGTGAGTGCTCGCTGGGTTCCTGGCGTCACCTGTGACGCGATCTAGCCGCCGGCGGGGTTGCGGCCTTGGACGGGACGGAGCGGATGGACCGTGGCGGCCTCGCGCTTGTCGTCGACGGGCCGACCGGTGAGCTCGCTGAGCTGGCGCTCGAGCTCAGCGACGCGCGCTGAGAGCGCGCGCATCGCGTCGGCGACCGGATCGGGAAGATGAATCCAGTCGGCGTCAGGACCCTCGACGCGCCGCCCATCGACGCGCACGGGATGACCCGGGACGCCGACCACCGTTGCGTTCGCCGGCACGTCCGCGACGACGACGCTGTTCGCACCGATCTTCGCGCCGTGGCCGATCGTTATCGGACCGAGCAGCTTCGCTCCCGAGCCAATCGTGACGTAGCCTTCGATCGTCGGGTGGCGCTTGCCGATCTGGAAGCCGGTACCGCCGAGCGTGACGCCCTGGTAGAGGGTTACGTCGTCGCCGATCTCAGCGGTTTCGCCGATGACGACGCCCGTTCCGTGATCGATGAACAGACGCTCGCCGATCTGCGCTGCCGGATGGATCTCGATGCCGGTCACCGTTCGCGCCCCGTATGCGATCGCCCGGGGTAGAACCGGCACTCCGGCCTCGTGCAACACGTGCGCTACGCGGTGCGCAAGCAGCGCCTGGATCCCAGGCCAGGTAGCGAGCATCTCGACGGCGCCGACCCCGCGCGCCGCGGGATCGCGCTCGCGCGCGGCTTTGATGTCGCGGCGGATCTCCCGCACGACGCGGGTGAGCAGGTTGCTAGCCGGCATTGGCCAAAGCGTAGCGGCCGGCCCAGCCGTGCCCATGACGGCCCAGCGCCGGTGGGGAAATGCCGGATTTGCTGGGGTCAGGCGTGCCAGGGATGCCCGGAAGGCTCACTGCGTGCATACCCCGGTGCATACCTCGAGGGCGTGAGGCTCGGTTAGGGGCGCGCGTTCGAGCATCCTCGTCTCGCGCGGGATGAGTGCCGCGAGTGTTGCCACCAGTGCGAGTGCGGCGCCGCCGATCAGGACCGGCGCGGCACCTAGCCAGTGGCCGAGCGGTCCGGCGACCGCGTACCCCGCGGGCAGTAGGCCTGCCGACACTACCCAGTCGTAGGAGCTGACGCGCGAAAGCCGGTCCGGCGGCACTCGCTCGGCGAGCGCAGTCGACCACCAGGTGTCGAACAGGGCGAGGCCCAGGCCGCCTAGGACTGCGGCGGGCAGGACGGCCCAAAGTGTGACTCCGGCGCCAAAGAGGATCAGCGACGGCGGCCACAACAGGATCAGCAGAACCGCCGTGCGCATTGGGTGTCGGGGGCGCCAGCCGATCCCGATCAGCGAGCCAGCGATGGTCCCGATCCCGATCATCGCCACGCGTATGCCGAACACGGCTGTGTGTCCGTATTGCTCGCGCGCGACGAGCGGTCCAAGCACGAACAGCGGCGCGATGGCGGCGAGATCGACGACAGCAAACGCGACCAGCGTCACCCAAATCCAGGCTCGCGATCGCACCTCGAGGTAGCCCGCGCGGAGCTCAGACCGAACGCTGCGCCGGCTCGGCCCGACCGGCAACCCTGCAGCGCCGCGCCGCCGTGGACGGACTCGGCTGAGGCAGGCCGCGCTGACAAGAAAAGTGCCCGCATCGATCGCAAACGCCCAGCCCGCGCCGGCGGTCAAGATGAGCGCTGTGGCAAGCGCCGGTCCAGCGAACGTCGCGACGTTACGCGACACGCCCATCAGCGCGTTCGCCTGCTGAATATCGGCTTCCGGCACGGTCTGCGGCACCAGGCCAGAGACAGCGGGCCGGAAAAACGCCTCCGCCGTGCCGAAGAGCGCCATGATCACGACGATCTGCCAGATCTCGACCTGGCTCGTGAAGATCAACGTCGCGAGCAGCGCGTGGAGCGCCGCACAGATCAGGTCGGTCACGATCACCACGACATGACGTGGCAGGCGATCCGCCCACACGCCGCCGAGGAGCAGGAACGCGATCAGCGGCGTAGCTCCTGCAGCCAGGACGAGGCCAAGGTCAGTCGGATTGCCGGTGCGGTCGGTAATGAAGAGCGCAAGCGCGACGAAGACCAGCGAATCGCCGACCGCGCTCGTCGACTGGCCCGCCCACAGCCATCGGTAGTCGCTGTGGCGCAGCACGCGCGCCGCCTCCCTGAAAGTCCTCACCGACCGAGCTTATTCAGCCGCCCGCACACTGCTCCCATTTCGTGCGTTGGGGCGCGTGACGCCGTCCTATTCGGGCGCTCGCTTTCCATGTGAGCGGTCACGAAAGGCGTGGCTCGCGTCGCGCGGCGAGTTGGTTAGCTTGGGATTGGAGAGGCTTGTCAGGAGGCCATCACGTACGGCCGCACGATCGGAGATCGCCGGTGGCGCCCGGCGTTCGGGCGTCGGTTCGGTGTCGCGGTGTCCGAGACGCAGCGATCGAACGCCCATGACGACGAGGACTAGTGCGCCCACCAGCTTGACTGCTGTAAACGCCGCCGTCGACGCGGCGACGACGGTCGCGATCCCAACCGCCGCGAAGCAGCCCCAGGCGAGCACCCCGATCGAATTGCCAGCGGTGGTGAGGAACGCGTGACGGCGCCCGCCGCGCGCGGCATTGCGGATCACAAGTGCGGTCGCGACACCGGGGGTGATCGTCAGCAGCACCGCGACCGGTGCGAATGTCAGCAGCGCACTTAGCATCGACAGATCTTCGAGCATTCTGACGCGCCCCCGGCTTCGTCGGCACTAGTGAAAGCTCGTGCTAAGTTCGAAACCAGCCGTGCCGGCGCCGGCTCGCTACGCGGCGAAGAACGGCAGCGAGATGTAGCGCTCGCCCGAGTCCGGCAGGATCACGACGATCCGCGAACCGGCCGCCTCGGACCGTGCGCCGAGCTCCAGCGCGGCGGCGAGCGCAGCGCCGCTCGAGATCCCGGCGATGATCCCCTCGCGCTGTGCTGCGAGGCGCGCAACCTGCATCGCTCGATCATCGCCGACCGCGATCACCTCGTCGATCAGCTCGCGATTCAGCACCGCCGGAACGAAGCCGGCGCCAATCCCCTGGATGTGGTGCGGACCGGCCTTGCCGCCACTCAGCACCGCCGAGGCGGCCGGCTCCACCGCCACGATCTTGCAGCCGGAGTTGCGCGAGCGCAGCACCTCGCCGACACCGGTGATCGTGCCGCCGGTACCGACGCCGGCGACAAGCGCGTCGACGCGCCCGTCGAGCGCCTCGAGGATCTCGGGGCCCGTCGTCTCGCGATGGATCTGCGGATTGGCCGGGTTCGAGAACTGGTCGGGCAAATAGACGTCATCCGATCGCGCCAGCTCGCGCGCAGCATCGACAGCCTCGCTCATGCCACCCAAGGATTCGACGATCTCGACGCGCGCGCCGTATTGGCGCAACAGCGAAGTTCGTTCGCGACTCATCCCTTGCGGCAGTGTCACGATGAGCTCGTACCCCTTCGCCGCGCAGACGAGCGCTAGCGCGATCCCGGTGTTGCCGCTCGTCGCTTCGACGATCGTCGTACGCCCAGGCTCGATCAGCCCGTCACGCTCCGCCGCCTCGATCATCGCGAGCCCGATCCGGTCCTTCACGCTGCCACCCGGGTTCGCCGCCTCGAGCTTTCCGTAGAGCTCGACGTTCGGGGCGAGGCTCCCCGCGCCGATCCGAGCGAGTCTCACCAGGCGCGTATCGCCGATGCACCCCGTAATGTCGATCGGGATTCGCCCCACCCTCGCAAATCTAGCGGGGTCGGACTCAGCTGACCGGCGTCGCCGACTCCGCGATCTGCAGCATTGCCGGGTTTGAGATGTTGTCGAAGAGCGTATTGCTCACCCAGTAGAGGTCCTTGCCCTGGATCCAGCCGATGTCCTGCCAGTGACCGCCGTTGGTCACGAACATGTAGGTGCGCCCGCCGATCACGTCGGTCTTGGCGTTCTCGAATAGCGGCGGGTGCGTCCAGTCCATCCCGTCGATTCCGTAGTAGGCGCCGAGCTCGCTGCCGTCCTGCCAGGTGATTCGATAGGCGTGGTATTTCAGTCCGCCGTAGGTCGCGACCCACGGGACCTTGTAGGAGAAGTGGTAGAAGGCATCCGCGGCAGGGAAGAACCCGGCAGGCGAGGTCACTCGCGGCATCTCGACTGGGAACGGCACGCTGACCTGCATCACTCGCGCGTCATCGAGCGCATAGGTGGGCACCGGGACGAGCCCGAGCGCGGCGGCGGCGCTGACTCCGGCGTGGCGGTGATGGTGGTGGTGACTACCCTTGGCCGGCGCGGCGCTCTTCGGCGGGAGATAGACCTCGTTGCGCCCGTAAAGGAAGTCCTGCGTGAGGGCCTGGAGCTGTGACTGTGAGGGTACGACCTGGTTGGCGCCGCTCGCGCTGACGACCGAGCCGTCGTTGGGGAACTGCAGCTGGCGCACCGGCTTCGCGACGGAGGCCTCCGCGATCTCGACGAGCCGCAGGACCGCGTTGGTCCCGTGAATGTTGGTCTCGATGCCCCCGTTCGAGCTCACCCTGGTCAGCAAGGCCTGGAGCTCGCTCGGGTTCGTCAGCAGGCTCGTGCGAATACCGAGCTGCTGCTTGGCCTCACGGATGTAGTCCTGCTCGCGAGCATCGCGCGCGTAGGTCGAATCGTCGTGGCGGTAGCGAACGTAGCTGAGCGCCTGGTATTGGCACAGCGGCCTGTACCCGGGCGGGATGTAGATCTGCGAGTAGCCGTTGTTGCCGGGGTTCGAGTACAGGTGGTCGACGTCGATGTACACGCAACCAAGACCATCAGTCAGGAACGCAAACGCCTGGAAGTCGATCACGATCAGGTCGTTGATCTTGATCCCGAGCAGGTGCTCGACGACCTGCACCGTCTTGGTCGGGCCGCCGTAGGTGATGGCGGAATTGATCTTGACGTTCGGGTAGAAGCCGCCGTGGGCGTAGTAGCTGACCTGCAGGTCGCGCGGGATCGACATCAGGGTCGTCTGGCCGCTCTGCGGGTCGAGGTGCGCGAGCAGAATCGTGTCGGAGTGCCGGGGATCGAGGCGATCGACGGCGATGTGCGAAAGCGCCCGCGTGTCGCTGCCGAGGATCAGGATCGTCACGGGCTGCCCGGCGTACGTCGGTGCCAGGAAGGCCGGCTTGATCAGCACGCCGTGGCCGATCGCGTCCGAGATGATCCCGACGTCCTCGAAGAAGGTGGTCGCCGACGCTGCGGTGGCGAGCAGCACGATCAGGATGCTCCCCCCGAGGAGCCTCAGCAACGTGCGCTTCACGACCCCCATTTCAGCATCCCGACCGGGCGCCCGCTTTCAGATGTGGTACATCGTGCGCCCGCTCTCGCGCTGCTCACCCTCGATCAGCTCGGCCAGGGTCACCGCGGCGAGCACTCCGCGCGTTGCCTGCGCCGCCTCGAGGAACACACCCCGCGCCTCGGCGCCGAGAGCGCCGTCGAGCAGCTCGACCACGTCGAGGACGCTGATGTCCGCCGGGTCACGCGCGAACGCGTAGCCACCCTTCACCCCGCGGTATGAGCGCAGGATTCCGGCGCGGCGCAGCACAGAGAAGAGCTGCTCGAGGAACTGCACCGGTATCTGGCGTCGGCGCGCGAGCTCCGCGATCGGAACGGGCGCGCCCTCACCGCTCAACCCGAGCTCGATGAGCGCCTGCACGGCATACGGGGACTTCGTCGTGATCGAGAGCAAGCCACGCCACCTTACTGCGACCCCGATGGGGTGGTTGGCCTGTCAGAGCTCGCGCTGTTCGAAGCTGATGACGCCGGCCGCGAAATGTGACACGGCGAGGCCGCGAACACCAACTCGGGCGTGATCGATCGGGCGCTGCGCTACCCGCGGCGCCGTCGGCGCACGCGACCGTCGCCCGGGGCGCATAGCGCACCCGGAGCACGGCGGTCAGTTCAGAGCCAGCCGCGCTCGGTGGCGATCAGGACAGCCTGCGCGCGGTCGACGGCGCCAAGCTTGCCGTAGACGTTGTGCAGATGCGTCCGCACCGTGCTGGTCGAGAGCGTGAGGTCCTGGGCGATCTGCTTGTAGACCTTGCCCTCCGCGAGCAGGCGCAGGACGTCGCGCTCGCGCGCGGACAGCGGGCATGCCTCGACTACGCGCCGGCGGCCGGTGCCGGAAGACTGGGGCAGCTCGTAGAGAACCGCGCGCAGCTCGGTCGACCCGACACCCGCGGTTCGGGCGACACGCAACATGTCGGCCGGCGAGACGGGATCGTCGTGCACATAGTGCGCGAGCATGTCGGCGAGGCGGACGAGAGCGGCATCGCCATCGAGCTCATCGGAGTGATGGCGCTCGATCGCGTTTGCGAGCGACTTCGGCAGGCCCCAGCGCCGCGCGAGGACGCCGCCCACGACCGCGTGGTCGACGCCGAGCTCGCGACGTTCGCGTTGCACGCGCTCCTCCGGGGTACGCGCGTCGCGATGAACCGCCGCCGGGTAGCCCGAATAGGCGTGCATCAGGACGAGCTTGCCGATGTCGTGGAGCAGCGCCGAGACGATCAGGCGATCGCGGTCGGGGTAGCCGATCTCGACCGCGAGCAGCTCGGCCGCCGCGCGCGTGGCCAGCGCGTGCAGGCGAAAGCGGTCGGGTGCGCCCTCCCAGACTGCGCTGCGCTCAAAGTAGTCGAACGTACGCATGCGTTCGGCGAGCTGGTGTACGGCTTCCGGGCTGAGGACGCGGACAGCGTCCGGGATGTTCTCGATCCGAGCGCCACCGCGGCCGGGCGCCTCATTGGCGAAGCGCAGCACGGCGACAACAAGCGCGATATCCGCCTCGACGGTCTCAACGACATCGGCGAGCGGAATCCGGTGATTGCCCACCAATGCGAGCAGACGATTACGTGCCTCGGCCAGCGCCGGAAAGCCTTCGAGGGCCTCGAATGCCGCGGTGAGGCGCCGTCCATGGCCTTCGCCCTGCCGCTCTTCGAGCGGTTGGACTGGGGATTCGGTCGCCGTCCGCGGAACCGCGACCGTCTCGTTAGCTGCCATTCGCGCTTGCTCTCTGTTCTCTCGGGGGTGGAGCTCCCGCATCCATGCGCGAGCTTCGTTTGGGCGTCCACCGCCCGGATATCACCTCCTTCATCGGCAGCCTTGGCCGAAACGTTTACCCCAGGGCGCGATCAATCCTGGCGAGCGCTTCCGCGCGCCCGAGGACGGCGACGGTCTCGAAGATGCCGGGTGAGACGGCACGTCCCATCAGCGCCACCCGCAGCGGTTGGTAGACAGCCGCCGGCTTGAGCTCTCGCCGATCGACGATCGCTGTGAGCGCGGCCTCGACTGATCTAACGTCGAACGGATCGGGCAGCGCGGCGAGCACTCCGCGGATATCGCGTAAGACCGACAACCCCGCCGCGTCGAGCCAGCGTTCGCGCGCTTTCGGATCGTCCGCTGGGCCATCGAAGATCGGGCCGCACAGCGGCCAGAAGTCGGCGAGCGTCTGGAGCTTGTCGGCACTGATCGCAGCGGCCGGGCCAAGCCCGTCACGGCCGTAATAGGCCTCAAGCGCGGCGGTGAGCTCGTCCTCGCTGAGCGCCCGCATGTAGCGGCCGTTCAGCCAGCGCAGCTTCGTCTCGTCGAAGCGGGCCGGGTTTCGCTGAACGCCCGCGATGTCGAAGCGCGCGATCAGCTCATCGGTCGAGATGATCGTCTCGTCGTCGCCTGCACCCCAGCCGAGCAGGGCGAGGTAGTTGCGAACCGCCGCCGGCAGGTATCCGGCCTCGCGCAGCTCCTGGACCGAGGCTGCGCCGTGGCGCTTGGAGAGCTTCTTGCCGTCCGGGCCGTGCAGCAGCGGGAGGTGCCCGTAGCGCGGCGGGCTCGCGCCGAGCGCCTCGATGATCAGCAGCTGCTTCGCGGTGTTCGTCAGGTGGTCGTTGCCGCGAATCACATGTGTGATCTGAGCGTCGAGGTCGTCGACCGCGACCGCCAGGTTGTAGAGCGGTGTTCCATCGGCGCGCGCGATGACGAGGTCGTCGAGCGAGCGATTCGGCGTTCGCACCGTCCCGACGACGAGGTCATCGACGACCGTGTCACCCTCATCGGGGACTCGCAGGCGGACCGCGCCGGCGCCTTCGTCCTGCCCGCGGAAGCCGCGGTCGTCCCCGTGCTCGGCCTTCCATGCCTTGACGTGCTCGGCGGTCGCCGCGCTGCGGTACGCGCGCCCCGCTGCGAGCAGCTGATCGACCGCGGCACGATGGCGATCCTCGCGCTGGGACTGGAAGATCGGGCCCTCATCCCAGTCGAGCTCCAGCCAGCGCAGCGCATCGAGGATCTGCTCTACGTTCTCGGCCGTCGAGCGCTCGCTGTCGGTATCTTCGATCCGCAGCACGAAGCGCCCGGCGGCGCTGCGCGCGAGCAGCCAGTTGAAAAGGGCGGTGCGGGCGCCGCCGATGTGGAGCGCCCCGGTCGGGGAAGGAGCGAAGCGAACTCGCATGGCCATCCGCGGATGCTAATCGGCGCCCACGTCTCGCCCGCCGGCGGCGTCTGGCGCGCTGTCGAGCGCGGGAGCGCACTCGGGGCGCAGGCAATCCAGATCTTCAACCAGTCGCCGCGCATGTGGCGGCCGACGCACTACGGAGACGAGGCCCTCGCGCGGTTTCGCGAGGATCTCGCTGCGAGCGAGATCGGCGCGGTGATGATCCACGCGGTCTACCTGCTCAACTGCGCGTCAGACGACCCTGAGATCCGGGCAAAGTCGCTCGCCTCGCTTACCCACTCCCTGTGCGTCGGTGACTCGATTGGCGCAACCTGCGTGGTCGTACATCCCGGCTCAGCCAAGACCGGCCACGTCGGCGAGGCGATCGCGCGCGCCGGCGAACTGTTCCGCGAGGCGCTCGCGGCGTCGGAGCGCTGCCCGCTGCATCTCGAGAACACGGCCGGCGCCGGGGGCACCCTGGGGCGCTCGTTCGATGAGCTCGCCGCCCTGCTCGAGGCCGGCGGCGACGGCGAACGGCTTGGCGTCTGCCTCGACTCCTGCCACCTACTGGCCTCCGGCTTCGAGATCCGCACTCCAGACGCGCTTCGCACGACGATCGACGCGTGCGAGCGTGCGATTGGGCGTGGGCGGATCGGCTCCCTGCATCTCAATGACTCGCAGACACCCCTTGGCTCGAACCGCGACCGCCACGCCAACATCGGCGACGGGGAGCTCGGGATCGAGGGCGCCCGCGCGTTCGTCAACGAGCCGCGCTTCAGGGCGCTTCCATGCGTGCTCGAGACGCCCGGACCGGATCGCAGCGGGCCGACCGCCGCAGAGGTCGCGCTCGTCCGCGGCCTGATCGCGGGCTAGCGCCCCGCGAGCTTCCTAACTGAGCGACAACACGGGCGTAATGGGGGAAGCACGTCACCCAATGCCTGCGCAACACGGTGGTTGTATCCCTCACGCAGGAGTGGTGATGGCGAGCTCTCAACTCACGTACACGGATCACGACGCGGTGGGCGCGGCCGCGGCATTCGCTGCCGCCGAGCGGCGGCGAACGATCCTGTGCGACGCGAAAGCTGCCTGGCTCCTCGCCTTCGACGCCTTCAAGGCCGAGGAGGCGCGACTCCGACAGGGAGCCGAGATGCGGGAGAGGCACGTGCCCGCCGGCGACGCGTAAGCGCCGCCGGCGTGCGCGCGCGCAGCAGCAACGACCCGCCACCACGCGCGACGGCGCTCAGCTCGTCGCAATTCGCAGCGACTCGCCGCCGCCGCCGAGCACGACTGGACCGTGCGCCACGAAGACGTGCTCGACCGGGAGCTCCGTGAGCGCACGGAGTAGCGCACGGAGCCTTGCCGCGCCGCCCGCGGGTTGCGTCCATGACTCCGGACATACGCGAAGCTCACCGGCGCTCGTTCGAATCATCGCGTCACCGAAGACGAGCGCCGCCTGCCGCGGGAGCCATAACGCGATCTCGTCAGCTCGCTCGACATCGACGACGCGCGGTCCGTCAAAGAGCTCGTCCCCTTCACCGACTGAACGGTCAAACGCGTAAAGCGCGCGCTCGTCCTCGCTGTGCGGCTTGGCCCACACCTCGGCGCTGTACCGGTTCGCGGCGTCGGGAATGCTCCGCTGGTGCCAGTGGCAGGTGCGCACGATCCCGGCGCATCCGCCCCGGTCTGCCACGAGTCGATCGAGCGTGTCCCAGTCATCGACGAGGGGATCGATCAGGACGAGGCCCCGGGAAGTTGCGAGCGCCCACCATGCAACCTGCTGCTCCCAGCCATCCTCGCCGCCCTCGTCCTCGGTCCATTCAGGATGGAGCGCCTCAAACCGCCAGAGCCCATCGATGATCTCTCCGGTCGTGCTTTGAGCCATCGGCCGAGAGTCTTGCACGGGCGCCTCGCCCGGACGACGACTTCCGCGCCGTCCCGAACGCGAACGGCGGCGGCGACCGCGCCCGCTAGGCGACGAGGCGCGCCGGGGCGCCGGTCAGCTGCTCGAGCTCGGCGCGCAGGCTGACGCTCGGCTCGACGCGGTAGCCCTCGCCGAGGCGGATCCGCGTCTCGCCGAGCTCGACGACGACCTCGGCGGTGCCGGGGAAGGCGGCGAGTACGTGCTTGAGGTCTGAGAGGAGCTCGGCCCGGCCGTGTTCGCCGCTCAGCGCGAGGTGGAGCTTCTTCGGTCGCGCGGCTTCGCGCGCCGCGACGCGGGCGCGCTCCACCTCCTCCGGATCGGGCTGAAAGAGCTCGATCGACTGCGCGACGACGCTCGTTTCACCGTCCTTGTGGTCGACGCGCCCGCGAACGAGGACGATCATGTCCGCCTCGAGCGGGCGGCCGAGCGACTCGAGCGCCGTCTCGAACACGATCAGCTCGGCCTGGCCCTCGAGATCGTCGAGCGTCGCGAAGGTCATGTCGGTGCCGGAGCGCGTGCGGATCTTGCGCGCCTGCGTGACGATTCCCCCGATCGTGACGCTGTCCTTGTCGGGGCGCGCGGCGACCTCCGCCAGTGGGCAGTCGACGGCGGCGCGGAGTGCCTCGCGCACGGCCTTGAGCGGGTGCGCCGAGATGAACAGGCCGATCGCCTCCTTCTCGACCACAAGCAGCTCGTGCTGCTCGAACTCGACGGCCGGGATCGGCGGCCGATGCGCGGCCGGCGCGCTCGCGGGCTCGCCGGCTCCGCCGCCCAGGTCGAAGATCGAGGCCTGGCCGATCAGCGCGTCCTGCTGTGCGCGCTGGCCCGCGCCCTGCGCCTGCTCGAGCACGGTGAGCATGCCGCGGCGCGTCGCCCCGGTCGACCCGAGCGCGCCGCACTTGATCAGCGCCTCGATCGCCTTCTTGTTCACCGCGCGCGCGTCGACGCGCTCGGTGAAGTCCCATAGTGAGCGGAACGGACCGCCGTCCTCGCGCGCGCGTTTGATCGCCTCGACCGCCTGGTAGCCGACGCCCTTGACGGCGTCCAGGCCAAAACGGATGTTGCCGTCGACGACCTGGAATTCGTGGTCTGAGACGTTGACGTCGGGCGGCAGGATCTCGATGCCCATGTCCTCGCAGCGCGCGACGAAGAACGGCACCTTGTCCTTGGTCGACATCACCGAGGAGATCAGCGCCGCCATGTACTCGGCCGGGTAGTTCGCCTTCAGCCACGCCGTCCGGTAGCTGATCAGGCCGTAGCAGGCTGCGTGGCTGCGGTTGAACGAGTAGTCGGCCGAGCGCTCGTTGGTCAGCCAGAGGAAGTCGATCACCTTCTCGGCGGTCCCGCTCGCGCGGCAACCGGCGACGAAGTCGGGCTTGAGCGCTGCCATCGCCGCGCGGTTCTTCTTGCCGATCGCCTTGCGCAGGTCATCGGCCTTGCCGCCGGAGAAGCCGGCGAGCTCCTTGGCGATCTGCATCGCCTGCTCCTGGTAGAGGATCACGCCCATCGACGAGGCGAGGATCGGCCGCAGGCGCGCGTCCAGGTAGTCGACCGACGCGGGGTCGTGCTTGCCGCGCGCGTAGGTCGGAATCTGATCGAGCGCGCCGGGCCGGTAGAGCGCGTTGAGCGCGATGAGGTCCTCGAAGCAGTCAGGCCGGACCTTCTTGAGGGCCTCGCGCATGCCCTCGGACTCCATCTGGAAGACGCCGACCGAGTCGCCTCGCGCGAGCATCTCGTAGGTCTTTGCATCATCGAGGCGCAGGCCGGTCATGTCCGGCCGCTCGCCGGTCGAGCGTTCAATGATGTCGAGCGCATCCTCGATCACGTCGAGGTTGCGCAGGCCGAGGAAATCCATCTTGAGCAGGCCGATCTCCTCGATCGGCTTCATCGAGAACTGCGTGACGGTTCGGTACTGGCGCTCACCGCGCTCGTCGACGCCGGCATCGGCCAGCTGCAGCGGCACGATCTCGGTCAACGGGCGGTCCGCGATCACGACCGCCGCGGCATGGATCGAGGAGTTGCGCACGATGCCCTCGAGGCCTCGCGCCATGTCGATGATCTGGCGCGCCGTGTCGTCGATGTCATAGAGCGCGCGCAACGGCTCACCCGGCTTGAGGCAGTCCTCGAAGCTCGGCGGCCGGCCCTGCTGGGGATCGGGGATCAACTTCGCGAGCCTGTCGCCCTGTGCGTAGTCGTGGCCGAGGACGCGCGCCGCATCGCGTGTCGCCTGGCGCGGGAACATCTTGCCGAAGGTCACGATCTGCGCGACCGAGTCGCGGCCGTACTTATCGACGACGTAACGCATCACGCGCTCGCGACCGCGCACCGAGAAGTCGATGTCGATGTCCGGCATCGAGACGCGCTCGGGGTTGAGGAAGCGCTCGAAGAGCAGGTCGTAGGCGAGCGGGTCGACGTCGGTGATCCGCAGCGCGTAGGAGACGATCGAGCCTGCCGCCGAGCCGCGCCCCGGACCGACCGCGATGCCGTTGTTCTTCGCGAAGTTCACGAAGTCCCAGACGATCAGGAAGTAGGAGTTGAAGCCCATTCGGCCGATCACCTCGAGCTCGAGCTCCATCCGCTCGAACACCTGGGCCGACGGCGGGTCGCCGTAGCGCTCGCGCAGGCCGGCCTCGACGAGCCGCCGCAGGTAGCTCGCGTCGGTTTCGCCCTCCGGCACCGGATAGGCGGGGATCAGCTGGCGGCCGAGCTCGAGCGATACCTCGCAGCGCTCCGCGATCTCGAGCGTCGTCGCGATCGCCTCCGGCCACTCCGCGAAGGCGGCCGCCATCGCAGCCGAATCCTTGAGATAGAACTCGTTGGTCTCGAAGGTCAACTTTGGCGCCGCGAGCGTGCTCTTCGTCTGCACGCACAGCAGCGCCGTGTGGTGGTCGTAGTCCTCGCGGCGCAGATAGTGGACGTCGCCGGTGCCGACGAGCGGGCGCCCAAGCTCGCGCGCCATCTTCACGATCTCCTCGTTGCAGCGATCCTGCAGGGCAAGGCCGTTCTTCTGCACCTCGAAGTAGACGTTCTCGGAGCCGAGCGCGCCGATCAGCTGGTCGACGTGCTCGCGGCCTTCGGCGATCTGGCCGCTTTCGATTCGCGCGCACAGGCGCGAGGCAAGGCAACCGGTCAGCGCGATGACCCCCGAGCCGTAGCGCTCGATCTGTGCCATGTCGACGGTCGGACGGCCGCGGTGCAGGCCCTCGAGGAAGCCTGTCGACGACAGCTTCACCAGGTTGCGGTAGCCCTCATCGCTGGCTGCGAGCAGCGTCAGGTGGTTGCGCTCGATCCGCTGCCCCGGCCGGGCGACGGCGGTGTGGTCATCGACGAAGTAGACCTCGCAGCCGACGATCGGCTTGATCTGTGCCTTCTTGCACGCCTTGTAGAGCTCGACGGCGCCGTTCATCACGCCGTGGTCGGTGAGCCCGAGCGCCGGCTGCCCGAAGCTCGCGGCACGCTCGACGAGCCCCTGGATCTTGCACGCTCCGTCGAGCAGCGAGTACTCGGAGTGGACGTGGAGGTGGGCGCAGGTCGGCTCGGCCATCGGTCTTTGGATCGTAGGCGTCGGGCCAGACGTGGCCCGGGCGAATCCCGCTATGTGCGACGGGCTGCTCGCGCTCGGGCCGAGCCGCTCAGCTCGCGGCGACCGTCGCTGACTGCAGCGAGAACGCAGCCGTCGGCGCGCCTTCCTTCAGCAGTACGAGCACGACCGAGCCGTCGGGTCGCGCCACGGCCGCCTCGGCTTGCGCCTGAAGTGCCGCCGCGTCGCCACTCACCGCGATCAGTGACGACGTCCAGACCGACGCCTGGGCCGACAGCGTGTCGACGTAGAGCCCGCTCGCGTTGTTGTCGTAATTGAACAGCTCGACGGTGCCGTCGGGAAGCGCGACGCTCGGGATGAGGCCGCACTCGCCCGCTGTGCAGTACGGGAAGGCGATCGCCTGAGGGCCGAATGCGCCACCACCAACCGGCGCCACAGCATCGGCGACACCCTCGCTGCCGAAATTCCACAGCGCAGCGACGTGCGTGGCGGACGCGTAGATCACCGGCCTGCCAACGTCCGCGGCTTCCAGACCCACTGCGTTCAACTGCGTACTCGCGAGTGTTTGGTGCGTGACCCGCCCGTCGGCGGCGATCAGAGCCGCGTCCCAGTGCTCGACGGGCGGCACGTGCGCCGCGCTGGTGTCGTATGCGTAGGCGACGGTGATGTTCCCGCCGTCGTCGATCGCGACGGCGTAGCCGTCGTCACTCCAATAGGTCCGACGAGGCGCCGGACCGTAGAGGTGCGCCTGTGCAACGGGGCCGAGCGAGCCTGTCGACAGAACGTGGCGGTAACGCAGGGTCCGTTCCAGCAGCCGCGGTCCCGCCGTCAAGTCGCGAGCGTGTTGCCAGGCGACGATCAGCTGTGAGCCATCGGGAGATTGCACGAATCGACCGCCGTCATCGGAGCTCTCCGTAGCGCCAGCGGATGAGCCGCCCGAGCGATCGCTGACGAGCGTCCGTGCAGGCGTCCACGACGTTCCCGCAAGCGCGGAGTACATCAGGCGGCTCAACTCGCTCTTCGCGTCGAAGTAGCCCCACTCGATGACGGCGACGCCGGTGCTCGTGCTGGCCAGCGAAAGCGGGCTCTCCAGCCCCCTCGCGCGATATATCTGCTCCGCCGGCGACCATCCGCCGCTCGCGAGCTTCGCCGCCATCAACTTGAAGCTCGGCCGCGGCCCGCAGGCCGTGCTCGCGTTCCCGCCGCAGCGGACGAGCGGCTCGGTGGCCCACGCAAGAACCGCCGTGCTACCCGCGGCAGTGAGGTCGGGGCCGTCGACAATCGTGCGGCCCGGTGCGCTGACGGCAACGACCGGCGGGGACCAAGCGCCGGACGGCGACTGCACTGAGGTCACGATCGCACTCGCGTCGGTGCCGGTCGACGCCACGAGCTTCGGCCACGCGGCGACGACTTCGCCGTTCGCGAGCGCGACAAGCGCGACGTGGCCCGGGTTGAGCGTCGTTTCGAACACCGGCCCGAGCGTCAAAGTCGCAGCGCCGGCGGCGGCCGGCAACACCAGCACCGCGGCGAGTACGGCCAGGACCACAGAGAAAGCTGTTTGCGAACGCGCCATGGCGCCCCTCGCCTTGTTGTCCGCCCGGCCCAAGGTCCTGCTTGCTACGACGCGACGAGACAAACATACTGGGACTGCGGTGTCGTTCTCGACCGGGCTCAGCCGCGGTTGCGCAGCTGCCAGGCCAGCCGCGACTGCAGCGACCACAGCTCGATGAAGCCGGGCGAGGCGGTCTGCGAGAACAGTCCGCCCGACTGCGCAAAGCTCGCGAGCGACTGGTCGTAGACCGCGTTCGGTGAGCTGCGCGTGATCACCCGCGCGGTGCCCTTGTAGAGCTCGAGGCCGATCGTGCCGCTCGCCTGCACGTTGACCGCGTCCGCGTAAGCGTCGATGTCGGAGCGCAGCGGCTCCCACCAGAGCCCGGCGTAGACGAGGTATGCCCACTGTCGGTCGAGGCCGGGCTTGAACTGGTTTTGGTGGATCGTGCAGACGAGCTTCTCGAGCTCCTGGTGCGCGGTGAGGATGATCGTCGCCGCCGGCACTTCGTAGATGTCGCGCACCTTCAGGCCGACGATGCGGTCCTCGATGTGGTCGACGATCCCGACGCCGTGGCGCGCGCCGATCTCCCCCACGCGCTCGATCAGCGCGACGAGCCCGAGCCGCTCGCCGTCGAGCGCAACCGGCAGCCCGTGCTCGAACTCGAGCTCGATCCGCTGCGGCTCATCGGGCGCGTCCCGCGCCAGCGCGACGAGCTGGAAGACGTCGTCCTGCGGCGCCTGGTTGAGGTCCTCGATCCAGCGCCCCTCCGACGAGCGCCCCCAGAGGTTGTCGTCGATCGAGTAGGGCGCGTGCTCCGATCCGCCCTTCACAGGAATCCCGTGCTCGCGCGCATACGCGACCTCCTCGTCTCGCCCCATCGCCCACGTGCGCACCGGCGCGATCACCTTCAGCTCGGGGGCGAGCGTCGCGACGGTCGCCTCGATCCGAACCTGATCGTTGCCCTTGCCGGTGCAGCCGTGGGCGATCGTGTCGCAGCCGGCGCGCCGCGCGTAGTCGACGGCGAGCTTTGCGATCAACGGCCGGCCAAGCGCCGTGAACAGCGGGTAGCCGCCGCCGTAGAGCGCGTTGCACTTGATCGCCCGCGCGATGTACTCGCCGGCGAACTCCTCGCGCGCATCGACGAGGTAGCAGTCGACCGCGCCGATCTGGCGCGCCTTGCCCTCGATCACCTCGAAGTCCTCGCCCGGCTGCCCGAGGTTCACCGTCAGCGTGACGACCTCGGCGCCGTAACGCTCGCCGATCCAGCGCAGCATCACGCTTGTGTCGAGCCCGCCCGAATACAGCAGCAGAACGCGTCCGACCTGCTCCGGGTCTGCTTCGTAGCTCGCGGTCCGCGGGGGGAAGGCCTGCTCACTCATGCCGGTCGATCAGACTACCGGGGAAGGGTTTATGGCCGCCTTCGGCGGCGGCGGGAAACGCGCGCGCCACGCCGGGGTTGGCGCTCTCCAGCGGCCTCTTTGCGGGTTTGTCCCGATAGCGTCGCGTGCGCGCGCAATAGAGTGGATGGCAGTTCAGCGAACGGAGCCTCCGATGATCCTCGAACGCGCAGTCATCCACATCCTTCCCGGCCAGGAGGAGTCTTTCGAGACGGCGATGGCGCAGGCGCGCACCGTCATCTCGGGCGCGCCCGGGTTTCGCTCGCTACGCATCCTGCGCGGCGTCGAGCGCCGCCGCGACTACCTGCTGCTGGTCGAGTGGGACACGCTCGAGGACCACAACGTGGGCTTTCGCCAGTCGCAGCTCTTTCACCAGTGGCGCGGGCTGATCGGGCGTTACTTCGACGGCGAGCCGAACATCGAGCACTTCGAGCCCGTCGAGGCGCTCGAGGCGGTCGCGAGCTAGGCGCGCTCGAGGACGCGCCCGATGCGCGCGAGCGCGTCGAGCGCATCGTCGCGCGTGATTACGAGCGGGGGCAGCAGGCGCAAGGTCGCCGGCCCCGTGGCATTGGCGACGAGCTGCTCGTCGTCGAGCAGGCGCCGCACGACCGCTCGCGCGTCCACGTCGAGATCGCAGGCGATCATCAATCCGCGCCCGCGCACCTGCCGCACGTGCGCGAGGAGCGCGAGATGCTCGCGCACGAGCTCGCCGAGCTCGCGCACGCGCTCGAGCAGCGCCTCGTCCAGCAGCACGTCGAGGACCGCATTCGCGGCGGCACAGATGACGGGACCACCAGCGAAGGTCGAGCCGTGGTCGCCCGGCTCGAACGTGTCGGCGAGGCGCGCACCGGTGATCAGCGCGCCGATCGGGAGGCCGTCACCGAGCGCCTTGGCAGTGCACAGGAGGTCGGGCACGACGCCCGTCTGCTCGTAGGCCCAGGCGGTGCCGGTGCGCCCGAGACCCGTCTGCACCTCGTCGAAGATGAGCGCGGCGCCGGCGGCGTCGCAGAGCTCGCGCGCCGCTTCGAGCAGCTCGTCGGGGAGGACGTGAACGCCGGTCTCGCCCTGGATCGGCTCGAGGATCAGCGCCGCGGTCGAAGGGTCGATCGCGCGCTCGAGCGCGTCGATCGTCGCCGGGACGCTCTCGACGCCGCCGAGCAGCGGCGCGAAGGCCGCCTGCTTGGACTCCTGCGGGGTCACCGAAAGGGCGCCGTAGGTGCGCCCGTGGAAGGCGCCGTGCACGGACACGAGCTTTCCGCTCGGGCGCGCCTTGCGCGCGCACTTGAGTGCCGCCTCGACCGCCTCGGTGCCAGAGTTCGTGAAGAAGACCTTGCCGCCGAGCGAGGAGCCCGCGAGGCGCTCGGCGAGGCGCGCCATCGGCTGCGTGTAATAGAGGTTGCCGACGTGGATTAGGCGTCCCGCCTGCTCGCGGATCGCTGCGACGACGGCGGGATGGCAATGCCCGGCACTCGAGACCGAGATGCCACAAAGGAAGTCGAGGTATTGAACGCCGGCCGCGTCCCACAGGCGCGCGCCCTCGCCGCGGACGAACTCGACGGGGAAGCGCGCGTAGTTGGACGTGAGGTAGGCGTCCGCCTTCAAGCGGTCACCTGGGTGCCGCGGCCGGCGTCGGTGAAGAGCTCGAGCAAGAGCGAATGCGCGAGGCGCCCGTCGATGATCTGCGCGCCGCCGACGCCACCCTCCACCGCCTGCACGCAGGCCTCGAGCTTCGGGCGCATGCCGCCTTCGACCTGCCCCAGCGCCGCCTTGACCTGCGCGACGCTCGCCTGGTGGATCAGGCTCTCGGGATCCGCGGGGTCGGCGAGCCAGCCGCGCACGTCGGTCAGGAAGATCGCCTTCAGGGCGCGCAGCGCGACCGCGATCGCCGCCGCCGCCTCGTCCGCGTTCACGTTGTAGGAGTTGCCCTCAGCGTCGGCGCCGACCGCGGCGAGCACCGGGATGTAGTCGGTCGCGACGTGAACGATCACGCCGGGATCGACGGCGTCGATCTGCCCGACCCAGCCGATGTCCTCTCCCCCAGGCGCGCTGCGCCGCGAGCAGCGCAGCAGGCCGCCGTCGTCGCCGGACAGCCCGATCGCCGGCTGCCCGTGGCGAGCGATCCGCTGCACGATGTCGGTGTTGAGCTTGCCGATCAGGACCATCTTCGCGATCTCGACGGTGGCCTTGTCGGAGACGCGCAGGCCGCCGACGAACTCGACCGGCATGTCGAGGCGCTTCATGTAGGCGGTGATGTCCGGGCCGCCGCCGTGGACGACGACCGGGTTGATCCCGACGTACTTGAGCAGCACGACGTCGCGCGCGAACTCCTCGCGCAGCTGCGGGTCGTCCATCGCCGCGCCGCCGTACTTGATGACGACCGTCGTGCCATGGAACTGGCGGATGTAGGGGAGCGCTTCCAGGAGGGTTGCGACTTCAGTGCTCACGACGTGTACTCCGAGTTGAAGTGGACGTAGTCGGGTGAGAGATCGGAGAAGAAGAGCTCGGCTTCATCGCTACCGGGCAGCGTCAGGCGATACTCGATCTCGGCGCCCTGGACGAGCCCGTCGAGCTCGCGGATGTCGTGCACGAGTGCCTCGCCGCCCGCCACGACCGAGCGGCCCTCGATCTCGAGGTCGGCCGGAAAGCCGTCGTGCGAGGGGTAGGCCATGCCGGCAGCCTGCAGGACGCGCCCGAAGTTCGGGTCGCCGCCGTAGAGCGCCGTCTTCACGAGCGGTGAGTTGGCGACCGCGCGCGCCATCGGCTCAGCGTGCTCGCCGCGCACGATGATCCGCCCGAGCCGCTTGGTTCCTTCGCCGTCGGCGACGATCGCCAGCGCGAGGGCGAGCATCAGCGCGTCGAGCGCCGCCGCGAACACCTCGAGGGCGACCTCGCCGCCCGTTCCGCTGGCGAGCACGAAGATCGTGTCGCTCGTCGATAGCTGGCCATCGACGCTGATCCGGTTGAACGAGCGATCGACCGCATCGCCCGTCAGGCGATCGAGCGTCGACGCGTCGATCCGCGCGTCGGTCTCGACGAAGCAGAACGTGGTCGCGTAGCGCGGCGAGATCATGCCCGCGCCCTTCGCCTGGCCGGCGAGGCGAACACCCCCCGGCAACTCGAGGCAGGCACGCTTCGGCCCGCGGTCGCTCGTGAGGATCGCCCGCGAGAAATCCTCCGCATCATCGCCGAGGGCGGCGACCGCGGCGCCCAGGCCGGCGAGCAGCGGCCCGCGCGGGAGCTCGGTGCCGATCACGCCCGTCGAGGCGACACCGACCTGAGCCGGCTCGATACCGAGCAGTTGCGCGCCGAGCTCCTGCGTCGCGCGCGCCGTGTCGATGCCGCGCTGCCCGTCGCCCGTGTTCGAGCCGCCCGAGTTCGCGACGACGGCGCGCAGGCGATCGACAGCAGCGGCGCGAGAGACGATCACCGGCGCGCCGACACGCGCGTTCGTCGTGAAGCGCGCCGCCGACACGGTCGCCGGCGCATCGCAGACGAGCACTCCGACATCGAGGCCGTCGAGCTTCAGGCCCGCCGCAACGCCGGCGGCGCGAAAGCCGAGCGGCAGCGCCACCGGATCGAGCTCGAGCACGCGCTTGGGGCAGGAGACCCAGCGTGAGCTGAAGACGCTCACGAGATCCCGAGCCCCTCGTCGAAGTCGAACATCAGGTTGAGGTTCGCGACGGCCTGTGAGGAGGTGCCCTTCCAGAGGTTGTCGAGCGCGGCGAACACGAACGCCTTGCCGGTGCGCTCGTCGGCATGCGCGTTGATCGCGCAGACGTTCGTTTCGCGTACGTCGCGCACGCCGGGGGCATGCTCGACGAGCTCGATGAAGCGCTCGCCCCGGTAGAAGTCCGCATAGCTGCGGTCGAGCTCCGCCTGGGAGACGGGGCGAGTCGTCGTGACGTAGCAGGACAGGAGCTCGCCCTGGTCGAGCGGCGCGAGGTGCGGGGTGAAAGCGGCGGTGATCGGCGCGCCGAGCGCCGCGAGCTCCTGGTCGATCTCCGGCATGTGGCGGTGCGCCCCGACGCGGTAGGGGCGGATGTTCTCGTCGACGCTGACGAAATGCGTGTCTTCGCTCGGCTCGCGGCCCGCGCCGGACACGCCCGTCTTGGCGTCGATCACGACGTCGGCGATCAGCTCCGCCGCGGCGAGCGGGGCAAGCGCGAGGATCGCTGCGGTCGGGAAGCAGCCAGGACAGGCGACGAGGTCCGCGCTCGCGATCTGATCGCGGTAGAGCTCGGTCAGGCCGTAGACCGCCCGCTCGATCAGCTCGGGGTGCGGGTGCTTGACATACCAGCGCTCGTAGGTTGCGAGGTCGCGCAGGCGAAAGTCGGCGGAGAGGTCGATCACCCGTACGCCACGGCCGAGAAGCTCGGCGACGAGCGGCGCCGCGGCGGCGTGCGGGTAGGCGACGATCGCCGCGTCTACCTGCGCGTGGCGCTCGAGATCGAGCTCCTCCATGACCATGTCCACCCGATGCTGGGGGTAGACGTCGCGATGCCGGCGCCCGGCCTCGCTGCGCGAGGTGATCGCGGCGAGCTCGAACTGCGGGTGGCGGTCGATCAGTCGCGCGGCGAGGGCGCCCGCGTAACCGGAGGCGCCGGCGACGAGGACGCTAGGCACGGAGCTCACCCCCCACGTTGCTCGCCAGTGCCTTGGCGATCGCCTGGCGGCGGTCTGCCACCTCCTGGGCGGTCAGCGTGCGATCGCCCGCGCGGAACTCGAGGTGCAGCGCGAGCGAGACGCGACCCGGCCCGACCTGATCGCCCGTGAAGACGTCGAACAACTCGACCGACTCGAGCTCGGGGCCGGCGGCGGCGCGCACCGTCGCGATCACCTCTGCGGCCGGCCGCTCGGCGGCAACGACGATCGCGAGATCCTCGCGGAGCGCGGGGAAGCTGCCAAAGGACGCGTAGGTCACGGTTTGCGGAGCGAGCGGAGCGAGCGCGTCGAGGTTCAGAAGCCAGACCGCGGTCTGCGGCAGCTCCCAGCTCGCGGCAACCTGCGGGTGGAGCTCGCCGATGATCCCTAGGCGCGTGCCATCGACGTGGATCGACGCCGCGCGGCCAGGGTGCAGGAACGCGCGTTCCTCGCGCTTGAGCGTGAAGGCCACCCCGGCGACCGCCATCACGGCTTCGAGCAGCGCCTTCGCCGCATAGAAGTCCGAGCAGGCGATCTCGCGCGAGCGCCAGCTCGCGCGAGAATCGCCGACGAGCAGAATGCCGAGGCCGTGGTGCTCGTCGGCGAGGCTCGCCGCGGCGCGGTACACGCTGGCGGATTCGAAGATCTGCAAGGCCTGCGCGCCGCGAGCGAGGTTGAGCTTCGCCGCGTCGAGCAGCGAGCTGAGAAGCGTCGGGCGCATGATCGACAGCGACTGCGAGAGCGGGTTCTCGATCGCGACGACGTTTCGCATCGGGTCATCTGCCGCGAGGCGCAGGCGGTCGAGAATGGCGGGGTCCGTGAAGCTCCAGCCGGCGATCTCCGACAGGCCGCGGGCGCCCAGCGCATCCTCCAGGCGGCGCGTCAGGCCTTGGGCGTGCGTGAGGCGACCGGTTGCGCCGTTGCGCGGAGGAAGCGTCGCGGGCAGGCGGTCGAGGCCGTCGATCCGTGCGACCTCCTCGATCAGGTCGACCGGCCGGGTGACGTCGCGGGCGCGGAAGTGAGGTGGCGTGACCAGCAGGCGCTCGTCGTCGCCGTCGACGGCGAATTCGAGCGCCGCGAGGATCCCGCGGCAGCGGCTCGGAGCGATGTCGCTCCCGAGCAGCTCGTTGACGTGCTGCGGGCGAAGCTCGATCGCCGCGGGCGGCAGTCCGGGCCCACCGACATCGATCGTGCCCGGCAGGACGCTGGCGCCGGCGAGCTCGATCAGGAGTTTCGTTGCGACCGCCATCGCCTCGGCCGTCTGCCCCGGCGAGAGGCCCTTCTCGAAGCGCGCCGAGGCCTCGCTGCGCAGCCCGAGGCGCAGCGCGCTGCGCTGGATGTTCGCGCCGTTCCAGTTAGCCGCCTCGAGCAGAACGCGCGTCGTCGACTCGCCGACCTCCGAGCGCGCGCCGCCCATGATCGCGGCGATCGAGGTCGGTCCGTCGCCATCCTCGATCACGACCATCTCCGGGTCGAGCTCGCGCGTCTGCCCGTCGAGGGTTTCGAGCGACTCGCCTGCGCGGGCGCGGCGGATCGTCAAACGCCCTCCCGCCACCTTGTCGAGGTCGAACGCGTGCAGCGGCTGGCCGGTCAGCAGCATCGCGTAGTTCGTGATGTCGACGACGTTCGAGATCGGGCGCATCCCGGCGGCGAGGAGCCGCGCCCGCAGCCAGATCGGCGACGGTCCGAGCGTCACGCCCTCGAACACCCGCGCGGTGAAGCGCGGGCAGAGGTCGGGACAGTCGACGCTGATCCTCACGCCTCCGGCGTCCCCGTCGGCGCCGGCGAGCGGATCGTCCGCCCACGGTGGCGCTGCCAGCGCGGCCCCCGTCGCGGCGTGCGCTTCGCGGGCGATGCCGTAGATGCTCAGGCAGTCCGGGCGGTTGGGCGTGATCTCGAACTCGATCACGTCGTCACCGAGCGGCAGGACCTCGCCGAGCGCCGTGCCCGGCGCCACGCCGTCAGCGAGGACCATGGTCCCCGTGTGGTCCTGGCCGAGCGCCAGCTCGTCCTCGGCCAGGATCATCCCCTCGCTGAGGATGCCGCGCAGCTTCGCGGCCTCGAGGACCCGTCCGTCCGCGAGCTGCGCGCCGGGGCGCGCGACCGCGACCGTCTGACCGCCGGCGACGTTCGGAGCGCCGCAGACGATGGTCGACGCTTGCGCGTCTCCCACGTCGACCGTGCAGACCTTGAGGCGGTCGGCATTCGGATGCCGGTCCGCGGTCAGCACACGCCCGACGACATATTTCTCGGCACTCGGCGGGCCCCACCGGAACACGCGCTCGGCCTTGGTTCCGGTCATGGTGAGGCGCTCCGACAGCTGGTCGCTGTCGAGCGCAGGGTCGCAGTATTCACGCAGCCAGCTGACCGGAACCTCCATCAGCGCGCTCCGAACTGGCGCAGGAAGCGAAGGTCGCCATCGAAGTAGAGCCGTAGATCGGGGACGCCATGGCGGAGCATCGCGATCCGCTCGACGCCCATGCCGAACGCGAAGCCCGTGACCTTGTCGGGGTCGTAGCCGTATTCGCGTACGTAGTCGAACACGTTCGGGTCGACCATGCCCGCCCCGAGCACCTCGAGCCAGCCCGAGCCCTTGCATAGCGGGCAGCGTGAGCCGTCGCGCATGTACCCGGCGTCGCAGTTGAAGCACGACACGTCGACCTCGACCGAGGGCTCGGTGAAGGGGAAGAAGTGCGGGCGCAACAGGACGTCGCGGTCGGGGCCAAAGATCGCGCGCGCGAACGCGAGCAGCGTCCCCTTGAGGTCGGCGAGCGTCACGCCCTCGTCGACGGCGAGCCCCTCGACCTGATGGAACTGGGGTGTGTGCGTCGCGTCGTTGTCGGGCCGGTAGACGCGGCCAGGCGCGATCACGTAGATCGGCGGCGGCTGGGCGATCATCGCGCGCACCTGCACCGGCGAGGTGTGGACGCGCAGGACCGTGTCGTCGTCGATGTAGAAGGTGTCCGTGCGCGCGCGCGAGGGGTGCGTGACGTCCGTGTTGAGCGCGTCGAAGGTGTATTCGACGAGCTCGACCTCGGGACCTTCGGCGACCTGGAAGCCGAGCCCGAGGAAGACGTCCTCGATGTCGCGGCGCGTCTGCGTGATCAGGTGCACGTGGCCGACCGGTAGCGACGGCGCTCCGGGGAGCGACACGTCGATAGCATCGTCGGCAGCGATCTCGCCTGCGGCGAGATCAGCCTCCTTGAGCTCGAGCGCCCGCTCGATTTGCCCGCGCGCGGCGTTGCCCGCAGCGCCTATCGCGGCGCGCTCGGCGGGCTCGAGCTGCGGGATCGTGCGCAGGAGCTGCGGGAGCTCGGCCTTGCGGCCGAGGTACTGGATCCGCAGCCGCTCGAGCGCCTCGGGGTCGTCCGCGGCCTCGATCGCGGCCACGGCTTCGTCCTGGACCTCGGAGATGCGGTCGCTGGCGCTCATGGCGCGGCCATCCTAGTTGCCTCATAGAGCGCGACCGTGGCGGCCATCGCGGCGTTCAGCGAGTCGCCCGCCTTCTGGCGGATCGCGCGCGTGTCATCGACGGCAGCCAGCAGCTCGGCCGGTACTCCCGTGCGCTCGCCGCCGAGCAGCAGCGTGCCCTCGTGGATCGGACCGAGTAGGCGCCGATCGGCGTTCGGGCTCAGCGCGATGATCGGGCGCGGAAGCTCCTCGAGCGTGCTGAAGCGCGCGAGCGCCGTCGCGAATATCGCACCCATCGAGGCGCGCACGGCCTTTGGCGCGTGCGGGTCGGCGGTGTCGGGGCCGATCGCCACACAGGACACCCCGAACGAGTGCGCGGCGCGGATGATCGTGCCGACGTTGCCGGGATCGTGCACGCCCCACAGCGCGACCGCGAGCGGCCCGCAGACGGGATCCCAGCGCTGCTCGAAGACGGCGATCAGGCGCGTTCCCGAGCCGAGCTGCGAGACCTTGCCGAGAACCGCGGGCGAGGTCTCGAGCCAGTCGTCGGCGGCCCCGGCGAGACCAGGCGCGCACAGAACATAGAGCGAGACCCGTCCGGCGGCGCGAGCCGCCGCATAAAGATCCTCGCCTTCAGCGGCGAAGCACCCGCTCTTGGCGCGCGCGCTCGCGCGCCCGAGCTTGCGGATCTCCTTGATGTGATGGTTGGCGATGGAGCTGATCATGAAACAAAAAAGGCGCCTGTTTCGGCGCCCGGAGGATCGTGTGTCGGCCTGCGTGCTCAGGCAGCCGACGCCTCGCGGGCGGCCTCCACGAATCGGCGGAAAGTCTCGGGGTCGCGCACGGCGATATCGGCGAGCACCTTGCGGTCGAGCTCGATCCCGGCCAGCTGGAGGCCGTGGATGAGCTGCGAGTAGGACGTGCCGTTCTCGCGCGCGGCGGCGTTGATGCGCGTGATCCACAGGCGACGGAAGTCGCGCTTGCGGTTGCGCCGGTCGCGGTAGGCGTAGGAGTCCGCCTTCATCAGCGCTTCCTTGGCGCGCTTGTAGTTCGAGTGCGCCTCGCCTCGGAAGCCCTTCGTCAGCTCGAGCGTCGCCCGCCGCTTCTTCTTCGCATGGACCGAGCGCTTGACGCGAGTCATCGACCGTTGCCTCCGAGCAGCTTCTTCACGCGCGGCGCGTCATCGTTCGAGATCGCGGCCGGGCGGCCGAGGGCGCGCTTGTGCTTGGCCGACTTCTTTTCGAGGATGTGGCTCGTGAACGCGTGATGGCCGCGAACCTTGCCTGTGCCGGTCAGCTTGAAGCGCTTCTTAGCGCCCGAGTGGGACTTCATCTTCGGCATGCGAGCAGGGAAGTATGGCAGACGTGCCGCTGCGACACGGGCCCTTTGGACGGCGACGCGGACGCTCGGAGGCACCGCCTAGTTCGCCGCCTGCTTGAGCGCGCCGATCGCCGCGATCAGCTCGTCGCGCAGCTGGCTGATCCCACCCTCGACCTTCATTCGACCTTGTTCAGCACCGTCTCGACGTCCTCGAAGGTCTTTGCAGCGCGAGCGTCCGCGGCCTCGGACTGCACGTTCTGCCCGACCATGATCGCCGGGAGGAGGACGAGCTGGAGGAAGGTCTGCGCGATCCATGAGATCAGTGCGATCGTCGAAGCGCGCGTGACGACCGAGGGCAGCGCGTGCGCCGGGATGATGCTCGCGGTGGTCAGGACCGCCGGCAGGCTGAGCAGCGCGATGACGCAGAAGATCCACGTGCACGTCATCGTCCCGACCTTGTCGGTGATCAACACGGCGGCGGCCTTGTTGAAGCGCTGATAGCGCGTCGCCGACGGTAGGTGGTCCGTCGTCTTCCCGTGGACCGCGTGGCCGTGCTTGGTGTACCCGTGCTGCGGATGGTGCCTACCGGAGGGCGTGGCCGGCCCGGTAGACGGCGGCGTCAGCGTGGTGCTGCTCATGCGTCCTCCCCTGGCGTTCGGTGTGCCCTTGATGCCAGGCACGCGCGATTCTGACGCCCGCAGGGGCGGATCAAAGCGGGGCGGCGGCGACCGGCCGCCGCCCGAAGCTCAGGAGTCGCTGCTCGGCTTCGTCTTCGAGGCGGTGCTGCGAGGCTTCGCTGCCGGCTTGGTCGCCGGCTTGGCGCTCGCCGCCTTCGCGCTCGCCGCTTTGGCGCTCGCCGGCTTGGCGCTCGTCGGCTTGGCGCTCGTCGATGCCGCTCGTGCCGGGGCCTTCTTTGGCTTCGCCTCCGGCGCGGCTTCGGCGACCGGCTCGGGGGTGCTGGCGGCAGGCTCGACGACCGGCTCGGGGACGCTCGCGGCAGGCTCGGGAACGCTCGCGGCAGGCTCGGGGACGCTCGCGGCAGGCTCGGCGACCGGCTCCGGCGCAGCCGCCACGTCCTCCGTCGGGCTTGCCCCGTTGCCGCTGACCGGCTCGGCGGCCACCTCGACGAGAGCGTCGTCGGGCGCCGCGCCGTTGCCCGATCCGTTCGCGCCCTTGTCGAAGTGCCCCGAGAGGACCGCCTTCGACGGTCCGAGCATCATCGTCATGTTGCGCCCCTCGTGGAGCGGACGCTGCTCGACGACGCCGTACTCGGCAAGCTCATCCGCGATGCGGTCGAGCAGCTGGATGCCGCGCTCCGGGTGCGTGACCTCGCGGCCGCGGAACATGATCGTGATCTTGACCTTGTCCTTGTGGCGCAGGAAGCGCTCGACGTGGCCCTTCTTCGTCTCGTAGTCGTGCTGGGCGATCTTCGGGCGCAGCTTGATCTCGCGGATAGTGATCTGCTGCTGATGTTTGCGTGCCTGCTTCTGCTTCTGGGCCTGCTCGTACTTGTACTTGGAGTAGTCGAGCACGCGCACGACGGGGGGCCTCGCCTCAGGCGCGACCTCAACCAGGTCGAGGTCGCGTTCCTGCGCATAGCGCAACGCGTCGTCGATCTTCATCACGCCGCGCTGTTCGCTCTGCTCGTCGATCAGCCGAACCTCGGGCACGCGAATGCGCTCGTTTATCCGCGTCAGGTCCCGCTCAGGCGGGCGCCGGTCGAACCTGCGAGGGACCGGCACTAGTGCGTGCGCGTGCGCGTCAAGCGGTGGGCAGGCGCGACGGTGTCGTTCTGGCAGCGGCCAACATGATCGAGCATAGCAAGGCGCCGGGCGCGTGACGAGCGCTGCAACAGAGTCGTAACGGGCTTCAGTCCGTCCGCGCACGCGCGCGCTCGGCCAGCTCCCGGGCGAGCTCGCCAACCGCCACGGGACCGCGGTCCGCGCCGCCGTGCGAGCGCACCGACACGGTCCCCTCCGCCGCCTCGCGCTCGCCCAGCACGAGCATGTACGGCACCTTGCGCAGCTCCGCGTCGCGGATCTTGCGCCCAACCGATTCGCTGCGCGCGTCAACCTCGGCGCGCAGGCCCGCCTGACCCAGCGCCGCCACGACCGCCTCCCCCGCCTCGTTGAAGCGGTCCGCGACGGGCAGCACGATCGCCTGAACCGGCGCGAGCCAGAACGGCAGCACGCCGGCGTAGTGCTCGATCATGATCCCGATGAAGCGCTCGAAGGAGCCGAGCAGCGCGCGGTGGATCATCACCGGCCGGTGCTCCGCATTGTCCGCGCCCGTGTAGGCGAGGTCGAAACGCTCCGGCATCGAGTAGTCGAGCTGAACCGTCCCGAGCTGCCAGGAGCGCCCGATCGAGTCGGTCAGGTGCATGTCGATCTTCGGGCCGTAGAACGCGCCGTCGCCGGGATTCAGCTCGTAGGCCAGCCCCTCCGAGTCGAGCGCCCCGGCGAGCGCCGCCTCCGCGCGGTCCCACATCTCGTCGCTGCCGATTCGCTTCTCGGGACGCGTCGACAGCTCAAGGCGCGGCTCGAGCCCGAACAGGTCGTACAGATCGAAGCCGAAGCGCAGGCACTGCACCACCTCGTCCTGCACCTGCTCGTCGGTGCAGAAGATGTGCGCGTCGTCCTGGGTGATGTGCCGCACGCGCATCAGCCCGTGTAGTACGCCGCTCGGCTCGTGACGGTGAACGAGGCCAGCCTCGCTGTAGCGCACCGGCAGGTCGCGGTAGGAGCGCCGCTCATCCTTGTAAATCTGGATGTGCGCAGGGCAGTTCATCGGCTTGAGCCCCATCGCACGCCCCTCGACGTCGGTGAAGTACATGTTGTCCTTGTACTTCTCCCAGTGGCCTGACTGCTTCCACAGTTCGACGTCGTAGAGCATCGGCGTCTTCACCTCGCGGTAGCCGCGCGCTTGGTTCTCCTCACGCCACAGCTCGGTCAGCTGGTTCCAGACCGCCATCCCCGCCGGCTTCCAGAACGGGCTCCCCGGCGAGAGCTCGCTGAACATGAACAGCCCGAGCTCGCGTCCGAGCCGGCGATGATCGCGCTGGCGTGCCAGCTCGAGCTGCTCGAGGTATGCGTCGAGCTCCTGCTTTGAGAGAAACGCGGTCCCGTAGATCCGCGTCAACATTGTCCGGCGCGAGTCCCCGCGCCAGTAGGCGCCGGCCACCGACTGCAGCGCGAACGCCTTCACCGTCGCGGTGCTCGGGGCGTGCGGTCCACGGCAGAGGTCGGTGAACGGCCCGTTGGTGTACAGCGAGACCGTCTCGACGCCCTCGTCGCGCATGAGGTCGTCGATCAGCTCGACCTTGTAGTCCTGCCGCTGCGCGAGGAAGCGCTCGCGTGCCGCCGCGACCGGCAGGTCCTCGCGTACGAACGGCTCGCCGGCCTTGATGTGCGCGCGCATTCGCTCCTCGATCGCCGGGAAGTCGGCCTCACTGAGCACTACACCCTCAGGGAACTCGAAGTCATAGTAGAAGCCGTTCTCGATCGCCGGACCGATCGAGATCTTCACGCCCGGATAGAGCTCCATCACCGCGGTCGCGAGCACGTGCGCCGCGTCGTGGCGGACGAGCGGGAGCGCCTCATCGCTCTTGGCGGTGATCACTGCCACGCTCGCCCCGTCGCGCAGCGGCGCCGCGAGGTCGCGCACCTGCCCGTCGGCGGCCACCGCGAGCGCGGCGCGCGCGAGCCCCGGCCCGATCGCCGACGCGAGATCGGCCCCACTCGCGCCTTCCGCGAGCTCGAGCTCCTTGCCGTCAGGTAGGTGAACGTGAAGCGCCATCTCCGCCCGGCGATCCTACCCGCCGCTCCAGCTACTCTGGATTGGTGGAGTCACTACAGGGCAAGCTCCTCATCGCAGCCCCAACGCTGATCGATCCGAACTTCTCCCGCACGGTCATCCTCGTCGCGGCGCACAGCGAAGACGGCGCCCTCGGCCTCGTCCTCAACCGCCCGCTCGATACCGTCCTCGCGGACGTCGCCCCCGTTCTCGGGAGCCTCGCCGAGCCGGGAGCCGTGCTCCACCGCGGCGGCCCCGTCGCGCCCGAGAGCGCGGTCCTGCTCGCCGAGTTCGAGGATCCCTCGCTTGCGGCGCTCCTGATCTTCGGCGACACCGGTCTGCCCTCCGCAACGGTCGACCTCGCCGACCTCGAGAGCGGCGTTCGCCGCGCGCGCGTCTTCGCCGGGCACTCCGGCTGGGGCCCGGGCCAGCTCGATGCCGAGCTCGAGGCGGAGTCCTGGATCATCGGCCAGCTCGCCCCCGACGAGCTCTGGCACGGCGACTCGGCCGGCCTCTGGGCGCGCGCGCTCGCGCGCAAGGGCGGCGCCTACGCGCTGCTCGCGCGGATGCCCGCCGACCCGTCGATGAACTGATCTCCTTTTGGTGCGGTCTGTGATCGGAACGACTTCGGTCGCCTTCACGCGCCCCTTGAAGGCGCACAAGCGACACCGTTAGAGCGCGCGGTTAGGGCGCAACGCCGGCCAGCGCCGCAGCGCTCGCGGCCACAGCCTTGCCGGCGACGTGCCAGAGCGCGTCGTTCCCGAGCGCCTCGCGCGCGATTGCCCCGTCGGCGGCGAGCTCGATCAGCGCCTCCTCGGCGGCGGCGCGGTCGGGATCGACGAGGTTGCCGGCAAGCAGCGTGGCGACTTCCTGCGTCGTCAGCCCGTCGCCGAAGTACTCGAGCAGCGGCAGCGGCCCGTCGGGCGGCAGGTGACGCCCGAGACTGTGGTCGAGGTTTGCGATCGCGACGTCGTAGGCCTCAAGTGGTTGGAAGCCCCCGACCTCGAGTCGGCGGCCGCCTGACTCGAAGACGACCGACGGCGCGGTGTAGCGGACGAGCTCGCCGTCGAGCGCCGCCTTACCCTGATATTGGGTCGCACCGCCGGCCGCGTTGCGCGTCTGCGTCTTGTCGGCCTCGTAGGCCGCGATCACCTCGGGCGCGTCGAGCGCTGCGATCACCGCCTTCGCGTCGATCCCCACGACGCGCGCGAGCGCGCGCTCGATCGCCTCGTCGCAGTCGAGCAGCTCGGTCGTGTTGAACCAGGCGAACTGGAGTGCGCGCATTGCGGCGATCTCGCGGCCCGGGTGGAGCAAGCGCGTCGCAACGAGTGCGCGGCAGGCGCGCCCGGTCGCAATCGGCCGCTCTTTCGGCTGCGCCGAGAACGGCATCCCGTAACGGTCGCGGAAGTAGCGCGAGCTGCGCGCCTGACGTGCGGGCGTCGAGCCCTCGCCCGGCTTCTCGCGCAGGGCGATCACTACGAGCCGCCAGACGATCCCGTCGCGGTAGCGCCAGCGCAGCACACTGAGCGCCGGGTTCGCCGAGTAGCCCCAGGGACAGGCCGGATCGTTGTAGAGCGTGGCCGAGATCGCCAGAGCTCCAGGCTACACCCTCGAAAACTCCCGCCTGACATGGGGGTTTCGCCGTTTGTACAAACGCGGCCGCCCATGTTTGTCCCTGTGGAGCTATCCGGGCCCAGATGCGGCGCATAGAACTCGCCCACGCCACCAGGCGTAGAAGGTGTTCCACGTCCATAGGAGGTCCATGCTCGCCACCGTCGTCCCTTTGTTTCCGTACCCCAGATGGCTCCAGTCGGGCGACGAGGCATGGCAGCTGACGGCTGCCACGTTCGTCGGCCTGATGAGCGTCCCCGGTCTCGTCGTGCTCTACGGCGGCGTGATGCAAAAGCGCTGGTCGGTCAACAGCATGATGCTCACCTTCATGGCCTTCGGTCTCGTGCTCGTGGCCTGGACCCTGTGGGCGTTCGACATGGGGTTCGGCCATCCGATCGGGGGCGGCACGGGGCTGTTCTCGACGTTCGTGGGTGTGCCCGGCAGCGTGCTCGGCCAGATAGCCGAGCAGGGTCAGGCACACATCCCATCGATTGCCACGAACGTGGGGATACCCGCGTTCCGGTTCCCACAGTCCTCGCTCGTCTACTTCCAGTTCGTGTTCGCGGCGATCACGCCGATCCTCGCCCTGGGCTCGATCCTCGGCCGGGTCAACTTCAAGGCGTGGATCCCGTTCGTGCTGATCTGGATCACCGTCTGCTATGCGGTCAACGCGTTCCTGCTGTGGGGCGGTGGTTACTTCGCGGCGAAGGGCGCGCTCGACTTCTCGGGTGGCTACGTGATCCACCTCGCCGCGGGCATCACCGGATTCGTGTCGGCGGCAGTGATCGGACCGAGACTCGCGAGGGACCGCGAGATCGACGCGCCGAACAACCTGTTGATGGTCGCAACCGGAGGCGCGATCCTCTGGCTCGGCTGGAACGGGTTCAACGGCGGCGACCCGTACTTCGCCGGCGCGGACGCCTCCGCGGCCGTGCTGAACACGAACCTTGCGACCGCGGTCGCGATGCTCGCGTGGGTGGCCTGGGACCTGATCTTCAGGGACAAGCCCGGGATCATCGGAACGGTCAACGGCATGATCACCGGACTCGTCGGGATCACACCGTGCGCCGGCTTCGTCAACGGCTACGGGGCGATCATCGTTGGCGTTGTTGCATCGACGGTCGTGTGGTTCTCGATCCGCTACCTGAGCCGCGTCCCGCCGTTCAGCAAGGTCGACGACACGCTCGGTGTGATCTACACGCACGGCATAGCCGGCTTGACGGGCGGCCTGCTGGTCGGGTTCTTAGCCGACGGAGCGATGTACGAGTACGGCACCTACGTCCACGGGAAGTTCGTCGGTTCGTCGTCGAACCTCTTCGGGTCCGTCTTCTACGGCGGGTCTTGGACGCAGCTCAAATGGCAGGCCCTCGCCGCGTTGGCGATCATCGTCTGGGACGGTGTGATGACCTTCGTCATCTGGAAGGTGATCAGCCTGTTCCTGCCGCTCCGCGAACCGGATGACGTGCTCGAGCAGGGCGATCTCGCCATCCACGGGCATGAGGTCTACCCGGCCGACGTGGCCACGCTGGGCAGCTTCGGAGCAGTAACAGCCTGATCCAACTAGGCGGCCGTCGCGGATCGCGGGTGGAGGCCCTGCGATTCCGCGGCGGTCGTCGGCTGTCCGCTACCAGGCATCGCCGTCGCGGTAGTCGCAGGTCAGCTCGCCCGTGAAGTCGAGCTCAACGCGCGCCCCGAACACGAAGACACAGCCGTCTTCCTCGGGCGTCCGCACCACTCCAGCCGGCGTCAGCGCCGAGGTTGGCCCGCGCCAGCGCTGCCAGCCGCGCGCCGCATAGAGGCGCGCTCCCACGTCGGTTGCCCCCAGTGCGCCGAGCTCGTATGCCCCGCGGATGACGCGCTCCAGTTCGGCCATCAGCCTGCCCGCGTGACCGCGGCGGCGATGCGCGGGGCCCACGCCGACGGCTTCCACATAGCCCGTCCGCAGCGCGCGCCCGCGATGGACCAGGCGTCGCTGCACGAGGGCTGCGTGGCCGATCAGCTCCCCTTGCTCGTCGTAGGCGAGGGCATGCATACCTCCGAGCGCATGCTCCCAGTCGGACTCGGTCATGTCGTCGAAGCAGCGGTAGATCAGCGCCCGCGCCGCCGCGAGCTGGTCGGGCGAAAGGGCGGCGGTGTGTGCGAGCGCGACTGGCGGCGGCGTCAACCGCTGACGTCCACCATGTCGCCGACCATCAGCTGGTAGTAGACCTTCTCCGCAGTCGTGATCGGCAGCTCGACACAGCCGAGGCTCTGCGGGTAGCCGTAGGCCGGGCGTATGAACCCGTGCACGGCATCGCCGCCGTTGAAGTAGTTGACCCACGGGACCCCGGGGTCGCTGTAGTGGCTACCGTCCGGGTTGGTGCCCGACATCGTCGTCGCGGTGAAGCGGACGTAGATCGGGTACTCGCCGGTCGCGGTGTCGCGGCCCGGAATCCCGGTGTTCGTCGGGCTCGTGATCACGACCCTGTTGTTCTCGTGCACCTTCAGCAGTTCGGGCTTCGTGTTCTCGGTCACGGTGACCCACGTGTAAGGGCGCGGGTTGCGCGCGTTGTGCGCCTCCTCGGAGAGCAGGCTGTGCCAGATGCCGGCGTCAGGCGCCGTGCCGATCGAAATGTCGTGATCCTGCTCCCAGACCTCGAGCGCGCCCGTCGTCGTGGGATCCATCTGGCCGGGCTTGAGCGTCGGCGAGCTGCGGTAGTCGCGCTTCAGCCAGCCGTGCGGCAGTGCATAGGCGCGCTGGGCCGCGAGACCTGTGGTGAGCGGCACATTGAGGCCAACCCCGGAGAAGCTCTCGAGCTTGTAGGGGAGGTAGTTGAGGCGTGCGAGCGCCTCCTGGAGCGCTTTGACCGATGGACACGCGACGCTGAAGCTCGTCGTCTGCGCATGCCCGAGCGGCTTGTGTGCGGTCGCGTACAGTCCCGCGGGCAGCGTCAGCGTGTAGCTGGCGCACGGTGCGAAGCTCGTCGTCGGACGGAACGTCGCGTTGTCGGCCCAGAAGCTCCAGGTTCCGGCAACACTCGGTTTCAGCAGCGGCGCCGGACTTGACGCATCCGCCGGACCGTTCAGCCGGATCGTGATCGCGCCAAGCCCGCTGGAGACCTTGGCGGCAGGCACCCCGTCGACGCGGGTTCGCGCCGCTGGGGGCGCCGGCGTTGCCCCGCTCGCGCCGCTCGCCGCACTCGGTCCGCTCGTCCCGCTAAGTCCGCTAAGTCCGGTTGGGCCACTTGGGCCGCTCGCGCCGGACGTGCCGCTCGCGCCCGTGCCTTCGGCGATGGCGCTGGATGCCGCGATCGCCGCGATCGCGATCGCCAGCGCGGCGGTAAGAGCTCGTGTTCGCCGCGCGCGCAAGTGCTTGAGATGTTAACCGGCGCGCGGGCGTAAACGAGACGGGTACTAACCCGCCACCGATCCGCGGCGAAACCCGGATGCCCTAACGGCCACGCCCTGTAGCTTCGGCGACCGGACGAGGATCGATGTGCGAGTAGTCCAGCAACCCAGCAAACAAGCCGAGGCGGATTTTGTCCTCAGGGACGCGACCGGCGCCGATGCGCGTCCCCTGGCGGAGTTCCTTGCAACGCTCGCACCCGGCAGCAGGCCGCTCGGTTTCTTCGATCAGGCGGGCGCCACTCGGATCGACGCCTACTGGGCATCACCCGGTGGCTCAGTTGACCACTTCGGCGTGGTTGCCGAGGACCCGACCGGGCAGATCGTCGGCCACGCCGCCTACATCCGCCTGTACGGTCCGCGCGCCGAGCTTGTGCTCGACCTCGCCCAGCACGTCGACCGTCCCGCACTCGCAAAACGGCTGATCGAACGCCTGAGTGAGGTCGCGCGCGCCAAGGGGATACGCCGCTTCATTACGACGGGATCGATCGGCCACGGCGATCTCACCGCAATCTTCTTCGGCGGTCGGACAGACGCGAGCGGTTCGACCCGCGCCGTAATCGAGTTCGCGACTGCTGGCGTCGCCGACGGCCAACCGAGCGTCGGCTGACGCAAGCCCCAACATGCGGGGAGATCTCTCCCCCGCGTTCGCGGCAGTCATGGTTTTATCTTTCGTCAAGCTCTCCTTGAGCGTGCGCGTACCCGCGCGTGGTCAGATACCACCATGCTTGACGGAATATCCAAGCGGCAGTTGCGACCCGGGGTCGCGATCGGTCTGACGGCGGCCATCGCCGGCGTCGCGATCGGTCACTTCGCTTGGACGACCTCGAGCGCGACGACTCCGAGCACAACCGCAAAACACGCCAGCCGGCCGTCGCCCCCAGCCGGCGGCAGCTACAGCGCGGGCGGAGGCACCGTTCACTTCGGACCCAACGGGTCGTTCTCGTATACCTACCCGGGTGGCTCCTTCAACTCCAACGGCGGTTCCGGCGGCTTCAGCTACAGCGGCCCCGGCGGCTCCTTCAGCACGCCTGGCTACGGCGGCTCGCAGAATCCCGGATCGCCCGCGGGCAACCCGGGCGTCTCGAGCTCGATCACCGGCAAGGTCGACCCCGGCCTCGTCGACATCAACACCGTCCTCGTCGACAACGAAGGTAACGCGGCCGGCACGGGGATGGTTGTGAGCTCATCGGGCGAGGTCTTCACGAACAACCACGTGATCGCCGGCGCGACCAAGATCACAGCGACCGACGTCGGCAACGGCAAGACCTACACCGCCCGCGTCGTCGGCTACGACCACCATCACGACATCGCCGTCCTCCAGCTCGTGGACGCGTCGGGTCTGCAGACCGTGACGCTCGGGGACTCGGCCGGCCTCAAGAGCAACCAGAGCATCACGACGATCGGAAACGCCGGCGGCGTTGGTGGCACTCCCAGCGCATCGTCCGGTCAGATCACGAGCCTTGGCCAGTCGATCACCGCCGAGGATGCCGCGGCCCACACTACCGAGCGCCTCTCGAACCTGATCGGGCTCAACGGAAACCTTCAGCCCGGCGACTCCGGCGGTCCGCTCGTGGACTCGAACGGCGACGTCATCGGTATGGACACCGCGGCCTCCTCGACGTTCTTCCTCCAGGGCGGTAACGACCAGGGCTTCGCGATTCCGATCAACTACGTGAAGTCGGTCGCCGCGCAGATCCTTGCCGGCCAGTCGTCCGCCGCGGTACACATAGGCGCGACGCCATTCCTCGGTGTCCTCGTCGAGGCGACAACCAACGGCCAGCCCGGCGTGCAGATCGTCCAGGTGCTGTCCCACACACCCGCGGCGGGCTCAGCGCTTACCGCCGGCGACACGATCACCGCGCTGAACGGCAGCAAGGTCGCCGCCCCGGCGGATCTGACGAACCTCATCCTCCAACACCACCCGGGTGACACGGTCACCTTCGCCTACACGACGAAGTCAGGCTCGACCCAGACGACAACCGTCACCCTCGCCACCGGCCCCTCGCAGTAGCAACCGGCGGCATTTGACCCCACGAACTACGGATGCGCCCGACCACCGCCGGGCGCATCCGTATGTTCCGTCACGGCGCTCGTAGCCTTCCGCCGGCTACCCCAGGAACGCGGTCAAGCGGATCGAAACGAGAACATTGAGGATCTCGACGCCGGAGCTTGGCGACGTAGCGAGTCGGCGGCGTCGTGGAACCCTCGACACCGAACACGGGTCCGTTCCCGGGGATGCTTGAAATCGGGGCGCAGCGCAACCTCCGCTCCGGCCGTCGGCCGGGAAAGGTCGCTGAGCGTGATATTGCGACGCTCGCATGGATGCCTGGATGTCGAAATCGGCTCCCGAGTATGGTTATTGTGCTACAACAGTGTTTATGGCAACATTCGGCTCCGCGCGTGGTGATCGTGACGCGTGGCGCCGTTCGGTGGTGCTGGCGACGTGTCGCCACGCGGCGTGGGCGGTGATCGCCGGCTGTGGAGTGATGGTGGTGCTGCTCGGCATCGTCTCGACCGGACGCCGGGCGCTGGGGACCGCCGAGCGCAACGGCGCACGCCTTGCGACTGACACAAGCCCCGCCCCGGAAGGAGCCCGATGAGCACCCGACCAGTCACGTTGCCAGACACCCCATCCCGCGTATGGGTCGCGCTGCACGAGTTCGTCACCGGAGAGGACCGCCGGCGCGCCCTGCGCGCCGCCCTCGATCTCGGACCTGGGAAGGTCGAGGTGCTGATCAAGCTCGCCGACGGTCCGATGACCCTGCGAGAGATCGCACGCGCCGTCGCGATCGACCCGCCAGCCGCGACCGTCGGCATCGACATGCTCGAAGCACGCGGCCTGGTCCATCGCACCCCCCACCCCGACGACAACCGCCGCAAGCTCGTACACCTCACCGACGCCGGACGCGACGCGGCCGCGCGTGGCCACGCGATTCTCAGCGAGCCACCACCAGCACTGACCAACCTGGACCCCGATGACGTCGCCCGGCTCGGTGAGATCCTCACCCGGCTCCAGACCAACACCCGATAAACGAAGAAGCCAAGACCATGCCGGCAAACCCGATCGGCCGCGCATTGCGCAACCGACACGCCGGACACCACACCCTCGCCTGGGCGCGTCCCGACCTGCAAGCACCCGAGAGCTTCGCCCTCACCAGCCCCGCCTTCGACCACGCCACCCCGATCCCACGACGGCACCGCGGCAAGATCTTCGCCGCCAACATCTCACCCGCCCTCGCCTGGACACCGCCACCAGCCGGCACCAGGGAGCTCGTGCTCATCGTCCAAGACCCCGACGTCCCACTGAAGAAGCCCGCCACCCACGCGCTCACGCTCGGCATCGACCCATCACTCAACGCCATCCCCGAAAACGGCCTCGCCGACCCCAGCCCGATCCCCGGAATCAAACACGGCAAAGGCCCCTTCGGCCGCGGCGGCTGGGCCGGCCCCAAACCACCCCGATCACATGGACCACACACCTACGTCTTCCAACTCTTCGCCCTGGACTACCGGCCCGAGCTGCCCGACATGGTCACGCTCACCGACACCCTCGACGCCATGACCGGACACGTCATCGCACGCGCCCGACTCGACGGCACCTACGAAATCCGATGACGACGCCAAACCTTCCTCAGCGCGCTAACGAACCCGTCCCGGCCGTCACGCGACTAGCCACTCCCAAGAACCACAGACCGTTGTGGGCGATACTGGGCTAAAACATCCCTGCAAATGGCCGGCTTTTGGCCGCTGGGGACTGCACCGGGGTATGCACCGTACAAGCGCGCATGAGCAGCTTTGGCCAGTCGACAAAGCGAGCCACGGCCATCGCCCGCCGCCTCGACTCGGGCTATCCCGCTGGTTCGTCGTCGTCGAGGTGGCGGCCGAACGGCAGGAGTGGTTCGCCGACCGCTAGCTCGAACCCGCGCCGTAGCCGGCGCGGACGCACGACGCGACTGCCTCGATATTCATCTCCTTGGCGGCGCCTCCTCGGGGCGATTCATTCTCGTGGACCCACCATGCCGCCAACGCAAACACCACGTTCAGCACGTCGATCGGCATCCATTCGAAGGCCTCGTCGCTTCCGCCGTATTTCCGGACGTTGTCGATCAGCGCGAGCTTGACCTGCCTTAGTACGGGGTCGTCTTCACCCCACCGGTCATAGTCGATGCGGCCGCTCGGCGTGAGCGGCAGGCCTAGAGGGAGCGGAAACGGTGGCACGGCGCCGATGTCCCGCTCGGCGAACTCCCGGAGCCAGCAGCCGTACAGCACCGAGCCTGTGACCGTCTGCTGATGGGGATTGCCGAGGACTTCGTTGATAACCTCGCCCACGGTCCCCATCAACGCGATGCCGACCTGCGACGGGGAACCAGTCTGGCCGGTGAACAGGCCGCGCACTCCCTCATCGATGAGCGTTCCCGCGTCGGCCTTGTCTGCTGGTACGGACCGGAGTACCCGCAGAGTCTCCTTCCGGATGCGCCGTCCCGCTGCCAAGCCGACCCCGAACTTAGCACCGGCGGCGAAGTGCCGCTCGCGCGTGGCAGGGGCACTCGGGACATCGGAGAGGTCGCTTCCTCAACGACCGAATTGCAGGACCCTACGGGGTCGTCCGTCCGCCACTGCGACCGCCCACACCCGTGACCCTCTGCCGCGTCAGCTAGGCCCGTAGGACCTCTTCAAGTGGCTTACCGTCGAGACAGCGCAAGAAGTCGTCCTCAGTCATGACTTCGATGTCTTGGCCTTGGGCTTGGAGTTCGAAGGCCCTACGTGCCTTGCCGGTGATGTCCGAGCCGGGCCTCAGGACTGCCGGGTTGATGTCGCCGACTACCAGAACGTTGGTGTGCTTCGTCGTTCCTCGCTCCGGTGTGGCGCCCACGCGAGCGCATTCCTCCCACGCGATCTGGCGAGTCATGGACATCAGAGCGCCGGTGAATACGACGACGCGCCCGTAGAGATGACCGTGAGGATCGGCGCTCAGGTTGACGCTCGGACGGATCAAGCCGAGCCCGCCTGAGATCGAGCCGGCGTAGGTGCCCTCGCTCATGTGTCCGATGACGATGTGCAGGGCGGCGGCGAGGCCGTCAAGATCGTCCACGGCCTCACGCATAGCCAAGCCACGCACAATGTCCACGACGGCCATTGAGTCAGCTAGCGGATCGTGATGGTGCGCCAGCTCGAAGCCGAGGGCCTCGGTCACGAAAGGCAGGCGGTAGCACGGAAGTCTGAGCGCCCGGCGGGCGAGCACGAGAGTGCAGAGGAAGCGCATGCTCGGCCAGGCGATCTCGTCGAGTATGCACGCATAGCGGATCACGCCAATGTCGAAACCGGCATTGTGCGTAACCACGACGTCACAGCCGATGTAGTTGACGAGCGACGGAAGCACTTCGTCCCAGCGCGGCGCATGCGCGACCATCGCTGGCGTAATGCCATGCAAGGCGATGTTGAAGCCGTCGAAGTAGTCGACCTTGGCCGGCGGACGGATCAGCCACCGTTGCTCGTCAACGGGGCGCCCGTCACGGACCCGCACCAAGCCAACAGCGCACGGCGAACCGCGGTACGCGCGATAGAACGACGCGAGGTTCATCACCCCGACCGCGTCGACCACAAACAACGCCAGATGGTCATCCGGCAACCAATCCCGCATATTCGGAGGCATCAAAAACACCTGCTCACGACCCGCCTGAATGAAGTTCTGGGGCATACCCAGATCGTCTTAAACCCGCCGGACAGACCCCCCTTTACGCGACAGCCTCACGCGGAGGCGACACACTCGACGATGGCCGTGAAGGAGCCGATTCGAAGTCATGACGGCGATTGGGAGGCCGCACTGGAAACTGGCGGGCAGCTCACCGTCGCCGTTTCTCGGGTTGGCGATGCCGGGGCGTTGAAGAGCGCGTAGCAGAGAGGAGATCCGCGATGGTGGCAACGCTGAAGCTGACGCATAAGACCATTGGTGTCGAGGTCCGGCGTGGCACGTACGACGTCGTGGTCGACGGCGCGCGTGTCGGGTCAGTCGAATTGAACGACACGATCGAGATACCAGTCGAACCTGGACATCACACCCTGCAAGTCCGCAATGGCCGAAACTCCAGCGGAACTCGGACATTCGACGCCGCCGAAGGCGACATTGTTGCCTTCCGATGCGGCGGCAAGAGGCCTTTACCGATCTTTCTCGCGTCCTTCGTTGTTCCCAGCCTGGCACTCGCGCTCAGACGCCAGTAGGCACTGCTCCCGATCAGAGCGCCATCGGCCGGCCCGCAGGCGCTGGCTACGAATCGCGGAAGCTGGTCGCACGTTCGTCTGAAGGAGCCTTGCTCTGGCGATCTTCCGTCCCAGCACCCCCTCGGTCCCGCTTGGCGCGATGACCAGCACTCCGGGCGAACACGGGGTGTCGATTGTGCAGGCGCGCCGGCAAGCCGGATCAGATGCTGGTCGCCTACCCCCGCCAGTTGTTTCTCAGGTTGTTACCCCAGTTGCCGGTGAACGTGTCCTTGATCGCCCAGCGCAAAGCCTGGACGAAGCGCCGCGCGCCATGAGAATGTCCATCGGTCAAGACATCCGTGAAGCCGGCATTGTTTCGGTACTCAGCGAGACTCTCCGCGGCGACGCGGTCGGATGCAATCCCATCCAGAAGCACTACCCCATCACAGACGATCCGCCAAACGTCGTGTCCGCTGCTGTCCCGGTACCGTTCGGCGGTCGGTTCGGCGCTCATCGATCATCCATTCAACGGGGTATGCACAGGGCTCTTCGAAGCGGATGAAGGGACTCGAACCCTCGACCTTCTGCATGGCAAGCAGACGCTCTAGCCAACTGAGCTACATCCGCGCGAGCGCTGATTATAGATCGCGCACCTGGCTCCGGCGGCGCTGCAACGCTGCTCCGCGGAGCCTGTGCGCGCGGGTGGGCAGTGGCGCCGCTACATGCCTGGGCAGTGATGGGAGCCGGTCGGCCCGGACATGCCGGTGGCGCCGGGTGCCAGAGGGTAGTGCCGGACATGGTGTTGTCCCTGGTGGTGAGAAGCCGCCGAGGCAGAGGCTGCGGTGCCGCCGGCGAGCGCTCCGACGGATGCGAGTGCGACCAGCGTTCGCAGGATGCGTTGGTGCATGCGCTGTGTCCTTTCCGTAGCGAGTGAGGTGCTGCGTCGCTAAGTCAAGCTCCGTTCGCTAAGCGTGTATTTACGCGCAGCTGAGAGCATCCGTGCGCTGGCAGCCGGCGCCGGTGTTGCGATTTCGGGCGCGCCAGACCTTTCTCCGCGCGAGAAGGCAGACTACGGATTGAGAGCCGCTTCTCGCGCGCGCCGCCCACGATGTCGATCTTCAAGCAGATCCTTCAGCCCCGCCCAGCGGGACCGGGTGATCCCGAGCTGCCGGCTGTCGCCGAGGAGCCAGAGACCCATCCTGCGCTCGAAGACGGCGACACGCAGTGGCGGCGACGGATTCTGAGCGGCCTCTGGCGCGTTCTCCACGCGCTGCGGCTCGTGCCGGAGCTCGCGGTGCTCGGCGCCGGTGCGGGAATGCTCGACTTCTGGGTGCTCAAGCGCAACGGCTTTGCGAACGTCTACTACGCGGCGGCCGTGCGCTCGATGGCGCGCAACTGGCACAACTTCTGGTACGCGTCGTTTGACCCGAACGGCGTGATGTCGATCGACAAGTCGCCGCTTGCCGTCTGGATCCAGGCGCTTTCCGTACGGATCTTCGGCTTTCACTCGGAGAGCATCCTCATCCCGGAGGCGGTGATCGGGGTGATCACAGTGCTCGTGCTCTACGACCTCGTGCGCCGCTGTTTCGGGCGCATCGCCGGATTCGTTGCCGGTGCGGCGCTCGCGACGACTCCGATCACCGTCGCGATGTCGCGCCACAACAACCCGGACGCGCTCGTCACCCTGTGCTGTGTCGCGGCGCTTTGGTTCCTCGTTCGCGCGCTCAAAGACGGGAAAACGCGCTGGATCGTCCTCTCCGGGGTCATGGTGGGACTGGGGTTCGAGACCAAAATGGGGGTTGCGCTCGTCGTCGTGCCGGGGATCGTCTTCGCGTGGCTGTGGATGCGCCCGAAAGGCTGGCATCGCACGCTCGATCAGCTCGTGATCGGCGGTGTCGCGATGACGCTCGTCGCGGCCGCCTGGCCGCTTTTGATCGCGTTCACGCCGGCAGGCCAGCGACCGTGGATCGCCGGCACCGACGACAACAACATCCTGTCGCTGATCTTCGGCTACAACGGCTTCGGCCGGGTCGGCGGCCAGCGGGGCGGCCCCTCGAGCACGCTCGGGGTCTTCGTCGGACCATCGAGCCCGGTGCGCCTGCTGAACGCGGCGCTCGGCGGACAGGCGGGCTGGCTGCTCGGCTTCGGGCTCGCCGGCCTGATCGCCGGCGGCCTCGCCACGCGGATGCGACGCAGCGACCCACGAACCGGCTGGATCATCGCCGTCGGCGGGTCGTTCGTGGCGGCGGCCGTCCTATTCAGCACTGCGCAGGGCATCTTCCACCCGTACTACGTGTCGCTCCTCGCGCCGTTCACTGCCGCGCTCGTCGGCGCGGCAGTCGCCGTCGTGATGCGCTGGTCGCTCGGCCCGCGGCTCGTCGGCGGCCTCGTGGGAATCGCGGTTGTCGCCGGGGCGGTCGCGGTCGAGCTCGTCGTGCTCGCCGACTACCACCACCAGCTCGCCTGGATCCAGAAGCTCGACATCGCCGTCGGAATCGGCGCCTGCCTGTTGCTGCTCGGGTTCATCGACTGGCGCGTGCGCGCGCCCGCCATCCTCGCGGTGGCCGGGGCGCTGATCGTCGCACCGGCGATCTGGTCGGTCGACACGCTTGCCTACGCGACGAGTAGCACCTTTCCCGCCGGCGGCCCGGCGAAAGACAACACGGCCGAGGCGTTCATCACCACCCCGTCAACGCCGGCACTCCCGGCGGGCTTCTTCGGAGCCGGTCCCGCGCCGCTGCTGCGCGCGCCCCACGGCGGCGGCCCGCCGCCGACGGCCGCGCCCCCCAAGCACACAGGGGCCACATTTGGCTCTGCCACCTACCAACTCACCGACAAATCGCTCCAGAAGATCATCGCCTTCGTGCACCTGCACGGCGGCGGCCCGCTCGCGGTCTCCCAACAGCAAGTCGCTGCGTACGCGATCGTCGTCCAGCACACGAACATCGTGGGACTCGGCGGCTTCACCGGTCGCGAGAGCGATCCAACCGTCAGCTGGTTCGCGGCGCAGGTCGCGGCCGGTCGCGTGCGCTGGGTTTATGAGGACGGCGTCGGCGATTTCGGCTCCCCGTATGACGGGCGCCCCGGAGATACGGCGGTCCTCTCGGCGGTGGCCCGTGCATGCGCGCTGATCGACACCGGTCATGGGCACCGTGCGGCCTACGTGCATCTCGCGCGTTCATTCAATGTCGGGCTCTACGACTGCGCGGGCGACGCGCCTGCACTCGAGGCAGTCGGCTGATCCGCCGGGTTTGCCGCCGAGCGGACCGTAGCGCGCGGCCGCGCGATCTCCCATATCCTCCCGCCGATGTTCAGACGCCATTCCCCAGAGGGCAGCTGGCTGTATCCGCTGCTCGGGAGCCTCGCGGTGTTCGTGTTCGTCGCGATCGCCGTGTACGTGCTGACCAGCATGTGGCGTGAGCGCACGGCAGAGATGACCGGTGAGCAGGAGGAGACGGACACGGACACGGACGCGCCCGCGCCCGCTCCCACCACGCTCCTCGAGCTGACGCCGATCGAGATCCTCGACCGCCGACTGGCGGCTGGCGAGGTCACGATCGAGCAGTACGACGAGCTCACCGCCGTCCTCAACCGTCGCTTCACCGCCTCGACCTGGACCAGCCCCGAGCAGGCGGCAGCCGCCTAGCAGCCCCCAAGCAACCGCCTGGCCGGCACGACGTACGACCGTCGCGCGCGTTTCCCGCTGCCGCCGTCAGGCGGCCATAGACAGAAGACCGGCTTTCGGCGGGCCGCATCGGCTGGCCATGCGATCTACCCTTGAGCGATCGCCTCGGTTCGCGCGCAAGCTTCCGGAACAGCGCTCCTGAGCGACTTGCGCCGCCTGCTCGGGGACGCCGTGGTCGCCGAGCCGGCAGCGCACTACCTCGCAGACGCGACCGCGCAGTGGCGCGGCATCAGCGGCCACGCCGATGCGGTCGTCCTGCCTGAGAACACCGGGCAGGTCGAGACAGTCCTCGCCTGGTGCACCGAGCATGAATGCCAGGTCACGCCACGCGGCGGCGGCACGGGCCTCGCGGGCGGCGCGATACCGCTCTCGGGCGGCATCGTGCTCGCACTCGAGCGCCTGTGCGCCGTGCGCTCGTTCGAGCCCGAGCGCTGGCGGATCGAGATCGAGGCCGGTCTGCGAACGGCCGAGCTGCAACGCCTCGCGCGCGAGAGCGGCCTGCGGTTTCCGGTCGACCCGGGCGCCGCCGAGCAGTCGCAGATCGGCGGCAACATCGCAACGAACGCGGGCGGCCCGCACTCGTTCAAATACGGCACGACGCGTGCGCAGCTCACCGGCCTCGAGGCGGTTCTCGCATCCGGGGAGCGCATCCAGCTGGGCGGCAAGGTGCGCAAGGACGTCGCCGGCTACGACCTGCTCGGCCTGCTCGCCGGGTCGGAGGGAACGCTCGCCGTGATCACCGCCGCACACCTCAAGCTCGTGCCCGCCCCCGAGTCGCAGCTACCGCTCGTCGCGCTCTACCCGGATGCCCTGGCCGGCACGGCGGCGATCGAGCGCATCCTGGCATGGGGTCTCGAGGTTGCGGTGCTCGACTACCTCGACGCGGGCGCGCTCGCCTTGACGGCTGCCAGTTTCCCCATCCCGGTCCCGCGTGACGCCGGCTTCATGCTGATCACGGAGACCGACGGGTCCGCTGCCGAGGCGGCCCGCTTGCACGCCGAGGTGAGCGAGGCCCTCGCCGACAACCTCCTCGAGCTCCACGCACCGACCGCGCCGGGCGAGATCGCCGCACTCTGGCGCTGGCGCGACGGCATTGCGAACCAGGTCGCGGCGCACCGCGGCGGCAAGGTCTCAGACGACATCGCCGTTCCGCCCGAGCAGCTCGCAGCGGCGATCGCGGAGACTGTTGCGATCGGTGCGCGCCACGAGCTGGAGGCCCTGTCCTGGGGCCATGCGGGGGATGGCAACCTCCATTCGACCTTCCTTGTCGATCCGCGCGACGCCGGCGAGCTCCGTCGCGCCGATGACGCCGCGGCCGAGCTGTTCGCGTTCGCCATCGCCTCTGGCGGCAGCGTCAGCGGCGAACACGGCATCGGCATCGCCAAGCGCGGGCAGCTCGCCCGCCAGTGGGCAGCGCCGGCAGTTGCCCTCCACGACGCCGTCAAACGCGCGTTCGACCCGGGCGAGATCCTGAACCGCGGCAAGAAGCCGGGCGCCTGGCCCGCCGGCTGAGGCTCTGAAATGGCTGGGCGAGACACGAGGCGCGCGCTCGAGGACGCGCGAGGCCGTAAGCTGTTCGAGCGATGAGCCTCCCGGTCGAGGGGTACCAGCTCAAGCGGATCTCGGCGAAGGCCTACGAGCATCCCGCGGATCGCGCTGCCACTTCGACACTGCAGGCGATCCCGCACCTCGACACGGTCGTCCGCAAGCTGATCGAGCTCGGCTACGAGCGCGCGCTGCGCCAGTACTACCTCGGCTCCTCGGTGCGCCTCGGCGACGATCAGCTTGCCGACGTCTACGGTGCCCACCGCCGCGCTTACGCGACGCTCGATCTCGATCCGGTGCCGGACCTTTACCTCACGAACGCTCCGATCGTCGCGAACAACGCGGTCGTGTTCGGCGCGCGCAAGCCGATCGTCGTGGTCCACTCCGGCCTCGTGACGCTGCTCGACACTGAGCACCAGCGCGCGCTGTTCGCGCACGAGGCGGGCCACATCCTCTCCGACCACACGCTGTATGCGACAGCCGCGGTCATCCTGCTGCGCCTGAGCTCCGTGCCGGGCCTTCCGTTGCCGCTCCTGCCGTTGCGCCACGCGCTGCTGGAGTGGTACCGCGCCGCCGAGCTGTCGTGCGACCGCGCGGCGGCGCTCGTCACGCGCGACCCGGTGGCGGTCTGCCATTTGCTGATGGCGATCGCGGCCGGCGCCGAGGCGGAGCGCCTCGATCTCGACGTGTTCATGTCGCAGGCCTCCGAGTACAACGAGCTCGGCTCCGGGATCGAGAAGCTGACGCGCCTGCTGATGAACCTGAACCTGACCCACCCGATGCCGGTGAAGCGCATCCATGAGCTGATGACCTGGGTGGCGTCGGGCGACTACGACCGGATCGTCGCCGGCTCCTATGTGACACGCGACGAGCCGGTGCGACCGCGCGCCGAGGCAAGCGACGCGGTCGCGCACTACGCCGAGCGCTTTCGCAACACGTTCCGCGACGTCGGCGAGTCGATCGCCGACGCCGGCAAGCAGCTGAGCGACTGGCTGCGCGCGCTCGGCGACGACGACTAGATTGCCGGCGATGGCGCAGGTGCTTCGTTGGGGAATCATCGGCGGCGGCGTGATCGCCGGCCAGTTCGCCGACGACCTGCACCTGAGCGATTCCGGCGTCGTCGTTGCGATCGGGTCGCGCACGCGCGAGGGCGCCGAGCGCTTCGGTCAGCAGCACGGGGTTCCCAACCGCCACGGCTCGTACGAGGAGCTCGTCGAGGACCCCGAGGTGGACGTCGTCTACGTCGCGACGCCGCACCCGTTTCATCGCGACAGCGCGATTCTCGCGCTGGAGGCTGGCAAGCCGGTGCTCGTCGAGAAGCCGTTCACGATGAATGCCGCGGAGGCCCGCGACGTCGTTCGCGTCGCCCGCGAGCGCGACCTGTTCGCAATGGAAGCGATGTGGACACGCTTCTTGCCGCACATCCACGAGATCCGCCGAATCCTGGCTGAGGAGACGCTCGGCGAGCTCGTCTCGTTGACCGCCGATCACGGGCAGGGGTTCCCCCGCGACCCCGAGCACCGGATCTTCAAGCCCGAGCTCGGCGGCGGCGCGCTCCTGGATCTCGGGATCTACATCGTGTCATTCGCCTCGATGGTGCTCGGCAAGCCCGAGCACGTGCTCAGCCTCGAGCAGGCGGCGTTCACCGGCGTGGATGGCCAGACGTCGATCCTGCTCTCCCACCCGGGCGGCGCGCAGGCGATCCTCACGACGACCTCGCTTGCGCGGACGGCGACGCGGGCGGCGATCGTCGGCACCGACGGCCGGATCGAGATCGACCCGGAGTTCTACCGACCGACCACGTTCAGCCTGATCATGCGCGGCGAGCAGCCGATCCACCACGCGCCCGCGCATGAGGGCCACGGCCTGCGCCACCAGGCCGACGAGGTCGCGCGCTGCCTGAGCGAGGGGCTGCGGGAGAGCCCGCTGATGACACTCGACGAGACCGTGTCCATCATGGAGACGATGGACGCGATCAGCGCTCAGTCGGTCTGACCGCGGCGTCGACGCTCGTAACGGTGGGGGCCGGTCAGGGCTCCCGCTTGAAGCGCTCGCCGGACGCGCGCCCAGTCATTGTGTCGATGAAGTGGTGCCACTTAGTCGGCGCAATGCCAGGCTCGACCTCGTGGTAGGTCGGGGCGCCACCATGCGGCGTCGGCAGCGTGTCGAATGCTGCCTCGTCGACCCCGAGATCGACGCCATGCTCGTGCAGCGCAGCGATCTGATCGGCGGCGACGAACCGTTGTCCTCCTGCCGTGCTGACGACGATCCCATGGAAGATGTCTTCCGCCGGCGCGGCCACGACATGGTCGACCGTTCCGACGAGCTCGCTACCCGACGCGTAGACGGGCACATCGCGTTCGAGCACCTGGTAGGCGACAGGCCAGCCTTCGTCCATGGGTGGAGCTTAGCCAAGCACGCGAGCCAGGCCTTCGCTCCCGGGCGGATATGGACCACGACAACCTAACGATCACCCATATTGGCTCTTGCCAGCCTCGGGCCGAAGGCTGGAGGCTTCCCCCTCTCCTTCGCTATCGGTTGGCTCGGGTGGATCAGAGCGGGTGGGGCCTGGTATGCGACGGTCGTCGATGAGCGATGTGAGGGAGGCAATGATGCCCGTGCCCCTACCGTCGACGAGTTCCCATGCCCGTGCGATCCCGATGATCAGCGATAAGACCAAGACGTCGCTGATTAGGCCCAGTGGGCCCGTGCGAGGATGAAGGAGGAGATCGATGCCCGCACCGAGCTCGACAGCGAAGACCACAAGCAGCCATGCGGTCAGCGCCAAGTGCCGCCAGCGCCAGCGTCCTGTCGAAGGGCTGGCAAGAAGGGATCGCGTCGCGGCGGCGCTAAAGAAGACGCCGATCACACCGACCACCACCGCCGGATAGCCCACATGGGTTCCCGGCACGAGGCTGAACAGCGACACGGCCAGGGCATTGCCAAACGCTAGGAGCGCAGCGGAAGCCCGAACCTGTTGAAGGACGTCTGGGACGGAGTTTTGGGCGCGGCGCTCGGCAACCGTCATGACGACGAACAAGAGGCCCGTGAGCGCAGCAGCCGAGGTCGCGATTGCCGCGAACAGAACCCTGTAGGCCCCAGTCAGCACAACGCCGCACGGTAGCCGAAAAGCTGGCCTGGCTCGCCGGGCAAAAGCGCTCAACACCTCGGGTCGTCCGGCAAGCCGATCTGCCGCAGGCTCGGCGCTCGCGCTGTCCTGAAAAGGTTAGAGGCGACGGCCGGAATCGAACCGGCGTAGACGGCTTTGCAGGCCGCTGCGTAGCCACTCCGCCACGTCGCCTGGTGAGGAGACGAAGCGTAGCGGTGGCGTGCTCGGCGGGACTGGCCGTTGCTAGGCTTGCGAGCCCAGGGCGATTAGCTCAGCTGGGAGAGCGCCGTCTCGACAAGGCGGAGGTCACTGGTTCGAGCCCAGTATCGCCCATTCCGGCCGTTTTGGCCCTGGGCAGAACCCTGCAAACGCGCGGAAAATCCAGTGTTTGCACGGGCTTTGCGCTAGCGCGCCGGCGTACCAGATGTGCCAGAGATGCCGCAAGCGCTCACCGCGTGCATACCCCGGTGCATACCTCGAGATCACGCGCGCGAGGAGCGCGCGACGGCGCCTCACCCCGACGAAAGCACAGGCTCAGCCTGGGTCGGACGTTCGCCTTTGGGCGAGGCTGTCGGGTTTACGGGGGCTCCGTCTGGCGGGTTTAAGAGACTTTCGGGATGGGCCAGAATTTCTTGTCGTGTGATCGCGGGCAGGTGTTGTTGATGTCGCCGTCGCTGGCGGATTGGGTGGAGGACGACCATCTCGTCTGGACAGTGCTCGGGGCGGTGGAGCGGATGGATCTGACGAGCTTCTACGGCGCGTATCGCGC
>PLFX01000054.1 GCA_003138355.1 Solirubrobacterales bacterium
TAGATTTCAACCGGCCTTGACAGCGAACCACGACGGCTAGGCTGCCTGGCGCGCCGACCGTTCACCCCGTCGGTGCCACGGCCCCGGACGTTTGCGCGTCGCGGGGCCACTTGATTAGTCGGGACGATCATACGCTCGCGGTGGGCGGATTGGTAGCGGCGCGGCGCTAGTCATAGACTCGCTAGATGGACTCGGACGGAGCGACGAGGGAACGGCAACCCGCGGCGTGGGAGACGTGCGCGCCGGGCGCGTATCTCACCAAGACTGTCGGCGGTCCGCTCCGGGCCGTCGTGACGATGTGGGCGAACGCCAAGCCCAAGATCGTGCGCGTCCGGGCTGAGTGGGGCGAGCCGCGCGAGTACGTTGAAGTCGAGCACGTCGGGCACGCGGAGGCGAAGCTAGACGTCGATCGATGGGCGGCCCAGCTAGCCGCGGGGCATCCTCCGATGAGAGATCAGTCGCGTGGCTGGCTCTGAGCGCGAGTTTGATCTCGTGCTTGTGACGGGTGCGGGCGCGAGTTGCGAGTTCGGTGTCGGCGGCGCACGGTTGCCACTGATGGGGGATTGGTCGAAGAACCTGCTAGGGCGACTCCGCGAGACCGGGGCGGATGGCTTTGCTGACGCCGTCGGACTCACTGAGGAGATGGACGGGGTCCAATTCGAGCAGCGGCTCGGCGACTTTCTTCGCGAGGTTGCCGCGTTTCGTCTAGCTGCCCCCCTGATGCAGCCCCTTGGCTTGGCGCTCGACGCGCCGCCGCCACGCCCTGAGCGATGGACGGACTGGAACGGCTGGCACGGTGCCGCCAGTCATCAACTTGAGCAGATGCTAGCCGTCATATACGAGTCGCTGTACGAACAGTTTGGAGCGCCGAACATCGATGACGGTGCCGTTAGGGTCGCGTTTGAAAATCTCCTCTCTCACCTCGGCATAGACGGCTCGTCTCGCTGGGTCTACGCGACGACCAACTACGACGTGATTGCCGACGACGCGATCCGCTCAGTCGGCGCGGAGGTAGACGACGGCACCATTGCGCGGCCGCAGCATGCCGAGCGCACGTTCAAGATTGAGGGGCTAGTGCGGTCTCGCCACGTCCCACTTATGCACCTACACGGCCGCGTTGGGTGGTTCACGCGTCCCGACGGAGCGCCATACGCAAGCGACGGCCATCGGACGTACAACCGAGACGCAGGGGTTCCGATCATCGTTCTACCGGACACGGAGAAGAACCTCGCCAGCGACCAGATCATTAACGCGATGTGGGGTGAGTTCAGACAGGCGCTCAGAACGGCCGAGCGCGTTTTTGTGCTCGGCCATTCCCTACACGATGAGCAGCTCATCCAGGCGCTAGCCGAGGACGTTCAGGGGCCTCTCGGCGTCGCGGTGCTCGCACAGGAGAGACCAGGCCACGACCCAAATGAGATCACCTCCGAGGGGCAGGAGGTGGCTGGTCGAGTCGCTCGGGATCTGCCTTCCGCCACTGTCATACCGATGCGCTTTGGGCGGCAGCACGGGCCGGACGAGCCTCCACATCTCACACGGTGGCTCACTGCATAGCCCGGCACGCGACGGCCAGAAGCGCGCCGCGGTCGTGCTGAGCCCGCGCGGGAGCGCTAGCTACTCGGTGAGCGTAGGCGGTGCTGGCGCGTCGATCGCCGGAGTCTCGGCCACTGATAGTTCAGGCGCCGCGGTCGATGTGACGATCGCTGCGGCCGACCCTGCGGCCGCGCCTTGGATCGTGTCCATGAGTTCGCGGTGCCTCAGCGCCTCGGCTTTCCGCTTACGTGAGCCTCGGCGGAGCAGTCTGTACGGAACAGTGACGATCCAGAGCAGTCCGAACGAGATGACGTACCAGCCGGTAACGACAACCCACGCAGTTAGTACGAGCGTGACGGCGAGGATCGTGAGTAAGGCGACCGCCCAGCGTGCGTGCGCGAGGCGGCGCAGGCGCATGATGCGCTGCGCCGAGCCGGCGTAGCTCATCGGCGCGTTGATAATCACGTCCTCGCTCGCGAGGCGTGTCGGCGGTTGCGTGCTCATCGGATGCCCCTTTTCAGAGAATTGCTGCGCCGATCTGACGTGCCTACGCTAGACGGGCCTCGCTTCGAGCGCAACAGATCGCGGCGCGTGCGCTGTCGCTGCGGCCTCTGCCTCGCGACTTCCGGGGTGGTGGTGGAACACTGGCGGCTCGTGGTGGTGTGAGTCGATGCCATGACTCCTGATAGACGGTTGCAGGCATTGCGGAGGGATTCTGCCGCATCTCCTGCTGCCCTCCAAGTGGCATGAAAATCCCGGCCTAGCTGTACGTGACGATCTCGCTCGCGTACACCGGGACGCCGCTTACGTTGTTGTACTTGTGCCACCCCCATTGGTCGATCTGCACCTGTAAGACGCCCGAGGAGTCGTAGAAGCACATGCCGTAGCGCGGATGCGTTGGCCCTGGTGTTCCGGCCGGCGTCGAGGGAATTACTCCCGATAGGACAACGAGAGCGTTTGACTGGCCGGACATTGGACCGCCAGGGTCAGACGGGGCGCTGATCCCGGTCTGCTGCTGCGAGGTGAGCGCGTCCACAGTGTTCTGTGCCTCGCTCATCCTGACGAGGCCGCGCTGTTTGCGTGACGGGGTTACGGGCGGCATTAGCGACGCGCTGCCTGTTCGTACTGCCCGAGTGCCACCGCTGCGTCCTGCACTAGTAGCTCTGCGCCCGCCAGATACACGGAGCGTCTGACCTCCTCGAGTTCTTCCGGTGCTAGAGAGGCCACACCTTGCGTCGCGATGGTGTCACGGACGCGCTGAGCGCCTGCTAGGGCCTCTCGGAGCGAGTCTCGCCCACGCGCCCATTGGCGCTGCGCTTCCTGCGCGGCTTCCGCCTGGGCGCGCTGGCGCTCAAGGTGCTCACGGGTGCGCTGTTCTTCCGCTTCGCGCTCTGAGCCGTCACCAGCGCGAGCGGGTAGCGGGCGACCGTCCGGACTGAATCCGAGGGTTACTCGTGTGCCTTCCACTATCGCTCACCTCTCCGACGCTGCTCTAGCTGAGCGTGCGCGCGCAGGCGGGCCAACGTAATGTCATAGCCGAGCGCCTCTTTCTTCAGGGGGTCTTCCTGGCGGTTTAGCTGCGTCACGAGCTGAGCGTCTGCCTCGGGCGACCAGTCGATAGCCTGCGGCGTCGCGGTGCCGTCCCAGACGGACTGGAGTGCGCTGCGTGGGTCCGACTGAGATGCTGCTCGCGCTGTCGCGCTCGCGATGGCGGGCGCCGTCGCAGCCCTGATCGCCGCGGCGTTGTCGCCGTTGAACTCGTCCTGTGCCGCCTTGCTCAACTCATGCAGGGACACGGCCTGGCCGGCCGCGGCCTTCAACGACGGGTCTTTGATCTCGGGCAGGTTGTTCTTCAGCTCGGCAACGAGCTGGTCAACCGTCTTCTTTTGTGCCACTGGTGCCTTTCCTTTCGACACGTTGCCCGCGTCGGTTCGTGTGAATGTCACGCCCCGCCCGAGCGACTTCTGAGCGCTCGCCAGGTCGTCGGTAATCTCGCCAGTCACCAGAGCGAGAATCTCATCGCTCTCTTTACTGTCGCTCTTGATTACCCATGAAGCCACCGTCTTGTTGCTCGCGTCCTTCACGAGCACGAATCCGCGTTCGTTAGCCATGCCTAAACCGCCTTGTCTGTTGTAAGAGGGTGCGCGCGCCGGTTCGGCCGAAGGAGAGAGAGGCATCCCCGGCGCGCGCTGGGCGGGTTAGATGGACCGCGCCCGTGTTGCCCGTGTGAGCGGATGGAAACACTCAGCGGGCAAGCTCTGAAGATGTGCGCGGCCGGGGGTGCCGACTGAGGAGCTAGCAGCCCCCGGCGCGCGCTGGTGCCGGTACGGCGCGCAGGAGCAAGCACGACGTAGCGACGGTCATCGAGGGTGCCTGCCGGGCGCCGATTGGGGACCGAGACCCACGGCGCGCACACAGTCGGCGCTCTCGACGCTTGGCGTGCAGGTAGCAGAGTCACGCCCGAGACTCCCTCCACCCTGCACAAAAGACGCACGACTCACCATCCGGCCACCGCTGCCAACGGTGCTGGCAACCCCTCCGCGGCGATGCCTGCTCGCGCGAGCCAAGGCGCGGCAGGTGGCGGAGCTGGTCCGGTTCAGCCTTCGCGGCTCGCTCCGTCTGCGCCTTGTAGAAGTCGAGCCAGTCGGCACCGATAAACGGGCTACCGCTCGTAAGCTCGTAGACGGCCATCGCCACGCTGATTACGCGGTCGTCGTGACCGCCGCTCTGGTGGTCGATGCGGAGGACGTTGGGTGAGGATTCGCGCAGACGGACGGATAGAAGCTCCTTGCGTAGATCCTCGTCGTCGGGCAGGCGTAGCAGGCGCCCTCTCAGTGATTGCATGATCGCCGTGGCGAGCTTCCCGACGCTGGAGCTGGTGAACGTGAATTCCTCAGTGCGCACTCCCGAGCGGCGAAGTTGCTCGATCATCAGATACGCCTGCGAGGGGTCATACAGGAGCTTCGCGCGGTAGCTGCGACACATCTCGACCAGCCAAGTGCGAACCTCATCGAGCGACACCGGGCGCCCTGGCCGCGGTGTCCAGACCTGCAAGCGATCGACAGTCACAAGCGAGCCGGTAGGGGAGCGCTCAGCGTGCGCGATGGTTACGGCGGTGCGGTCGTTACGCGTGCCAACGTCGAGCGCCGCGACGTAGATGTGTCCCGGCTCGTGCGCTAGCGGGCCGTCGAGGACACACGCGGCGGCTACGTCGTCGGGATCGGCTATCGCGTCATCCGGGGCGCACCACTCATTGAGCCAAAGCCGCGCGAAGCTCGACGGGAATAGGCGCCGACGCTCTACCGCGATCTCGTCGGGATCGGACCATGCCGGCGGGCCGTGAAGATCACTCACTCGCCAAGACGGCTCTAGCTTCGCTGTCTCAAGGATGCGATAGGCGAAGTGCTGCGGACCTCCAGCCGTCGTAATCACGATGCCGCGACTGTCGCTCACCTTGGGCAGACCGGCCCAAAGCGAGTCGAAGAAGTCGCGGTGACGCGGCACGTCCGGCCAGTTCGCAAGCTCATCGACCACAAGCCAGTAGGGACGTAGACCGTGCGAGCCGGCGCTATCGGCGGCCAAGATCACGATGTCGGCGCCACTCTTGACCGACACTCGGCGGGTATCGACCGTGACGAGCCCGGCAAGCTCGGGCGTGTTCACGACAAAAGAGGCGATGCTCTGGCGCAGAAGGCTTGCTTGGTCGGCGTCGCTGGCCGCGGCGTAGCCGGTAGCGCCCGGAGGAAATTGGGTCAACAAAGCGACCAGCGACAGAGCCGCCACGTCGCGCGTTTTGCTGTACCCCTTCGCGCGGCCGAGCCAATGCCGTCGCGGGCCGTCGAGGCTCAAGATCGCCTCAGCGTCGCCCCACTGTTCAGCGGTCGCGCAGTCGCCCCACCGGCCGACGGGATCGACCAACCCGGCGAGTAGCTCCATCGGGTCTAGCGTGCTCACAGCGCACTTCCCGCGTAACGGCGCTTCGCATCGACCAATGCGCCGCCGACCAGATCGCTCAGCCGCGAGCGCCAGTCATCCGCTCGCTCGACCGCAGCGACAACGACGCCGGGAACCGGGAGCGCGTCGCTGTCGAAGCCACTCCAGACCTTTGCTAGCCGCTCGTACTCGCTGACGCGCGCGTCATCAGCCCACAAGCCGGCATCGCTGATCGCATCCTCGACCGCTCGCGCGAGTTTGCTCAGATCGGGCATCCGGCTCGGCGCCATGTCGATCCGCCGCGCAGACTTTGGCCGTGGCAGCGTGAAGACCATCGAGACCGCGAGCGGGCCATCGAGACACTCGCCGGCACCGAACGCCGCAGCCTTGACCGCTTCACGCCACGGGCGAACGTACCTCGACGACTCGACCATCACGCCGTGCCCGACGTGCCGCTTGCTGCCTTGCGGCGCCGGAGTGCCGAGCGCGTAGAAGACCCAGCCGCTCACGACGACGCCTCGTCTACGGACTCAACGTCGATCGCATCCGCCGCTCGACGCGCCTGCATCACGTCGCGACCGCGCGCGGCAAGATCGCTCAGTGATGCCTCAGCCTCCGTCGCGCCAGCGGCGAGCATCTTCAGCTTCGCGTGCCCTGCCGGCGTCAGCCCGAGCTGATCTCCCATGAGCCAAGCGAGCCGCGCCGCGCTCGTGGCAGCCTCCAGCAACCGAGCCGACACCTTCCCGCCAGCCGACATCAGCGCCTCGTGTGCGAGCTGCTCACGCGCCGTCGCCTGCGAGTAGCGCTGCAAGCTGACCGAGTAGCGCGGGTCAGCGCACCACGGCAGGAACTCAAGCAACGCCGCGTGTACCTGCTCGGCGCGCTCAGCGATCGCTCGCTCGCTATATGCGCCGTGACGCAGCCCAAGCTGATTTCCGGGCTCGAATGGTGGGCGCTCCTGGCCGGCGACCATCACGCCACCGCCTCGTGAGTGTCGGATTCAGACCCCTGCAGTCGCTGAAAACGCCCTATGTTCAGGGCGCTTTCCGGGGGTGTGTGAACAGGGTGCGAACAACGAGCGGTCATGCGGAACCCTCTAGGTAGGCGTCGAGATCGACACGGCGGAACAGCAATCGGCGCCCGTCGCGACGCGGAACGAGCTTCCCGAGCTGCACGAGGTCATGAATGCGGCCAGGTGTGCCGGCGATGTACTCGGCCGCGCCGCGCGTGTCGAGCCACGTGGGCGCAGGCTCGCTGGCGCCAACCGCGATCCGCGACGCGACGAGTTGGGCAATCGCGCCGAGCTGTTCTGGCGTTAGTTCGACGAGCAAGCTCAACGAGCCCTCGCGCGCCGCGTGTTGTGGAGCGGGCATCACGTGGCGACCTCCCCGCCAAGCGCTAGGTCAGCATGTCGAGCGGCGAGTGCCTCGATGCGTTCTTCTTCGGCGAGTGAGAGTGTGTCTTGGCTCAAGGGGGCCACGTTCTCCCTACTGGCACTGTTGGCACTGTTGGCACTCTTGGCCTCCTTAACTTCTTCAAGGGGGCCAAGTAGGCCAAGGGGGCCAAGGGGGCCACTAGGAGAGCGGTTGGCACTCTTGACCGTTTCGGCCGGTAGTTCGCAGGTCCAGCCGGTCTGTGTCTTGCGTGACCGGACCTTGAGCGCGTTCTTGGCGCGCTTGAGCGTTCGCTCGGAGATTGCGAGATCGTCCGCTCGTCTGGTCAGCTCGGTTGAGAGAACCGGGCCGTCCGCCAGCTCGACGCGGAGGAAGTCCTCAGCCTCGATGCGGGCTGTGGCGGCGCTGGCGCTCGTCGGGCCTCCGGTTAGGTCGTTGGCGCTCTGCTCGGCGTAGCCTTGGCGCACGACGATGCTCGTCTCGATCGGGCCGCTCGATCCGTCGATGGTGCGCGGTTCGATCGTGTAGCTGAGCGAGCGCTGGCGAACGCCGAGGTTGCACTTGACATGAGCAAGAACGCGCCGGCTGCCGTTCTCGCCTTCGGGGTCTTCAGGGTCGCCCGCGAACAGTAGGACGCTGCGCGCGGCGCCGCCGAATCCGACGCTGCCCGATATGCGCGATAGCGCGTCCTGCTCAACGCTCTTGTTCAGGTGCAAGACGGTCAGCACCGCCATTTGCCGCTCGTCGGCTAGGTGCATCAGGGGGGCGAGCGCGCGGCGCGTGTCCGCGTCCTTGTGCGTGTTGAGCGCGCCCGAGATCATCGCCACGACGGGATCGAGCACGAGAACGCGCGCGTCCGTGTCGGCGATCCAGCTTGCGATCAGCGGCAGGTCGTCGGGAATGCGAATGCTCGGCGTCTGCTCGTCGCCGTGTCGTCCGTTCTTTGCGACGTGCTCGAACAGGTGGCAGCGCGCCAGGTCAGCGCCTGCGGCCTGGAGTCGCGGCACGAGCGTATGCGCGAGCGAGTCCTCAGCCGAGACATAGGCGACACTGACGGGCTCGCCTTCGAGCGCGCCGGGGAGCTTCCCGCGTGTCGCGCGCGCGCACAGCCCGAGCGCAAGCGTTGACTTGCCCCACCCTGGACTGCCCGCAACGATGCTGAGCGTTCCAAGTGGGATGAGCCCCGCCCACAGCCAACTGACGGAGGATGGCTCGACCTGATCGGCCGTGACCGAAACGATGCGGTTGGTCATGTCGCCACCGCTTCATCTGGGCGCGGCCAGCGGACTTCGCGACACGCTCCGATCGGCCAGCTTCGCCGAGTCAACTTGCCCATTTGAACGGTGGGGGTGCCGTCGATCATGACGACGCGCCGCTCGCGGCCGGCGAGCGTTACGACGCCCTGGTCAAGTTCGCAACTGCCCTCGAAAGTGCGACCGTCCGTAAGGAGGACGGTCGCGGTTGTTGCCTCGGTCATGCTGCTCCTTCTAGATGCCGGAACGCTTCCGGCGAGTACGGACGCGCGCGCCGACGTTCGGCATCGCACGGTGACCTCCGTGTGAAACGACGATGGCAGCCGGGGAGGGCTACCGAAAGAGATGGCTCAAATGCCCGGAGAAGCAGGCAGGAGCGGAGGGCGCAGGGATACACCCCAGCGCGAAATGGACTCGCCCTCAGTCGGTGCTTGTGTTGCGTCGGCTCGCGACGAGCGGCAGGCAAGCCCAGACGAGCCGGCGCACCAAGGTCGAGACAGTGACGCCGTCGCGACGCGCTACCTCGCGCAGCGCAGCGACATCATCGACGCGCAGTCGGGCCGTTAGCGGCTCTGTGACAGTTGACGGCACTGATGGCCTCCGTCGGATAGCGCGCCGTTGAAGGCGCGGAGTGATAAGCGCGCCTCGCGTAAAAGGGTGGGCTCTGGCGCTTGCCCTACCGATACTCCGGGCGGGACTAGGGCCACTCAGGGCGCATTACAAAGTCAGACAACTGGTTTACAGTCACTCCGTATTATCGTTGCTGGGGTAGACCCCTTCAAGTCCACAATGTTAAGAGTGTGTTTTTTAGTCGCCGCATAATGCGCGAACTTACGCCGCCCTGTACTTCGCCCGCACCCGTGTCACGTACTGGCGGCTCAGTCCGGTCTTGTCTGCGATCGAGGCGGCCGACACTTCTGGGTGTGCCGCAACCCACGCCTTCCACTTCGGATCGGCGAAGGGTGGCATCTCGTTCGGTCCCGGTAGCGGGGACTTCTTCCACGCTTTGATCGCTTCCTCGGCATCGCTGAGGATCGCCTTCTTCGCTGTGTCGCTCTTGGCCTTCGCCAACCTCCGCTTGAACTCGTCTGCTGAGTGCAGCCGGTAGTCCGACCGGAAGCTCTCGACCTCTTTCGCGCCTCTCGGGTGCTCACCCGCACCGTGCGATGGCTTGCGCCCGCCAAGGCTGTCGGATGTGTCGCGAGCGATCGGACCTGTTGAGTAGTCCTGGGTACTGTTGACGTGCGACACCGTGTCGAGATGCGCTAGCACGGTACGGAGTCGGGCTTCGATTTCTTCGGGGGATAGATCGTCAGCGTCCTCGCCTGTCGTCCAGTCCTCAAGGCCGTCCTGTCGCCTAAGCCGACGTGCTCGCCGCGCGTCACAGTCAAGGTCGATATTCGCACTCACTGTCTCGGTCCTGTCCTTGGTTCGGTGTTTTAGAAATATGCTCGCAGCCCCAAACCTGAAGTCAACGGCCTACGAAAAAGATTCTTCGCCGCGCTGTGCGGGGGAACAAGTCCAGCTCGGCCGGATCGGCGTGGCTTACTCGACGGAGGCGCCCGAGTCGGGGTCGAGGCCGGCGAAGAACCCCTGAAGCCGCTTGAGCTGCTCGGTGCGGTGCGCGATCCACTCGGGCGACAGGTCCGGCTCGCGGTGGAGCCTCGCGTCCATGCGCACTCCGCATTCATTGAGGGCTGCTCGGGCGTCGTCGCTGTCGGCTATGCGGACCCAACGCTGAGCGTCCGCATCGTTGTCCCGGTCGAGCGCTTCCTCGATGCGGTAGACGAGCTGGCCGACCTCCGCGGCACCCATGCGCGAAGCGTACCCGCTGGCCGCGCCGCCAGACTCGTCCAGCCGCGGCATGTTCGCACTTGCGTTCACACGTCTGCCGACTGCGAGCGCACCTAGTTGCCGCCCGGAAGCGAAAGAGCCCGCATTAGCAGGCTCTTTCTCTGATGCCGGAGGAGGGACTCGAACCCCCGACACGCGGATTATGATTCCGCTGCTCTAACCGACTGAGCTACTCCGGCGGGGACGGGAAGTTTAGAGGCCGCTGCGATCGGCGCCCCCGCACAGGACCGGTAGGCTGGCACGGTGTGAGCGTCGCGTTCGGGGTAGGGGCAGGCACCGCGCGCTCTTCACGGCCGCAGCTGGTTGCGGTGCCCAACGTCTCCGAGGGACGTGACGGTGCTGCGCTCGAAGCCATCGGCACAGCCTTCGCGCAGAGCGCGGCGCTACTCGACCGCCACGCCGACCCCGATCACCACCGCGCCGTGTTCACGCTCGCCGGCGCGCCCGGGCAGCTCGCGCAATCCGTGCTCGCGGGGGCGCGCGAGGCGGTCGCGCGGATCGACCTCAATGAGCCGCGTGGGATGCACCCGCACGTTGGAGCCGTCGATGTTGCCCCGATCGTGTACTTCGAGGCGGGGCTGCGCGGCGCGGCCGTTGCGGAGGCGCTGCTGACCGCGGAGCTGCTCGCGCGTGAGCTCGAGCTGCCCGTGTTCCTTTACGGCGTGCTCGCCGGCGGGCGGACGCGCGCAGAGCTGCGGCGCGGAGGGGTGGCGGCGCTCGCTGAGCGCATCGACTCAGGTGAGCTGGCGCCCGACTTCGGTCCGCGGCGCCTTCACCCCACCGCGGGCGCGACGCTCGTCGCTGCGCGGCCGCCGTTGGTTGCTTTCAACGTCGAGCTCGCGCCGCCGGCTGACCTTGCGACGGCGAAGCGCATCGCCGCGGCGATCCGTGAGCCGGGACGGCTTGTTGCGATCGGCGTCGAACTCGGTTCACGCGACGGCACAGCGCAGGTCTCGATGAACGTTGAGGATCCGTACGCGAGGCCGCTGGCCGAAATCGTCGAGCGCATCGCGCGCGAGGCTCCGGTCTCAGCGGCCGAGATCGTTGGACTCGTCCCGGCTGCTGCGCTCGCGGGCTTCCCGCGCGAAGTCGCGCTACGCGACTTCGATCCCGTACGCCAGCTCGCCGAGAACGCACTACGCTTCAATTGAAGCGATGCCCCGGACGAGCAAGCGCAGAAGGCCGACGAAGCACCGCGGCAATGCTGCGGGCGCGATCGAGGCGCGCGGTCGCACGGGACGCAAGCCGACAGCGTCCGAAAAGTCCGGTAGCGGGGGGCGCGGCGGGGCCGGGCGCCCGCGCGGCACGAGCACGCCAAGACCGAAGCGCTACGAGCGCGCGCCGACCTGGAAGGCTGCAGGCCTGAAGGCGGCCGTGGCGGCGATCGTCGTCTACGCGATCTCGACGCTGCTGCTCAAGAAATCGGTGAGCTCGAACCTGCTCCTGCTCCCGATCGTGGTCGGGATCTACGCGCCGTTGATCTACTACACCGACATGTACATGTACCGCCGCTATCAGCGCAAGCAGGCAGCTAGGTGAGCGTTCCGCTCGACGTCCGAACGTTCACCGTCGGCCCCTTCGCGGAAAACGCGTATGTAGCGCGGACGCACGGCTCGACTGGGGCGCTCCTGATCGATCCTGGCGATGAGGCGCCGCGCCTGATCCAAGCGATCGAGGCGCTCGGCGTCACGATCGAGGCGATCCTCGTCACGCACACGCACATCGACCACATTGGCGCCGTGGCCGCGCTCGCGCAGCACACCGGCGCGCCCGTCTATTGCCCGCAGCTCGAGCGCGAGGACCTCGCCACGGGGATGACACCGCTCGGGGTGGTCGCGGCACACGAACCCGAGTTCCTCCTGACCGGGGGTGAGCAGCTCGAGCTTGCCGGGCTCGAAGTGACGGTCCACTTCACCCCCGGGCACAGCGCCGGGCACCTCAGCTACGCGATCCCCGAGACCGCTTCGCTTTTCAGCGGCGACGTTCTGTTCGCGGGCTCGGTTGGTCGCACCGACCTGCCCGGCGGCGACTGGTCGACGCTGCGCGCATCGATCGCGCAGCTACTCGACGCGTACCCCCCGGAGACGCGCGTATATCCCGGTCACATGTCGGTCACGACGCTTGGGCGCGAGCGCGAAACGAACCCGTTTCTCGCGGACCTGCGCGCGCCGGCCGCCCGGTGAGCGCGAAGATCGCCGCTCCGCGCGGCACGTTCGACATCCTTCCCGAGCAGTCCGCCCAGCGTGCACTCGTTGAGCACGCCGCGCGTGAGCTGCTCGAAGCCGCAGGCTACGCGCGCATCGAAACGCCGGCCTTTGAGGCGACCGAGCTCTTTTCGCGCGGCGTCGGCGAAGCGACGGACATCGTTCAGAAGGAGATGTACAGCTTCGACGATGGGGGAGGGCGCTCCCTGACGCTGCGCCCGGAGGGCACCGCGCCCGTGTGCAGGGCATACGTCGAGCACGGCATGCACAAGCTGCCCGCGCCCGTGAAGCTTTACTACCTCGGACCGTTCTTCCGTGCGGAGCGCCCGCAGAAGGGCCGCTACCGCGAGTTCTGGCAGGTCGGCGCGGAGGTTCTCGGCAGCGATGACCCGGCCGTCGACGCGGAGCTGATCGTCCTCCTGCACGACCTCCTCAAGCGACTCGGCGCGACGGTCCGCCTACGCCTGTCGAGCCTCGCGAACGCGCAGACTCGAGCCGCATATCGGGAGGAGCTGGCCGCCTACCTGCGCGCGAACGAGCACGAGCTCTCCGAAACGGTCCGCTCGCGGATCGACCTCAACCCGCTGCGGGCGTTCGACTCAGACGACCTGCGCACGCAGGCCGTGATGGCAAAAGCGCCGCGGCTGATCGACCGGCTCGACTCCGAAGACGCCAAGCACTTTGCCGAGGTGCGTAGCCTGCTCGAGCTCGCGGGGATTCCGTACGAGATCGATTCGACGCTCGTACGCGGTCTCGACTATTACACCCGCACCCTGTTCGAGTTCACGAGCGACGCACTGGGCGCGCAATCGGGTGTTGGTGGCGGCGGGCGCTACGACGGCCTTGTCGAGCTGATCGGCGGTCCCCCCACGCCGGGGATCGGTTGGGCCGCCGGAATCGAGCGCATCGTCCTCGCCGCACAGGTGAGCGCCACGCGCGATGTCCCGCCCGACCTCTATGTCGCCCACGAGGGCCGCCGCGCCGACGCGTTCACGCTCACGTTGGCGGCCCGCACCGCCGGCCTGCGCGCCCAGATGGAGCTCGGCGGACGCTCGCTGAAGGGCCAGCTCAAACACGCCGAACGCATCAGCGCACGCCATCTGGCGATCCTCGACGCGCAGGGGACGCGCCTCGACGGCAAGCCCGCCGAAGACATCGTCAGGCAGGTGCTCTCGGCGTGAAGAATCCGCCCGCTCCGAACCGCTACCGGACAAGGTGGGCCGGAGATCTCAGCTCGGTTGATGTGGGCGAGGAGGTCCGCGTTGCCGGCTGGGTGCATCGCCGGCGCGACCATGGCGGCCTCGTATTCATCGACCTGCGCGACCGCTCGGGCCTGCTCCAGCTCGTCTTTCACGGCCTCGACGACGCGCACGACCTGCGCAGCGAGTGGGCGATCAGTGCGCATGGCAAGCTCCTCGCACGCGACGCGGAGAACGTGAACCCGAACCTTGCAACCGGCGAGATCGAGCTTGCCGTCGATGAGTTCGAGGTGCTTGCGAGCTCGCCGACGCCGCCCTTCCCGCTTGACGAGGACGTCACGGTTGACGAGATGCTGCGCCTGCGCTATCGCTCGCTCGACCTGCGCCGCGAGGCGATGCGCGACGCGATCCTCATGCGCCACGCGATCGTCACCGCGATCCGCGACACGCTGAACGCCCGCGACTTCCTCGAGATCGAAACGCCGATCCTGACGAAGGCAACCCCTGAGGGCGCGCGCGACTTCCTCGTCCCGGCGCGCACCTCGCCCGGCAACTTCTACGCGCTGCCGCAGTCGCCCCAGCTCTTCAAGCAGCTTTTGATGATGGCCGGCTACGAGCGCTACTACCAGATCGCGCGCTGCTTCCGCGACGAGGACACGCGTGCCGACCGACAGCCCGAGTTCACGCAGCTCGACCTCGAGATGGCGTTCGTGACCGAGGAGGAGGTGCTCGAGACGACCGAGGCGGTGATGTCCGCCGTCTTCGCGGCCGCGGGCTTCCCGGTCGCTGACCCGCCGTGGCCTCAGCTGCGCTTCGCCGAGGCGATGGCGCGCTACGGCTCGGATCGGCCGGACACGCGATTCGGCCTCGAGATCCACGACGTCTCCGATGTGGTGCGGGGGAGCGAGTTCAAGGTCTTCGAGTCCGTGCTCGCAGCGGGCGGGGTCGTGCGCGCGATCAACGCGGGCGCGCGCGATCTCTCGCGCGCCCAGCAGGACGGATTGTCGGAGGTGGTCCAGCGCTTCGGCGCGAAAGCCGTTGCACCGATCTACGTCGATTCCGACGGGGGCTTCAGCGGGAATCTGGCGAAGTTCTTCTCGCCCGGAGCGGTGGAGGCGGTGCTGCGCGAGCTGAGCGGCTCCGCAGGGGACCTGCTGCTGTTCGTCGCCGACCAGGAGCACGTTGCGGCGCGTGCGCTCGGTGCGCTGCGCCTCGAGCTCGCCGAGCGCTTCGGCCTGATCGACCGCTCGCGCCACGATGTGCTCTTTGTGCGCGACTTCCCGATGTTCGAGTGGAGCGAGGGCGAGGACCGCTGGACCGCGATGCACCATCCGTTCACCGCGCCGGTCGGGGATGACTTCACGGAGCCGGCGAAGCTCCTCTCACGCGGCTATGACCTCGTCTGCGACGGCGTCGAGCTCGGTGGCGGCTCGATCCGCATCAACACGCCCGAGGTGCAGGAGCAGGTCTTCAAGGTGATCGGCCTCTCCGAGCAGGACGCGCGCGAGCGATTCGGCTTCCTGCTCGATGCGCTGTGCTACGGCGCGCCGCCGCACGGCGGGATCGCGCTCGGGATTGACCGGATCGTCGCGATCTGCGCCGGGCGCGAGACGATCCGCGAAGTGATCGCTTTCCCGAAGACCGCGACCGGCGTCGACCCGCTGACCGGCGCGCCTGCCCCGGTTGATGCGGGGACGCTGCGCGAGCTCGGGCTCCGCACGCTCTGATCGGCGCCGCGCTAGCGTTGTGAGGCAACGAACGCGAGGAGGCACGATGGCGGTACCGACTTACGAGGATGCGCAGCTGCTCGTTCAAATCGCGCAGTGGGGAACCGCGCTCGGGGTCAACGAGGCTATGCCGTCGATCTTCGAGGACGACTTCGACCCGGAGATCGCCGACGCGATGAACGACACGCCCGTGCGCACGATGCTCGTCTACCTCGAGACGATCGGCACGCTCGTCAAGAACGACGTTTTGAACCGCGACCTGGTCCGCGACTGGCTGTGGGTGGAGGGTGTGTGGGCGCGCGTGGCGCCGGCCGCGCAAGCGGCCCGCAAGCGCTTCAACGAGCCGCGCCTGTACGAGAACTTCGAGGCGCTCGCGAAGCAGTAGCTCCCGAGCTACGCGCCCGCGAGCTCCGCGGCCTTGACGATCAAGAGGGCAGCGGACAGGACGAGGTAGGTCCACATCGAGCCGAGTGCGATGCTGCGCGCGCGCGTCGCGCGCGGGCGTTCGAGCAGCGCGAGCGGTGGCATCGTCCACTGCGACTTGGGGATCTGCGGCTCGGTGTCAATCACTGTCACGCCCGCCGCGACACGTCGCGCGCGTGCCAGCGTCGCGCCGAAACCGAGCAGGCCGACGGCCAACACGCCCGCGCCGATCAGCGCGAAGCGGGTCACGTTGATCGTCGGAAAGACGGTCGTCGCCATCAGGATCAGAGACAGCAGAACGAGCACCGAGATGATCACGCAGGCGATCGCGTTGAGCCAGGTCGCGTTGCGCCAGGGACCGAGGACGTCGCGATCGTTGCAGAGCAGCAGCAGGAACACCGTCGCGCTCGGCAAGAGCACGCCGGCGAGCGCCTGGACCGCGGTCGTGATGATGCCTAGCGGTGCATGGGGGATCAAGACGATCCCGGCCGCGCCGCTGATCAGCAGCCCGAAGATCAAGTAGAACCCGGGAGCTTCGCGCATGCTGCGGTGAAGCGAGCCACGCGTGCCCGTCAGGTCGCCGAAGGCATAGCTGGTGGCGAGTGTCAGAGCCGCGGCACCGATCAGCGACGCGTTCAGGAGGACGATCGCGAAGAACGCGCCCGCGGGCGAGCCGAGCGTGTGGGTGAGGCCAGCGGCCGTTGCGCCGGCGTTCTGGAAATGGCCGAAGTAGCCGGTGCCGCGGAAAGCGAACGCGCAGATCGCGATCAACGCGGCGGCGCCGACCACGACGATGAACGCGCCGAGCGTCGTGTCGAGGCGCTCGTAGTTGATCCAGCGCGGCGTGATTCGCTTGTCGATCACGTTCGACTGCTGGAAGAAGAGCTGCCAGGGGGCGACGGTCGTGCCGACGATCGCGATGATCAGCAGCACCGAGGTCGAGCTGATGCCGCCGCGGATACCGGGAACGACGAAGTCCTGCGCGATCTGGCCCGCTTGCGGATGGGCGAGGAAGAACAGCGGGACGACGAGGAAGTTCGCGAAGACGAACACGAACATCGCCCGCTCCCATGTCCTGAAGCTGCCACTGGCCGTGATAGCTACAAGCAGGACGGCGGCGATCGGGACCGAGATGTACTTGGAGACGCCGAAGAACGAGAGCGCGAAGTTGACGCCGATGAACTCTGTAACGATCGTGAGGAAGTTGAGGACGAAGAGGTCGATCACCGAGAACCAGGCCCAGAAGCGTCCGAAGCGCTCGGCGATCAGGCGCGCGTGCCCGACGCCGGTGACGGCTCCGAGGCGCACGACCATCTCCTGGTTGACGATCAGGACGGGAATCAGCAGCAGCAGAACCCACAGCAGGCTCGTTCCGTAGCTTTGGCCCGCCTGCGCGTAGGTGGAGACGCCGCCGGCATCGTTGTCGCCGACCATGACGATCAGGCCAGGGCCGATGATCGCGAGCAGTGCGACGAGACGGGCGCGGATGCTGCGACGGCCCTCGACGTCGTGCTCGCGGATCGTCCCGAACGCTCCCTGGATGTCGCCTACGTGCGCGCTGTCGAGCACGAAGCGCTCGCGCGAGGGAGCCGCGGCGGTTGGCGCGCTGGGCGTGGCCGATGCGTTGCGGGCGCGCCTCGGACGCGTCGGCCTCGTCGCCATCTCGATTCACCTCCTTTCTGGTCCGCTGCGGCGCGCGCGGCGGCCTTCCGGAGGCCCTGTGCCCGACTCAGCGGCAGGCGAGCAGGGGGACGCCGGGGCAGGCAGCCGTGCGGCCGCTACTTCGCGGCGGTTCGCTGTCTTGCAGGGTGCCGGTTTGGTCGTCCATACGTCGGCAGTTTAGACTGACCGTCGTCGAAGAAGGCAGCCCGGATGTGGCGATCTCGTTACTCGCCCACGAGGCCGCGCAGCGGCGACTTGTCGCCGACCGACCAGTTGTGGCCGAACGGGTCGCGAAAGCCGCCCTGCCGGTGCGAACCCCACGGCATCTCGTGTTCAACGATCGGCGACCCGGCCTGCGCGCCGGCGGCCAGTGCCCGGGCGAGGACTACCTCGGGCTCGTCGACGAACAGCTCGACTCGCGTGCTCGTCCGGCCGACCTCCGCGGGGCTGCTCTCCGAGTCGTTCGCCGGATTGATTGCGTGGACGAAGAAGGGAGCCCCCGCGATCTGGAGGCCGGCGACACCGCCAAGGTTCCAGAGCTCGATTGCTCCGAGCGCCTCCGCGTACCACGCGATCGCACGGTCGGCGTCGGGCACGATCAGCAGTACGGAGACCTGCGCCGGCACGGTCTCGCTGGATCCTTACTCGCGCGCGAGGCCGTAGCGGCGGCGCCAGTCCTCGGGCAGCATCAGCTCGAGGATGTCATCGACCGACACGATCCCGATCGGTCGCTCGTCGGCGTCCACCACGGGCAGCGAAACGAGGTTGTAGTCGGTCATCAGTCGCGCGACCTCGGGAACTTCTGCTTCAGGGCCGACGGAGGGCGGGCTCGAAACAGCGAGCTCGGCAAGCGGCGCCTGCGGGTTCGCTGACAGCACGATGCCCGCGCTGACGAGCCCGACCAGGCCACCTGCCTTGTCGGTCAGGAGGATCGTGTGCAGCGCCTCAGGCGGAAGGTCACGCTTGCGCGCTGCCTCGCACGCGTCGGCGGCAGTGCCCGTGATTGATACGGTCAAGAAGTCGGGGCTCATTACGCCGCCCGCCGTCGAGGGGTTGTAGCCGAGGAGCTTGCGGATCTTGCGCTGCTTCGCCGCGGGCAGCTTCTCGAGGACCGGGATTCGCCGCTCCTGGGGGAGCTCGAGCAGTAGGTCCGCGGCGTCGTCGCTCGCCATTCGGCTGAGTACCTGCGCGACCTCGCGATCGGACCGCTCGTCGAGGAACTCGAGCTGGTGCTCGTCGTCGAGTTCCTCGAACACGTCCGCCTCGAGCTCTTTGTCCTGTCCGACGGCGGCGAGGATCTCCTCACCTTCGTCGTGGCTCGCGGCCTCGACGAGGTCGGCGATCTGTGAAGGGTGCAGGTGGGCGAGGCGTCGCGGGCGCAGCCGCAGTCTGGCTGTGGGGACGTGGCCGACGAAGGGCTCGATCTCGTCCCACGGCACGAACGACTCGCCGCCATCGCCTTCCCGGCGCAGCGCGCGCGGCAGCCTGCGGCGCAGCCGGGCGGCAAAGCTCGCATCGATGCCGGCGACGCGCCAGACACCCTCGACGCACCGCAGCTCCACCTCCCCAGGCGTTACGAGCCGCGCGGTGTTGACGTTGATCACGCTGCGTCCAAGTACGTCGCCGCGGAGCAGTACCTCCGTGGGCCGGCGCTCGAACTGCGCGAGGTTCACCTTGGTCGTGGACAGGTGTGCGCGGCCAGGCTCGAGTCGCTCGATGTTGCGGATCGGCACGAACAATCTGCGGCCGCCGACCACGGCGCGCAGCCCGACCACGAGCGGGAGCGACTCGCCGTCGTCGAGTCGCGCGATCACGTCATCGACACGGCCGAGGCGCTCGCTGGCGCTGTCGAGCAAGGGGCTGCCGACAAGCGCGGAGAGGTGGAGGACGTCGTCCGCCATCTGGATTGCCGGCAACAGACTACCGTCGCGCCGCGCCGCCGGCCAGTCGGAGTGTCCAGACGCGCCGGCGATCCTCAGTTGGCGGGCTCCGGATGCCGATTAGCGAGCCGTGCGCTACATAGCAATACTCGTTGCGCTGGTCGCGGTGCTGGCGCTCACGCTGCTAGGCCTTGGAGCCGGCGGCCCGTCGGCCGGCGGCGCGTCCGCGGGCCGTGGCGCCACGTCGCTATCTGGCGTGGCAGCTCAGGGGCAGGACTCGCAGGCGGGGTACGGATCGGCGATCCAGGCCGCGCAGCACGCCGTGCAGCAAGCGTCAAGCGACGCGAACAGCGCCGCTACCGCGAACCCCTAGGCGCGGGTACGGGTCGGAGAGGACCCGACCAAGATCGCTATCGTCGCGGGGTGCGCATCGCTATCGCCCTTTTCGAGGACTGTGAGGAGCTCGACTGGGCCGGGCCTTGGGAGGTGCTTGCGTTCTGGGCGCAGAGCTTCCCGGACGACGGCGTCGAGGTCTTGACCGTCGCCGACTCGCTCCAGCCGGTCAGATGCGCGAAGGGGCTGCGCGTCCTGCCCGACGCGAGCTGGCAGGAGCTTGGGACAATCGATGTCCTCGTCTATCCAGGCGGCATCGGCACGCGCCGCCAGCTCGAGGACGACGCGATCCTCGAGCGTATTCGCGCCCTCGCGAGCGCTGGCGTCCTGATGACGAGCGTCTGCACGGGATCGCTTGTGTACGCGGCCGCCGGCCTGTTGGACGGCCGGCCGGCGACGACGCACTGGAAGGCGCTCGATCTGCTCGAGGGGCTGGGGCGGGCGATCGACGTCCAGCGCGAGGAGCGGTTCGTCGATGACGGTGAGGTGATCACCGCTGCCGGTGTCTCCGCCGGTATCGACATGGCGCTCCATCTGGTTGCGCGCCTGCACTCGCGCGAGCGCGCCGTGGAGGTTCGTCGCGGTATCCAGTACGACCCCGAGCCACCGGTCTGAAGCGCCATACTCGGGTCGTGAACCTCGCCCTCCACCTCGAGCGGCCGCGCAACCGCGGGCTCATCCCGACCGACGCGTTCACAGGCGCCGCCGGCGGCGGCGCGTGCGGTGATCTGGTGCGGATCTCGCTCGGGTTCGACGGTGAGCGCATCACGGAGGTCGGCTTTGACGCATCCGGTTGCGGCGCGACGATCGCCGCGGGCAGCGCCGTGGTGGCTCTCGTGCAGCAGCGCACGCTGCTCGACGCGGCACGCCTCGGCAGCGAGGCGATCGCCCGCGAGTTGGGCGGGCTTTCGGTGGCGAAGCGTCACGCGGCCGAGCTGGCCGCCGACGCGCTTCATCGCGCCCTCGGCCACGCGGCGCGCCGTGCCGCGCTCGCGCCGGTCGCAGGTCGGCGTGTCGTCGCCCTGAGCGGTGGCGTCGACAGCGCCGTCGCCGCGCTCCTCACGGGCTCACGCGCGATCGGGGTGACGCTCGAGCTGTGGTCGGACCCGGCCAGTGACGGCGAGAAGAGCTGCTGCTCGGCGCAAGCGGTGCGCGCCGCGCGCGATCTCGCCCATTCACTCGGCTTGCCGCACCTCTCGCTCGACCTGCGCGCGGAGTTCCGTCGCGGCGTCGTCGAGCCCTGGCTGGCCGGCCACGTGGCGGGTCTGACACCGAACCCCTGCGTTCGCTGCAACGGGGAGGTACGTCTCGACGCGATGATCGAACTCGCCGATCGTCTCGGTGCTGAAGCACTCGTCACGGGCCACTACGCCCGAGTTTCCGACGGCCTACTGCGCGTCGCCGCAGACCGCGAGAAGGACCAGAGCTACTCGCTCGCCGCGGTCTCGCCGGGATCGCTCGGGCGCCTGCGCTTCCCGCTCGGTGAGCTGCGCAAGGGTGAGACCCGCGAGCTGGCGCGCCGGCACGGTCTGCCGGTAGCCGCGAAACCCGACTCGCAGGACCTCTGCTTCCTGGCCGGTACCGGGCGCGACGCGTTCTTCGCCCGCCATGGCGCGATCGGCGCGCGCGACGGCGCGATCGTCGACCCTCGAGGTCGCGAGCTCGGTCGGCATGAAGGCGCGCACCGCTACACCGTCGGCCAGCGCAAGGGCCTCGGGATCGGCGGAGGGCAGCCGCTGTACGTGCTGCGGACCGATGTCGACGCGAACACGATCACGGTTGGGCCGCGCGAGGCGCTCGCAACCCGCGCCGTACGCCTGCGCGACACGGTGTTGCACGGACGGAGCTTCGATCGCGTTCGCTTGCGCTACCGGCAGCCGCCGCTGCGCGCCCACCACCTGCGCGGCGATCTGCTCGAGCTCGACGAGCCCGCCTACGGCGTGGCGCCCGGCCAGCTGGCATGCTTCATGGATGGCGAGCTAGTCGTCGGCCACGCGACAGTTGACCGGTAAATCCAACCCAGCGAGGATGTCCGGCCCGAAGGGCTGGACGCCGCAGCCGCTCTCCTCCGACGAGATCCGCGAGACCTACCTCGAGTTCTTCGCGCAGCGCGGACACCTGCGCCAGCCGAGCTACTCGCTGATCCCCGCTGCCACCGATACCTCCGCGCTGCTCACGGTTGCCGGCATGCACCCGCTGAAGCCGTTCTTCCTCGGGGTCGAGAGCCCTCCCGCGAAGCGCATGACGAGCTGCCAGAAGGTCTTCCGCACGGTCGACCTCGACATCGTCGGTTCGACGACTCGCCACCTCACCTTCTTCGAGATGCTCGGCAACTTCTCGTTCGGCGATTACTTCAAGGAGGAGGCGATTGCGTACGGGCTTGAGCTCTCGCGCGACGGCTTCGGCATCGCGCAGGAGCGCATCTGGGTCACGGTCTTCGCGGGTGACGACGAACTGGGTCTTGGTCCCGACGAGGAGGCGATCGCCGCCTGGGAGGCGGTTGGCATCCCGCGCGAGCGAATCGTGCTCTGTAACCGCAAGGAGAACTTCTGGGAGTCGGGTCCGACCGGACCGTGCGGTCCCTGTTCCGAGCTCTACCTCGATCGCGGACTCGACTTCGGTGCGCCCGACGATCTGCCGGGTGGCGAGAACGAGCGCTTCCTCGAGTACTGGAACCTCGTCTTCATGGCTTACGACCAGAACCCGCCGAACGCGTTGACGCCGCTGCCCGCTCGCAACATCGACACGGGCCTTGGCCTCAACCGGATGGCATCGATCCTCCAGGATGTCGCTTCGGTCTTCGAGACCGATCAGTTCGCGCCGCTGATCGCGCTCGGCGAGGAGCTTTCGGGCAAGCGCTACGGCGCGGAGAAGCTCACGGACCGGAGCTTGCGCGTCCTCGCCGACCACGCGCGCGGCATGGTGTTCCTGATCGCCGACGGCGTCGTCCCCTCGAACGAGGACCGTGGCTACGTCCTGCGTCGCGTCATGCGCCGCGCGATCCAGCACGGGCGCGCACTCGGCCTCGAGCCCGGGTTTCTCCTGCGCTACGGCGAGCTCGTGCGCGAGATCATGGGCGCCGCATACCCGGAGCTCACCGCGCAGCGCGAGGCGATCGACACCTGGCTCCCCGCCGAGGAGGAGCACTTTGGTCACACGCTGGATCAGGGGCTCGCGACGCTCGACGAGCTGATCGCGCGCGCCCGCGACGACGGCGGGACGGTCAGCGGCGAGGACGCTTTCCGGCTGCACGACACGTTCGGGTTCCCGTTCGAGCTGACGCGTGAGCTCGTCGCCGAAGCGGGGCTCACGGTCGACGAAGCGGGCTTCGATGAACGCATGACTGAGCAGCGTGCCCGCAGCCGCTCGGGCTCAGGAGCTCTTGCGGTCAGCGGCGACACAAGGGCACACGCTGGCCAGTTCGCGGCGCAGGCCGGCTTCAAGACGCGTTTCACCGGCTACGAGACGACCTCGCAGGCGACAACAGTCGGGGCGGTCACGGCGCAGAACGGGAGCGTCCTCGTCAAGCTCGCCGACTCTCCGTTCTATCCGGTCGGCGGCGGACAGGTTGCAGATCACGGGGTGATCGAGTGCGAGCACGGCGAATGCCGCGCCCGCGTCGAGGACGTCGTCCGTCTGGGCGACGACCAGGCGCTCGTCGCCGTCCTCGAGCGTGGCGAGCTCCGCCCCGGCGAGCGCGTCGTCGCGCTCGTCGATCCGCTCGCGCGCCATGCCACAGAGTGCAACCACACGGCGACTCACCTGCTGCATGCGGCGCTCCGCCAGCGTCTCGGGCCGCACGTCCGCCAAGCCGGCTCCTACGTCGGGCCCGACAAGCTGCGCTTCGACTTCAGTCACGGCGCGGCGCTCTCGGCCGGCGAGCTGCGCGACGTCGAGGACCAGATCAATCGCTGGATCCTCGAGAACCACTCGGTTCGGGGACTCATAACGACGCTCGAGGAAGCGCGGCGCCTCGGCGCGATGGCGCTCTTCGGCGAGAAGTACGGCGAGGTCGTGAGGATGGTCGAGGTTGGGGAAGGCGAGTTCTCGCGCGAGCTCTGCGGCGGCACGCATGTCCGCTCGACCGCCGAGATCGCGCTCTGCAAGATCACGAGCGAGACATCCAGCGCGGCGAACGTGCGGCGGATCGAAGCGCTCACCGGCCCTGAAGCGGTCGCCCACATGCGCGATCGCGACCAAGTCGTCGATGAGCTCGCCACGATCTATCGCACGCGTCCGGAGGAGGTCGTGGAGGCTGCACGGGCCCGCGAAGCCGAGCGCCAGGTGTCCGCGCGCCGCGGGAAGCGCGCCGAGGGCTTCGACGCGAGCCTGATCGCCGCGGATGCGCGGCTCGTCGCGGGGATCCCCGTAATTGCGGCGCGCGTCGAATGCGACGACGCGCGGCTGCTGCCGGAGCTTGCCGACCGCGTGCGTGGCCAGCTCGCAGAGGCCGGCGTCGTGATCCTCGGGACGGTGGTCGCGGAGCGCGCGAGCGTCCTTGTCAGCGTGGCGCCGGCGGTCGCCGAGCGCGGCGTGCGCGCGGGGGATGTCGCGAAGGCCGCCGCTGAGGTGCTGGGGGGTGGCGGCGGCGGACGCGACACGCTCGCGCAGGCCGGCGGCGCCAACGTCGGCAAGATCGATGAGGCGTTGGTGGCCGCCGAAGCGGCTGTCCACGCCTCACTGTCAGCGTAAGCTTGAGGATTCTGGCGCTCGACTACGGGAGCGCTCGGTGCGGCGTCGCGCTCAGCGACCCGACCGGGACGATCGCGACGCCGCTGCAGCCGATCGAGCGAGTCGCGACGCGTGCGGGACTCGGGCGGGTCGCGGCACTCGTGCGCGAGCGTGGTGTCGAGCGGATCGTGGTGGGCCTCCCGCTCTCGCTTGCCGGGAGCGAGACATCACAGACCGCCGAAACCCGCGCCTTTGCTGAACGCTTGCGCGCGCGCCTGCCCGATGTCCCGGTCGACTTGTACGACGAGCGCCTGACGACTCGCCTCGCGGCACGCGATCCGTCGCGGAACGCAAGCGAAGACTCGCGCGCCGCCGCCCACCTGCTCCAGAGCTGGCTTAAGGGAGGATTCCGGGGCAGCGAGCGCTAGATTGGCTGCGTGATTCCGCCGGTAAACCCCACCGCGCGCGACCTGCCTGTGGCATCGCGCGCCAGCACCCCCGCCGAGCGCGCACGGTGCTGAGCACCGCGCGCAAGCAGTGAGCCCGCTTCTGCGTAGGCGCGGCGGCCGCTCCGGTGCCCCGCCACGAGAGCCGGCCCACCCCGCCGCGGGCGGCGACTGGGCAGAGGACATCGACTGGACCGACCCGCGCACGGACGAGCTCGAGCCGATCCAGCGAGGCAGCGTCGTCGACTCGATGATCCGTTGGAGTGAGCGCCGCCGCCGTCCGCGGACGCCGCGCACCCCCCGACAGCGCCGGCGGATCCTGATACGCCGGCTCGTGGCGCTCGTCGTGCTCGGCGTTCTCGCCCTCGCCGCGTGGTTTCTCGTCTCGTTCTACCAGCCGTTTCACGGCCCGGGCACCGGCGCCGTAACCGTGAGCATCCCGCAAGGCTCAAGCGGCAGCCAGGTCGCCACGCTGCTGGCGCGCGACGGCGTCGTTTCCTCGAGCTTCTTCTTCGGCCTGCGCGCGTCGCTCGACGGCGACTCTGGCAAGTACCGCGCCGGGATCTACACCCTCAAGCGCAACATGAGCTATAGCGCTGCACTGTCGGCACTGATGAAGCCAGGTCTCAGCGAGGAAGTGGCGCTGACGATCCCAGAAGGCTTTACGCGCTGGCAGATCGCCGCGCTCGCGCGCAAGGCAGGCCTGCGCGGTAACTACATGAAAGCCTCGACGGCCGCCGCGGCTCATTTTTCGCCCCAGGCCTGGGGCGCTCACCGCGGGGTCACCTCGCTCGAGGGCTTCCTCTTCCCTGCCACCTACTACCTAGATCGTCACGGGTGGGTCAGCTCGCTCGTGCAGAAGCAGCTCGCCGCCTTCAGGCTGAACTTCGCGACGATCAACATGCGCTACGCGCACTCGCGAGACCTGACTCGCTACGACGTGATCACGATCGCCTCGATCATCGAGCGCGAGGCGCAGGTCCAGACGGACGGACCGAAGGTGTCCGCGGTCATCTACAACCGCTTGCGCGAGGGGATCCAGCTCGGGCTCGACAGCACGCTGCTCTACTACCTCCACGACCCGACCGGTGCCAAGGCGACCAGGGAGCTCGACAGGGCGCTCGGCGATAACACCCCGTACAACACGCGGCGCTTCTTCGGCCTCCCGCCAACGCCGATCGCGAACCCCGGCGTTCTGGCGCTCGAGGCCGCGGCCTACCCGAAGCACGACACCACGTTGCTGTACTTCGTGGACAAGCCCTACACCTGCGGCGCGCTCGCCTTCGCGAGCAACATCGTGACCTTCAACCGAGAGGTCGCGGCCTTCAACGCAGCCGTGAAGGCCAATCACGGCGCCTTCCCCGCCCGCTGCAACGGCAGTGGGGGAGCCACGCCGCCGAAGACGGGCGCCAAGACCTCGAGCTCGCACAAGGCGAACAAGAAGAAGCAGAAGTAGTGCGCCCGGGCCGTCTCGGCGTCCTCGGCTGGCCGGTTGCTCACAGCCGCTCGCCGGCGATGCACGAGGCCGCCTTCGCCGCGCTCGGCCTCGAGGGGTTCAGCTACCAGCTGCTACCGGTCCCGCCCGAGCTCTTCGAAGAGACGGTGCGCGCGCTTCCGCAGGCCGGATTCATTGGCGCCAATGTGACGGTCCCGCACAAGTCGGCGGCGCTGGCCCTCGCCGACAGCGCGAGCACATCCGCGCGCGCGATCGGCGCCGCGAACACGCTCAGCTTCGCTCGCGACGGACAGATCCGTGCTGAGAACACCGACGCCCCGGGGCTGCTCGCAGCGCTCCCACTCGATCCGCGGGACTGCACGGCCGTTGTGCTAGGAGCCGGCGGCACCGCGCGCTCGACTGCGTGGGCGCTCATCGGGGCGGGTGCACAGGTCGCCGTCTGGAACCGCACCGAGCAGCGCGCTCGAACTCTTGCCGAGAATCTTGGCGCGCGCGCGATCCGGCGCCCGATCGTTGCCGATCTGCTCCTCAACTGCACGACCGTCGGACTGGACGAATCGTCGATGGATGCGAAACTCGTCCTCCAGACGCTGGCCCTTGATACCGATCTACTGGCCAGGTATGCGTGCATTGTCGACTTCGTGTACGGCCGCGGCGAGACGCGGCTGCTCGCAACCGCGCGGGAGCTCGGCGTGAGGACGATTGACGGCATCGAGATCCTCGTTGCACAGGGCGCGCTCAGCTTCGAGCTGTGGACCGGCATGGCGGCTCCCCGCGCAGCGATGGCGCGCGCCGCCCGCGGGACGGTCTGACGATGCCGAGCAAGTCTTCAACGCTGCGCGCGATCACCGGCGACAACCGTGAAGCCAAGGGCCCGGTGGCTGCAGTGCCCAACCCACCGCAGGCTTCGATCGAAGCCGCCACGCTCGTTGGTGTGCGTGCGCCAACGGATCGCGGAGGCACGCAACGCTTCCTCAGCGACGTCATCGTCGAGATGGGCCTCGCCTCGCGCCAGCAGGTCGACACAGCGATCGAGGCGGCGCGCGTCAACGGCGAGACGCCCGAGGCGATGCTCGTTCGAAGCGGCACGCTCAGTCCCGACGGCCTCTCGCAGGCGCTCGCGGAACGCTACGGCCTCGACTATGTCGACCTGGCGACCTTCAACATCGACATGGCCGCGGCGAACCTCGTCTCGAGCCAGGTCGCGAAGCGCTACGACGCGCTTCCGATCGCCTTCCTCGACGACCGCACGCTGCTCGTCGCGATGTCCGACCCGGCGAATGTGCTCGCGATCGACGACATCGCGATTCTCACCGGCTTCGAGATCCGCGCCGCGGTCGCAACCACCTACGACGTCGCGAACGCGATCTCACGCCTCACGCGGCTCAGCGATTCGGTCGCCACGGCGGTTGAGGAGGAGGACCACCAGCACCAGCACGCCGCGGAGGTGCTCGAGCTCCACGAGTCGGCTGACGACGCGCCCGTCGTCAAGCTCGTCCACCAGCTCGTCGCGCAGGCCGTGGAGGCCGGCGCATCGGACCTCCACATCATGCCCGACGGCACCGACCTGCGCGTGCGCTTCCGCATCGACGGTGTCCTACGAGACATCACCACGGTGCCGCGCCGCATGGCCGCCGGCGTCGTCTCGCGCGTGAAGATCATGGCGGAGCTCGATATCGCCGAGCGCCGCGTTCCGCAGGACGGCCGCGTCGGGCTGTCGGTCGATCGACACCACGTCGACCTGCGTGTTGTCACGGTCCCGACCGTGCGCGGTGAGGGCCTTGTGATGCGCATCCTCGACAAGGATGCGGTCCAACTCAACCTCGCGAGCCTCGGCATGGCGCCGGGCGAGCTGAAGGCGTTCGCGCGGGCTTACCAGCAGGCCTACGGTGCGGTGCTTGTGACTGGGCCGACCGGGTCGGGCAAGTCGACGACGCTCTACTCGGCGATCAGCGAGATCAACACGGCGGAGAAGAACATCGTCACGATCGAGGACCCGGTCGAGTACGAGATCGACGGGATCACGCAGATCCAGGTCAACACGAAAGCCGGCCTGCTATTCGAGACCGGCCTGCGCGCGATCGTCCGCGCCGACCCGGACGTGATCATGGTCGGCGAGATCCGCGACCGCGAGACGGCGAAGATAGCGGTCGAGGCGGCGCTTACCGGGCACCTCGTCCTCTCGACGCTTCACACCAACGATGCCGCAACCTCGATCACGCGCCTGATCGAGATGGGGGTCGAGCCGTTCCTCGTCGCCTCGGCGATCGACTGTGTCGTCGCCCAGCGCCTGGTCCGCACGCTCTGCCCGCAGTGCAAGCGACGCATGATCCTTCCGATGGCGACGCTGCGCGAGTACGGCTACCACGCAAGCTTTGACGTCGAGGGCTATGAGCCGGTCGGTTGCAAGCACTGCGGTGGCTCGGGCTTCAAGGGGCGAACCGGAATCTACGAGGTCATGACGGTCAGCCCGGAGATTCGCGCGCTCGCGCTCGAGCGCCGCTCCGCAAGCGAGGTCCTCGAGCTCGCGGTGACCCAGGGCATGCGCCGCATACGCGACGACGGCCTCGAGAAGGTCAAGCAGGGTCGGACCTCGATCTCCGAGGTCGCACGCGTCGTCAACAGCGGCGCCGGCGACGCTTAGCGAGCTCGCTAGAGCGGACCCTTCGTCGCCGGAATCGCCGGACGTCTTTCGCGGACGCGCCGGCGCCGGTGGCACTCGCGCCGCAATTTCTCATGCCCGGCGGGCTGGATTTGCAGCACCGTACATTCAGTCCGACGCCTTAGGTGCCGATAGACGGACTTGAAGCGCTATGGCGATCGAGTTCTCGGAGATCCTCTTGGAGGTGGTGGCACGGCGTGCCTCCGACCTGCACCTGACGGCCGGAGCGCCACCGACGCTCCGCGACCGGGGGAAGCTCATGCCGATCTCCGGCTACCCGGCGCTATCGCCCGACGACACGCGCGAGTTCATCTACTCGATCCTCTCGACCGACCAACGCCGTCGCCTTGAGACCGACCTCCAGATCGACTTTGCGTATCTCGTTCCCGGGAAGGCACGCTTCCGTGTCAACGCGTTCTTCCAGCGGAGCGCGCTCGCCGCGGCATTCCGCCTGATCCCCCAGCAGATGATCGGAATCGATGAGCTCGGTCTACCACCGGTGGTCCATGGGCTCACGCGCAAGCCGCGTGGGCTCGTCCTCGTGACCGGCCCGACGGGCTCGGGCAAGACGACTTCGCTCGCGGCGATGATCGACGAGATCAATACCAACCGCGCCGAGCACATCATCACGATCGAGGATCCGATCGAGTTCCTGCACACGCACAAGCAGTCGCTCGTCAACCAGCGCGAGCTCGGTGCCGACGCCACCGGGTTCGGTCCGGCGCTGCGCGCCGCGCTACGTGAGGACCCCGACGTGATCCTGGTCGGCGAAATGCGCGACCTCGAGACGATCTCGACCGCGCTGACCGCAGCCGAGACCGGCCACCTCGTCTTCGCCACGCTGCACACGCAGGACGCCGCTCAAACGATCGATCGCGTCATCGACGTCTTCCCGCCGGAGCAGCAGAACCAGGTGCGCGTGCAGCTCTCGGTGACGCTCCAGGGCATCATGAGCCAGACACTGCTTCCGCTCGCTGACGGCTCTGGGCGATGCGTCGCCTGTGAAGTCCTGATCCCGACGCCCGGCGTGCGCAACCTCATCCGCGAGGGAAAAGCGCACCAGATCCCCTCGGCGATCCAGACCGGCGCATCGGTCGGCATGCAGTCGATGGACAGCTGCCTGGCTACGCTCGTCCGCGCCGGAAAGATCACGCAGGAAGTGGCCAAGAGCCGCTCCTCGCAGCCCGATGAGCTCGCCCGGCTGCTCGGAGAGATCTCGCTCGCGGCATGAGCACCTACGCCTTCAAAGCCACAGATCTGAAGGGCGGCCAGCTCCACGGAACCCTCGAGGCCGACACCAAGCAGGCTGTCACCGACCAGCTCAGGTCACGCGGGCTGATCGTCCTCGAAATCGCGGAGAAGAAGAGCCTCAAGGACCTCAACTTCAACGTCTGGGAGCGTGTCACGCTCTCGGACCTCGCGATCGTCTCGCGCCAGCTCGCGACGATGGTCTCCTCGGGCATGACGATCCTGCGTGCGCTCTTCGTCCTCGAGGAGCAGGTCGAGAACAGGCGCCTCAAGGAGACTCTGATCGCGGTCCGTAAGGACGTCGAAGCGGGCCTTCCGCTCAGTGACGCGCTTGCGCGGCACCCGAAGGTGTTCAACCCGCTGTTTGTGTCGATGACACGTGCCGGCGAGGTCGGCGGCGCGCTCGAGGCTTCACTTGTGCGGATCGCGGACCAGCTCGAGAAAGAGGACGCGCTGCGCCGCCAGGTGCGCTCCGCGATGGTCTACCCGGCGGTCGTGGTGACCGTCGCCTTCATCGTGATGATCGTGCTCGTCATCTACATCGTCCCCGTGTTCGCAAACGTCCTCCAGCAATACGGCACCTCCGCCTCGGGGAAGCAGCTGCCGGCGATCACGCAGGCCACCGTCGACGTATCGCACGCGATGACCGGATACTTCTGGGCCTTCGCGCTCGGGATCGGCGCGGTGATCTATGCGTTCATCTACTGGAAGCGTTCGGCGTGGGGGCGGCCGCAGTGGGACCTCCTCCGCCTGAAGATCCCGTTCAAGATCGGCGACATCGTCCAGAAGGTCTCGATCGCGCGTTGGGCCCGCACCTTCGCGTCGCTCTCTTCAGCCGGCGTGCCGCTGCTCGAGGCCCTCGACATCACCGGCAAGACGGCCGGTAACCTCGTCGTACAGGCGGTGATGCAGGACGTGATCGCCTCGGTCAAGCGTGGCGGCTCGATCTCCGAGCCACTCGCGAAGTCACCAATCTTCCCCTCGATGGTCAGTCACATGATCTCCGTCGGCGAAGCTTCGGGCGAGCTCGACTTCATGCTCGCCAAGGTCGCCGACTTCTACGAGGAACGCGTCGCCGCCTCGATCAAGGCGCTCACCTCGATCATCGAGCCGGTGATGATCGTGTTCATCGGCGGCATGGTCGGATTCATCGTCATCGCGATGTACCTGCCGCTGTTCAAGGTTTACAACCAGGTTCAGTAGCGCGGCTGCAGTCCTCGGCGGGCCCTGGCGGGCCCGCCTGCGGGCTTCGCTTTGCTGGGGGTGGGGCGGGGTCTTGGCGTGACCCGCTCAACGGGTGATGAGCGCCATCATGCGGTCGGGATAGCGGCTTCCGTGCACGGCGTTGGGGGCGATGGCGTTGTCGAGCTCCGCGATCTCTGCGCTTGACAGGTTGACGTTCACTGCGTTGGCGTTCTCTTCGAGCCGCTTTGGGCTCTCGGTGCCGGGGATCGGGGATGCCGAGACGGCACAGCGAACTCCACCCACTAGCATTCTCATTATCAGCACGGCAATGCGCCCATTCCTTCGCGCGCCGCTGCTCGCTGGCGTGCGCGGCCGTCTACTCGCGCCGGCGCTCGCAGCGGTCCTTGCCGCGGTCGCCGTCCTCACGCATGCGAGCGGGGGCGATCTCGCAGCGGCGACCTACCGCATCGACCTCTTCCGACAGGTCGGTCTCGCACTGTGGGATTCGAACTGGTACGCCGGCCACTGGACGCTCGATTACTCGCTGCTGTTCGCTCCGATCGGCGCCACGCTCGGGGTCGCCGCGACCAACATCCTCTGTGCGACGGTTGCCGCCTGGGCCTTCGACCGTCTCGTCGCGCCGCGCTTCGGCACGCTCGGGCACGCGGCGGCCGTGCTGTTTGCGGCCGGCACGATCGTCCAGGTCGCGGTTGGGCGCGTCCCTTATTTGCTCGGCGGGACGCTCGCGCTCCTCGCGTTGCTCGTCGCGATGCGCCGCCTCTGGCCGCTTGCCGTGCCGCTCGCGTTGGCCGCCGCACTCGCGAGCCCGCTCGCGGGCGCCTTCCTTGCGCTCGCGGCAGCTACCTGGTTCCTCGCTGATCTGCCGCGCGTCAATTGGCGGGCGGTGCTGCTCGGTGCGGCCGCCGTGCTTCCGGTCATCGTGCTCGAGGCGCTCTTCCCAGGGCAGGGCACGATGCCTTTCGCGACGCTCGACTTCATCGACATGGCCGCCCCGGTGGCGATCGTGCTCGTGTTGAGCGACCAGCGCGAGCTGCGGATCGGCGCGGGGCTGTACGCGCTCGCAGTGCTTGCCGCGTACGTGATACCGAGCTCGCTCGGCGTGAATGTCGTGCGTCTTGCGACCAGCGTCGGCCTCTCCGTGCTCGCGCTGCTCGTACCGGCGCTGGTTCGCCCGCGCCGTCATGCGTGGGCGGTGCGGACGCTCTTCCTCGCCGCCGTCGTCTCACTCGCCCTCGGCGAGTGGGTACCCGCGGGCGGCGCGCTACTCGGCTCGCCGAACCCCGAGGCTTCGGCCGGCTACTTCAAACCGCTCATGTCCTATCTCGTGGCGCACGACAACCCGCTCGGGCGAATCGAGGTGGTACCGACCGCAACGCACTGGGAGTCCGTGTACGTCGCGCTGCGCCTGCCGCTGGCGCGCGGCTGGGAGCGCCAACTCGACACGCAAGATAACCCGATCTTCTACGTTCCGGGTCGTTTGAACGCGCGCAGCTATCACGCCTGGCTGGTGGCGAACGGTGTGCGCTATGTCGCGCTTGCGAACGCGCCGCTCGACTACATCGCCGGGCCGGAGAAGGCTCTGCTTCGCGGGCGCCACGTGCCGGGCTTGCGGCTCGTTTGGAGCGACCGCAACTGGAGCGTTTGGTCCGTGGCGGGGGCCGCCGGCATCGTCAGCGGCCCCGGGAGGCTCGTCAGCGAGCGCGGCCAGCAACTCGTTCTCGACGCGCGGCGCGCCGGCGCGCTACTCGTACGCGTTCACTTCAGCTCCGGCTGGGTCGTACAGGCGGGCGCCGCGTCACTGCGCAAGAGCGCCGGGGGCTGGTTGCGCGTGGACGTCCGCAGGCCGGGCCGCGTCGCGCTGTCGGTCAGCGTCTGAGATCTCGAGAGCGCCGTCTGTGCCTAGGCGCAGCACGCGTTCCCCGCGCAGCAGCGCAAGTAACTCCTCGCCGACGAGCTCGCGCCGCCAGCCGGTAAGCGTCCTCACCTCGCGCATCGGCTTGCTAAGGCGCGCTCGCACGACGATCGCGGCGAGGTCGGCGCGCGCTGCGATCAGCTCGTAAGCGAGCCCGGCCTCGAGCGCGCGTGCGCGCACGAGCGCCTCGCAGAGCGCGATCTGCGGCCCGTCAGTCGGGGCGCTCGGCTCGGGTTCTCGCTCCTCAACTGGAATCCCGGGCTGGCAGGCACCATCGGCGATCGCGGCCAATAGATCAACGCCCCGCCGGCGCATGTTGCCCGGATTGACGCCGCGGATCTGCTCGAGCTGCTCGGGGCTGCGCGGTGCGCGCTTCGCGAGCTCGACGATTGCGATGTCGCTCAGCACGGTTGCGATCGGGCGGTTCTGCTGCTCGGCGACCTGCTCGCGGTAGCGTACGAGCGCGCGGGCGATCGCGCGCGCTCTCGGGCTCAATGAGTTGATCCGTGGCAGCCGGCCGAAGAGCAGCTCGGGGTCACGGACGTCGCTCGACTGCTCCAGCGGACGGCACTCCTCGAGCGCCCACTCGAGCCGACCCGAGCGAGCGAGGCGTCGCTCGAGCTCGGAGGCCATCTCGAGCAGGTGAAGGACGTCCTCGCGCGCATATGCGAGCTGCTCGGCGTTGAGCGGTCGCCGATCCCAGCGCGTGTAGCTCGCGCTCTTCTGCACACGCACGCCGAGCAGCTCGCGCAGCAGCGTGTCGTAGGCGGCCTGGGCGCTCAAGCCGGCGAAGCCGGCCGCGATCTGCGTATCGAAGACGTTCGTCACCTCGGTCTGCGCAGCGCGCCGGAGCAGGGCGATGTCCTGGCGCCCGGCGTGGACGACGACACGCACGCCGGGGTCGGCCAGCACGGCTGCGAGCGCGCTGAGATCGAGTCGCTCGTCGAGCGCGTCGACGACGAGAACCTCGAGCCCGGCAGCGTCGGAGACGACGAGCTGGATCAGGCAGAGGAGCGTCCTGTAGCGCCCTTCGCCGACGAACTCGGTGTCGAGGCCGAGGCGTCCGCAGGCTTTCGCGCGCCCCGCGAAGGCTGCGAGCGCGTCGCTCACGCGAACACCAGCCCCAGCTCGCCAGTGGCGCCGCTGCCGCGCCCGAACGCGACGCTTTCTCGGCTCTCAGACCTCGGCAAAGCGATAGCCCGCGCCGCGGACGGTGAGGATCAAACGCGGGTTCTCCGGCGTCGTCTCGAGCTTCTCGCGCAGGTGACGGATGTGCACGTCGATCGCTCGCGGATCGCGAAACGCCGAGTCGCCCCAGATCGTCCGCAGCAGCTCCTGGCGGTTGAACAGGTGCCCCGGCTCGCTCATCAAGCAGGCGAGCAGCTCGAACTCGGAGAACGTGAGGCGCACGTTCTCCCCGCGCACCGTCACGTCGCGTTGGACTCGGTCGAGCGTGACGCCGCCGATCGAGAGTTGCTCGTTACCCGGGTGACGCGGCCCCGAGCGGCGTAGAACCGCGCGGATACGGCTGCGTAGCTCGGCAAGGCCAAACGGCTTTGTCACGTAGTCGTCGGCGCCGGCCTCGAGCCCCTGTACCGCATCCGCTTCGCTGTCGAGCGCGGTGAGCATGATGATCGGAACCATGTTGCGCTGTGCGCGCAGCGTGCGGCACACGTCGTAGCCGTTCGGGCCAGGACCCAGCGCGACGTCGAGCAGGACAACGTCGAATGCGTCGCTCGACGCGCGTTCGATCGCCGCGGCCCCGTCGGCTACGGCGCTGACGCTGTGACCCTCGCGGCTGAACGAGTGCGTTAGCGTGTCGCGCAGCGAGCTCTCGTCGTCGACGACGAGGATCGACAGCGCTGGTGTTGTCGGCGCCTGCACGCTACTGACGGTAGCGCCTTGGCAGGTAGTAGAGGACCTCGCTTCGCGCCAGCCCGATCTGTGCCGACACGTCGACGCCGTGCGCGCGAACCCAAGCCGCACCGGGCGAGCAGCGCGGCAGCTCGAGCTTGTCCCTCGGCACGCACGGTCCGCCGATGTAGGCGAAGCGCACGGCCCCGTCGCCCACGAGCTGGGCGAGCCGGTTCACCGGCAGGAGCTCGTGCTGGTTGTATGAGGTGAGCGAGAGGATCGGGCGCTGCTCGTGGATGATCAGATCGCCGACCGAGCTCGGATCGGCAACGACGAACTCGTAACGCGCGCCGGCGCGACGGGCGGCTATGTAGCGCGAGATCGCGTCGACCTCGCGGGCTGAGATCACCCCGGTGTTGCCACTGTCGTACTCGTGATCCTGAACGAGTCCGACAGCGATTCGCACCGGCAGGGCGAGTGCGGTGACGCAGAGCGCTGCACCGACGAGCCGTCGCTGCGCCGGCAAGCCGGGTAGGAAGGCCGCCGCGATCGCCGCAGCCGCCGCGAGCAGCGTCAGAACCGCCGCCGGACTCGAGCCACCGAGCAGCCAGACCGCGTAGCCCGCGAACGCGACGCTCGCGAGCACCGCGATCTCGCGTCGCTTGCCGATCGCCCATGCCAGGCCGATCCCGGCGCTTGCCGCCACGGCCGGCGTGAATGCCTCGGCGTAGCGTGGATGCAGGCGTGCCATCGCGCTGAAGAGGACAAAGCCGGTCGCGAGCCAGCCGAGCAGGCCCGCCGCGAGCGCGCGCTGCGTGCTCTGGTCTGGGCCACGGGCCCGAGAAAGTCCAACTAGCGCGGGAATGCCGAGCAGGACCGATCCGAGCAGGACGAAGCCGATGCGAAGACCGGAGAGCGGATCGTCGTGCAGGAACAGGCGCAGCGGACCCGGCGATGCGATCGCGACCTGCGCTCGTGCCGCCTCGCTGTTGTTGGCGGGCTTGAGCACGGCAGCGCCCTGCGCGTTCAGCAGCCCCTGCGTCGCCGCGCCAAATACGCGGTCATAGCCGTTGTAGACGAAAGTCGCGTCCCACGCGCTTCCGTTCGTCGAGCCGATCGCGTAGGGACGCTCCGAGCTTGGGAAGAAGAGCGTCACGGTCAGCCAGGCGAGCGAGACGACGATGAAGGTGGCGCTCGCGGCGGCGATGACGCGCGCGCGGCGCGCTCGTAGCGCCAACAAGGTCATCAGCGCGAGCGCGGGCACGCAGACCAAGCCCTGGAAGACCTTCACGTTGAACGCGAGGCCGAGGCTTGCTGCGGCGAGGTAGAGCCAGCGCTCCTGTCGGGAGAGCGCGAAGCGGACGAGCAGCCAGAGCGCCACGACATTGAGGAACATCGCGACGCTGTCCATCGTGTCGCTGCGCGAGCTGAGCACGGCGATCGGCAGGACAGCCAGCATCAGACCGCTCAACAGGCCCGGGAGTTGCCCAAGCACCCGCCGGACGGCGTCATACAGCAGGGGTACGGCGGCTGTCCCGCATAGCGCCGGCGGCAGCTTCAACGCGACCGGCCCGAAGCCGACGACCTGGGTCGATATGACCTGTAGCCAAACGTCGAGCGGTGGCTTGTCGATCGCGATCGTGCCCCCCGGCTCATAGGCGCCGAAGAAGAAGTTGTGCGCCGAGACGGCCATGCTGCGCACCGCCGCGTCATAGAACGGGTCATCCGGCACACCGCCCAGGGAGGCGAGTCGCAGGCCGGCCGCGAGCAGAGTTATCAGCCCGATCGCAACCAGCTCGTAAGGCGGCCGCGACCCTCTTTCTGTCGGCGAAGCGGCCACGGGTTGGCAATCATCGCATCGCAGCCAATACTCTCGGGCCCGCGATGAGCGAACGCGAAGCCCCGCAGCCTCCAGCGCCGTGCACTGCGTGCCGCGGCAGCGGCAGCGTCATCTCCAACCTCGGTGGCAGCCCGCAGACCGTGAGCTGCCCGTGGTGCGATGGCGGCGGCGTCTACCTCGCGAACCACGACGCGCAGGAGCGCTGGCGCGAGCAGCAGACCGAGCAGTCGTAGGCGAATCGCCTACTGCACCACCCGCTGCGGATGCGTCCAACTGCAACGTGGACGCTCAAGGATCGCGAGACGCCGCCGATAGATGACACGGAAGGCCAGCCACGGCGCTGGCGCCGTACATCAACAAATAGATCCTAGGAGGATCAATGCTGTACAAGTTGCGCCAGCGCGCACAAGACGAGCGAGGGTTCACCCTCATCGAACTGCTCGTCGTGATTCTGATCATCGGCATTCTTGCCGCAATCGCAATTCCGTCGTTCCTCAACCAGACGACCAAGGCCTATGACGCGTCGGCGAAGGAGCTTGCGCGTACCGCTCAGACCACAGCACTCACGCTGGGTACTGACAACGGTGGTTCGTACACGACGATCGGATCGGCGTGCGGCGCCGGTGCCGGCGCCCTGAACACCTACGAGTCGACCCTGTTCACCTCGACAGCTACGGCCGGCAGCAATGCCTGGCTCCAATGCGCGACCGGCAGCGGGACGACATTTGTTGTCACGTCGCAGGCCAATAACACCCTCACGCAGTACTCGATCCAGGACATCAATGGCGCGGTTTCGCGTTACTGCGGCCCCGCCGCCGGTAACCCCGAAAACGCAACTGCCTGGACGGCGCCGACGGCGGGCGCCACGGTCAGCACCGCCCCCGCCGCTGCCTTCACGAACGGCGGCTGCGTCAACGGCAAGTGGTAGCAGAACAACTGCCAGTTTGATTATCAGCGGGGCGGCCGATCTGGCCGCCCCGCCTTGTTTCCGCTCCCACGGGGAAGCGTCCTGCGGGAGCGTCTGGCGTAGGCGAACTGCCGACGGCGCCCCGTCGTGGACGCTCAAGGATCGCGAGACGCCGCCGATAGATGACACGGAAGGCCAGCGACGGCGCTGGCGCCGTACATCAACAAATAGATCCTAGGAGGATCAATGCTGTACAAGTTGCGCCGGCGCGCACAAGACGAGCGAGGGTTCACTCTCATCGAACTGCTCGTCGTGATTCTGATCATCGGCATTCTTGCCGCAATCGCAATTCCGTCGTTCCTCAGCCAGACGTCCAAGGCCTATGACGCGTCGGCGAAAGAGCTTGCGCGTACCGCCCAGACAACGGCATTCACGCTGGGTACTGACAACGGTGGTTCGTACACGACGATCGGATCGGCGTGCGGCGCCGGTGCCGGCGTCCTCAACACCTACGAGTCGACGCTGTCCACCTCGACAGCTACGGCCGGTAGCAATGCCTGGCTTGCTTGCGCGACCGGCAGCGGGACGACATTTGTTGTCACGTCGCAGGCCAATAACACCCTCACGCAGTACTCGATCCAGGACATCAATGGCGCGGTTTCGCGTTACTGCGGCCCCGCCGCCGGTAACCCCGAAAACGCAACTGCCTGGACGGCGCCGACGGCGAGCGCCACGGTCAGCAGCGCCCCCGACGCTGCCTTCACGTACGGCGGCTGCGTCAAGGGCAAGTGGTAGCCCAGGTTTGATCATCGGCGGGGCGGCCGATCGGGCCGCCTGTGCCCTGGACACCGGTAGCCAATGACCGCCAGCACGCAGTATGTACTCTTCGCCGGCGTCGTCGGCGCGGTGCTCGGGTCCTTCCTCAACGTTGTCGTCTACCGGCTGCCGCGTGGTGAGTCGCTCGTAAAGCCGCGGTCGCATTGCACCGCGTGCGGGGCGAGTGTCAAGACCTACGACAACGTGCCGGTTCTAGCCTGGCTGTGGCTGCGCGGCCGCTGTCGCGCGTGTCGCGCCGCGATTTCCGGGCGCTACCCGCTCGTCGAGTTGGCGACCGGAGCCCTTTGCGCTGCCGTCGTCGCAACACGCTCCTCGGCGGCTGGGCTCACGCTCGGTCTGCTGCTGGTGCTCGTCGTCGTCCCGGTCGCACTGATCGACTACGACCACCACATCATTCCCAACCGGATCACCGCTCCCGCCGCTCTGGCGGCGATCGCGCTCGGCTCAGCACTCAACCCCGCGGGCGAGCCGGAGCGTTTGATCGCCTGTGCCGCCGCCGGGGGCTTTCTGCTACTCGCACACCTCATCAGCCCGCGTGGCATGGGCATGGGCGACGTCAAGCTCGTGGGCGTGCTCGGACTGCTGCTCGGGCGAAACGTCGCAACGGCGCTGCTCGTCGCGCTGTGCGCGGCCGTCGTCGTCGGCGTCTTGATGATGGTTCACGCGACGCCGGGCGACCGGCGCAAGACCGGTCTGCCGTTCGGGCCGTTCCTCGCGCTCGGTGGCCTCGTCGCGCTCTTTGTCGGCTCGGCTCTGATGGGGGTCTATTTGCACCATCTTGCCTGATTTGCTGGGGCTATCTTTCCCGCACTGAGAAGGGCCGGTACGGGCCGGCCGTCGCCAGAACGGAGGAAGATCGTGGTGCGACGTGTGCGGCAGTGCGTAGTAGGTGATGACGGCTTCACCATCATCGAGCTCCTCGTTGTGTGCCTGATCCTCGGAGTCTTGGCAGCTGTTGCGATTCCGTCATTCCTGAATGAGACGGCCAAGGCCTACAACGCCTCGGCTAAGGAGCTCGCGCGCAGCGCTATGACCACGGCGATGACGGTCGGGACGGATCACCAGGGCCAATACGGAACGATCTCGCCCGCGGACCTTCTCAGCTACGAGCAGACACTTTTCACCTCGAGCGCAAGCGCGGGCTACAACGCCTGGGTTGCCTCGGCTAGCGGTAACACCGACAGCTTTGTGATCACCACCGAGGCGTACAGCACAGGTGTGTTGTTCTCGATTGTCGATGCCAGCGGTACGATCGCGCGTTACTGCGGCAACGCGGGGACCTGGACTCCACCCGCCGTCAACTCGTCGCCGAACGGCACGGGCGTCGTCGCGGTGACCGTTTCGAGCTACAGCGGCGGCGGCTGTAACCACGGCGCCTGGTAGGCGCGCCACGCGCGTTGCGCGGGCTAAGGTCTCGCCCCACTCCTGTCGATGACACGGCATGGGCACGGTGTCAATCGTGCTCCACACATGCTCGACTTCCTTCGACAGCCCATCACCTTCAAGCGCACACCCAAGCCCACGGGTGAGGACGCGCTGGTCGCTGCCGCGCCAGCCGCCGAAGTAGCGACGCCCACGCCGCCGACGCCAAAGCCGACGCGCGTACCCCGACGCAAGCGCGGGCTGCGCGCGGGGACGCTGACGGGTCTCGATATCCAGCCGGGGCTCGTCGTCGCGGCACGCTCGCACCTCAACGGCGGACTTCACGTCGAGCGCGCGGCGTTCCTTCCGATTGGCATGGATGTCGTGCGCGACGGCGAGGTTGCGGACATCCCGGCCCTGGTGACGGTCCTTGCCGAGCTCTTCAAGGAGAGCCGCCTCGACCGCCGAGTCCGGATCGGCATCGCGAACCAGCGAATCATTATGCGGCGCATCGAGTTGCCGCCGCTGACCGACCCCTCAGAGATTCAGCAGGCCGTTCGGTTCCAGGCGCAAGCTGAGATCCCCATGCCGCTCGAGACGGTCGTGCTGGACCACCACGTGCTGGGCATCGTTGAGCGCGAGGAAGGCCCGCGCCTCCAGGTCTTGCTTGTCGCCGCGCGGCGCGAGATGCTCGAGCGCATCCTCCAGGCAGCTCGCCTAGCGGGCCTCCAGCCCGAGGGCGTTGATCTTGCGGCGTTCGGGATGATCAGGGCACTGCATCCTGCGGGCACCGGCGGCGACGAGGCGGTCGCGTATCTCTCGGTTGGCGGCCTCACGAATCTCGCAGTAGCGCGCGGTCTGACATGCGAGTTCACCCGCGTGATTCCCGCGGGCGTCGAGCAGGTAGCCGCTGACGTCGCGGCCCGCTGCGGCATCTCGACCGATGCTGCACGCGGCTTGCTCGTCACGCTGGATACACCGTCGCAAGCCCCACCGGGTGCTGACGAGCACCTCGCACCCGCGAACGTCGAACTCGTACCCGGGCACGCGACGCACGACAGCTTCGTGCCGGCCGGCGATGAACAGTCGATCGTGCGAAGCGCCCTCAGCGAGGGACTGCGCCGACTCGGGTCTGAGATTCGCAACTCGCTTGACTTCTACCTCACGGCGGCGGATTCCGTACCCGTCACGCGAGCCGTTCTGACCGGCTCTGCGCTCGAGATTCCCGGGTTCGCCGAGTCTCTGTCGGATCAGCTGGGGATTCCGGTTGACCGGGGCGAGCTCGATCCCGCTGATACGGGTGTCCCGGCGAGCGTCTTGGCGGTCGCGGCGGGTCTGTCCGTCGCGGAGGGCGCGCAGTGAGGGCGGTCAACCTCATTCCGCCGGAGCAGCGCCGCGGAGCCGGCGGTGTCGCCGGTCGCACCGGTGGCGTCGTTTACGTGATCATCGCGACGCTCTTGGCGATCGTCGCACTCGGAGTCGTGTACGTGTCGGCTGTGCACCAGGTTGCGAGCCGCAAGTCGACTCTGGCGCAGGTCACGGCACAGGCCGCGGCCGTCGGATCGCAGACGGGCGCGCTGCAGCCGTACGTCACGTTTGCGTCGGATAGCAACCAGGAGATCGAAGGCGTTGCGAGTCTTGCCCAGCAGCGCTTCAACTGGCCTGCGGCCATGCGGCAGCTCGCGCTGTCGCTGCCTGCAGGCGTTCATCTGCAAAGCCTCTCCGGGAACACAACCGGCGGCGGCGCGATCGGTACGACTGGTGCGACCGGTACGACGGGTACGACTGGTGCGACGGCGTCCACCGGTACATCCGCCCCGGCCACAAACGTCAGCGCTCCGTCTCTTTCGCTCGGCGGTTGCGCTCCCTCACAGGATGTGGTCGGGCAAACCGTCGCGCGCCTTCGCGAGCTGCGCGACGTGACCAGCGCGTCGGTGAGTACCTATTCGAAGGGCGGCGGCTGCATCGCTTTCAACATGACGCTCAGCTACGACAACAGCTACGCCATCTCGCCAGGCGCCCTAAAACCCGGGCCGAACAGCACGGTCGGAGGCTGAGATGAGCGGGCGTGGACGTCTCATCGCAGCTGTCCTTGCGGCGATCGTCGTCGTCGCGGCGGTGTGGCTGATCGCGGTCTCCCCCGAGCGCAGCAAGGCGAGCAACCTGCTCGCCCAGATCGCCAGCGAGCGCCAGACTCTCGCCAGCGCTCAGGCGCAGCTGGTAGCTGCGCGTGCTGCCCGCGCCGACTACCCGGCGGAGGTTCACGCACTGCAGGTTCTCCTCGACGCGATCCCCACGAGCGACCAGGAGCCTCAGCTGATCGATTTGATCAACGCGCTCGAGAATGGCTACCTCATCGACTGGAAGCAGACATCGCTCTCGCCGAGCTCCGCTGGCGGCTTCGGGGCGCTGGACATCTCGTTCAGCTTCCAGGCGAGCTACATGAACCTGCAGAGCTTCGTCAACGCGCTGGACTCGCTCGATAAGAGCGACGGCGCGAACGTCGTCAGTACCGGGCGTCTGGCAACCGTCAACTCCATTGAGCTCTCGCCGAGTGCGAAGGGCCAGGAAACCGCGAGTGTGTCGATGACTGTGTATCAGCAGTCGACAGGCGGCGCCACCGGTGCGGGCGGGACCACGACCACTGCGGGGGCACAGGGATGACGTTCCTGCGTTCCTTGATGACGTTCCTGCGTTCCTTGATGACGGACCTGCGGGAGCGGCAAGTCCTTCCTGCCGTGCTGCTGCTGGTCGTCTTGGCCGTGGCGATCCCGGTCGGTGGCACGATCCTTTACTCGAAGAGCTCAGCGCCCGCGCCAGTGATCGTGCCGCCGGTGAACGCAGCACCGCCGAAGGGCACGCCCCCTCCCGCGCAGGAGCTACTGACCGTCCAGGCGCCCCCCGCACAGAAGTCTGTGAACTTCAAGGGCGTAGAGCGGGATCCGTTCGCGAGCGGCTCCGCCGCGAGCTCCGGTGGATCGTCCAACAGCGGGTCGGGCTCGAGCGCGACGTCGGGTTCAGGTAGCACCCCGGGGTCTACGCCGAAGACGGGCTCCACGCCGAAGACGGGCTCCACGCCGAAGACGGGCTCCACGCCGAAGACGGGCTCGAACACCCACACGGGCTCCGGTACCCACACCGGCTCAGGCAGCGGCATCGTGACCGCGCCGCACGCACCATCGAGCGGCTCGGGAAGCAAGAGCGGCTCCGGCAGCACTACGCCGAAGCCGGCTCCGAGCTCGCTTGCGAGTGACGAGCTTTACACCGTGAACGTGAGCGCCAGCTACGGCAATCAGACCGAGAAGCTCGACAATCTCGAGCGCCTCACCCCGCTGCCGCCGAACACCGCCGCCGAAGTCGTCTTCCTCGGCGTGATGAAGGGCGGCAAGAGCGCGGCCTTCCTGCTGACCGGCTCAGTCGCCGCGAAGAGGACGGTGACCGGATCCGTCGCCTGCAAGCCAAGCGCGACCAACTGCGAGGTCGTCGAGTTGCCGGTTGGTGCGCAGCTCACCCTGACCCCGTCATCGTCGAGTAGCGGCGCGTCCACGTTCACGCTGAAGTTGACCGCAATCGGTGCGACGAAGCTTTCCTCGGCATCGGCGGCTGCCCAAGCGCGTCAGAGCGCCGCGTCCTCGGGCGAAGCGATCCTCGGCGCGTCGACGTCCGCGGTGCTCGCAAGCTTCGTCTACGACGCCGCCCGGGGCGCGCTCGTGCACGAGCCCCAGAATCAGGTTGGCACGAGCGGCGCGACAGGCACGAGCGGCGCGAGCAGCCCGAGCGGTTCCAGCGGCTCAACCGGCTAGTCCCGGCTCCCTCGGGGGCGCGGCTCGGTTGCGTCGACGCCCGCGGCCGTAAAGTTCGCGCTCTGATGCCGAGCGTGCGGATGATCACTGCCGGAGAGTCCCATGGGCCGGGACTCACGTGCGTGATCGAGGGGCTGCCGGCCGGGATGGTGCTCGATCGCGAGGCGATCAATCGCGACATGGCGCGCCGCCAGCTCGGTCACGGCCGCGGCGGGCGGATGAAAATCGAAAGCGATACGGCCGAGCCCACCGGCGGTGTACGCCATGGCCGCACGCTCGGCGGGCCTGTCGCGCTATGGGTTGCAAACCGCGACTACGCCAACTGGGAGGAGCGGATGAACCCGTGGCCGGTGGACTCCCCGCCCGAGGAGGTTCACCTGCCGCGCCCTGGCCACGCCGATCTTGCGGGCGTGCAGAAGTACGGCTTCACCGATGTTCGCAACGTCCTCGAGCGTGCGAGCGCGCGCGAGACCGCCGCGCGCGTTGCGGGCGGCGCCGTGTGCAAAGCCTTCCTGCGCGCGCTCGGCGTCGAGGTCGTCTCCCACGTGCTGGCGATCGGAACAGTCACTGCGGCGGTCCGCCGCTCACTCGAGCTCGCCGACTTCGCCGTTGTTGACGACTCGCCCGTCCGCTGCTTAGACGCCGAGGGCTCGCGGGCGATGGTCGCCCACATCGACGCGCAGCGCAAGGCCAACGAGTCGCTCGGCGGGATCTTCGAGGTTCGCGCCTACGGACTCGTCCCCGGGCTGGGCTCCCACGTCTCGTTCGAGGAGCGCCTCGACACGCGACTTGCCGCGGCGATCTGCTCGATCCAGGCGATCAAGGGGTTTGAGCTCGGCGACGGTTTTGCGCTCACTTCCCGGCCCGGTTCGCAGGCCCACGACGAGATCTTCCACTCGGCGGAGCGAGGCTTCTACCGCGAGACCAACCACGCCGGCGGCGTCGAGGGCGGGATGACCAACGGCCAGACGCTCATCGTGCGCGGCGCGATGAAGCCGCTGCCGACGCTGACGAAGCCGCTGCGCTCGGTGGACATCGCGACGCTCGAGCCCGCCGAGGCACTGCGCGAGCGGACCGACTCGTGCACGGTCCCCGCGGCCGGCGTCGTCGGCGAGGCGATGATCGCCTACGTGCTCGCCGGCGCTTACCGCGAGAAGTTCGGCGGCGACCAACTGGCGGACGTGCTCGCGGCGCTGGCGGCCTATCGCGCACGGATCGACTGGAGGTCGAGCTGAGCGGACGGGGCGCGACCGTGCTGGTCGGCTTCATGGGCGCCGGGAAGTCGGCGGCGGCGCGCTCGCTCGCAGGAGCTCGAGGGACGCGCGCGCTCGATGCGGACAAGATCATCGAGCGCCAAACCGGCAAGACGATCGCTGAGATCTTCGACGGGGATGGAGAGCCCGCGTTCAGGGCGCTCGAGGAGCGCGTTGTCTGCGAGCTTCTCGATGCCGCGAGCCCGGATCAGGTGATCTCGCTCGGCGGCGGCGCCGTCATGTCCGAACGCGTGCGCAAGGCGCTCGAACGCCACCTCGTCGTCTGGCTCGATGTTGCGCCGGCCGTCGCGTGGCGGCGGAGCGGCGGCGGCAGGAGGCCACTCGCGCGCGAGCGCGGTGCGTTCGAGGCACTCTACGCGCAGCGGCGCGCAACCTACGAGGCTCTTGCCGACGCGGTTTTTCCCGATGCGGCACGCCAAGCGCTCGCCGCCGCATCCCCGGCGCTGGAGTTGTTGCGCGACGCCCCCAGCGGAACGCTGATGGTCTGGGCGGCGAGCGCGTCGGGCAGTTACCCGGTCTGGGTGGGGGAGGGGATTCTCGAAGCCGGGCTCTGGCCCCTCGAGCGTCCTCCTTCACGCCGCTTCCTCGTCAGCGACGAGCGCGTCGCGCCGCTGTGGGCCGACCGGCTCGGCGAGCTCGACGGAACGTTCCTGATCGCGCCGGGCGAGGCAAGCAAGACGCTCGCTGGTGCGGAGCGCGTCTGGCGCGCGCTCGTTCGCGCGGCAATGACGCGATCGGATCACCTCGTCGCCCTCGGCGGCGGCGTCGTTGGCGACCTCGCAGGCTTCTGCGCTGCCACCTACCAGCGCGGCGTGCCGGTCGTGCAAGTGCCGACGAGCCTTGTTGCGCAGGTCGACTCGGCGTTTGGCGGCAAGACCGGCGTCGACCTCCCGCAGGCCAAGAACTATGTCGGGGCCTACCACCAGCCGGCGGCTGTGATCGTCGACATCGCGACGCTCGCGACGCTGCCGGCGCAGGAGCGCTCGGCCGGCTACGCCGAGGTCTTGAAGACCGCGCTCATCGCCGGCGGAAGCCTCTGGGAGCGGATCGGCTCGGGCGCGACGCTCGATCGCCGCGACATCCTCGACTGCATCCGCTGCAAGCTCGCGGTCGTCGCCGCCGATGAGCGCGACGGCGGCCTGCGCCAGGTGCTCAACCTCGGACACAGCGTGGGCCATGCACTCGAGACGGCAACGGGCTACGCGCGCTACCGCCACGGCGAAGCGGTCGGGCTCGGCCTGCTCGCCGCGCTGCGCCTATCCGGAACCAGCGAGCTGCGCTCCACGGTGGAGGCGCTGCTGGCGGCGAACGGGTTGCCGACGCGCGCGCCGGACGTCGATGCGAAGACGGTGATCGAGGCGATGGCACGCGACAAGAAGCGCGGGCCGGCAGGGCTCGAGTTGGTCCTCGTTGAGGAGCCTGGGCGAGTACGTCATGGTGTGCTGGTGGCAGACGAGGAGATCGAGCGGGCGGTGGTCGAGCTCACGGGGCGACCCAGCCGGTTGGCTACTCGCGGCCGGCCGTACGCCGGGTCCGATCAATGAGCGAGGCGCGCAGTCGCGTCGAGCTGATGCACGGCGTCAATCTCGACATGCTCGGCCGCCGCGATCCATCGCACTACGGCACGATCACCCTCGCCGAGCTGGAGCGCCAAGTCGCCGGATTTGCTCGGGACCTCGGACTGGAGCTGCGCTGTTTCCAGACGAACTCAGAGGCACAATTCGTCGAGCACCTCCACCACCTCCCCGGCTCTGCCGATGGCGTGCTGCTCAACCCCGGCGCGTGGACGCACTACAGCTGGGCGATCCATGATGCGCTCGAGATCGCCGCCATTCCGGCCGTCGAAGTGCATCTATCCAACGTCGCGGCGCGCGATGAGTGGCGGCGCGTCTCGGTGATCGCCGACCTGTGCCTCGCGTCGGTCGCCGGGCAGGGCGTTGAGGGGTACCGCGAGGCGCTCGTGCGTCTCAGCAAGGAGCTTGACGGATGAGCGAACGCCTCGCGCGCGTGCGCGATCGGCTCGCGCAGGCCCGCCTCGATGCGCTGATCGTCAACGGCGCCGCGAACCTGCGCTACCTGACCGGCTTCACCGGAAGCAACGGCGTCGCGATCATCGGCGAGCAAGCCGTCTTTCTGACCGACTTTCGCTATCGCGAACAGGCCGAGCTCGAGATCGATGGGGCGTTCGCGCGTCGCATCGTGGCGCAGGACCTCCTTAGCGAAATCGCGGCGGCAACGCCGGCCGGACGCGTGGGCTTCGACGAAGCCACGACGACCGTCGCCGGCCTGCACAAGCTGAAGGCCGCGCTCGACGGACGGGTGGAGCTTGTCGAGGGCGGTGGCATCGTCGAGGACCTTCGCGTCGTCAAGGACGCGGCCGAAGTCGAACGCCTTGCCGGCGCCGCAGCGCTCGTCGACGGCATCTACGAGTGGCTCGTAGAGCGCGGATTCGCGGGACGCACCGAGCGCGACGTCGCGATCGAGCTGGAGCATGAGATGCGCGTGCGCGGTGCGCTAGCGCCGAGCTTCCCCTCGATCGTCGCCGCCGGAGCGCGTGCGGCGCTCCCGCACGCCCACCCGCGCGACGCGACGATCGAGCCCGGGACGCTCGTAATCGTCGACATCGGCGCCGTGCTCGATGGCTATTGCTCGGACTGCACGCGAACTTTCGCCGTTGGTGAGCCCTCGCAGCAGGCGCGCGAGATCTACGAGCTGGTCCTCGCGGCGCAGTTGCGTGGATTAGATGCGTTGCGCGCCGGCCGTCGGGGCGTCGACGTCGACGCCGATGTGCGTGCGCTGATCGCTGACGCGGGCTACGCCGAGCACTACGGACATGGGCTCGGGCACGGCGTCGGCCTCCAGATCCACGAGCGTCCGCGGCTCTCCTACCAGGACGCCGACGAGGTGCTCCAGGTTGGGACCGTCGTGACCGTCGAGCCCGGCGTCTACCTGCCCGAAACGCTCGGCGTGCGGATCGAGGACCTGACCGTCGTCACCGGCAACGAGCCGCGGCGCCTCAGCCAGTTCACGAAGGAGCTGCTCGTCGTCGACTGAGGCTCGCCTGCCGGGCGTCGGTACACCGTGCGCGAAAGGGCGAGCAGCCCGAGCACGCAGGGGATAGTGAACGCGAGCGCCTCCTGGTTGGCGCTCAGATAAAGCGGCAGTCGCTCGAAGATCGCGTAGGCGGCGATCGTCGCTAGCGCGGCAGCAACCGGCGCGCGGCCCTTCACGACCGTCTCCCAGCTGAGCAACGCCACGATGAAGGGCAGCGGGTAGTAGACGAGATCCCAAGGGTCGAGGCCGCAGCGCAGCAGCATCAGCAGGGCGAGCAGCGCGAGCGCGCTCTCGCGTGGCATCCGCCGGCGCGCTGCGAGAAGCGAAAGTGGGAGACCGATCCAGGCGATCAGTGTGTGCGCGCGGCCCTGCAGCCAGCTCGGCGGGACGCGGTAGCCGGGCATCAGCTGGCCGCGCATGCTCGGCAACCAATGGCCGTGCGCGCCGAAGAACCACCACAGCTGCTGGGTATAGAAATAGCTGCCTCCGTCGCTAACGGTCACGCGGGCGGTGGCGCTGCGCACACTGCCCGCGGCGAGCATGATCGGGCCAAGAAAGGCGGTCGCGACCGCGCCGGCAATCAGCGTGGCACGAAGGCGCTGCCCGGGCAGGGCGACGAGCACCGGTCCGAAGGCGATCACGCCCCACTCCTTGTTGGCGATCGCGAGGCCGAGCAGAACGCCGGCCCATGTCGAGTGGCCGCGCAGCGCCGCAAGCACCGCCGCGACGCAGAGGACTGCGCCGAGCACCTCTTCTGGGTGGCCGAGCGCCATCGCGTAGTAGGTGATGGGGTTGAGGACGCACACGACGAGCGTCAAGGCGATCGAGAGCCAGCTGCGGCCCGCGGCGCGCAGCTGCGGCGCGATCCACACAGCGAGCGCGGCGAGCGCGAGCAGGCAGGGGAGTGCGGAGAAGCGGTAGACGAGGAGCTCTGTCCCGTGCGCGAGCGAGGCGATCAGCGCGAACGGCGCGCGCAACTCGAGCGAGGGCCCGTACGCCGGTGCTCCGCGAAGGAAGGCGAGGACGTGCGCGTGCAAGAGGGCGCTCAGCGGCCCGAGCGCCTCACTGCCGTAGTCATTGAGGGTGACCTGCCAGGTGTGTGACCACGTCATCCAGAGCACGCCGGCGAGCGCGAGGCTGGCGATGATCGCGAACTCGTAGGGGCGCAGCGAGCGGCGCGGCACCGGAGCGAACAGGGCGGCTATCCGGGTTTCGCGCAGGCGGGCGCTCACGTCAAGTTAACATCGGCAGGCCTTGGCTCGAGCATGAACGCACCAGGCCTGTTCGGGAGCATTCCTGCGCCGCTGCTCGCACCGGGCTGGGGCCGCTTCGCGGGCTCGATCGCGCTGCTCTCGCTGACCCAGGCGTGCGTCGTCGCACTACCGGCACCCGTGGCGCCGGCGCGCCTGGGACGGTTGCGCTCCGGCTGGTGGGCATTGATTCCGGCGGCCTCGGTGGTCGCGTTCGTGTTCGGCGTTCGCGCGCTCAGCAGCGCAGCCGAGGGGCTCACCTACCTCGCGCTCGTCGCGGTGCCGCCGCTCGCGGCCGCCGCGCTCGGTTGGTTCATGCGTGGCGCTCGCCCCGCGCTCGCCCTCGCCGTGCTGCCGCTGTTCGCGCTTGCCTGGGTCAGCCGCGGCGGCGTGCCGGGTGAGGTGGCCGGGCTCGTGCTCGATGCGCTGTCCTGCGTGACGCTCGGCGTGCTGCTCGTCGCAGTGACCCCGAGGATCGCGGTCGAGATTGCGATCATCGTGATGGCGGGCAGCGACGTCTGGGTCGTCGTGACGAATCTACTCGCGACGCCGAACAACGCGCTCAACACCGTCCTTCCCGTCGCGCACCTGCCCCAGCTCCAGATGGAGACGCTGTGGCGAGCGACGATGGGCTACGGCGACCTCTTCGTTGCCGGGCTGCTCGGCGCGCTGCTGGCCCGCGATCGCGCGCTGCAGCTGCGTGGTGCGGCGATCGCAGTAGCGCTCGGGCTGGCGCTCGACCTGCTGTTCCTCATCGTCGACGAGCTGCCGGCGACGGGCCCGATCGCCCTGACCCTGATCGTGCTCGAGCTGGCGGCCTACCGATCGCGCAGGGCTAGCGTACCCAGCGCAGTTGCCTGACCGCGTCTCGTGCTAGCGGCACGATCAGCCAGCTAGGGGATCGGGTGGGCGGACTCGGCAAGGGCCAGCATCTGCCGATTTGTCAGATCGTCGAGCAAGGTGTTGCTCACCCAGTAGAGGACCTTGCCTTCGCGCCAACCGATGTACTGGTAGGAGCCGCCGTTGCCAACGAACATGTATCGACGGCCGTTGATCGTCTCGGTTGCCGTCGGGTTGGCGAACAGCGGCGGATTGGTCCAGTTGAGCCCCTCGAAGCCGTAGTAGCCGCCGTCGCCGTTGATCGCCCAATCGACGCGATAGCCGTGGTGCAGGTGCCTCTGCTCGTCGAAGACAGCGTAGGGGTGGAAGTCTGCGGCGAACCCGGCGCTGCCCGTCTCGATTGTCGGTAGGTAGACCTTGAACGGGACGTCGACCGACATCCGCTCCGCATCGGGGATCGTGCCCGCCTCGAGCCGATAGAGATCGAGCGCGGCGAGGCTCGCAGCGGAGAGCAGCGGCGCGTGGTGATGGTGGTGCCCATGTCCGGCCGGCGTCCCCGGCGGTGCCGCGGCGCGCGGGCTCTCGTTGAGGAAGTCGTAGATGCTCGCCTTGATCAGCGCCGGCGTCGAGGTGACGTAGTCCCCGCCGTTGTAAAAGAAGCTGTCGTTGTTGGTTTGGAATTCGACGTGCCGGACCGGGGCCGAGAGTGAGTAAGCGGCGAGCTGGAGCAGCTGGTAAGTCGCGTCATAGGTGTGGATGTCGGTGTGGATCGCCTTGCCGAAGGCGCCAAGAATCTGGTTGTACTTGCCGATCAGGGCGCCGACGCCGAGCTGCTCCTTGGCCTGGCGGATGAAGTCGGACTGCCGTGCGACGCGCACGAAGTCGGAGTCGGTATGGCGGTAGCGCACGTAGGCGAGCGCGCGATCGGCGCATAGGCGGTGGTAGCCGGGCGCGAGATTGATCGCCAGGTAGGCGTCATTGCCCGGGTTGTAGTAGGTCTGGTCGACGTCGATGTAGACGCACCCGATCGCGTCGATCACGCCGATGAACGAGGAGAAGTTGAAGTCGATGACGTGGTTGACCGTGATCCCAGGCAAGTACTGCTTGATCACCTGCAGCACGCCGGTGACGCCGCCGACGGCGTAGGCCTCGTTGAACTTGACGTTCGAGTAGCAGTTGCTGCTGTGCTGCGGATAGCAGAAGCTGATCATCAGGTCGCGCGGGATCGAGAGGATCGACGTCTGGCCCTGCTGGGGGTCCATACGCACGAGCATGAACGTGTCGGCGTGCAGCAACGGGACGCCGGTGCCCTGGTCGATCGTGCCGATCGCCTTCTCCGCCGTGTTGCCGCTGTGGTCGTCGCCGATGATCAGGATCGTCTCTGGCGCTCCGTCGGAGGCGGGGACCAGCTCGGACGATTTGATCGGCTTGCCGCCCGCTGCAAGGTCAGCGGTGATCTGCGTGATCGTTCCGATTGCGAAGGTCGAAGCCGCGGTCGTGGCGCAGACGAGCACGATCAGGCTGGCGATCAGGAATCGCGGCAGGAACCCGAACCGCGGCCGCGGCTCAAGCACTAAGGCGCCCGCCAGCGCTGTCTGCTGGACTGCGCATCATGCTAACCGTGGAATCATCGCGACCCGGGCGGTGGCTGTCGTCGGCCGGCGGAAGGCTCTTGCGAGTACTCCGAACGTAGTACTCACGTCAACGGCATACTCCTGCCGGGGTAGCGCGGTAAGTTTGCCGTCGTGAGCGCGCGCCGTGGCCCGCCCTGGCTTTCCGACCTCGTGCTCGCGCTCGCCGTCGCCGCGGCGGTTGGCGGCGTGAGGGCGGTCGAGATCAGCGATCGTCATCTGCACGATGCGAGCTTCGCTGGCCTCGGGCTTGCGCTGGCCAGCGCCCTCGTGCTGAGCGTGCGACGCCGCTGGCCGCTCACCGTCGCCTTGCTGACGCTCGCCGCCGTGCCGGCGGTCATCGCGCTGGACAGCGCATCCGGGGCAGTCTCGCTGCCGCTGCTCGTCGCCGTCTACACATGCGCGACGGTCGAACGCGGTCGGCATTCCGTGGCGCTCGCCGTCACGTGCGCGCTCGGCGTAGCGCTCGCGCGCGGGCTGATCCAGCACAAAGGCTGGTCTGACGGTCGCACGGCGGCCGAGCCCGCGCTCGTCCTCGCCGCGCTCTTCCTCGGCTGGGCGGTCGCCGCCAGGCGCGCCTACGTCCTCGAGACCAAGGACCGTGCCGCGCGGGCCGAAGCCGCGCGTGAGGAGGAGATGCGCCGGCGAGTAGATGCAGAGCGCCTGCGCATCGCGCGCGAGCTACACGACGTCGTCGCCCACACGATCGCCACGATCAACGTGCAGGCGGGCGTCGCGGTGCACGTGATCGACAAGCAGCCGGAGGCGGCGGCGCAGGCGCTGGCGACGATCAAGGCCACGAGCAAGGAGGCGCTGCGCGAGCTGCGCAACATCCTCGGTGTGCTGCGTGAGCCCGACGGGGACGAGTCGTTGAGCCCAGCGCCCGGGCTGGCCCAGCTAGATACCCTGATCGCCGCCTCGGATGAGGCCGGTCTGCGGGTGCGCCTCGAGGTGACCGGTGAGCGGCGCCCGCTGCCCGCGACCGTCGATCTCGCCGCCTATCGCATCGTTCAAGAATCGCTCACGAACTCGCTGCGCCACGCGGGGCGCGCGAGCGCCGCCGTCCGCCTTGCCTACGAGCCCGAAGCGCTGGCGATCGAGGTGACGGACACCGGCCGGGGCGTAGTGGCGGGCGGTGGCGGTGGCGGGCACGGGATCGCCGGCATGCGCGAGCGAGCAGCGGCGCTGCACGGCGAGCTCGAGGCCGCCCCGTGCGCCAACGGCGGCTTTCGCGTAGTCGCCCGGCTGCCGCTCGGCGGTGAGGCGTGATCCGCGTCCTGATCGCCGACGACCAGGCGCTCGTCCGGGCGGGCTTTCGCGTGCTGCTCGAGTCCGAGCCCGATATCCGCGTCGTCGGGGAGGCTGCGAACGGGGAGGAGGCGATCACGCTCTCGCGTCACGAGCATCCGGATGTCGTCCTGATGGACATCCGCATGCCCGGCATCGACGGTCTCGAGGCGACGCGCCGAATCGCCGCCGATCCCGCCCTCGAAATGGTGCGGATCCTGATCCTCACGACCTTCGAAAGCGACGAGAACGTGTTCGACGCGCTGCGCAGCGGCGCGAGCGGCTTCCTGCTCAAGGACACCGAGCCCGTCGAGCTGTTGCGCGGCGTGCGCCTCGCTGCTGACGGCGAGGCGTTCCTCTCCCCGCGCGTGACGCGGCGCCTGATCGCTGAGCTGGCGGCACGCCCGGCGCTCGCTCGCCCGCATCCCGAGCAGCTCGACGTGCTCACCGCACGCGAGCGCGAGGTGATGGCACTCGTCGCCGGCGGGCTCTCGAACGCGGAGATCGCCGAGCGGCTCACCGTCAGCCCGGCAACAGCGAAGACGCACGTTAGCCGCGCGATGACGAAACTCGGCGCGCGCGACCGCGCACAGCTCGTGGTGCTCGCCTACGAGACCGGGCTTGTCGCAGCGGCCACGCGCTAGCTGTCAGCAAGCCGACAGTGGTAGCGCCACATCGCCCCGCGTCACCAGCAATAAGGCGAGGATGGCCGGCGCCGCCGGCCACCGCAGCCGTACACTGCGCCCCATGGCGATATCGACCAATCAGTTCAAGAACGGCAACCACATCGAGGTCGAAGGGGTCATCTTCAAGATCCTCGAGTTCCAGCACGTCAAGCCCGGCAAGGGCGGCGCGTTCGTGCGCACCAAGCTGCGACGCGTCTCCGACGGTGCCGTCATCGACCGGACGTTTCGCGCGGGCGAGCGCTTCCGCTCGGTCCGCAGCGAGTCGCGCAAGATGCAGTTCCTCTATGCCGACGGCGGCGAGGCGCACTTCATGGACACGGGCTCCTACGACCAGCTCGCGGTGCCCGAGCAGGCGATCGCGGATGCGCTTCGCTTCACGCGCGCCTCGGACGAGGTCGACCTGCTGTTCATCGACGGCCAGCCGTCGGACATCCAGCTGCCGAGCGCGGTCGACCTCGAGGTGACGGAGACCGACCCCGGCCTGCGCGGCGACACGGCCTCGGGCGGCGGCACGAAGCCCGCGACGCTCGAAACCGGGGCGCAGGTCCAGGTCCCGCTATTCGTCAACGTCGGCGACAAGGTCAGGGTCGACACGCGCAACGGCGAGTACGTGTCGCGAGCGTGAAGCGCAGCGAGCAGCGACGGGCGGCGGTCTTCGCGCTCTACCAGCACGACCTGACCGCGCGGCCGCTGTCGGAGACGCTCGGGCGCAATGCCACGGCAATGACGCGTTCGCTCGCGCACGCCGCGGCCGACCGCCAGGACGAGCTCGACGAGCTGATCGCGCGCCACGCGGTGGGCTGGCGGCTCGAGCGGATCGCGCCGCTCGAGCGGGCGATCATGCGCGTCGCGCTGCTCGAGATGCTCCACCCGGACGCCGTCGAGGCGCGCACGCCGATCCCGCCGGAGGGTGCGATCGACGAGGCGGTGCAGAGCGCGAAGGAGTTCTGCGGCGCGCAGGCGCCCGCCTTCGTCAACGGGATCCTCGACGCGGTCCTGCGTGAAGTGCGCGCCGGCGCGCCGCAGTGACACCCCCGTAAGACGAGGATGCGCGACAATCAGCGTGATGGCTGAAGCGGCAGACCGGCTCGACGAGGTGATCGATGCGCTCGAGCGCGCCGCGGCGCAGCTGCGCTCGGGTGAACTTTCGGTCGATGCTGCAGCGACGCTCGTCGAGGATTGTGCCGCGCTCGCGGGTGAAGCGAGCGCAGAGCTCGAGCAGCGCGCCCGGATGGGCGCCGAGGAGCACTCGCCGGGGCAGGAACCGTTGCTGTAGTGGCGGCAACTGCCACCTACCCGGATCACCTGCGGGTCGCGGTCGATGCTTACCTCGCGGAGCTGCGCTTCAGTGACGCGGCCGACCTTGGCGGTCTCGAGGAGGCGATGCGCTACTCGCTGCTCGCACCGGGCAAGCGGATCAGGCCGGTCCTGTGCATGGCGACCGCGGCGGCGCTCGGTCGTGGCCCCGAGTCGGTGCTGCCGCTCGCCGCGGCGATCGAGCTGATCCACACCTACTCGCTGATCCACGATGACCTGCCGGCGATGGATGACGATGAGTTGCGTCGCGGGCGGCCGACGTGTCACGTGGCGTTCGGCGAGAGCGTTGCGATTCTCGCCGGTGATGCGCTCTATGCCGAGGCCTTCAGGCACATTGCCGAGCACCAGGCCGGCGAGCCGGAGAACGTCCTCGCGGCTGCGGGGCGGCTCGCGGCGGCTACGGGTGTCGATGGCATGGTCGGCGGGCAGTATCTAGACGTGGCGGCGGTCGCTCCCGCGGGCCCCGAAGGGCTGCGCAGGCTCCACTCGCTCAAGACGGGGCGGCTGATCGCGGCGGCAATCGAATGCCCGCTGCGCCTGACCGGTGCCGGGGACGATGCGAGAATCCGCTACGGTCAGTTTGCTGCGGAGCTCGGAGTGCTCTTCCAAATCGTTGACGACATACTCGATGTGACGGGGACCGACGCGGCGCTCGGGAAGCCGAGCGGAAGCGACGAACGTCACGGCAAGCGCACCTACGTGTCCGAGCACGGGCTCGAGCGCGCGCGCGAGCTCGCCTCCCGCTCGCACGCTTCGGCGCGAGCCGCGCTCGCGGCGGCGGCGCCGGCGGGCGCCGACGAGCTCGAGCAGATCACCGATTTCGTCTACACGCGAACGTCATGAGCGAGGACACGCCAGAGCGGTTGCTCGACAAGGTGGAGGGGCCGGCCGACCTACACGGCTTGAACGATCTGCAGCTCGCCCAGATCGCGCAGGAGGTCCGCGAGCACATCATCGACACCGTCGGAGAGGTCGGCGGGCACTTCGGCGCGAATCTCGGCACGTGCGAGCTCGCCGTAGCGCTGCACTCGCTGCTTGACTCGCCGCGCGACAAGATCATCTGGGACGTCGGGCACCAGGCCTACCCGCACAAGGTGCTCACCGGCCGGCGTGAGCGCCTCTCGACGATCCGCCAGTACGGCGGCCTCGCGCCGTTCTGCTCGATCTTCGAATCCGAGCACGACATCATCGGCGCGGGACATGCGTCCACCTCTGTCGGCTACGCGGTCGGGATCAAGGAGGCAATGCGCGCCGGATTGTGCGAGGACGCCCGCGTCGTCGCCGTGATCGGCGACGGGGCGATGACCGGCGGCGTCGCCTTCGAGGCGATCTCTCAGGCGGGCTGGCTCGGCACGCCGATCGTCGTCGTGCTCAACGACAACGGCATGTCGATCGCACCGAACGTGGGCGCGATCTCGCGCTACCTGAACCGCGTGCGCCTGAACCCGAAGCTGTGGCACGCGCGCGAGGGCGTCGAGGGTGGCCTGACACGGCTGCCGGCCGGAATCGGCGCGAAGTTCGAGCGCCTTGGACCGCAGTTCAAGGAGTCGATCAAGGCGTTCTGGGCCCCCGGTCTGTGGTGGGAGGAACTCGACTGGGCCTATACGGGCGTCATCGACGGACACGATGTGCGCGCGTTGCGGATCGCGGTGCGCGAAGCGCTCGCGGCCGAGCGGCCCGTCGTCGTGCACATCGCGACGGTCAAGGGCAAGGGCTTCGCACCGGCCGAGGACGGCGGCCTCGAAGGCATGGAGAAGTGGCACGCCGCGAAGCCGCTGTCGATCACGAACGGCAAGGTCACGCCGCCGGTTCCCTCGAACGGGGCGCCGAAGGCGCCGCCGCAGTACACGCAGGTCTTCGGCGAGGCGCTGCTCGCGGAATGCCGCCGCGACGAGCGCGTCATCGGGATCACGGCCGCAATGAACACAGGGACCGGGCTGAACATCCTTCAGCAGGCGATGCCCGATCGTTACTTCGACGTCGGGATCGCCGAGCAGCAGGCCATCCTGTTCGCGTGCGGCCTGGCGTTGCAGGGCGCGCGGCCGGTGGCCGCGATCTACTCGACGTTCCTGCAGCGTGCCTACGACGAGATCGTCCACGACGCCTGCCTGCAGAAGCTGCCGGTCGTGTTCGCGATGGACCGCGGCGGCCTCGTCGGCGATGACGGCCCGACGCACCATGGAGCGTTCGACATCGCCTACCTGCGCTGCCTGCCCAACATCGTGCTGATGGCCCCGCGCGACGAGGCGATGCTCGTGCACATGCTGCACACCGCGATCGCGTGTGAGGCCGGACCGACGGCGATCCGCTACCCCCGCGGGGAGGCGGTCGGCGTCCCGCTGCCGAGCGTCCCCGAGGTGCTGCCGATCGGTGTCGGTGAGATCCTGCGCTCGTCTGCGGATGCGCGCGTCGCCCTGCTGGGCTACGGAACCGGCGTCGGCAAGGCGCTTGGGGCGGCTGAGCTCCTCGCCGAGGACGGGATCGCGGCAACGGTTGCGGACGCGCGCTTCGCCAAGCCGATCGACAGCGGCCTCGTCGCGCAGCTTGCCGCCGAGCACGAGCTGCTCGTCACGATCGAGGAGGGCGTGCTCGCCGGCGGCTTCGGCAGCGCGGTCTGGGAGACGCTGAACGAGGCTGGGGGAGCGTCAACGCGGATCATTCGCGTCGGCCTGCCCGACCGCTACATCACGCACGGCGCGCCGGCGCTGCTCCACGAAGAGGTGGGGTATACGGCCGAGCGCATCGCGGCGCGCGTCGCGGCCGCGCTTGCCGACGGCGCCAGCCGGTTCGATCCGGGCGAGCACGGCGGATCGCGCCCCGGGGCGGCCGCGCCGAGCTAGCTCTGGCTCGTGCGCACGAGCGGGCGCGCGCCATCGTGACGAGTGGGTGAGAGCATGGCGGCGGCGAAGGTCAGGGTTGACGCGCTGCTTGTCGAGCGCGGGCTGTTCGAGACACGCTCGCGCGCGGCTGCGGCCGTGCTCGCCGGGGAGGTGCGCGTCGGGGAGGCGCTCGCCCAGAAGCCGGGGCAGCTCGTGGCGCGCGACCTCGCCCTCGAGGTTGCGCCGGTGCCGCGCTATGTCTCGCGCGGCGGCATCAAGCTGGCCAACGCGCTCGAGGCCAGCGGGGTGCCGGTGGTCGGTCGCTTGGCGATCGATGTCGGCGCCTCGACGGGTGGGTTCACCGACTGTCTGCTCGGCGCCGGGGCGCAACACGTCATCGCCGTCGATGTCGCTTACGGGCAGCTCGCGTGGCGGCTGCGCGGCGACGAGCGCGTCACGGTGATCGAGCGCACGAATGCGCGCGCCCTGTCGCAGGCGCTGCTCCCGTACGCTCCCGAGCTGATCGTGGTTGACGTCTCGTTCATTTCGCTGCGGACGGTGCTTCCGGCCGTGCTCGCTTGTGCGGCGCCTCGCTTCGACGCACTGGCGCTCGTGAAGCCGCAGTTCGAGGTCGGCCGCGGGCGTGTCGGCAAGGGCGGAGTGGTCCGCGACGGCGGCGCGCGCGTCGAGACTCTCGTCGGGACGGGCGAGCGCGCGATCGAGCTCGGTGCGAGCGTGCTCGGCTACTGGTCGTCGGGGTTGCCGGGGCCGAAAGGCAACCGCGAGACGTTCATCCAGCTAGCCGAGGCCGGGCGTTCGGGCTCGTTGGCGGCGGGGGAGCTGGAGGCGCTCGCAACGCGAGCGGACTGCGGATGACCAGCGCGCGCCGGCGTATCACGCTGATCAGCCATGGGCGCCCGGAGGAGACCGGCGGGGCTCTCCGCGAGCTCGCTGCGATCGCCGACGCCAACGGCGCCGATCTGCTGCTCGATCGCGAGGAGAGCGCGAAGCACTGCCCCGAGGGGCCGATCGTCGGCGTTCTCTGCGATCAGCCGACCGCTCACGACGTCGAGCTGTGCGTTGCGCTCGGCGGCGATGGCACCGTGCTGCGCGGGCTGCGCGAGTACGCGCGCACCGGGGTGCCCGTCTTTGGCGTCAATTTCGGTGAGGTCGGCTTCCTTGCGAGCGTCGAGCCCGCGGCGATGCGCGACGGCTTCGAGCGCGCGCTCAGGGGCGAGCTCGAGCGGCTGGAGCTGCCGGCGATCGAGATCGCCGCTCCCTGCGGGACCTGGACGTCGCTCAACGACGTCACGCTCCACCGCAAGGTCGGCGGGCGCGTGGCAGAGCTCTCCTACGCGCTGACCGGGGAGGACGTCTCGAGCGTTCGCTGCGACGGCGTGGTGATCGCAACGCCGGCCGGTTCGACCGGCTACAACCTCGCCAATGGCGGCCCTGTGCTCGCCTGGGGCGTGCAGGGGATGGTGATGTCGTTCATCGCTCCCCACTCGCTCAGCGCGCGCGCCCTCGTGATCGCGCCGAGCGACGTGCTGACCCTCCACAACAGCTCGCGCGAGCCACTCGACCTGATAATCGACGGCCGCCCGGTCAACGAGCTCGCGGTCGGCGAGACGCTGGAGGCGCGCTTCGCCGGCGCCGTGGCACTGCTCGCCCAGATGCCCGGCGCGAGCTTCTACCGCCGCCTGCGCGAGAAGTTCGGGCGTCTCGCGCGCTGAAGCTCGCGATCGGACGAGCGAACGCGAGCGACGATCAACGGAATCGCCGCTCGCGTTCGTCGTGGAGGTCGCGCTCGCGGGTCGCCGGCACGCGATCCGCGATGGTCCGCGAGCGGTGCCACTCGCGCCAGGCCCAGCTTTGAAACAGCGACCATCGAAGGCGCCGCGGTCGTCTGCGACCGCGGCGCGTTCCGGCGAGTGAAAGTGATTGGAAAATCATTTGCGCTCTCTTTTCGGTGATACCAATAGGCAGCGGCAAGCGACCCGCCTTGCGGCCGGCTTGCGCGCCCTTTCTGGGCACGTACTGCGAATTAGTGGACAGTTCTGTCGGGGCTGAGCGTCAGCTCAGGTGCGAATGCGGTGTGCGTTCATCGGTGCTCCTCTTAGGTTGCAATGCGTTCGAGCAACAAAAAGGGCGACCTTGCGGTCGCCCTCGCTGAAAGTTCTTGCAGGCCCGAGATCAGGGCATGCAGCGCCTTTCGGCGAGGGAAAGCGTGTTGATCTGCGCGACTGCGCGCTGCGCGCACACCGGCGTACCCGGGCGCATGGCGGGCGCGTTGTCACGGAGATCGATATAGATGGGGGCGTCGAACATGGCTCTCATACCTCCCCGTCCGGGGGTGGCGGCAAGAGTAACCGACCAGTTCGCGGAGTGCAAGGGTGGATAGTGACTTTTTTGTGTGACGTATTGCCTTGGCGCAGCGTTCAAGCCACGGCCTGCGCTCGCATCGCCTGTGACGCGAACAGGTGTTCCGTCCTCGCGGGGTGCTAAACCGTCGTGGCTGTGCTGCTCGAGCTGACAGTCCAGAACGTGCTTCTGATCGAGGACGCGCGCCTCGAGCTCGCCCCCGGGCTAAACGTGATCACCGGCGAGACGGGCGCCGGCAAGACCGTGCTCGCCCACGCGCTCGACCTGCTCTTGGGCGGGCGCGCCAAGGCCGGCATCGTGCGGCCGGGCAGCGCTGAGGCCTACGTGGAGGGCGTTTTCGAGCTCGCGCACGGTTTCGCGTCGGAGTACCTCCCGCCCGACGCGCGCGAGGTGATCCTCGCGCGGCGCGTGGCTGCCGACGGCCGCACGCGCGCCTATCTCAACGGGCGCTCGATCACCGTCGGCGACCTGCGCGAGATCGCGAGCGGGCTGCTTTCGTTCTACGGCCAGCACGAGCACCGCAAGCTGATGCTCGCTGCGGCGCAGCTCGAGATCCTCGACCGCGCTTGCGGTCCCGAGCACCTCGCGACCCGCGAGGCGTGCGGGCGGGCGTGGTCCGCGGTGCGCGCGGCGCGCGGTGAGCTGGCGCATCTGCACGAGCTCGCGGGCGCGCGCGAGCGCGAGCTCGACCTGCTCGAGTTCGAGCTGCGCGAGATCGAGCAGGTCGACCCGCGCAGCGGGGAGCGCGAGGAGCTCGCGATCGAACGTGACAGGTTGCGCAACCTCGAGGTGCTGCGGCTCGCGGCCGCGGGCGCTGAGCAGGCGTTCGAGGATGAGGAGCGGGGCGCCGGTAGTGCGCTCGCAGCGGCTAGCGCGAGCTTGGAGCCCGCCGGCGTCCATGACCCGGCGCTCGCGGCGCTCGCTGAGCGGGCCCGGGCGCTCGTCGTCGAATCGGCTGACCTGGCAAGCGAGCTGCGCCGTTACGGCGACACGCTCCAAGCCGAGCCCGGTCGGCTCGAGCAGCTCGAGGAGCGCCTCGCAGCGATCGCCCGCCTGGAGCGCAAGCACGGCGGCACGGTCGAGGCCGTGCTCGAGCATGCTGAGCGCTGCCGCGCGCGCCGCGACGAGCTCGTCGGGGCAGAGGTCGCGCTCGAGGCGGTCGAAGCGAGGCTCGAAGCTGCGCTGGGCGAGCACGCCGCGCTCGCTGCGCGCCTCAGCGCGACGCGCAGTGCGGGCGCGCCGGCGCTCTCGAGCGCGGTCTGCGAGCGCCTGAGCGAACTCGCGATGGAGCAGGCGGGCTTTGAAGTGGTGCTCGTTCCCTGTGAGCCGGGGGCGAGCGGCTGCGAGCAGGCACAGTTCGAGATCGCGGCCAATCCTGGTGTGCCCGCCGCCCCGCTACGCGAGATCGCATCGGGAGGTGAGCTGTCTCGCGTCATGCTGGCCCTGCTCGGCGCCGCGCACGGTGGCGGGGAGGCGACGCTCGTTTTCGACGAGATCGACGCCGGGATCGGTGGGCATACGGCGCGTGCGGTCGGTGAGCAGCTGCGCGCGCTGGCCAGCGGGCGTCAGATCCTCGCGATCACCCACCTGCCGCAGGTAGCCTCGCTCGCCGCGCGGCACTTCACGATCGCCAAGGACACGAGCGGCGCGGCGACGAGCACCACGGTCAGCCTCCTGCGAGACGGTGCGGTCGTCGAGGAGCTCGTGCGGATGCTCGGCGCCACCGAGGGTGACGATGGTGCGCGCCGCCACGCACAGGAGCTACTGCGCGCCGCGTAGCCGCCTGGAGCCCGGCCCACGGCGCCGCTAGGGTCTGCTTCGATGATCGACTTCGAGTCCTACCTGCGCCGGATCGGTCTGGCGGGGACAGATTCACCGTCCTGGCAGGCGATCCACCGGGCGCACGCGACCTCGATCCCGTTCGAGAACCTCGATCCCCACCGCGGCATCGCGGTCTCGCTCGAACAGCCGGACCTCGAGCGCAAGCTCGTGAGCGAAGGCCGCGGCGGCTATTGCTTCGAGCACAACCTGCTGCTCGCCTCGGCGCTCGAGCACATCGGGTTGAAGGTCGAGCCGATGCTCGCCCGCGTTCGCGTCGGGCGCACGACGTCGGCGCCGCGTCCCGCGGGGCACCTCGTGCTGCGGGTTACCGGGGCCGACGGGAAGCCCTGGCACGCCGACGTCGGCTTCGGCCTCGGCACGCTGCTCGACCCGATCCCGTTCGGTGCCGACCCCGACAACGTCAACGAGCAGTCGGGCTGGTCCTTCCGCGTGATCGGCGACGGCCCGGAGCTAGTGCTGCAGACGCTCGGCGCGGACGGCTGGTCGGACGTCTATGGGTTCGTGCCCGAGCCGGTGCCGCAGGTCGACATCGAGGTGAGCAACTGGTGGACTTCCACCAACCCGGGCTCGGCTTTCGTGTTCGGTTTGATCGCGTCCGTTCATCGGCCCGATGGTCAGCGTGAGGCGATCTGCGACTGGAGTGGTTCGCTCACCGAGATAGCGACGACGCCCGCAGGCACGGTGTCAGCCGAGCTGGCGCGCTCGGCGATCCCCGAGAAGCTCGCCGAGTTCGGGCTCCCGGGATTCGCGCTCGACGAGGACGGGCGCGTTCGCGCGGGCTCGTAGAGCGCACGCGCGTAGGATCAAGCTGCTGTGGATCGCGAGGGCGCTGAGGAGGTTGCGCGGCGGATCGCCGCCGGAGGCGTACGCGCCGCGCAGGCACCGCTCGCCGAGCTCGTCCGTCGAACGCCGCTGCTCAGCTCGGGAACGCTCGAGCGCCGCTGCGGCGGGCAGGTACTGCTGAAGGCCGAGAGCCTTCAGCGGACCGGCTCGTTCAAGCTTCGCGGCGCATTCACGAAGCTCCTGAGCCTCGATCAGCCGAAGGGCGTCGTCACCGGCAGCGCCGGCAACCACGCACAGGCGCTCGCCTACGCAGCGCAGCAGCGCGGTGTGCCCTGCGTCGTCTATATGCCGAGCGAGGCGCCGGTCGCGAAGGTCGCGGCGGTCGGCTCCTACGGCGGTCGGGTCGTGCTGCGTGGCGACACGGTCGAGGAGTGCGTCGAGGCCGCCAGTGAGCATGCGCGCGAAAGCGGGGAGACCTTCGTCCACCCGTTCGACGACGCCGAGGTGATCATCGGTCAGGGCACGCTCGGGGTCGAGCTGCTCGACGACGTGGCCGATCTCGGGATGGTGATCCTTCCGCTCGGGGGCGGGGGGCTTGCGAGCGGCGTTGCCGGCGCGATCAAGCTCGCCCGGCCCGACGTGAGGATCGTCGCCGTTCAGGCCGAGGGTGTCGCCGCGTTCCCGGCATCGCTCGCTGCCGGCGCGCCGGTCACCTCGCCCTCGGTGAGCACGATCGCGGACGGGATCGCGGTCAAGCGCCCGGGCGCGCTGACGCTGCCGCTCGTCGAGCGCTTCGTCGACGACGTCGTGGTCGTGGCGGACGACGACATCGCCGAGGCGATGGTGCTCCTGATGGAGCGGGCAAAGCTTGTCGTCGAGGGCGCGGGGGCGGTTGGCGTGGCGGCGCTACTCGCGGGCGTGGTCGAGCCCGTCACCAAGGGCACGACGGTCGTCGTTCTCTCAGGTGGGAACGTCGACGCGGCGCTGCTCGCGCTCGTCGCGCAGCGCCACGAGGTCGCCGTCGGTCGGCGCCTGCGGATCGCGACCGCGGTCTCCGACAGGCCCGGCGGGCTTGCCGCGCTGCTGACCTGCGTCGCACAGGCGGGCGCCAACCTCGTCACCGTCGAGCACCTCCGCGAGGCGGCCGAGCTGCACGTGCGTCAGACCGGCGTGGAGCTCACGCTCGAGACGCGTGGCGCGGACCAGGCCGAGCAGATTCTCAGCGCGCTGCTCGCGGCCGGCTACGGGGTGCAGCGGCTCGGCGGCGCTTAGGCGCGGCCGCAGTGGCGGCGGTCGTCGCCGGAATCCAGCGGTGGAGGATCGCGGCGAGCTCCTCGCGGCGCATCGGCTTGCTGATGTAGTCGTCCATACCGGCCTCCAGGCAGCGCTCGCGGTCGCCATCCATCGCGTGGGCGGTCATCGCGATCACCGGCGTATGCGCGCCACGTCGCGCCTCGCGCTTGCGCAGCTCCGCCGTCGCCGCGTAACCGTCGAGCACGGGCATCTGGCAGTCCATCAGGATCGCGTCGAAGCGCCGCCGCGCGAGCGCCGCAAGCGCCTCGCGGCCGTCGCTTGCGACCACGGCTCGGCAACCGCAACGCTCGAGCGAGCGTGCAGCGACGATCTGGTTCACGGCGCTGTCCTCGACGACGAGGACGAGTGGCGGGCCGGCCCACACCGGAGCGGCCGGCTCCCCGGCGGAGGCGTCGGTGCCATTCGCAGCCGCGACTTGCTCGAGCTTGATCGTGATTGTGAAGCGGGATCCCTCTCCCGGCTCGCTCTCGGCGCTGACGATTCCGCCCATCAGCTCGATGAGCTCGCGCACGATCGCGAGGCCGAGGCCGGTCCCGCCATAGAGCCGAGTCGTCGAGGCGTCCGCCTGCGAGAACGGCTCGAACATGCGCGCGAGCGTCGCCGCCTCGATCCCAATGCCCGTGTCGGCCACGACGACCTGCAGCGCGACGTAGCGCTCATCGGTCGCCGGGGCGCTGACCTCAACGGAGACGTTCCCGTGCGATGTGAACTTCACGGCGTTGGCGACCAGGTTGAGCACGATCTGCTGGAGGCGGCGACCGTCGCCGCGCAGCAATCGCGGGACCTCATCGGCGATGTCGATCTCGAGCGCGACGCCGCGCGCCTCCGCGTCCGCGCGCGGTCCAGCGCAGGCGTCGCGAATCGCTGCGGGCAGCTCGAACGTCGTGATGTCGAGCTCGACGTGGCCGGCCTCGAGCTTCGAGATGTCGAGGATGTCGTTGATGATCGCGAGCATCTGCTCACCCGAGCGCGCGACCTGCTCGGCGTAGGAGAGCTGCTCACCCTCGAGGCCGCTCTCGAGCAGCAGGTCGTTCATGCCGATCACGCCGTTCATCGGCGTGCGCAGCTCGTGGCTCATGTTCGCGAGAAACGCCGACTTCGTGTTCGACGCCTCGACCGCCCGGTCGTGCGCTCGCGCGAGCTCGGCGACGACGCGGTTGCGCTCCGTGACGTCGTGGTAGAAGGCGATCCGGCAGACGTGACCCTCGAGCTCCTCGACGGTGCTCGTGACCTCGATGTCGATCACGCTGCCGTCCTTCAGCCGCTGCTTCATCGGCAGCCCCTGGCCGCGTCGTGGCCCGTCCGTACCGTCCGGATGGGCCACGACGTAAGCGCGCATCGCCTCGCGCTGCTCCTCGACGACGAGGTCGAAGAGCGTCATGGTGAGCAGCTCTTCGCGCGCGTAACCGTATTTCTCGACGAGCGAATCGCTGACCGCGATGTAGCGGAACGTGTCGCGATCGGAGGCCGCCAGCGGCAGCGGGCTGCGCTCGAACAGCGTGCGGTAGCGCCGCTCGCTGATGGCAAGCTGCTCGCGCGCGAGCTCGAGCTCGCGCGCAGCGGCGTTGCGCTCGGTTACGTCCAGGCAATACGCGACGCGACAATTGCGGCCGTTGAAGACGACGTCGTTGCCGGTTACCTCGATCTCGATGATGCGGCCGTCCTTCAGCCTGTTGCGTCCCGACAGCTGCCTGCGGCCCGGGCTATCCCCGCTCAGCAACTCGGAGCGGTAGCGCTCGTACGCCGGGATGTCCTCCTCCGGCAGCAGGCCGACCAGCGTCATGCCAAGCAATTCATCCCGCGTGTAGCCGTACTTCTCGATCGCGGCGTTGCTCGCGTCGACGATCTCGAGCGTGGCGAGGTCGTACAGGAAGATCGCTACCGGGCTGTGCTCGAATAGCGCCCGGTACTGATCGCTTGCGAGGGATTCTTTCGCGCTCATCAGCCGGCTCCGCGCGCCCGCTGGTGGCGCGAAAGTGCTCATGCGTGCTTATCGGCGTTCGCGCCGGCCGGCTTAAGGGCGGCCAAGCTGGCGCGTGCTATGCCGCGGCCTGGGCGTCGCCGTTCAGCTGCCCGCTCGCGGGAATCCACTGCCTGATCAGCGTCTCGAGCTCCCGGCGCGCAAGCGGCTTGCTGATGTAGTCGTCCATACCGACCCGGAGACAGCGCTCGCGGTCGCCCTTCATCGCATACGCGGTCATCGCGATAACCGGTGTGTGGCGGCCCGTTCCGGCCTCGCGCTCGCGCAGCGCGATCGTCGCCGCGTAGCCATCCAGCAGCGGCATCTGACAGTCCATCAGGACGGCGTCGAACTGCTCGCGTTCGAGCGCCGCCAGCGCCTCGCGCCCGTCGCAGGCAAGCTGAACCTCGCAACCGCAGCGTTCGAGCAGTCGCGCTGCGACGATCTGGTTCACGGCGCTGTCCTCGGCGACGAGCACTCGTGGTGGCGTCGGCCAGGCGGGGACCGGGGGTTCGCCATTCATATCGGCCCCGGCGACGCGGTCGCTCGTGCCGGCGACCTCGAGCGCCAGCGAGACCGTGAACGTGCTTCCACGCCCGGGCTCGCTCGTCGCGGAGACGCTGCCACCCATCAGCTCGACGAGCTCGCGAACGATCGCGAGTCCCAGGCCGGTTCCGCCGTAATTGCGCGTCGTTGAGACCTCAGCCTGCGCGAATGGGTCGAACATCCGCGCAAGGAGCTCGGGCTCGATGCCGATCCCCGTGTCGGCTACCGACAGCTCGACCGCCACGCGCCCCGGCTCGACGATCGGCGCCGCAGCATGGACCGTGACGGTGCCTTCGCGCGTGAACTTGACCGCGTTCGCGACGAGGTTGAGCAGGATCTGCTGGATCCGCCGCGCATCGCCGCGCAGCGCGTGCGGCAGCTCGGGCGCGACCTCGATCTCGAAGGCAACCCCTTTCGCAGCGGCTTCTGCGCGCGGTGCCGCGCAAACGTCGGCGATCGCGTCGCGCAGGTCGAACAGCGTCGTGTCGAGCTCGACCTGGCCGGCCTCGAGCTTCGAGATGTCGAGGATGTCGTTGATGATCGCGAGCATCTGCGCGCCCGACCGTGCGACCTGCTCGGCGTAGGAGAGCTGCTGGTCGGTGAGACCGCTCTCGAGCAGCAGGCCAGTCATCCCGATGACGCCGTTCATTGGCGTGCGCAGCTCGTGGCTCATGTTCGCCAGGAACGCGGACTTCAGGTTCGACGCTTCGACCGCCCGCTCGTGCGCGCGTGCGAGCTCGGCAACCATCAGGTTGTGCTCGGTTACGTCCGAGCAATAGGAAAGGCGGCACGCGCGGCCGTCGAAGACGATGTCGCTGGTGAGGACCTGCAGCTCGACGATCGACCCGTCCTTGCGCTTGTGGTGCCAGGGACCGGTCCAACGCTTGCGACCGGTCGGCCGCCGGCGCACCACGTTGTGCCTGTGGGCCTTGAACTTCGCCTGCTCCCATTCCGGGATCAGGTCGGAAATTCGCAGCGCGAGCAGCTCGGCCTGCGAGTACCCGTAGCTCTCCATGACCGCATTACTGACCGCGACTATCTTGAACGTACGGCGGTCATAAATGAAGATCGGAACCGGGCTCTCCTCGAAGAGCACCTGGTACTGGTCTTCTTTCCCTCCCCGACGCGCGGGCGAGCTCACATCCTTCTATCGGCTGCTCTGGCCGCGGGTCTTAGCCAGATCGACCTCTGGATCAATCCGCCAGCGCGCCGCGAGCGCAAGCTGCCCGTCGGCGATCCGCCAGCGATCCGGCAGATCCGCGCCCGAATGGTCGGGGACCGCCCCTTTCAGTGCCATGCAGCCGGTGTTGTCCCCGATCCGGCGAATCTCGGCCACGTCTTCTTCTTTTATGGCCGGCTTCGCCGGCAGAGCGGACAACTCCGCGCGCTTGCTCTCGATCGTCCTGGCTCCCGCGCCGGATTCCTGGATCAGCGTGGGGGCCACGCACGCAACGGCCGGCTGCGCCAGATCCCACTGACACGCGAGCTGCATCAGCGTCAAGCCGGAGCGCTCGGCGAGTGGGCGCATCTGCTCGATCCGTGCGAGGCCCTCCGTGACCCATCCGGCGGGACGAAACGCCCTGTGGTCCTCGCGCGCGAACTCGTGGTCCGCGCGCACGTCGCCCCAGAAGAGCCCGCCGTAGTCGACGACGCGCGCGATCACCTTCACGCCCGCCGCCTCGGCTGCCGCGAGGGCGAGCTCGCCCGGCCAGGGCTCGAGCGGGTTGAGGATCAGCATCGCCCACTCGATCTCGCTGCCGAAGCGCTCAAAGCACCCGATCACGTCGAGCGTGAACCCGTTTGCGGGTCCGGGCGCGACGCCGATCGCATGCGTGAGACCGGCGTCGCGCAAAGCCACCATGCCGTTCCAGACGGCCTCCGACTCGTACCCGGTGCGATCGGGGTTGTGCAACAACAGGACGTCGAAGTGGTCGAGCCCGCAGCGCTCGAGGCTGCGCTCCGTCGCCATCCGCAGGTAGCCCGCATACGCGTCAGGGCTTCGAAGCGCGGGATCGGTGAAGCGCGGGAAGCCCTTTGCTCCGTTGCGCTCACCCGTATAGAAGTCGTGGCCGACCGCACCAACGACGCAGAACTCCCCGCGCGCGCACCCGGCGAGTGCGTCGCCGGCCAGCAAGTCGGCCGCGCCCATGCCATACACGTCCGACGTGATGAGCGTTGAGAGCGCAGGCGCGGGCCGCAGCAGCTCCACGAGTCGCTCGTCCGAGATCGCCTCGCCGAAGCGCATGAACCGCCCGCCGCTCCAGGTTCCGATCGCCGCCATCCCGTGCTCGCGCATCCGTGGCAGTCTAGTTCTGCGCCTCGCCGGGGCACGCGCTAGCGTGCGCCGCGTGCTGCAAGCGGATTCGGCACTGATCGGGGCAACGTGCCCGCCCGTCGGGCACCCGCTAGCGGGGCCGGCGCGCCTGGGCCGGCGCACCAAGCTCCTCGTGCGCCGGCTGGCCCCGGGCGATGTCGCGATCATCGACCACGCCGGGCTTGACCGCGTCTCCGCGGAGGAGCTCCTGGCTGCCGGAGTTCGCGGCGTGCTCAACTGCAGCAGCTCGCTGAGTGAGACCTATCCGAACGTTGGGCCGCTCCTGCTGCTGGCGGCCGGCGTGCCGCTGGTCGACCTGCCGAACGACGCGCTCTTCGAGCACTGTCTGGACGGCGACCCACTCGAGCTGCGTGGGGGAGCGGTCCGCCGGGCGGGCAGGCTCGTGGCGCGCGGACGCGTGCTCACGCTCGAGGAGGCGCAGGCGGCGTTGCGTGAGCGGCGGGCCAGCGTCCACGAGGCGCTCGAGCGCTTCGTCGGCAATACGCTCGAGCGGATGCGCGCCGAGCGCGAGCTGCTCAGCGCCCCGCTCGAGCTGCCGCGCCTTCGCACCGACTTCCGCGATCGTCCCGCCCTCGTCGTCGTACGCGGCGGTGGCTACCTCGACGATCTGCGCGCGCTGCGCGGATACGTGCACGGCGCGGCGCCGGTGATCGTCGCCGTCGATGGCGCCGTGGAAGCCGTGCGCGCCTGCGGCATGCGCGCGGACATGGTCGTGGGGGACATGGACTCCGCGAGCGACGCGGCGCTTGCGAGCGGCGCCGAGCTCGTCGCGCACAGCTACCTCGACGGTCGGGCGCCGGGCCGAGACCGCCTCGTGGCGCTCGGCCTGCCCCACGCCGTCGTGCGCGCGCCGGGCACGAGCGAAGACCTCGCGCTGCTGATCGCCGCCGAGGCCGGCGCTTCGCTGATCGTCTCCGTCGGCTCGCAACTCAACCTCACCGAGCTCCTGGACCGCGGCCGCGCCGGCGCAGCATCGGCCTTCCTCACGCGCCTGCGCGTTGCCGAGCTGCTTGTCGATGCCAAGGGCATAAGCCGGCTCTTCGCAAACGCTTTCTAAACGAACTCGGAAACCGTGCGATGAACAGTCAGCCGCCGCAGCGCCTTGGTGAGCTGCTCTCTCGCGCGCTCGCGTTCTATCGCGCTCACCTGCGCTTCGTGGTGCTCGTCACGCTGCCGGTCGTCGCCGTCGTCGACATCGTGCTCGGGATCGGCCTCGGAGAGCTCACCGCCGGAGTCCACAAGAAGCTGCCGACAGCCGACGGCTACATCGAGTTCGCCGCCGACGAGCTCGTGACCGTACCGATCGTGACGGCGATCATGGCTCGCGCGATCGTGATCGAGATGTGCGAGGGCGCCCTACCGTCCGCGCGCCGCGCGGCGGCGGAGGGACTCGAGCTCTTCGCGCCTGCGCTGCTCGTCGTGATCCTGTACTGGGTTGGCGTGGGCCTCGGTTCGTTTCTGATCCTGCCCGCGATCCTCTGGTTCGTCAGCTGGTACTTCGCCGTCCAGGCGGTCGTCATCGACCGCGCGCGCGGCTTCGGCGCGATCTTGATGAGCGGCGCGCTCGTCCGCGGGACGTGGTGGCACACGGCCGGCGTCGTCATCTCGCTGCTGCTGGTCACGGCGATCCCCGGCCTGATCGTCACCGCTGCGACCGAAGCGCTCGCGCTCGCGGTCAACAGCGATGCGGTGATCGTTGCGGGGACGATTCTCGTCTTCACGTTTTCGCTCCCGTTCGTCGCGATCGGTGGGACGCTCTACTACCTGCGCCTGCGCGAGCGCGCGCAGATGCCGGCGCCGCGCTGATCGCCGCGGTGCGCGCGGCGGAACTGATCGTCTCGTTCTTGGCGGCGGTGGCGCTCGCGCCCTGGCTCTCGCGCGCCCTCGCCGGCAGTCGGCTCGCGCGCATCAATCATCGAGGCCGGTCCATCGCGGCGCCGCTCGGCCTCGTGATCCTCGTCTCGGCGCTCATCACGCTCGCCGCGTTCGCGAGCTGGTCCGCGCTCGCGTGCTACCCGATCGGCGTCGCACTCCTCGGTCTCGTTGACGATGCGGGGGCGAGCGCCGTCCACGGCGTGCGCGCCCATCTGCGCACGCTGCGCACCGGACGGCCCGATTCGGGAGCGCTGAAGGCCGCGGGCACGCTCATCCTTGCGCTCGCGACCGCCCGCTGGCTCGGCTTCACCGGCGTTCGCGCCGCGCTCGCCGCGGGGGTACTCGTGCTCGCGCCGCACGCCTTCAACCTCCTCGATCTCCGCCCGGGGCGCGCAGTCAAGGCCTTCGTGCTGCTCGCGGGCGCGCTGCTCGCGGCCGGGGGGGAGCTCCTCGCGCTCGGTGCGTTCCTCGGGCCGGTCCCCATCGTCGCGTTCTACGACCTGCGCGAGCGCGGGATGCTCGGCGACAGCGGCGCGAGCCTCCTCGGAGCGCTCGCGGGCCTCTGGCTCGTCATGACGCTCGGGCTCGCGGGCATCGCCTTCGCGCTCGCTGCGCTCGTCACGCTCGCGCTCTACGGCGAGGTTTGCTCAATTTCCGCGCTCATCGCGCGCGTGCCGCTGCTGCGGGCTCTAGACTCAGTGGGCAGACCAGCCTAATGCCGCAGACCTACGATCGCCAGAGCGGACCCCGCTTCATCTTCATCACAGGCGGCGTCGTCTCATCGCTCGGGAAGGGCATCGCCGCAGCCTCGATCGGCAACCTGCTCGTGGCGCGCGGGTTCACCGTCGCGCTGCAGAAGTTCGACCCGTACATCAACGTCGACCCCGGCACGATGTCGCCTTACCAGCACGGCGAGGTCTTCGTCACGGAGGACGGCGCCGAGACGGACCTCGACCTCGGCCACTACGAGCGCTTCACCGACGCCGACACGACGCGGGCCTCGAACGTCACTGCCGGGGGCATCTACAACGCGGTGATCCGCCGCGAGCGCCGCGGCGACTACCTCGGCGCAACCGTCCAGGTCGTGCCGCACATCACCGATGAGATCAAGCAGCGCGTCTCGCTGATCGGCCAGGCGACGGACGCCGACTTCGTCGTGACAGAGATCGGCGGCACCGTCGGCGACATCGAGTCGCTGCCGTTTCTCGAGGCGATCCGCCAGTACCCGGTCGACGTCGGGCGCCGGCACTGCATGTTCATCCACCTGACGCTCGTTCCCTACATCAACCACGCCGGCGAGCTGAAGACGAAGCCCACGCAGCACTCGGTCAACGAGTTGCGCCGGATCGGAATCCAGCCGGACATGCTGGTTTGTCGCTCCGAGCAGGCGCTCAGCCGCGACATCCGCAAGAAGATCGCGCTGTTCGCGAGCCTTCCACTCGAGGCGATCATCTCTGCTTACGACGTCGAGAACATCTACTCGGTCCCGCTGGTCTTCCACGACGAGGGTGTCGACGAGTTCGTCCTCGAGCATTTCGCGCTCGAGCGTCAGCCAGCTCAGCTCGATCGCTGGCGCGCCCTGATCGAGCGCGTCGAGGCGCTGCAAACAACGACGCGAATCGCGATCGTCGGCAAGTACGTCGAGCTCGAGGACGCCTACTTGAGCGTCGCCGAGGCGCTGCGCCACGCGGGCTTCATGCACGGGACGCGGATCGAGATCGACTGGGTCGACTCCGAGTCGCTCCTGGGCGGTGACGGCGACGCCGCCGCCGAGCGCCTCGCCGGCGCCGACGGGGTGCTGATCCCGGGCGGCTTCGGCAGCCGCGGCTTCGAGGGAAAGATCGCCGCCGCGCGCTATGCCCGCGAGAACGGCGTGCCCTACCTCGGCATCTGCTTCGGGATGCATGTCGCGGTGTGCGAGTTCGCGCGCGATGTGGCTGGGATGGAGGGAGCGAACTCGACCGAGTGCGATCCCGAGACTCCCTTCCCGGTGATCGACCTCTTGCCCGAGCAAAAGGAGATCGCGGACCTCGGCGGAACGATGCGCCTCGGCGCCGACCCGATCAAGCTGAACGTCGCCACGCGCGCGCACGCGATCTACGGCGAGCTCGTCGCCTACGAGCGCCACCGCCACCGCTACGAGGTCAACAACATGCTGCGCCGCCGGCTCGAGTCGGCCGGACTGACGATGTCAGGCACCTCACCCGACGGACGTCTCGTCGAGATCGTCGAGATCACCGACCACCCGTTCTACGTCGCCTCGCAATTCCACCCCGAGTTCAAGTCGCGCCCGGACCGCCCGGCGCCGCTGTTCCGTGATTTCGTCGGCGCGGCTCTCGCGCGCTCCGGCGGTCTCGCGACCGGCGCCGAGCCGGTGACCCGCGAGGCGTGAGCGTCGCCACAGCGCTCGAGCGGGGTCGGCTCGGCGACACGTTCGCCCGTCTGTGCCGCGCCTACAGCCCGTCGGGTAAGGAGCGCGCGTGCGCCGAGATCGTCAAGGCGGAGCTCGCGGCGCTCGGCCTCGAGGCCGAGGAGGACGGCGCCGGTGGCGCGCTGCGCGGTGACTGCGGCAACCTCCTCGTGCGAATCCCGGGGAGCGGTGACGGCTCCGTGCTGCTGTGCGCGCACCTCGACACGGTCCCCGCGAACGCTGCGATCGAGCCCGTCCTGCGCGACGGCACCTGGCAGAACGCAAACGACACGATCCTCGGCGCCGACAACAAGGCCGCCGTCGCGGTCCTGCTCGCGCTCGCCGCGCGCCTGGTCGCCACGCCGCACGAGGCCGGGGTCGAGCTGCTCTTCACAATCGGCGAGGAGGTCGGCCTGATCGGGGCGAAGGAGTTCGAGATCGGTGTCCTGCGAAGTCCCGTCGGCTACACCTTCGACGCTGCGGTGCCGCTCGGCAGCCTGATCGTCGCGTCACCGACCTACTACCGCCTGAGCGCCGAGCTCCAGGGCGTCGCCGCCCACGCGGGCGTGCAGCCGGAGGCCGGGCGCTCCGCGATCCTCGCCGCGGCGCGCGGGATCGCGCAGATGCAGCTCGGGCGCATCGATGCGGAAACGACCGCAAACATCGGCACGATCAGCGGCGGCAGCGCCGCGAACGTCGTCCCCGACCGCTGCCGGCTCGTCGGCGAGGCACGCAGCATCGATGCCGGACGCGCCGAGGAGCTTGCTTCGCACATGGTTGCCCTACTCGCGGACGCCGCGAACGATCCCGAATGCGAGTGCGACCTCGACGTCACGCTCGAGCGCGTCTTCGACGGCTATCGCGTCCGCGGCTCGGCGCCCGAGCTCGTCCTGGCGCGCGAGGCTCTCGCGGCGAGCGGCTACACGCCGATGCTCACCACCACGGGCGGCGGTAGCGACGTGAATGCGCTGCGCACGAAGGGTTGCGCGGTCCTGAACCTCGGCAACGGCACGGAGCACCCGCACGAGCCGACCGAGAGCGTCAGCTCCGAGGCGCTCGAGGGGATGCTCGAGGTGGCGCTCGCGCTCGTCGACCGAGCGGCATAGGGACAGCGATGCTGCGGCTGGCTCGTGGGGCCGTCATCCGCGCCGGCGATCCCGCCGCTGCCGAGCAGGAGCTCACCGTGGCGCTGCGCGACGGTCCCCATCCCGCGATCGCCGACACGGCACTGGTCGGCCCCGCCGCACAGGGTGACGAGGTCCTCGTCAACGTGGCCGCGCGCGAGCTCGGCCTCGGCTCGGGCGGCTTCGACATCGTCCACGCGAACCTGACGCGCGGGCTGGACGCGCCGGGGGAGCCCGGCGATCACGTCCTCAAGCTCAACTACACCAGCCTCCAGCACGCCGTCCAGCCGCTCGACCCGCCCGAGCTCCCCGACCTCCCGCACCGCCCGGTCGCGATCGTCGCGCTGCACAGCCAACTCGCCCCGGTCGCGTGGGCGTTCGCCCAGCAGGCACCGACGCTCCGCCTCGGCTACATCCAGACACCGGGCGGCGCACTCCCGGCAAGCCACTCGCGCACCGTGCGCGAGCTGCGCACGCGCAACCTGCTGGCAGCGCACGTCACTGCCGGGCAGGCCTTCGGTGGCCCCGACGGCGACGCGATCACAACCCTCGGCGCCCTCGCCCACGCGTTCACGCTCGGTGGCTGGCACGCCGCGATCGCCGGCCCCGGGCCCGGCATCCAGGGAAGCGCCACCGCGCTCGGTCACGGCGGACTCGTCGCGCTCGACTCTGCGCATGCCGCGCTGTCGCTCGGCCTCGAGGCGATCCTCGTTCCGCGCCGCTCCGACGTTGATCCCCGCCCGCGCCACCGCGGACTCTCCCACCACACCGCCACGGTGCTGCGCCTCCTGCTGGCGCCGGTCACGCTCCCGCCGCAGGACGGCCAGGCCGACCTCGACGGCTACTCGCGCAGCGGCCTGCCAACCGAGCTCATGGGCGCCGATCTACGGCAAGAGACGTCGTTCTTCACCGCGGCGCTTCTGAGCGGCGGTTTGCTCGCGCAGCGCGCAGCGGCGCTTGCGTGATAAAGGTCTAGGCGCCGGCGTTGCGAACTCAGTCTCGCCATGGCCGTCGCCGTCGCGCAGCTCGACCAGTTGGTCGTCGACTTCCTCGCCCACCTCGAATTCGAGCGTGGGCTGTCGCGCAACACGCTCGAGGCCTACCGCACCGATCTCCTCCAGCTCGGCGCGTTTCTCGCCAAGCGCAACGAAGACGTCCTCACGATCGGGCACAGCGAGCTGTCCGAATTCCTGACGGTCCTCGCGCGCGGCGGAGCGGCGGCTGCAACGCTCCAGCGCAAGGCCGCCTGCCTGCGCTCCTTCTACCGCTACCTGCGCCGCGAGGGCCTGATCGACCACGACCCGACCGCCGACCTGCACGGCCCGCGCAAGACGGCCAAGTTGCCGGACGTGCTGACGCGCGATGAGATCGGCGCGCTGCTCGCCTCTCCCGCGGGCCGGCGCCCGATCGCGCTGCGCGACCGCGCGATCCTCGAGCTGATGTACGCCTGCGGCCTGCGGGCGTCCGAGGTGACGGGGCTCGAGATCGGCGACGTGGACCTGCACGAGCAGATGCTGCGCGCCCGGGGCAAGGGCTCGAAGGAGCGCGTCGTCCCGATCGGTCGCGAGGCCATCGCCGCGCTGCGCGCCTACGCGGAGCACGGCCGGCCCGAGCTTGTCGGGATCGCGAACGAGCGCCACGTGTTCGTCAACAGCCGCGGTGGCGGGCTGACGCGCCAGGGCCTCTACAAGATCATCAAAGGCCACGCCGAGGCGGTCGGGCTCGGTGGCCGCGTCAGCCCGCACACGCTGCGCCACACCTTCGCCACCCACGTCCTCTCCGGTGGCTGCGACCTGCGCGTCCTGCAGGAGATGCTCGGCCACGCCGACGTCGCGACGACCCAGGTTTACACGCACCTCTCGGGCGAGCGCCTGCGCGACGTGTACTTCAGCGCGCACCCGCGCGCCTCGGTCGGCTGAGTTCTCTGCACATTAGGATGGCCCGGATGGGTCGCCGCGCGTTCGTCATCGTGATCGACGCCTGCGGTATCGGGGCGCTGCCGGATGCCGCGGACTATGGCGACGCGGGCTCGAATACGCTCGCCCATGTCGCCGAGATGGCCGGCGGCCTCGAGCTGCCGGTGCTCGGCGCGCTCGGCCTCGGCTCGATCCTGCCGCTGCGGGGCGTCGCGCCCGCGAAGCACCCGGTCGTGTACGGGCGCCTGAGCGCCCAGGGTCCGGGCAAGGACTCGACCGCCGGACATTGGGAGCTGATGGGAGTTGTCGCCGCGGTCGCGCCGCCCGCCTACCCCGACGGCCTTCCGCCCGAACTGCTCGCCGAGGTGGAGCAGGCAGTTGGCCGGGGCGTGATCTGCAACCGGCCCTACAACGGCCTCGCGGCGATCGACGACTATGGCGCCGAGCACCTCGAGAGCGGCAAGCCGATCCTCTACACCTCACAGGACTCGGTGATTCAGCTCGCCTGCCACGAAGCGGTGATGCCGGCAAGCGAGCTCTACGCGGCCTGCGCCCGCGTGCGCGCGTGTGTCAGCGTCGGGCGCGTGATCGCACGCCCTTTCAGCGGCGATGCGGGGGCGTTCGAGCGCACGCTCGGACGCCACGACTTCGCGCTCGCGCCGCCGACGCGCAGCTACCTCGTCGCGCTGCAGAACGCCGGGATCCCGGTTCACGCGGTCGGCAAGGTGGGCGACCTTTTCGCCGACGTCGGAATCGACGCGACGCACCCTGGCGGGTCGAATGCGCAGGCGCTCGCGAGCATCGGCGAGCTCGTGGCTGATCTCGATGGTGGCTTCGTGCTCGCGAACCTGATCGAGACCGACCAGGTCTATGGCCACCGCAAGGACGTCGCGGGCTTTCACGGCGCGCTGCGCGAGATCGACGCCGCGGTCGGCGGCTGGCTGGACGTGCTCGGACCTGACGACATGCTCGTCCTGACGGCCGATCACGGCTGCGACCCCGCGGCGGCACACACCGATCGCACGCGCGAAAGCGTGCCGCTGCTCGCGAGCTTCCAGGGCCATCGCGGGCGTCGCCATGACGGCGCGCTCGCCGATGTCGGCGCTACGGCATACGCGTGGCTCGCCGGCGAGCCCGCGATCGAGCTTCCCGGGGACACGTTCGTTGCCTGAGCTCCCTGAAGTCGAGACGATCCGTGGCCAGCTCGCCCCGATCGTCGAGGGCCGTCGGATCCGCGAGATCGTGGTCCTCGACCCGCGCTGGTGCGCACCGCTCGAGGCGGCCGCGCTCGCGCAAGCGGTGCGCGGGCGCACTGTGGGGCGGCTCGCGCGCCGCGGGAAGTACCTCGACTGGCAGCTGAGCGGCGAGCTCCACCTGCTGATGCACCTGCGGATGACCGGCACGCTGCTGCTCGACCCGGCGCAGCCACCGCCCTACGTGCGCGTGCGGATGCTGGTTGGCGACCACACGCTCCACTTCAGCGACCCGCGCCGGTTCGGCACGGGCCAGCTCCTCGCCGGTGACGACCAGCTCGAGTCGTTCCTCGCCTCACGCCTCGGGATCGAACCTTTCGACGAGGGCTTCGACGGCGCGTTGCTGCGTACGCTCGCGCGCGGGCGCCGCGGTCCGATCAAGCCGTTCCTGCTCGACCAGCGCAACGTCGCGGGTATCGGCAACATCTACGCCGACGAGGCGCTCTTTCGCGCCGGTATCCATCCGCTGCGCGCCGCGGGTGCTCTCGCGCCCAAGCAGTACGCGCGACTCGCGGACGCGGTTCGGGAGGTCCTTGCGGCCGGGGTCGACGCGAAGGGTGCCTCGATCGACGATTTCCGCCACCTCGACGGAGCGCGCGGCAGCTTCCAGGATCGCTTCCTCGTGCACCGCCGCGCGGACGAGCCGTGTCCGGACTGCGGTGGCCCGATCTCGAAGATCACTGTCGGCGGTCGCGGGACCTACCTGTGTAGACACTGCCAGCCGGTTCCCCGGCGTAGGCGCGGGTAGGGATCGATGGCACTTCGCCGGCCGCACGTTACGCGCGTGTGATCGGGGACGTTGTTGCATATCATCACCGCCCCGAACGGCAACTGCGATCGAGGGGATGCTGATGTTGGGCGTTGAGTCGCACGATGAGCTGTACCCGCTGCTGGCGCGCGCTGGAAAGCCTCGGCCGTTCTCGGCTGGCGAGACGGTGTTCGAGAAGGGCGACCACGGGGACGTGATGTTCATCGTCGTGGGTGGCACGGTGGTGCTGAAGGACGGCGATCGGACCTACGACACCGTCACGGCACCAGGGCTGTTCGGCGAGATGGCTCTGATCGAGTCAAAGCCGCGGGCGCTCAGCGCCGTCGCGGAAGATGACGTCGAGCTCGTCGAGATCCCCGCGCGGACCTTCTGGGTCCTCGTTCACGAGACGCCCTATTTCGCGCAGCTTGTGATGTCCGTCATGGCAGACCGGCTACGTCGCGCCAGCGGGACTGCCTGACGCGGAACGTCCCGCCGGCCCTAAAGAGCCGGTCTCGGACTTCCCGAGTTGAGGTGGTTGGTCGCGATCTCCTGCGCGGCCTCATGACTTTCGGCCAGCCCCGTGACCGCGGCCAGGAACCGATCGCGGTCGAGCGCGAGCAGATGTGACGGGGCGAGTGTGCGCACGGTCGCCGTGCGGGGCACGTCGCGTAGCAGCGCGATCTCTCCGAAGGCGTCGCCTTTGCCGAGGCGCGCTTGGAACACGCCGTCCTTGACGACCTCGACCTCCCCTTCGGCGATCAAGAACCAGAGGTCTCCGGGATCACCCTGGCGAATTACGGTCGTGTCCGCAGGGACCGTGATCTCGCGAAGCGCACGGGTCAATGACTCGGTGACACCGATCGGCATCGGCGCAAAGATCGGATTGGCGCGCAGCAGCTGAAAGCTCTCACCCGGAACCGGCGCGCCGGCCTCGAGGTTGCGCAGCGACGGCCGGCTGAGCACTGCGACGAAGGGCAGGAACACACCGGAGGCGATCAGCGCGCCCTTCGTTCCAAGCGATGCGACCAGCGCCGGGGCGACGATTGCGCCGATCCCGATGCCGGCGACGAAGGCGGTCTCCAAGACTCCGAGCACGCGTGAGAGGACGCGATCCTCGGTCAATCGTTGCAGCAAGGTCAGCGCGGTCCCCCTGACCAACGCATAGCAGAGCCCAACGGCGGCCCAGGCGACCAACGCCGTGGCCGGGGCTGGCGCGATGCCGGCAATGATCAACGGCAAACAGAGTGCGCACGCGCCCACGAGCACAGTCGCGACGTGGACTGACCTCTCGAGCAGCGCGATCGTGACGACGCCGGCGAGCACTCCGCCCGCAGCGTACGCCGCACTCAGGTACCCGACGCCCGCGGCGCCGGCGTGCAGGATGCTGATCGCGGTCACGACGACCAGCACGTTGGCGATGCCGCCCGTTACCGACAGGCTCGCCAGCAGGAGCACGAGCAGGCGAAGCTGCGGCTGCCCGCTGACGGTGTGAAATCCGCTGGCGATCTCGCGACCCAGTCCGAGCTTCGTACGGCGTCCTGTTCTCCGAGCGTCATGCGGGAGCGCAGCGATCATCCAGAGGCTGAACAGGTACGCGACTGCGCAGGCCGCGACCACCGCCTGGGTGCTCGTGGCTGCGATCATCACACCGCCGACCCCGGCACCGATCAGGAAGCCAACGTTGTCGAGCGAGCTGAGGACGGCGTTCGCGCTCGATGCCTCGCTCGGGACACGAGACAACGCCGGGATCAGCGCAGCGCGGGCCGGCTGGTTGGCCGTGGAGACCATGCTGTAGACCACCGCCAAGGCGAACACGACCGCGGCCCCGGCGTGTGTCCACATCGCAGCGGCAGCGCCGGCCAGGAGCGCGGTGCGGACTGCGTTGGTCAAGAGTAGGACTCGCTCGCGGGAATGCCGATCCCCGAGCCACGCCAGTATTGGTGCGGCAATTACGGATGGGAAGGCCTGTAAGAGCAGTACGACGCCGACCAGTGTGGCCCCGCCGGTGCGGTAGGCGTACACAGATAGAGCGACGCCAAAACCCCATTTACCGACCGATGTCGCGCCGGTCGATAGGACAAGCAGACGCAGGCCGCGATTTGCCATGACAGCGCGGATCGACTCGCGCACGGTCGTCGCAGAGTGCGCCACGCGGGGCGCGGTGTGATCCGTCGAGCTGTCCGGCGAATTTCGGTCAGGAAACGGAGGCGGAGCGGGGGAGAGCACATCTCCGCGTGAACGGTCCCGCGCAGGGGACCGCTTTCGCGGCTTAGGCAGCGGTGAAAAGGGCAACGCCGGAGCTGAGGGGTTGGTCGTGCATTAATGACATGCGGCTTTGCGAGAAGCCCATCGAGCGTGTGGTGGTTCGCGTCTGGTGCATGGTGGCTGCGGCACTGTCTCTATGGGCGCGTGGACAGACCGCCCGACGATTCCGGCGCTGTCGCGCTCGCGCGCTCGGCGTCTTCGGAGAGCGTGTAGACCGCCATTTTTGCCACGCGCCCGCGGATATCCAGGTGGTCGACGAAGACGAGATCGTCGGGTACCGCGTGCATGCGATCACGCGTCGTCTCCGCCACGAAGAGCATGTGATCCGTGCCCTTGGTCAGGCCCTCGAGGCGCGACGCCGTGTTGACGGGGTCGCCAATTACGGTGTATGCCACTCGCTCGGATGACCCGACGTTTCCCGCCATGACGACGCCGCTGTTGAGCCCGATCCCCATCCGGAAGTCACGCTCGTAGCCCTGTTCGCGCAGCCAGGCGTTGAAGCGCGCAAGCCGCGTACCCAACATCTCGCGCGCTGCGGCGAGCGCGCGATCGGCGTGGTCAGGCTGCTCGATCGGCGCTCCGAAGAGCGCCAGGATGCCGTCACCGATGTAGGAGATCAACGTCCCGCCGGCGGCGAGGACGGCCTCGGTCATCTCGTGGAGGTAGACGTTGATCACCTCGATCACCTGCGCGGCGGGCTCGGATTCCGAGAAGCTCGTGAAGCCGCGCAGGTCGGTGAAGAGCACCGTGCAGTCGCGTTCCACGGCGCCGAGGCGGAAGTCGTCGTCGGTGCGAGCGAGCACGTCATCGACAACGTCGGCGGGGACGAAGCGGGCGAAGATGTCGCGCGCGTGCTGGCGCTCAAACGCTTCGCCGAGGAGCACGATCGCGAGGGTGGCAATGATTGCGAGGACAAGCGTCAGGACCGGGTAGGTGTAGGAGATGATCGTGCCGTCGTCGAACGCGAGTTGTGTCGCGATGGTGAAGAGGGCCGCGAGCCCGAGCGAGGCGAGCAACGCGCGCCAGACGCGGATGCGGATGCTCGCCAGCGGCGCTGCCAAGGCAAACAGCACGATCAGCGCGATGTCGAGCCAGGCGGGGCCGTTGCGTAGCGGGATGCCGGCGAGCGCGGTCGCCGCGATGTTGGCCTGGACCTCGGGCCCGCTCATCTCCTCCGAGCCGGAGGTAGGGGTCGAGTGGAGGTCCTGGAGTCGGGGCGCGGACGCGCCGACGATCACGATCTTGCCGCGCACCGCGGCGGCCGGGAAATCGTTCGCGTAGACCCGCCAGTACGGGATCGCGGCGACGGTGCCCGGCGGCCCGGCGTAGTCGATCGGCACCGGGTGCTCGGCGCCGCCGAAGAGCTTGGGACTGATCTCGTGGCCGGCAGCGTCAGCGGCGATCGCGACACCGAAGGTGTCGATCCCCTGGTAGGAGTGCTGCATGTCCCGCAGCACTCCCGCGGAGTCGGTGATCACCGTCGAATCGCCCGCGCGCGCGCCGATCTGCCGCAGCGTCGCATTGCCACCGAGGACGCCCGTCTGGCCGTTGTCAACGGCGTCGGTCGCCAGCACCATGTTGTGGGCCCGGTCGACCGCCCCGATCAACGCGTTGTCATCGGCGGGGTCGGTCGGCTCCGTGAACTGGACGTCGAACGCGATCAGCCGGGCGCCCGCGGCTAGCAGATGGTCGATTACGACGGCATGGTCGCGCCGCGGGAAAGGCCACTGGTAGTTGATGCTCGGGTTCTTCGCGTGAAGGCCGGCGAAGTAGTCGAACGTTCTCTCGTCGACGGTTACGACGACGAAGTCCTTGACGAGCGACGGCCGCGACCCGCGGATTGCGAACCGGGCATGGATCGACGAAGCCTCGAGCGGGTAGACGAGGTTGGTCGCGTAGGCGACCACCCCGAGGCCCGCGGTCGCCGCTGTCACTGCGAGGAGGAGTAGCCGCTTCCGTCTCAGCCAGGCGCGTCGCCGCATTGCCGGCGCGATGGTAGTGGGGTCCGCCGCTCTGCGCTTGCGAGGCGTGCCCTTTCGGCGCCGTCCCTTGGCCACCGCTCGGCCCGAGGAGGCAGCGTGTAATCAAGTTGTAGCGAGTAAGTAAGAATAAAGTAACAGCGTGGTGTAGCGCTTGCGCCAGCGAGGCTTGCGGCGGCGCGTTCTTGCCCCACGGTGGAGGCTTTTCACCTGCCGCTCCCACCCATTCGTCGGCGATCAGAGATAGTCTGTCGCGCGCGACGCGCAGGCGAGGGAGGCTCGCAGCGTCGAGGGTCACTGTGAACCGCGCCCGAGGACATCGCGCTGCCAAGCGTCGCCGCGTCATTGCCGGCGGCTCGCTGTTCGCGCTCGTCGCCATAGTCGCCGTCGCGGGCCTGATCTTCTCGGGGGTCACGCAGGCGGCGCCCTCAGATCCGACCACGGTCGGCGCGGACACCGTGAGCAGCATCGCGCTCAACGGCAACCCAGGGACAACGATCACAGTCGCGCCCGGGACCGACGTATCGATCAGCGCCAACTGGTCCGACGCGGGCAACGGCTCCTGCCCTGACTGCATCGACTATCTGGACGTCGGATTCCCGGGTCACGCCGCGCCCGCTGGGTGTCTTGAAAACGACGTAATCGACGCAGGCACGACGCAGAGCGGGTCTGGCAGCGCGGACTTGGGAGATGCGCCGAGCACGCCCGGCACGTACGACATCGTTGCCAAATACGATGAGGAGTACACCTGCGGCGAGCTTTGGGATCTGGGGGCCGGCGGTGTTGTGATCGCTGAGATCACCGTATTAGGTCCGCCGTCGGCGGCGATCAGCTCGCCGGCTGACGGGCAGACGTTTGGCATTGGTCAAAGCGTCGCGACCAGCTTTTCTTGCAGTGAGGCGGTGGGCGGGCCCGGTATCAGTAGCTGTGTTGACGGCAGCGGTGGCACGAGTCCGGGGGCGCTCGACACGAGCAAGGCGGGGAGCTTTGAGTACACGGTGACGGCGACCAGCAGTGATGGGCAGGTTGGGATGGCGTCGATCCACTACACCGTTGCCGGTCCACCAACCGCGACGATCAGCTCGCCGGCTGACGGGCAGACCTACAACCTCGGGCAGAATGTGGCGACGAGCTTTTCCTGCCTGGACTCTGTGGATGGTCCGGGGCTGTCGGGCTGTGTTGATTCGAACGGGAGCTCGGGTCCGGCGGGGGCTCTGGTCACGAGCGCCGCGGGGACCTTCGCCTATAGCGTGACCGCGACGAGCAAAGATGGGCAGAGCTCGACGGTGACGATCCATTACACGGTTCTGGGGTCGCCGTCGGCGGCGATCACCTCGCCGGCTGACGGGCAGACCTTCAACGTCGGGGCGAGCGTTCCGACGGGCTTCTCGTGTGTTGATGCTGTAGGCGCACCCGGGATCGCAAGCTGTGTTGATTCGAACGGGAGCTCGGGTCCGGCGGGCGCGCTGGTTACGAGCTCGGCGGGCACCTTCGCCTATGTCGTGACCGCGACGAGCAGCGATGGTCAGACCGCGACTGCGACGATTCATTACACGGTTGTCGGTCCGCCCACGGCGACGATCGGCTCGCCCGTTACCGGCCAGACCTACAACCTCGGGCAGCACGTCGCGACCAGCTTCAGTTGCCAGGACTCTGCGGGCGCTCCGGGGATCTCGAGCTGTGTTGATTCGAACGCGAGCACGAGTCCGGGGGCGCTGGTCACGAGTGCCGCGGGAACCTTCGCCTACAGCGCGACTGCAACGAGCACAGACGGGCAGACCACCACGTCGACGATCCATTACACGGTTCTGGGTCCGCCTTCGGCGACGATTGGCTCGCCAGCTGACGGGCAGACCTACAACATTGGCGCGATCGTCCCGACGAGCTTCTCGTGTTCTGATGCGGCTGGTGCACCGGGGATCTCGAGCTGCGTCGATTCGAACGGGAGCACGAGTCCGGGTGCGCTCGTCACGAGCTCCGCGGGAACCTTCGCCTATAGCGTGACCGCGACGAGCAGCGATGGGCAGACCGCGACGGCGACGATCCATTACACGGTCCTCGGTCCGCCCACGGCGACGATCGGCTCGCCCGTTACCGGCCAGACATACAACCTCGGGCAGCACGTGGCGACGAGCTTCTCCTGCCAGGACTCGACCAATGCGCCCGGCATCGCGAGCTGCGTCGACTCGAACGGCGGCACGAGCCCGGCGGGGGCGCTCAATACGAGCCAGGCGGGCACCTTCGCGTACGTCGTGACCGCGACGAGCACCGATGGGCAGACCGGGACAGCGACGATCAACTACACCGTCCTCGGACCGCCGGCGGCGGTGATCGGCTCGCCGGCCGACGCGCAGACCTACAACCTCGGGGCGAGCGTCGCGACCAGCTTCTCGTGTTCTGATGCGGCGGGCGCACCGGGGATCTCGAGCTGTGTCGACTCGAATGGAAGCGTGAGCCCAGGCGCGCTCGTCACGAGCTCGGCGGGCACATTCGCCTATAGCGTGACCGCGACGAGCAGTGATGGGCAGACCACGACATCGACGATCCATTACACGGTCCTCGGCCTGCCGTCGGCAACGATCTCTTCGCCGGCCGACGGGCAGACCTTCGATGTCGGGGCGAGTGTTGCCACGAGCTTCTCGTGCGCTGACGCGCCGGGCGGGCCGGGCATCGCGAGTTGTGTCGATTCGAATGGGAGCACTAGTCCCGGCGCGCCCGACACGAGCAAGGCGGGCACCTTTGCTTACACGGTGACCGCGACGAGCACTGATGGGCAGAGCTCGACATCGACGATCCATTACACGGTTGTTGATCCACCCTCCGCGACGATCGCCTCGCCGGGTGATGGGCTGACGTACACCGTTGGCCAGCAGGTCGCGACGAGCTTCTCGTGTACAGATGCGGTCAACGCGCCCGGCATCGCGAGTTGCGTTGACTCGAACGGCAGTCCGAGTCCGGCGGGGGCGCTCAATACGAGCCAGGCGGGCACCTTCACCTACGTTGTGACCGCGAAGAGCGGCGACGGACAGACAACGACGACGACCATCCACTACACGGTGGCTCCCTTGGCGCCGTCATTGATCGTTCCACTCCCGTTTGCCGTCCTTGGGACGTCGACGGACGTGACGCCAGTCTCCGGGACGGTGACGGTCAAGCTGCCGGGTAGCTCGACGTTCACGACCCTCTCTTCGACGGCGAACATACCCGTCGGTTCGACGATCGATGCGCTGTCAGGGACGGTTTCGCTGACCGTCACCCTGCCGGACGGCAGCTCGCAGACCGGCCAGTTCTACAACGGTGTGTTCGTCTTCACGCAGACGGCGGGCGGCACCGTCATCGCAACGTTGACCGGGGCGAGCTTCACCGATTGCCCGCCACCCACGCACGGCGTGCGCGCGGATGCGCATGCTGCGTCAGGAAAGAAGAAGCCGACGACCGTGATCCGTCAGCTGTGGGGTAACGGGCACGGGAAGTACACGACCAAGGGCCGCTACGGCTCGGCGTCCGTCAGCGGCACGATCTGGGTGACCGAGGATCTCTGCGACGGGACGCTGATCAAGGCGATCAAAGACAACGTCATCGTCGTCTCGTTCGCTCACCCGCACATCAAGCACAACGTCCGTCAGGGACAGTCCTTCTTCATCCCGGCGCCCGGGTATTAGGCCTTACGGCTGGGAGCGCTCAGCTCCCGCCGACGAGCGCTTCGAGGCGTCCCGATCGGTCGGCCGCGTACAGCTCCGCGAAGCCGCCGACGAGCGCGCCGTCGATGAGGATCTGGGGGAAGGTCATCATGCCGGTGCGCTCGACGAGCTCGGCGCGCCCCGCGCTGTTCTTGTCGAGGTAGATCTCCTCGAACTCGAGGCCGCGCTTCTCGAGCAGGCCCTTAGCCGCCGTGCAAAACGCGCACGGAGCGGTCGTATACATCGTGATTTGCGGCATTACTTCAAAAAGTGTAGCTAAGGAATCTGTCCCGTCTCAGGACTCGCGTACTCTCGATGTATGGCCGGACCGCTGAAGACGGACGCGATCGTGCTGCGCTCGCTGCGCTACGGCGAGGCAGACCGGATCCTGCACCTCTACACGCCGCACCGGGGACGGATCGGCGCGATCGCGAAAGGCGTGCGGCGCACTCGCAGCCGCTTCGGCGGGCGGCTCGAGCCGTTTCGCCGCGTGCGCCTCATCTGCCACGAGGGGCGCGGCGAGCTGCTGACGATTACGGGCGTCGAGACGCTCGACGCGCACGCGGCGCTCGGTGAGCACGCGGCGACCCTCGATGCGGCGGCGCGCGCCTGCGATGCGGTCGCGCGGATCTTCGAGACCGAGGAGCCCCACCCCGAGGTCTACAACCTGCTCGCGAACGAGCTTGCTCTGCTCGCAAGCAACCCCGCGTTGGCGTGCCACGCTAACGCGCTCGCGTTCCGTCTCAAGCTGCTCGTCGCCGCCGGCCTCGCGCCGGCGCTGTCGTCGTGTGCGTCGTGCGGCGAGCTCGAGAACATCGCGGCCTTCTCGGCGGCAGCGGGCGGCGTGGTCTGCTCGGCCTGCGAGGCAGGCTCGTTCCCGTTGGCGCTCGAAACCTACGAGTTCATGACCGCGGCGCTCGCACAGCCGCTCGCGCAGGCGCCCTCCTGCTCGCCGGGCGCGCTACGCGAGGCCGAGCGCGCGATCTCCGAGACGCTTGAGCACCATCACCACCTGCGCCTTCGCGCGGCGGTGGCGCGATGAGCACGGCCGTCGCCGAGCGCTTCGCGGCGCTTCAGATCGAGCGCGAGGAACGCGATCTCGCACCATCGGCGGCGCGTTCGTATCCCGCGCGGCGCCAGCGGCTCGAAGATGATTGCGAGCTGCGCACACCGCTCCAAAGAGACCGAGATCGGATCGTCCACAGCAAGGCGTTCCGGCGGCTCAAGCACAAGACGCAGGTATTCGTTTCACCACAGGGCGACCACTACCGCACCCGCCTCACGCACACGCTCGAGGTGACCGGGATCTCGCGCACCGTTGCGCGCGCGCTGCGCCTCAACGAGGACCTGGTCGAGGCGATCGGGCTCGGGCACGACCTCGGCCACCCGCCGTTCGGGCACATCGGCGAGGACGTGCTCGATCGCTGCCTGCGCGAGCGCTTCGACGGCCACTTCCATCACTGGGAGCAGTCGCTGCGCGTCGTCGACGTGCTCGAGCGCGACGGCGCCGGGCTCAACCTGTGCGAGGACGTTCGCGACGGAATCCTCGGACATAGCGGCCGCGCGGCCCCACCGCGTACGCTCGAGGGTGCGATCGTACGGATCACTGACCGCTTCGCCTACCTCAACCACGACATCGACGACGCGCTGCGCGCCGGCGTGCTGTCCGAAAGCGAGTTACCGCGCGAAGCGATCGCGGTGCTCGGTGACACGGGCTCGGCGCGCATCGACGCGCTCGTTCACGACCTCGTCGAGCGCTCGGCGGGCGCGCGGGAGATCGTGCAAGGCGAGGAGGCGGCCGGCGCGATGAGTGCGCTGCGCGACTTCATGTTCGAGCGCGTGTACCTGGGGGACGCGGCGCGGCGCGAGCACGCCAAGGTGGAGCGCGTCATCCGGACGCTTTTCGAGCATTACTGCGAGCACCCGGGCGAGTTGCCCGAGGGCGGGCCGGGGGAGCTCGCGACGCGCGTGACCGACTACATCGCAGGCATGACCGATCGGTACTGCATCCGCGTGTTCGAAGCGCTCGCCGTGCCGCGCGCGTTCGGCCGCTGAAATGGCGCGCTACACCGACGAGAGCCGCGAGCGCGTCCGCGACGCGGTCGACATCCTCGACCTGATCGGTACGCGGATCGACCTGCGCCGCGCAGGTGCGGACTCCTACACGGGGCTCTGCCCGTTTCACGACGAGCGCACGCCGTCGTTTTCAATCACGCCGTCGAAGAAGGTCTACTACTGCTTTGGCTGCCAGGCCACGGGCGATGTGTTCACGTTCGTGTGCGAGACCCAAGGTATGGACTTCCCGGGTGCGCTGGAGTGGCTTGCCGAGCGCTACAACGTGGAGCTCGAGCTCGCGTCCGAGGATCCGCAGGCCGCCGCGCGCAGGCAGCGCCGCGAGCGCCTGCTCGCGCTGCTCGAGCGGACCGCCGCCTACTACGAGCGCTGCCTGTGGGAGTCCGAGGAAGCCGCGCGGGCGCGCGAATATCTGGCGGGGCGGGGGCTGGCGGAGGACACGCTGCGCGCGTTCCGCGTCGGCTGGGCGCCGAGCGCGTGGGACCGCGTGCTGCTCGCCTCGCGAAGCGGCGGCTACAGCGAGCGGGAGCTGCTCGACGCCGGGCTCGTGCAGCGCTCGCAGGAGACGCCGGGGCGCGTCTATGACCGTTTCCGCTCGCGGATCACCTTCCCGCTTTGTGACAAGCGCGGGCGCGTCGTCGGTTTCGGAGCGCGCACGCTGCAGGCCGGCGTGCCCCCCAAGTACCTGAACAGCGCCGAGGGCGAGCTGTTTCACAAGCGCGAGCAGCTCTTCGGCCAGCACCTCGCGCGCGCGGCCGCGGCGAAAGCCGGCGTCGTAGTGCTCTGCGAGGGCTACACCGACGTGATCGCGATGCACCAGGCGGGCGTCACCAACTGCGTCGGACTGATGGGCACCGCGCTGACCGACGAGCAGATCGGGCTGCTCTCCGTGCTCGCGCCGACCGTCGTTCTCGCGCTCGACGCCGACGGAGCCGGCCAGGCCGCGATGCTCAAGGCCGCCAATGCGATCGCTGCGCGCGGGCGCATCGAGCTGCGCGTCGCCCCGCTCGCGCCCGGCAGCGACCCCGCGGACGTTCTCGCGCGCGACGGTGCGCAGGCGCTGCCCGCGATCGTCGCCGGCGCTGTTGCGTTCGTGCGCTTCCGCGTCGCGCGGATCCTCGCGGCCGGCGATCTTGCGACGCCCGAGGGGCGCGACAAGGTGCTCGCGGAGCTGCGGCCCGTTTTCGGCGAGCTCGAGCTCGGGTCAACGCGCGAAGAGCTCGAGCGCGAGGTCGCGGCGCAGCTCGGCGTGTCCGAGCGGACCGTCGAGGGACTGCTCGCGCCACGCGCCGTCGGCGCCCGACGTACGGCGCCCACTCGCGGCGAGGCGCCGCTCACCCTGCCAGACGGCGCCGAGCGCTCCGAGCGCGCCTTCCTCGAGCTGTGCATCGCGCTGCCGAGTGCGGGCGGTGCGCTGCTCGAGCAGATTGACCTCGACGCGCTGTTCGCGAGTCCGCTGACGCGCCGGGCGGCGGCGCGGCTGCGCGAGGACATCGATGCGCCGGTCGGTGGGGACATGGACGAGCAGCTCGCACGCCTGCTGACCGAGCTCACCGTGCGCGCGAGCGCGCTCGATGCGATCCCCGCGCAACTCGAGGTCGCTCATCGCCAGTTAGAGCTGGCGCGAGTCGAGCGCGCGATCGACTCCGCGCGTGCCGGCGGACGCGCAGGCGTCGCCGGGCTCGGTCACGAGCGCGCGAAGATCAAGCGCGAGATCGATGATTGGATGGCGCGAGCGCTGGAGGAGACCGGGGCCGGATCGCGCTGAAGAGGGAGTCTGGCGCCGGGTCGCGACCGAACACACGTTCATCTTCCATTCTCGTGGATGCAAGTCCTGGGCGTCGACGCGGCAGCCTCCCGGCTCCGGGCGCAAGTACAAACGCGCACCGACCTGCGACGCAGTACCGAAGTGCGCGGCCACGCTTGGGTCTATCCTCGCGGCTGCCGGCTCGACTAAGGAGCAACCATGAGCATCCGCACGCATATCGCCAAGGTCCGCACGCAGAAGCGGCAGCACATCTCCAACGTCCGCACCCAGAAGCGGCAGCACCTCGTCGCCTGGCATCGCCGCGTCCGGCGCGCGCTTCACCTCGGCTGAGCGCGGCCGCCAGCGCGCCTGGCCGCACGCTGCGTCCACGGGAATCGGGGACGCGCTGAAGGGCGGTTTGGTGTCCGAGCCGCCACCCATTATACGAACATGTGTTCGTATCAGGGCTCGCGACGGTGGACAGGGAACGCCTAGCGTCCTGGGTTGCCGACGGTCATTCGCTCGAGCAGATCGGGCGTGAGGTCGGACGCCATCCCAGCACGGTCGCCTACTGGCTCGCCAAGTATGGCCTCAGCGCACCTGGGAGTGCCAAGCATGCCGCACGCGGTGCGGTCGACCGCGCGGAACTGACCGTACTCGTTGAGGGCGGGGCGTCGATTGCAGAAATCGCGGAGCACCTCGGTCGCAGTAAGGCGACGGTTCGTCATTGGATGAAGCGCTACGAGCTGCGGACTGTCAACGGCGCGGGGCGGCGGCCGCGACCGGGAGCCCGGGCCGCACGCGCGTCTGGTTCTCGCGATGTCGAGCTTCCGTGTCCGCGCCACGGACCAGCGACGCACCGGCTCGACTCGCGTGGCTACTACCGCTGTATTCGCTGCCGCGCAGAGTCTGTGTCGCGTCGACGTCGCAAGGTAAAGGCGATCCTCGTGGCGGAGTTCGGCGGGGCCTGCGTGCTATGTGGCTACGACCGATCGCCGGCCGCCCTCGAGTTCCATCACCTTGCTCCCGCAACGAAGAGCTTCTCTGTCGGTCAACAAGGATTCGGCCGCTCGCTCGCACGCCTGCGTGCGGAGGCAGCGAAATGTGTGTTGCTGTGCTCCAACTGTCATGCTGAGGTCGAGCACGGTACGGTTACGCTCACACAGGACGCCGACATTCCAGGTCTCCGTGGTAGTCCAATGCGCAGTGCGGGGTAGCTCAATTGGCAGAGCAAGAAGCTGTTAACTTCGAGGTTGTGGGTTCGAGTCCCACCCCCGCAGTTCCTTAATCGGACTCGCTCTCACCCTACGCCGATGCCAGCCTCCCGGCGTAGCCCTTGCAGTCGTAGAGCACGTAGTTGAGCCCGCCGAGCGGGTAGAACCAGACCGGGTGCTGTGGCGTCCCGACGTTCGTTGCCGGGCGCCACAGCTTCGGATCGACGATCGCGCACGCCTGGCGCACCGCTTGCGAGGCGGCATTGCCACCGCGCCACGCGTAGGCGCCGCCGAGCAATACGAAGCGCACTTCGCCCTTCGCAACGAAGTTCGCGAGCTGCTTCGGGGTCACGCCCGGCGTCTGCGTGCCGTAGCCGCCGATCGCCGCGGCGCGATGGCCGAGCAGGATCATCGGCGCTGCCGTGATCGCCGCCTGCGTCAGCACCGCCCATTTGGCGTGCGGCGCACGCGGGTCGGCGTAGTGGAAGAGCTGAGCGAGGATCGGATAGGTCGGTTTGGGGGCGCCGATCCCGCCCTGGCCGGCGTCGGTATAGGGGCCAGCCGCCGGGAAGGTACCGTCGACCGGGACCTCCCAGACCGTCTTCGCGTAGAACAACGGCGCGACGAGTACCGCTATGAGCATCGCCGCCATCGTCATCGCGGCAAGACGCGGACGCAGCCAGAGCAGCACTACCCCGCAGACGGCCGCGAGGATGAGTAGCGGCCACAGCCAGCGCAAGTAGTTGTGCTGGCCCGCGAGCAGGCTGATCTGCTCTGCGACGGTCAGCGCGACCGCTGCCGCGGGGAGCAGCAGGTAGCGGCGGTCGCGCTGCACGAGCTTCACGCACGCCCATGCACCGCAGGCCGCGATGATCCCGATCCCGGGTCCGAGCGCCGAGGTGTAGTACGGGTGCACGATCCCGTTGGACGCGCTGAGCACGACGAACTCGGCGAGCAACCAGCCGCCGAAGACGATGAACACCGCGAGGCGCCGGTCACGCCGGGAGCCGCCGCGGAACAGGACGAGCATCAGCGCGATCAAGCCGACGAGCGCGAACGGCAGCAGCCACGCGGCCTGCGTTCCGAAAGCCGAGCCGAAGAGGCGCGCCGGTCCCGGGGACGGTCCGAGCGCGACCGGTGAATAGCTTCGCAAGGTCACGGGCGCTGCGGGCGTCGTCGTGGTCGTCGTCGGGGACGTCTGTGGCACGAATCGGTCCCAGGGGAAAGTCGTGACGCCGGTCGTGCCCGCGAGCACGCCGGTGTCGGTGAACACGTAGGGGCCCGTCGAGCCGGTCTGGCCGCTCGCCCCAGTCGCGCCGGTCGCCCCAGTCGAGCCCGTGCTGCCAACCGAGAACCCCGCCGGCAGCGGCTTCCAGCCGATCCCGTCGAGCTCGAGCGCCTCGACCCGCTCCGCGGGGATCGCGTTGCTGTTCGGCGCCGGATTGGCCGCCGATGCCCCGACGACGCCCGAGGCGAAGCTCGTCCCCGAACCGCCGACCTGGCCCTCGACGCGGCCGAACCCGTTGTAGGCGAAGGTCAGCGAGAGCTCCGAATCGTCGGTCGTGCCGCCAACCCATGGGCGTTGGCTCTGGGGTACCAGGTCGACCGCGACGATCCACACGAGCGAGACGACGCCCAGCACGAGAGCCCCGCCGGCGGTCCGCAGCGCGCGCCGGCGCCAGCTCCCGTTCGCGCAGACGAGATACGCCAAGCCCATGCCCGGCACCACGAGATAGCCCGCGAGCGCTTTCGTGTTGAACGCGAGGCCGGCCAGCACCGCCGCGAGGATCAAAGTGCGCAGCCGGTCCGTCTCGATCGCGCGCACGAGCGCCCACCCCGCCAGCAGCATCAAGAGGATCAGGAGCGCGTCCGTGTTGTTGTCGCGCGTGGTCGCCACGAACCCGGGGCACACCGCTACGGCGGCGGCAGCCCCGACCGCCGTCCAGCGCCCGAACCGCGGTGCGACCACGTAGTAAGCGCACAGCACCGCCAGGAAGCCGCATGCCGCCTCCGGCAACAGGATCACGAGCGCGTGAAATCCGAGAACCTTGGCGCTCACGGCCTGCAGCCACAGCGCGAGCGGCGGCTTGTCAACAGACATCAGCCCGCCCGGATCGGCGGACACGAAGAAGAAGTTGTGGAAGGACCGCAGCATCGACTTGACGGCGGCGGCGTAGAAGTTGTTGCCGTAGCCGTTGTGGCTGATCCCGTGACCCTCGAGCAGCGCCGAGACGATCAGTACGAGGAGCAGCGCGCCGTGTGCCGGATGCGGTTCGCCAGGGCGCGGCAGGAGTCGCCGGCGGGCTCGCGGCCGGCCGGGTTGTGCCTGCTCAGCGGCAGGTCGCGCGACGGCGACCGGTGGCTCGCCCGCCGTCATCGACCAGGCGCGAGATCGCAGACGGCCGCGACGCAGCTCTTGTGGACGCTGTGTCTCACGTGGCAGAAAGACTATGCGAGCCGTCGCCGGCGCGGAAGCGCTAGGCCTTCGTGCAGCGCTTGCGCGTCCACTTGCGTGCGTGGTGCGCGCGCACGTAGAGGCAGGTACGGCGCCGCTGTGCGTGGCTCCGTGAAGCCACGCGGGCGGTGAAAGTCGTCGTGCATCGACGGAGCTCGCGCCCGCGCTTGCCATGCCACACCGATCCGCATCGCGTGACGCTCGACGGCTTCGTCCGTCCGGAGAGTCCGGACGCGCCCGCCGTCGTTCCCGGCGTGTCGACGACAGCGATCTGATCAGCCGCGCTACCGGTGTTGCCGAACGCGTCGGTCACGGTGAGGCTCAAGGTGTAATCGCCTGGCGTTGCGTACACGTGGCTCACGCTCTGCCCGCTCGCGCTCTGGCCGTCGCCGAAGTTCCACGTGTAGCTCGCGATCGACGCTCCCGTACCCGCGCTCGCGCTGAACGCGAGCGACGTGCCGCTCTGCACACTCGCCTGCGGCCCAGCGATCGTCGGCTGCAGCGAGGACATCAGCTCGCAGCGGTTCGCCTCGTTGCTCCACGCCGCCTGCAGGTAGTAATGGACGCCGTCGATCGTCTGGTTATAGAGCGTCCCGGAGCTCGCGCTGCCACCTTCGACCGGCAGGAAGGCATCGGGGTTCCAGGCGACCCCGTTGCAGATGTCGTCGACCTCGTTGCCCTGGGCGTCATACCAAGCGCTCAACAACGGGTCGGTGATCGTCTCGAGCTCCTCGTGGCTGAGCGATTTGGCTGCGACGTCGCCGAAACCAGGGTCGCCGTTCGGCGCCTGAACCGTCGCGCTTCCGTCGTCCTGACAGGACTTCGCGTCGCCCGCAGAATCGAGCAGCGTGAACGGAAGGGTGATGTAGAGCAGCGTCGACGCGCCGACGGTCGCATACGAATGGAGACTGCAGTAGGTGTTGGTCGAGCACTCGCTGGACCCGTCGATACATGTCGCGACGGTGTCCGGCGTCAGGATGATGTAGACGTCGCTCATCCCGACCGGCAGCTGGTTCGCGGCGATGAATGCCTCGAGCTCATTGACCTCCTGGGACTCATTGAGGCAGACGGTCGCGGTCGCGGTCGTCGCAGCACAACCGCCGCTGCTCGGGAACGGATCGCTGTCGACGAAGCTCCCACCGTAGGTCTGCGAGTACCCCGCGGGGCCGGCTCCGTCGGCGTACTGCGCCCCGACCGAGAAGACATTCGACGACCCGCCGCTGTCGTGTGCTGTCGCGGCCAGGTACGTGTTGATCAGTTGCTCGGTGCCCGCTTCGAAGGCCCCGCTCGGGTCCCAGTAGACCGCGTAGGTCGTCACGCCGTGCAGCACCGGTCCACCGTGATAGCTCACGCCGGTGCTCGTGGGCTCGAATGGGGCGGCGAACGTCCCCGTCCCGCCGCTGATCGCCTGCACTCCGACGGGCGCACCGCCAGGGCCACCGCCCTGCACGACCGCCCCCGCCTGCGCTGCGCACGCGAGCAACAGCCCGCCTGCGAGCAGCCCGACCAGGTACCGCGCGCATCGCGGCCGCTGCGGAACCGATGCGCTGAACGTCGTGCGTGCCACTCACCTTCGTGATCGGTGAACGGGGCGCACCTTGCAACGGCCCTGGACGGGCGTTGGACCCCCACCCACCCGACTAGGCTGTGCACGTCGGGCCGGTAGCTCAGTTGGTTAGAGCAGCGGACTCATAATCCGTCGGTCCCAGGTTCGAGTCCTGGCCGGCCCATCGTGATAGGCCCAAGAAGCAAGGCGTTTCGCGTTCTGTCGGGCACCGCGGTCCGCTTCTCGTGTTCCACACCGTGTTCCCCAGCGGCCGCCGAATGGCGCGCTACCGCAAGGCAACGAGGGAGGCGAGATGGCGGGCATAAGGCCCTCCGGACATCTTCTGGGACGCCGGGCCTGCGAAGCCCGATTCACAAGCGGCAGGACGGCGGCTACGAGGGTTTGGCCTGGTGCATGCCGTGCATCGCATGGTTTGTGCTCGCAGGGACGGTCAGACCGGGGGTGTCCGCGGGTGCGACGGCGACCAGGATGGCGAGCGCGAGGAGGATCCCCGTGGTGCTCGCGAGTGCGATGCGCCGCCATGGGAGCGTCTTCTCCAGCGTGATCAGAGCCGTGACCAGGACCATCCACACCAGGCTCATGACGCCCAGCGAGAACAGGGCCACCATCAGCGCCCAGCAGCAACCAAGGCACCACAGGGCATGTGCCGCGCCCATCTGGACCGCGCCGACGCGACCGTCGCGCCAGTTGCCCAGGAGGAACGCGAGCGGGCTGCGGCACCTCTGCAGGCACACGTTCTTGAGCGGGGTCATCTCGTAGAGCGCCGCGAGCGCGAGGAGGCCGGCCGCGAGCCACCGCCCGGCGTTGCCCCACGAAAGCTCGGACGCGAGCGTCGCGCGTCCGAGGGCCCACAGCGCGTAGGCCACGAGCCCTGTCGCTCCCCAGACGATCAGGTATGAGGCTGCGAACAGGAGTGGGTGGTCGACTCCGCGCCGCCGCGTCATCCGCGCATACAGCGCGACGGTCGGCGCGCTCGCGGGAAACATCATCGCGGCCATCATCACGACCCACACGCCCACGAACCACCCGAGCGCGCCCAGATCGGTGCCCGGTCCCGCGTCCATGCCGCTCATGCTGCGGGCGGTCCACCACCACGCCAGACCCGCAATCGCCAGCAGCAGCCCGACCAGACCGAGCCGACCCCGGACGGCCGCCAACGCCTCGCGGACCCCCACCTCGCCCGTCGGCATCGCTCCCGGGGCCGATGCTGCGCCAGGCCCGGCTAGGCCGCCCACGAGAACTGCGAGTTGCTGAACGCTGCCCTGGCGGCGTAGCTGACGCCAAACGCGTCGATGCTCGAGCGCGTGGCGTGCGCCACCGTCAGCTCCGAACCGGCGGGATGGAAGACCCCGGTCAGGCGCACCGGCTGTCCCGACTCAACGCCGAATGGCACGATGTCCTCAATCTCGAAGTCGACCTCGTCGCCGATGCGGACCGCGTGGCTCAGCCCCTCTTCACGGACCTCGATCTCGGCACGTCGCACCCCGAGGTTCTCGCCGATCAGCGGCCCGAGCGCCTCCATCGGGCCGCCGAGCGCACCCGAGAAAACCGCCCCGAGCTTCTCCGCCTGCTCATTCGTCGCAGCAGCATCGATGAACACACCCAACCGCCAGTTGCCGTCGGTCATCACCTTCGGCGTGTCAGCCACGGCAGCGACCGTCAGCCCGCCGACATCCACTCCCTCCACGTCACCGCTGTGCACGTTGAACACCAGCGTGACCATGCAGCGGTCGTGCGTCGCACCGAACGACAGCGACGCCGTGCACGGGCACACCACATCGCACGAGCACGTCTCAAAATACGACCCAGCGATCCTCCACGCCATCTCGCTCCTCCCGGTGGATCAGAATGCCGACGCGTCGCCGATTGTGCTCCTGCGTCAGCCGCCAGTCAAGCGGCCCAACTGCTCCTCGAATACCGTCGACCCCACGTGCGCGGTCGAGGCGGCAGCACATAGGCGCCCGAGCAGCGCGTGCCAGCTTGCGAAAGCCTCACGCCGAAAGGGAGCGCCCGGCGTGGTGCGTGTCTGGCTGCGGCTTTGGCCCGGCATAGCGACGGTCTGGGGGTGGGGGTGGCGGTCTGTCTCCAGATATCGTTGCGGTGGTGACGGGCGCGTCGGAGTCGGAGGCACGGGAGTTCGCGAAGGCGTTCCGGTCGTTTCTGGAGTGGGTGCATTCCGAGCAGGACGGGGCGCGGCGCAACGAGGTTGCGGCGCTCGTGAGCGACTTTCTCGGCGCCGGGGCGTCGGACCTGTCGGTGGTTGCCCGTTCGCTACCGGTTTTCGAGCACGTGAACCTGCAGACGGCGTTGAACGCGTGGTCGGCCGAGTCGGGTCGCGAGGTAGCTGTTCACGGCATCTCGATCCCGCCGCACCATCCGCCGGTGTCGCTGCAACAGCTGATAACCGGGGTGGCGATGGCGCCGTTGCGCCTGTCGGCGCCGGCGCTGGTTGATCTGCCCAACGGGCCGAAGTCGACGCTTGCGTGTCTGCGGCTGGCGGCGTTGCTGGTCAACGACGAGCTTGGGCGCTACGTCGTGATGGTGATCGGCCCGGGCGAGCACCATCACGAGCTCTCTGTTGAGATCGCAGGGTTGTCGGTCGACGCCGCGCAGGCCGTCCACGCCCGGTTGGGTGAGTTACGCCGCGCTCTGAACGTGTACCGCGGGCATGTGATCGAGGTTGGACTGTCACCGATGGGCGGAGTCACGCTCGAGTTCGGCGAGATCCCTGCGACCGCACGCGAGGACGTGGTGCTTCCCGAGCCGGTACTCGCGCGGGTCGAGCGGCACGCGCTCGGTGTGGCTGCGCACCGCGACGCACTGCTGCAGGCTGGCCAGCACCTCAAGCGTGGGTTGCTTCTGTATGGGCCGCCGGGGACTGGCAAGACGCATACGACCCGCTACGTGATCGGGCAGATGGACGGCTACACCCGGTTGCTGCTCACGGGGCAGGCGCTGCGGGCGATCGGCTCGGCCGCGGAGCTCGCGCGCGACCTGCAGCCAGCCGTCATGGTCCTTGAGGACGTCGATCTGGTTGCGGAGGATCGCAGCTTCGGGCCCGGCTCGAGCCCGGTCTTGTTTGACCTTCTCGATGCGATGGACGGAGCAGCGGCGGACGCCGACCTGTTGTTCGTGCTCACTACCAACCGGGCCGACCTGCTCGAGCCGGCATTGGCGGCTAGGCCCGGCCGGGTGGACGTCGCGATCGAGATCGACCTCCCCGACGCCGACGCGCGCAAACGCCTGCTCGCGCTCTATAGCCGCTCGATCCCGTTGCAGCTGTCCGAGGCCGACGTGCTCGAGATCGTCGAGCGTACCGACGGGGTGACTGCATCCTTCATCAAGGAGCTGCTGCGTCGTGCGATGCTCGAGTCGCTGCACGATGATCCCCCGGCGGTGGTCGTAACGGCTGAGCACGCCTCGCGAGCACTCGATGATCTGCTCGACAGCGGCCAGCGGCTCACTCGTAGCCTGCTCGGCGTCGGCAACGACCCCGAGAGTCTTCCAGCTGGCGGCGGGCTGGGCTCGCTGCCACCACAGCGTGGACCCGGTCGGATGGGCTATGGGCAGTTGCGCGCAAGCGTGCGACGCATCCCCGGGTAGCACGTCGACCCCGCCGCGCCTGGAGTCCTCAATCGTTGAAGCGTCGGTCGAGGAAGCGTCATCACCCTGGCATGATCCGGCGCGCACCCGCATCGCGTTGCCCGTCGTGCGGGCTGCAAGCACGGAGTCGCTCTACGGGCGGCCAGGGCGGGCGAGCTTGACCAGCGGGGCCGCAAACTCGCGGATAGCCAATCGCGGCGCACACCCCAGCGTCATACTCGGGCCTCATGTGGGTGCACAGGCGACGCCAGCCGCGGGCCGCCGGCGCGGCGGCTGGCGCCTCGCACACGGGCCAGTCGGTGGCGGTCGAGTCTGGCGCGGCTCGCCCGCTCCGGAGGTTCATCACCTGGCCTGCGCTGGCGATGATGACCGTCGGATCGGTTGGCTACTTGGGATCGGCGCCGGCGACCGCTGTGCTCGGACTCGCCTCCGTCTTCCTGTACGTCCTGCCCGCGTTCGTGTTCCTGGTCCCCGTGTCACTGGTCGCGGCAGAACTCGCCTCCGGGTGGCCGGACGGCGTCTACAACTGGGTCCGCGAGGGCATCTCGGCTCCGATGGGCCTGGTTGCGGTGTGGTGCCAGTTTGCCCAGACGGTCTTCTACTACCCGGCGCTGCTTGCCTTCGTCGGCAGCACGCTCGCCTACACGATCGATCAGCGTCTGGCCGGCAACGGGGTCTACACCGCCGCGATCATCATCGTGCTCTTCTGGGGCGGCGTGCTGGTGTCCTCACGGGGCGTCTCGCTCGTGGCGAAGCTCGCCTCGCGCGGGACAGTGATCGGGACGCTGATCCCGGGAGTCATCCTCGTCGTCCTCGGCGTGATCTACCTCGTGGAGGGCAACCATTCGGCGGCGCCGATGAACACTCATCACATCCTGCCCGCGTGGAGTGGACTGGCGAGCATCGTCCTGATCGTCAACAGCTTCTTCACCTACGCCGGAGTCGAGATCAACGCCGTGCACGTCGACGAGCTTCGCAACCCGGGGCGGGACTATCCGAAGTCGATCTTTGTTGCGATGGCGCTCGTGCTGGCGGTCTTCATCTTCCCGACGCTGGCGATCGCGTGGGTGATTCCGGCGAACCACATCAGCTTCACCGCCGGCGTCATGCAGGCCTTCAACAGCTTCATGACGCACTTCGGTATCGGCTTCGCCGTGCCGGTGATCGCGATTGCTCTGGCAGTTGGGGCCCTGGCCGGCATGATGGCCTGGCTGGACGGGCCATCCGAGGGCCTTGTGCGGATCGGTCGTGAACAGGGCTACCTGCCTCCGTACTTCCAAGAGGTCAACGGTCAGGGCATCGAGGTCCACATCCTGACCGCACAAGCCCTCGTGATTACGGTCATCGCGCTGCTCTACGCGTTCGTCCCGACCGTTTCGAGTGCCTACTGGATCTTCACCGCGCTGGCTACGCAGGTGTACCTGATCATGTACGTCCTGATGTTCATTGCCGCAGTGCGTCTGCGTCATGCGCAGCCAGATCATCCACGCGGATATCGTGCGCCCGCGCTCAGGCTGCTGTGCCTGGTTGGCGGGCTGGCGTCGGTGATCGCGTTCCTGATCGGCTTCGTCTCGCCGTCACAGCTCGCCCACACGAGCCCGCTCGTGTATGCGGGACTGATCGCGGCTGGGATTCTCATCCTCGGTGTCCTCCCACCGCTGCTGCTCCACCGTTTTCGGAAACCGGGCTGGAAGGCGACCGGGGTCGGCGAGCGCGCCCAGCCCTAGCCGATCGACGTCACAGCGACCGCTCGCGTGCAAGGGGAGGGCGTGAGTTGAACCCGGCGCTCACTTCGTGCAGGTCGCGCTGTGGACCTCCTCGACGAGCGTCGCGAGCTTCTTTGAGACCGTGTGGATCTCCTCCGTCAGCTTTGTGTTCTGCTGCAACAGATCGGTCTGGAACCGAGCCAGCTCGTCACGGTGCGCCGCGGCCGCCGCCTCGTTGGCGAAATCGGTCCGCGTCTGTGCCTTCTGAGCGATGATCACCAGCGCGCCGGTGTAGAAGGCGACGCCCGAGAAGATCAGGTTCAGCAGGATCCACGGCTCGGGGTCGAACTGTCCGCCCTTGCCGAGCGCCGTGAAGGTGTGCTCGAGATACGGGATCGCTCCGTTGATCAGCACCCAGCCAAGGATGATCAGCGAGCCGATTACTACGAACGCAACTGTGCCCATCCCGCTCGCGACGCCCTCGGCAACGCGCTCCATGAAGCTGCTGCCGCCGGCGTAGGGCGAGGTCTTCCCGTCCGCATCGGGCTGGTAGTGCTTGTGGCGGCGCAGCGGGTCGAGCTTCGTCACGATTCCCGGCGTAGCCTCGGCTGTAGCCATGAGCCTCTCCTTCGGTGTTGAGTGAGCGTTCAACGCACCGGGTGTCTCGTCTGATTTGAGCTGCTCTGCCTCTCAGCCTGAACACCAGGATCGACAACCTACTCACGAGCTCGCACGACTCCCCGACAGAGATCGCGTTCGCAGTCGCCGATGCAGCAAGGCAATCATGCGCCAAGCCGTCCCTGGCGCCTGCTTGTACCCTCGGCTTTTTCATCGAGCCACCGGAGGAGAGCGATGCCGAGCTACGTCGTGTTGATGAATTGGACCGATCAGGGCGTGAAGGGCTTCAGGGACAGCGTCGAGCGCGCCGAAGCTGCGGAGATCGCTCTGAGTCCTGCTGGTATCTCGTTCACGGATCTTCGCTGGACCGTCGGTGCGTACGACGTGATCGCCACGCTAGAGGCCCCAGACGAGGAGACGCTCGCCGCGGCGTTGCTCGCGCTCGCGGCACAGGGCAACCTTCGTACGACGACGCTGCGGGCGTTCAGCGCCGAGGAGATGAGGGGCGTCATCGCGAAGGCGACCTAGGGATCGCCGAACTCGACCGCGGGCGGCAGGGCTGGCTCAGGACGGGCTGCGAGGGCGTGCCGCGCTCATCGGCTCGCTCCCGCGTGGACGACGAGAACGGAGCGCCGCGAGTGCGCTGCCACGGAGCCTGCGACGCTTCCCACCAGCGCACCCGCGAGCCCAGTGCGCCCGTGCGAGCCGAGCACGATCAGACACGCGTCCCGCTCGTCGGCGGTGTCAGCGATCACCCTCCACGCTGGGGCGCCCTCGATGGCCAAGCTCTCCGCCTGGAACCCAGCGGCTTGGGCGAGTTCGGCTCCGGCCGCGGCGGTTTCCTCAGCGGCCTGTCTTACCTGGACGATCTGCTCGGCGTCGAAGGGGAGCTTCCCGACTGGAATGAACCCGACGTCGAAGGGTCGCCAGACCGTGAGCACGAGTGCGCGACTGGCCCGCGGGCCCAGCAGGCGTCCTGCCTCTTCGATTGCGTGTTTGGCGAGCTCTGAGCCGTCGTAGGCGAACACGACGGGATGCGCCGTGGTGGGGTCGACTGTCGTCATGACTCGATCGGCTGATCGGCGAGGCGTGAATAGGACGAGCGACTACGGACCGCGTCCAGCAGCGGCGGCGAGTGCCATCCTGGTCCTTCACCGCCCAGAAATGCCACCATATTCGCCGCCTGCGGTCGCGCGCCGCCCAAGAGGTAGATGAGCACCGCGGCGCCAGCGCCGCCGACTGCCAGCCCCAGGCCGATCCACAGCGCGATGCCCGTTCCCGCTCTCGGGTTGCCGCCGACGGTTAGGGCGAAGTGGGCAAAGATCGGCGCGATCATGAATGCCGCGACCGCGCGCAGGAGCTCGACGATCGCGAACACCCGCTGCAGGTTTGCCGCAGGAAGCGAGAAGCCGGCGCAGAAAAGCGCCGGCGCGACGGTCGCCCCGAGACCGATCCCGGTCAGCGCCGAGCCGACGAGCGTGAGCGTCTGGCTTGGCGGGAGCTGGATGCGGAACACCGCGATGCCGGCGGCGAGGAAGACCATCCCGGCGAGCGGCAGGTATTGGAGCGCCCGTCGCTGGAGCACGAGGCCGAGAACGATCGCCGTCAGGACCGCGCCCGCGAGCTCTGGGAGGTATAGGAGCCCGACGTGCAGGGCGCTGTAACGGGCCGCCAGCAGGCTCGCGGTCAGCGCGCTCGCCGATACGGACGCAGCGGCTGCGCACAGGGCGATGACTATGCCCGCTACGGGGATCGTGCTCGAAAGCATGGTCTTGATCGTCAGCAGTGGACGCTTGGCGCGGTACTGGTAGACGACCAGCGAGACGATCAGCGCAAGTCCACCGATTAGCGGCACGAATGTTTGGACGCCCAGGAACCGGTGCGTCAGCAGCTCAGAAGCGCCGTAGAAGGCCGCAACCGGGCCGCCGGCCGCCAGAAGGATCGCGGCGCCGTCACGGGGCGCCCTGGGGTCAGCCGCCGGAGCGTCCTCGAAGGTGAGTAGCGCCAGCACCAAGGCGGCGGCTGCGATGCCCGCGACGATCCAGAACAGCGGTCGCCAGGCGTGCGCGCCTGCCTGCAGACCGCCGATTGTCGGTCCGAGCGTCACCGCGCCGAAGATGCACATGCTCATGATCACCGCCGTCGAGCGCAGCTTTTCGGGACCGAAGCTGAGCGCCAGCGGTGGCACAGCCGCGATCAGCAGCAGGCTGGTGCACAGACCCTGCAGCAAGTGGCCCGCGATGAACATCTCCGCGCTTTGCGCCGAGGCCGCCAGCACCGACCCGATGACGAGCAGCACCACGTACAGGACCATCATTCGCCGCTGGCGCAGATGTTGTGCGAGCTGCACCGCCAGCACCGTCCCCACGGCATACGCGGCGTTGGCCATCCCTGACCCCAAGCTCAACGTCTGCAAGCTGGTGTGAAGCTGACGGGCGATGATCGGGGTGATCGGACCGATCGCCGACGACAGCGCAAGGTAGGGGATCAAAGCGAGCATCACCATCGCCGCCGCCGCGGGGTAGCGCCCTGCAAGCGGACCCTGCCTGATCATCGCGAAGCCACCTGGGCGTCGCCACGGACCGGGCGAAACGAAAGAGCGCGAAGGTTCATCGATTCGGGAAGCGCGGCACCCCGCGCGGATGGCGCGAGCTCTCCAGCCGCCCGCCCGGCATTATCGCTGACAGCGGCATTCGGCCAGGCGTGAACTCGAGCACGCTCCTGCTACCGCCGATCAGCAGTAACGCGGAGGCCCTGGGCTACAACGGAGTGCGCGCTGCTGCCCCGGACCGATGATTCTGCTCGAGCACCCGGCGCGTAGGCCATCACCTCCCGGATGATTGCCGGACCGTAGGCGTAGTCGTTTGGCTTGAGGGCGGCCGCCGCGGTCGATGCCGGCCAGAACCACGGCTTGGCGCCGCCGGCAGAGCCGCCGAAGTTGACGCGCTCGACCTGGATCCGGATCGCCCGCGCGAGCAGCGGACGGAACTGGGAGAGCACGGCTCGGTCGTAGAAGAGGTTGTGGTGGGAGGCGACACGCCGCCAGCGGCCGTCAGGGCTCTCGGCGAGGACGTTCCAGCTGCGGATTCCCGGCATAATGCTGCCGACCGAGGAGGTGGCAAGCAGCACTCGGTCGATGCGCTCGGTGTGTGGGAATGTGACTGTTAGCTGCGGCCAGGGGTCGCCATAGGCTGATCCCCATGCCGGGCTGCCCGCGAGGTCGCCGACATTGTCGGCGGTCGCGTCACCGTCGATCGCGGCGTGCGCAGGGTTCGCCCGCGTGCTGGAGCTGGCGCTTGCGGTCGATCCGCTGGATGCAAGAGCGAGATCCGGGCCGAACGCCTCCGACGGTGCGAGGCTGACACTGTCGCCGGCGGGGAGCACAAGATAGGAGACGGCCCTGTCGAGCGTGAGGTCAAGGCCATTAGTGAGCGAGACCGAGCGCCTGGCGCCGTATTCGTTGACGAGCGTTGCGTGCGGGTCCGTGCCTTGGACCAAGCGGAAGACGGCGCGCAGCGCGATGTCATCGGTCCAGCATGCCACCGTCGTCGTGCCACCACTAGCGCTGAACTGCGCCGCGTAGGTCAGCGGCATTCCGGTCTGAAGCCAACCCTCGAAGGTGCGGCCGGCCGTCTGGCTGGTCTCTACCATCGCGGCGAGGGCTGCCGGCTTGACATCGGTGTCGCCATAGATCAGCGAGAAGTCGACGCCGTCTGTGGTCCACGTTCCCTGGTAATCCAGGTACTCCATGACGGGGATCCCCAAGGCATGCATCCACAGCTCGGCGCGGACGAGCCGGTCGGCCTGGTCGAAGTAGTCCTCGGGCCCATTTGACCACCAACCGACCTCGGTGATCCAGACCGGCATCGCCCCGGCATTGTTGGCGGCCATCAGTGCGCGAAGAGAGGCATAGGCGGCTGCGAACCCCTGCTCCTCGAACCCGCGATTGTGGCCCGTGTAAGGGTGGATCGCTGCGATATCCATGTAGCGGAACCCGCCTGCGGCGGCGATCCCCTGCCAGTAGCTGAGCTCCATGCCAACGACAGTCCCGCCGATCACCTCGGCCGTGGGGTCGACGCTCTTGACTGCCTCGTAGAACGGTGCGAGCACCTTGTCCACGTATGCACCCGGCGAGCCATAGGTTGCGTTCGGCTCGTTCCACGCCTCCCAGTAATGCACCTCGTTCTTCCAGTGCGCAACGACCGCGGCGACGCGAGCACCCCAGGTGCCGTTGGCGACGAACGCGGTCTCCGGTCCGCCGCTCCCGACCTGCACACTGAACACGACGTGGTCGGCGGCGGCCTCTTGGGCGGCGGCCGCGATCTCCGCGTCGTAGGCCGAGAAATCGGTCGGGCCCGAGGTGCCGTCCGGCAGCATCTGTGACCAGTTGAGCGTGACCCGTACGCCGCCCGTCCCGAAGACGTTGGCCAGAACAGCGCCGTTGGCCCCGGCCGATGAGTTGAAGTTTGGAAGCGTCGCCGGGTTCAGCGTGTCACCGGCCGCGCCGACCGCGTAGTCGACGCATTGCGCGGAGATGGCTTTGGAGTGCTGGTAGAGCCGAACGTCGATCTCGTAGGGGCCGGGAACCGCAGCCGGCAGGCGCAGCGGCACTCCCTGCTGAATGCGCGCCGCCGTGAGCGCAACCGAATATGTTCGGCCGCCTCCGCTCTCGGCTTGTGCGGCGTCGAGCACCCTGTAGCTGAGGCGCAAGTTGGAGAGCTGCTTCCACCACGGATCGAACACGGCGGTTGCGGTTGGCCGCTGCCCGGGAGCGAAGTATCCGGCGATTTCCCCGAGGCGAACGCCCGCTCCGATGCCGAGACCGGGAGGAGTAGGACTCGGTCCGAGTGCTTCGCGCATAACGTCGCGGACCGCGATTCTTGCGACCGTCTGGGTCGACACCCATGGCCCGCCGTTCTCGAGGTATAGCGTCGAGCCCCTCAACTGCAAAGCAGCCCTCTGGCTGAGCACGCCAACCTGTGAGTCGGGCATCGTGCCGAGGAGGAGGCCGTCGCTGGAGAAGACCTCGAGGCCGCGACCCGAGTCGGCCACCACATAGCGTCCGTTGGGTAGCTGCACGGCGCCGCCCTGCAGGTAGAAGTCGAATTCGCCGGGCACTGGCGACTGGGCGCGGCCCGCGCCGCCAAATGAGAAGACTGGCCGAAGACCGCGGTTGTATTTGCGCACATAGGCCGAGTCGGTCGCCACCAGCCCGCCGTCCGGCGCTGTCGTAAAGAGGACGCCCTTCACCGGCCGCGAGCCGATGTACCGCCCGCGGGCGTTGTAAAGGCGAGCCGGTCCACTTTGCTCGGTGGCGCCGACCACCCACTCGCGACCGAGCTGATGGCCGAAGATGCCGGTCAGCTGCTGCTGCTGCTCCGTGATCGTCCACTGCACCGTGCCGGCGGGGCTCAGCTTGACGAGCTGGTCGCTGGCGCGCTCCACGTAGAGCGCGCCGTCGGGGTCGACAGCGAATGAGTTCACTGAGTGCGCCCAAGGGATTGCGACGCTGCGCAGCAGCATGCCGCTCATGCTGAACTCGTCGATAGCGCCGTTGTTCGCTGCGACGAAGATGACCCCGCGGGCGATCTCCATGTCGCCGATTGCCAGCGGCGAGGTGAGCGCCAATGGCTTGGCTTCATCGGGCGGCTCGGTGGAAGCCGTCACCTCACGGGGATGCGCTACGCCGCAGAGGGGTGTGGCTGTCGTGTGGGCGGAGCGGCTCGCAGCGCTCGCAGACGCAGGCGCCGGCATCTCGGCGAACCCTGCCGCGATGAGTGCGAGAGCACTACCCGCGGCCAGCAGTAAGCGAATGCGACGCCTCGGCGCGGCCGTGTCAAAGCGAAAGACGCTGGGCATCCCGAGTCCAACAACGGTAGCCCACGACGTTTGCCGGCGTCGAGGCCGCCCGCGCCGTGTTGCCCGTTTGCATGCGCGCCGGTGGCCACGGTCGTGGTTAGCTGGCTCGCGCCTCGAGCGCGTCACTTCCGCCCGCACGCGCGCAACAGCGGCGCGATGATCCCCTCCGCGTGGCGGCCCGCGTCGCGCTCGAGAAAGCGCGCGAACGCGCTGATCGAGCCGTCGTCTGAGATCGAGCGCACGATCGCGCACGGCACGCCCGCCTCGGCGCATACCTGCGCCACGGCGGCGCCCTCCATCTCGACGGCGAGCGCGTCCGGAAGGCGCTCGCGCAGCTCCGCGATCTCGGCGGGCTCGAGGAAGCGGTCGCCGCTGACGACAAGGCCGCGCCAGACGCGCGCGCTCGAGCCGTCGGCGAACTCCTGCGCCGCCGCGAGGGCGAGCGCGCTGAGCGCCGTATCGCAGGGAACGCGCTCGACGCCTAGGCTCGGCACGCAGTAGCGGGGAAAGACCGGGCTCGCGTCGAGGTCGTGGTGGAGGGCGGCGGTGGCGACCACGATGTCGCCGAGCGCGAGCTCACGGGATACGGCGCCGGCGACGCCGATCAGAACGATGCGCTCCACGCCGTAGCGCTCGATCAAGAGCGTGGTGGTCGCGGCGACCGACGTCTTGCCGATCCCGGAAATGACCGCGACGGCCTCAACGGATTCGGCCTCCCCGCGGTGGAATAGCCGCCCGGCGACCAGCTCCGCACGGTCCGCGTCGAAATCGGCGAGCACGGCGTCGAGCTCTTGCGGCATCGGGGCGAGGATCCCTACGCGCATCGCCGCGCACGCTACCTCGCGCCGGCCCGGCGCGCGGACGCCCTCAACGTAGACTGATTTCGTGCCGGTGCCGGTGCCGTTCAGCTCAGCGCTCGCGCGCGAGCTTGCTCCCGACGTGCTCTTCACCGGTGGGCACGAGTACCACCCGCCGCGCGAGTGGGCGTCGCTGCAAGAGATGGCGGCAGCCGCGGCCGTCGTCGTCCGCCTCGCCGGAATCTGGGCGCAAGCCTCTTAGCCGGATCCGGTTCGGCACCCCCGGCGCCGGTGATAGAATGCTTGCCGGCAGGCAAGTAATGGTCACACAGAGCGCAATCGACAGTGAGACCGCCGAGCGGCTGCGCGCCGTCATCGGCCGCATTCAGCGACGCTTGCGCGCCACACGAGCGGGGGAGGGCCTAACGCCCTCGCAGATCTCGGTCCTGTTCACGGTCGTTGGGCGCGGTCCGCTCGGCATCTCCGAGCTCGCCGAGCTCGAGGCGCTCAACCCGACGATGCTCTCGCGGATCGTCGCCCACCTCTGCCAGCAGGGCTTCGTGCGCCGCGAGGCTCACGCGAGCGACCGCCGCGCGGCGACCGTTAGCGCGACCGCCGCCGGCCGGCGCCTGCGCGAGCGCGTCCAGCGCGAGCGGGCGCGCACGCTCGCCGCGCAGCTCGATGCGGTCGATCCGCAGGCTCGCGAGCAGCTGCTCGCCGCGCTCCCGGCGCTCGAGGAGCTTGCGGAGCTCCTGTGAGCGCGCGCTTCCTCGCCGCCGGCCGCGCGACCTTCAGCGCGCTCGCGGTGCCCAACTACCGCCGCTACATCTCCGGCCAGGCGATCTCGCTGATCGGCACGTGGATGCAGATGACAGCGCAGGCATGGCTCGTGCTGACGTTGACCGGCTCGAGCACGATGCTCGGCCTGATCGTCGCGCTGCAGACGCTGCCCGTCCTCGTACTCGGGCCCTACGGCGGCGTGATCGCCGACCGCGTCGACAAGCGCGCGCTGATGGTGGCACTCCAGGCTGCGATGGGCGTCCAGGCGCTGATCCTCGGCGTGCTCACGGTCACCCATCTGGTCACGGTCTGGGAGATCGGCGTCCTCGCGGTCCTCCTCGGCTTCAACAACGCGTTCGAGAACCCGGCGCGCCAGTCGTTCATGAGCGAGATGGTCGGCGCCGACCACTTGCGCAACGCGGTCAGCCTGAATTCGGTGCTCGTCAACGTCGCGCGCTCGGTCGGCCCGGCGCTCGCCGGCCTGCTGATCGCGACGGTGGGGGAGGGGGTTTGCTTCCTCGCCAACGCCGCGAGCTTCTTGGCGGTGATCTACTCGCTGACGCGCCTCGATCGCGGCGCGCTGATGCCGAGCCCGCCCACTGTTCGCGCCGCGGGCCAGCTGCGCGAGGGGCTGCGCTACGTCGCCGCGACGCCGACGCTGCTGGTCCCGCTCCTGATGATGGCGCTGGTCGGCTGCCTCGGCTACGAGTTCACGGTCTCGCTGCCGGTGATGGCGCGCTCGGCGCTGCACGTGGGTGCGACGGGCTACGGCTTGATGACCTCGGCGATGGGCATCGGTGCGGTCCTCGGCGGGCTCGTCGTCGCCTGGCGCGGGACGACGGGTGTGCGAACGCTGACGCTCATCGTCATTGCGTTCGGCGGGACCTTTGCGCTCGCCGCATTGGCACCGAGCCTCCCGCTCGAGCTGGTCGCGCTTGCGATGCTCGGCTGGGCGAGCATCTCGTTCATGGCGACCGGCAACTCGACGCTCCAGCTGACCGCTGAGCCCTCGATGCGCGGGCGCGTGATGTCGCTCTGGTTCGTCGCCTTCCAGGGCTCGACGCCGATCGGGGGACCGCTGATCGGCTGGATCATCGCCGCCGCCGGCGCTCGCGCCGGGCTCGGCACCGGTGCCGCGGTCTGCGTGCTCGCCGCCGCGCTCGGTCTGCTCGGCTTACGCCGCGCGGCGATCCGCGCGACCGCCAGCGCGGCTGCCTGACTCGGTCACTGGGGCCTGTTGAGGAACCCCGCGCCGCACGCTGCCGCCGCCCGCGCGTAGGCCGGCGACTGCAAGTCGATCGTCGCTGGGAACTCGAGCAGCCATCCTTCGAAGTTCGTTATCCGGGTGTAGCCGGGCTTCGGCGGTGGCAGCGAGCCCGATGGAGCCCGCACGGGATCGGGGAAGCCCGCGATGCCGTGCTCTCGCATGCACGCCGCGATCTTGACGAGCGCTGCCCCCTCGAGCGGGTTGAACGTCGGCCCGGCGCCGCCGCCCGGAAGCAGCTTCCCGCACTTCGCGTTGGCCGCCTGATACTGCGGTGATGCGGGATCGATCCCGCCGCTGCCCGCGTGGACGGTGAAGCCGCCGCCCGGATTGGGATCCGGGAAGCCCGGCACGCCGTTGGCGCGCATGCACCTCGAGAACGCGAGCTCCTGCGACGCGAGGCTGCCACCGGCGGTCGTCGTGTGGGATTTGGTCTTCGGCTGTCGGGGTTGGCTCGTGTCCCCGGTGCTCGCAACGCTCGATCGCGAGGGCGTTGGCTTCTTGACGGTTGGCACACCGCTCGGGCTGGTTCCGCCGCATGCCGCGAGCGCGACCCCGCTGATGAGCGCCGCAGCGACGAGCCGCCCCGCCAGCCCCGCCGGTTGGTCTCCGCCGTCCATCGGGACTTTTCTACGCCAAGCGCGGTTACGGGGAGGTTTCAGCTCCTACTCTTGAGCGATTCCAGAAAGCGTGCGAGACTTGCGCGCTGTGCCGACGAGCGATGAGTGCGCGCGGATGCTGCGCGAGGCTTCGCTTCGCGTGACGCGCCCGCGCGTGGCGGTGCTCGGCGCGGTTCACGCGCGTCCGCACACCGACACCGAGTCGATCATCGCGCTGACCCGCGACGATCTCGGTCGCGTCTCCCACCAGGCCGTCTATGACGTGCTGCGCGCCCTGACGGAGGCCGGTCTTGTGCGCCGGATTCAGCCGTCCGGCTCGGTCGCGCTCTACGAGCCCGAGATCGGCGACAACCATCATCACCTGGTTTGCCGCTCCTGCGCTACGGTCGTCGATGTCGATTGCGCGGTTGGTAGCGCACCCTGCCTGGCGCCGCCGGACGGCAGCGGCTACGCGATCGACGAGGCTGAAGTCATCTTCTGGGGCCTGTGTCCCGGCTGCGCCTGACCACCCACTTACCCAGCAAGCCCTCTGCGGAAGGATTCACGTGTCTGAGATTGTCGAAGGGATCAGCGAGTCGAGCGCCGACAAGGACGGCTGCCCGGTCACGAACGGGCGCACGCCGTACCCGTCGCAGGGCAGTGCGCAGCCAGGCTGGTGGCCGAACCGCCTGAACCTCAAGATCCTCGCCAAGAACCAACCGGTGATCAACCCGCTCGGGACTCAGTTCGACTACGCGGAGGCCTTCCAGACGCTCGACCTGCCGGCAGTCAAGCGCGACATCGAGGAGTTGCTGACGAGCTCGCAGGCATGGTGGCCGGCGGACTTCGGTCATTACGGCCCGCTGATGATCCGGATGGCGTGGCACAGCGCGGGGACCTACCGGATCAGCGACGGTCGCGGCGCCGCCGGCTCGGGCCAGCAGCGATTCGCGCCGCTGAACAGCTGGCCGGACAATGCGAACCTCGACAAGGCGCGGCGCCTGCTGTGGCCGGTCAAGCAGAAGTACGGCCGCAAGCTCTCGTGGGCTGACCTGATGGTCCTCGCCGGCAATGTCGCCCTCGAGTCGATGGGGTTCAAGACCTTCGGCTTCGGCGGTGGTCGGGTCGACGCCTGGGAGCCGGATGACGACGTCTACTGGGGACCCGAGTCGACCTGGCTCGCCGACGAGCGCTACAGCGGCGAGCGCGAGCTCGAGGATCCGCTGGCGGCAGTGCAGATGGGGCTCATCTACGTGAACCCGGAGGGGCCGAACGGCAACCCCGATCCGCTCGCCGCGGCGCACGACATTCGCGAGACCTTCCGTCGGATGGCAATGAACGACGAGGAGACCGTGGCGCTGATCGCGGGCGGTCACACGTTCGGCAAGACCCATGGCGCCGGGGACCCCGAGAGCGTCGGGCCCGAGCCAGAGGCGGCTGGGCTCGAGGAGCAGGGTTTCGGCTGGCGGAGCTCGTTCGGCACGGGCATCGGCGCCGACGCGATCACCGGTGGACCCGAGGTCATCTGGACGACGACGCCGACCCAGTGGAGTAACGACTTCTTCCACCACCTGTTCGAATACGAGTGGGAGCTGGCGAAGAGCCCGGCGGGCGCGCAGCAGTGGCAGCCCAAGGACGGCGCGGGAGCGGGCACCGCGCCAGACCCGGCTGATCCGTCGCGGCGTCGCGCACCCGCGCTGCTCACGACCGACCTGGCATTGCGCTTCGACCCGATCTACGAGCCGATCTCGCGGCGCTTCTACGAGCACCCGGACGAGTTCGCGGACGCCTTCGCGCGCGCCTGGTTCAAGCTCACCCACCGGGACATGGGCCCGGTGGTGCGCTACCTCGGGCCGGAGGTTCCGTCTGAAGTGCTGATCTGGCAGGACCCGACCCCGCCGGCCGAGCGAGAGCTCGTCGACGCCGGCGCCGTCGCCGAGCTGAAGGAACGGATCGCGGCCTCCGGTCTGACGGTCTCCCAGCTCGTCAGGACCGCCTGGGCGTCGGCATCGACGTTCCGCGGCAGCGACAAGCGGGGCGGCGCCAACGGGGCGCGAATCCGCCTCGAGCCCCAGCGTAGCTGGGCGGTCAACGAGCCCGCCGAGCTCGCCAGCGTGCTCGCGACGCTCGAGGGGCTCCGTGGCGCCGCCGCGGCCGCAGGCACGCGGATCTCGCTCGCCGACATGATCGTGCTCGCCGGCGGCGTCGGCGTCGAGCAGGCCGCACGCGCTGCGGGCTACGCGATCGAGGTGCCGTTCGCCCCCGGGCGCGCGGATGCCTCGCAGGAGCAGACCGATGTCGAGTCCTTCGCGGTGCTCGAGCCGAGGGCCGATGGCTTTCGTAATTACCTCGGCGCCGACAGCCGGCTACCGGTCGAATACCTGCTGATCGACAAGGCGAACCTCCTGACGCTGAGCGCTCCCGAGATGACGGTCCTGGTGGGCGGCCTGCGCGTGCTCGGCGCCAACCATGGGGCTGCGCCGCTCGGCGTTCTCACCACGCGAGCGGGCACCCTGACGAACGACTTCTTCGTCAACCTGCTTGACATGGGCACGGTCTGGAAGCCGTCGTCCGTGGATCCGGACACCTATGAGGGCCGCGACCGCGCGACCGGCGAGCCCCGCTGGACCAGCAGCCGCGTGGACCTCGTCTTCGGCTCGAACTCGGAGCTGCGCGCGATCGCCGAGGTCTACGCGAGCGAAGACGCGGGCGAGAAGTTCGTCGCGGATTTCGTCGCGGCCTGGACGAAGGTGATGAACCTGGACCGCTTCGATCTCGCCTGATGGCAGCATCCCGGGCCGGTCTTCGGGCCGGCCCGGGATGGCTCAGGACCGCTTTCAGAATGACTGGCACGGCCGGATTCGGCACGGCTGCTGCGCTGGACCACCACCCGGCACCTCGCAGGTAGGCCTTGCTACCTGCTTCGGCACCGAGCGGCGCCCAGCTTGCATCCGGACCGCCCCGGACGCACCCTCATTCTGAAAGCGGTCCTCAGGCGCTACGCAGCGTCGCCCGTGCGACCGCCGCGTGCGCGTCGACGAGCGAGGCGTTCGCTTGCGCCGGCGGCGCAACGGCGAGCGAAGCCTTGTCGGCGAGGACGGCGTCAAGCAGTCCGGGGAAGCGGGCGTCAATGTCGGCGCGGCGCAGCGCGTTGAACTTCGACGTGCCGACCATCTCCTGGTGGATCAGACCCGCTTCGCGCAGGACGCGCAGGTGATGGGTGCGCGTCGACTTGGTGCCTTCGATCGCGAGGCTGTAGCAGGCGCATGCGCCGCCCTGGGCTGCGAGCTGGCGCACGATGCCGAGCCGCTGCGGGTCGCTCAAGGCGTGGAGGATGCTCGGCAGGTCGAGTTCGTCGCGAGGGGGATGGTGGAGAAGCATAGTTCGATGTTCGTTGAACTATATGGTACGATGACGATCGTACAAAGTCCAGGCCGGAGGATAGCGCCAGATGCAGGGAACTTCAACACCGCCACGGATCAGCGATAGCCGCCTCGAGGCAATCGTGGTCGCGGCATACATACTGGAGGCGCGCCGATGAACGCCGCGCTGATCAAGGCTCGCGCCAACACGACGCTGCTGCTCGTCCTGATCTGCATCGCCCAGTTCATGGTGATCCTCGACGTGTCGGTCGTGAATGTGGCGCTGCCGTCGATCAAGGGATCCCTGCACTTCTCGACCGAGGGCCTGCAATGGGTAGTCAACGCCTACACGCTGACCTTCGCCGGCCTGCTGATGCTCGGCGGGCGCGCAGCCGACCTGCTCGGGCGCCGGCGAGTCCTCCTCGTGGGCGTCTTTCTCTTCACCGCCGCGTCGCTTGCGTGCGCGCTCGCAACCTCCTCCGCGTGGCTGATCGCTGCGCGCGCCGTGCAGGGCATCGGCGGCGCGATCATCTCGCCCGCGAGCCTCTCGATCCTGACGACCTCGTTCACCGAGGGCACTGAGCGCAACCGCGCGCTTGGCGCGTGGGGCGCCGTCGGTGGCATCGGCGGCGCGTCCGGAGCGCTGTTCGGCGGCCTGTTGACGCAGGGTCTCGGGTGGGGTTGGGTCTTCGCTGTCAACGTGCCCGTCGGCCTCGCCGTGCTCGCGATCGGCCCGCGCGTCATCCCCGAAGGGCGCGCCGCGCTCGGCCATCGCCACTTCGACCTCTCCGGCGCGCTACTCGTCACGCTCGGCTTCGTCGCGCTGGTCTACGGAATCGTGCGGACCGACGTCCTCGGCTGGGGCGCCCTTGGCTCACTCGGCCCGATCGCGGCGGGCGTCGCGCTGCTAGCCGCGTTCGTGCTCGTCGAGGGCCGCTTCGCGAAAGCACCGCTCGTGCCGCTCGCGATCTTCCGCCTGCGCCTGTTGCGCGCCGCGAACATCGCGGTCCTGATCCTCTACGGCGGCATGTTCGCGATGTGGTTCTTCCTCTCGCTGTACCTCCAGCAAGTGCTCGGCTACGGCCCGATAGCGACCGGGCTCGCCTTCATGCCGACCGCGCTCGCGGTCGCCGCCGCCGCGACGGTCGCGCCGCGCGTCCTCGCAGCGATCGGCGCGCGCGCGACGATCGCAAGCGGGATGACGCTCGTCGCGCTCGGCCTGTTCGAGCTGACGCTCGTCAAGCCGGGGGTCAGCCTCGCGCTCGTCCTCCCGGGCAGCATCGTCGCCTCCGCCGGCCTCGGCCTGACGCTCGTTCCCGCGACCGTCACCGCCGTACAGGGCGTTCCGCGCCACCTCGCGGGCGCCGCTTCGGGCCTGCTGAACACGGCGCGCTTGCTCGGCGGCGCGCTCGGGCTCGCCGTGCTGACGACGATCGCCCAGACCCGTACTCACAACGCGCTCGCGAGCGGGACCGCTCATCTGCAGGCGCTCACCGACGGCTTCTCGGAGGCGTTCCTGGTCGGCGCGCTGATCGTCGTCGTCGGGATCATCACGGCGCTTGTGTTGCTACGCCAACCGCGCGCGGACGGGCTGAAGAGCACGCTAGCGCCGGACGCGCCACCCCAAGAGCTCGTCCCCTGACAGAACGCGGCCGCGGGGGTCAGGGCACCCGAATAAAGGGGCGAGCGCCCGCCGCAGCCTGCTCGGCGTCCGCGACCTCGTTACGATCGCCGGATTCGTGACGTTCGCGCACGTGATCGCCTGCCTCACGCCCGGCCGGCGCGCTGCGCGCCGTCGACTAGACGCGACCGCGCGTCCGGCGTTCCGCGGGGGCGCGCCTGAGCCGCGCGCCGAGGCCGTAGCGCAGCTGCCTCTTGAGACGACTGCCCGCATGAACGGTTCGACCCACGGCATGTCGCTGCTCGCAATCGGTCCCCGCAGCGGTGGCGTAGGCGCCGTCTTCACCGGTACCGTTGCGGCGCTGCGCGAGCGTGTCGGCTCGATCGACGAGCGCCGCCCGGTCGAGGAAGGGAGCGCCGCCGTCGCGGCGGTGCGCTGCCTTTGGGGCTGCAGGCGCAGCGTTCGTGGCGCGAACATCGCTCACGTCGAGTTCGGCAGCAACGACATCGCCGTCTTCTGGTGCGCGTGGCTCCTCACGCTGCTGCGCCGCGACGTCGTCGCGGTGATCCACGATCCCGCTCCCGTTGCTCACTCGCCAGGCGCCGGCCTGATCGCCCGCCGGGGCATCTGGCATCGCCGCGTCGCCTACCTGCTCCTCGCGCCGCTGCTCGGCCCCAGGCTCAAGAAGCGCATCCTCTTGCGCTCCGGCGCGATCGTCGTCCTCGGACGGCCGGCACGCGACGCGCTGCAGACGGTGACGCCCGTGCCGGTGCGCTACGCGCCGCACGGCCTCGATCTCGCGCCGAGCGCGGCGCCCGCACCGTCGCTGTGCGACTACGTCCTCTTCGCCGGCTATATCGGCCCGAACAAGGGCCTCGACACGCTGATCGAAGCCTGGTCTGCGCTGTCCCTGCCGTTGCGTCTCGTCATCGCCGGCGCCGCCGATCGAGACTTCGAGGGCTGGGTGAGCGAGCTGCGCGAGCGCTCACAGACGTTTGCGAACCCGCCCGAGTGGCGTGGCTACGTCCGTGATGAAGGCGAATTCACGCGCCTATTCGAGCACGCCGCGATCGTCGTTATGCCCTACCGCAGCTCGAGTCCCGCCTCCGGGATCCTCGTGCGAGCGATGGCGGCCGGCCGCTGCGTGATCGCGACGCCGGTCCCCGCAGCCGAGGCCCTGATCGAGGATCGGCGCGAGGGCTGCATCCTGGAGGGCGAGAACCCCGCCGTACTGGCGCGAGCGCTCGAGGAACTCGCCGCCGCGCCGGCAGAACGCGACCGGCTTGGGCACGCCGCCGCGCAGCGCGTCCGCGAAGAGCTCGGCTGGGAGCGTCAAGTCAACGCACTGTTCGACACCTACGCGCTCGTCGGCGATCACCGCGACGACATCCTCGCTCGCGTACATTCTCTGCCTGCGCCGCCGGTCGCGCCAGACCAGCGGCGCGATCGCAGCGCCCACCAGGGCTGACTTTCCATCGTCGGTCGGCCGACGCTAGTGGCCGATCACGTCCGAGTCGTCCGCGTGCGCCTCGCCGCGGTCGAGTGCGGAGATCGCTGCCACCTCGTCCGGTTCAAGAGTGAAGTCGAAGATCGCGATGTTCTCCGCCAGCCGCTCCGGGCGCGAGGTCTTCGGGATGACCGCGCAACCGAGCTCGATGTGCCAGCGCAGGACGATCTGTGCCGGCGTCCGCTCGTGCGCGCGGGCGATCTCGACGATCGCCGGTTCGCGCAGCAGTTCGCGCCCGTGCCCGATCGGCGCCCACGACTGGGTGACGATCCCGTTGTCGGCGTGATAGGCGCGCGCTGCTTCCCGGATCGTGTGCGGGTTGAGCTCGATCTGGTTGATGTCCGGCACAAGGCCGGTCTCCTCGATCACGCGCTGGAGGTGCGCCGGCTTGAAGTTCGAGCCGCCGATCGCGCGAACCTTGCCGTCCTCGAGCAGCCGCCCGAGCCCGCGAAACGCCTCGACGTAGCGGTCCTGCGCCGGCAGCGGCCAGTGGATCATGAAGAGGTCGATGTACTCGACGCCGAGCCGGCGCGCGCTGTCGGACCACGCTTGCTGGGCCTCCAGGTACCCGTGCCACTGCCCGTTCAGCTTCGTCGCTACGAACAGCTCCTCGCGGGGCAGGCCGCACGCGCGCAGCCCACGCCCGACACCCTCCTCGTTGCCGTAGGCGTAGGCGGTGTCGAAGAGCCTGTAGCCGGCTTCGACGCCGGCAACTACGGCGCTCTCCGCCTCGTCGTCCGACATCGGCCAGGTGCCGAGCCCGATCTGCGGCATCTGCGCGCCGTGGGTCAGATTGAGCGCGGGGATCACACCGCGCACCCTAGCGACCGCATCGTGCGAGTTGGATCGTGTCACGCGCTGGGCGCTCGGATCGCGCCCGGAACGTTTCAGCGAGACGTGGGAAGCTGGACGGCGTTGCACCGCTCGCCACACCGCCGGCGAGGCCGAGATGTCTCGAGTGCCATCGCTCTGGTGGTGGCGCGCTGTGTTGCGCAGTCCAGCGGCTGCCGGTCGCATCGCGGCCAAAATCCTCCGTTATCGCCACCGCCTCTGTGCCTCCGCCACGGCTTCTCGGCCTGTCACGCGCGCCGCGTGAATCTGGCACGCAGTTCGTTTGCCGCATCGCCGACAGATCCGAGCGCGTCCGCAAACCGGCCACCACGGCGCAAGACCGGCAGAGCGAACGGGCGTACACCGGCCAGCGTCGCGGCGGTCGGACCGAACTCAGCCTGCGCGGCAGCACGTCTTTGCCGCGGTGAACGCGCGAGCGTGACGCGGGAGCCCTTGTCTGTAAGCACAGCTTGGTAGAGCCCGATTTGGCGCGCTGCAACTGCTTGCCAGGTGCAAGTCGCCGTCTGACGTAGACCGGCGGCGCGACGCCACGCGAATTCGTCTGAGTCCATCACGACGCGCGCGACCTCGTCGCCCAACTGCTCCGCGTCGCCAGCGTCAACGAGTACACCGGCCTCGCCGGCAACCTCGGGGATCGAGCCGCTTGCGTATCCCGCGACCACCGCACCGCTCGCCTGTGCCTCGACGATGACGCGGCCGAACTGCTCGACCCATCGCGTCGTGGGCCGGCTAGGGATCAGAACGATGTGCGCCGCCCGGTATCTCAATGCCAACTCCGGGCCCGTCTGCCAAGGCATGAATTCGACCCGGTCGCCAACGCCAAGCGACGTGGCCAGCACTCGAGCGCGCTCCTTCTCTGGGCCCTCGCCGATGACGACTAGACGGGCCGGTCGTTGACTATGCACGCGTGCGAGCGAGACGACGGCATCCTGAATCCCTTTCTCAGGCACTAGGCGTCCAACGATCATCAGGCTGAGCTCCTCCGCCTCGATTGCTTGCTCGCCGGGCCGGAACAGCCCGTCGTCGTAGCCCAACGGCAGCACGTCGATCACCCCCGCGAAACCCTTGCCGCGCAGCACCGATGCGACCTGCCGGCAGCAGGGGTAGAAGCCGACCACACGCTGGTGCGCGGCGCGCTCGTAAACGGAAAACGGGGGCGGATAGCGTTTGTCGACGTTCTGCGCGCTGTACATCAGTACCGGCAGTTCGGTCGGAGCAGCCCGGAGCCAGTGTCGCGCGGCAACGCTAAACGGCTCCGCGTGGATGTCGAGCACGTCGGGGCTGATCTCGTCGATCACGCGTCGAAGCACGGAGCTGTCGCGCGGAGCATGTCGGTTCATGTCGCCCGCATGACGCACAGGCAACTCAATCACCCGGAAAGGCTCCGGCGACAGCGTCCTCTCGGACGCCTCGTCGGGCCAATAACTCGGCACGATCGCCGTGACGTCGAGGCCAGCGCCCGCGAGGGCGCGCTCGCGTCCGCGATGTTGAGGATCGCGCCCGCCGTGACAGACGCGCAGCACCCTCAGCGCCACTTTGCGAGCTTCCGCTTTACGGCCAAACGCGTGAAGTTGACCGGCGAGGCCAACACGATCGCAGCCGCACCTCCCACATTCGCGCATCCTTCGAGGATGCGCCTCTCACACAACAGCTCGGCGGCGAGCCGGATGCGCGCGGCGGCCAACCACGCCTTTAGTTGGCTCCGCCAGGCAGACAGCTCGCGGTCGTCGAGAAACCTCTCGACGCAATAGATCGCAGCCCGCGCGTTCGCTGCTCGCCTGACGATCGTATTGCCGCCTGGGTGCGAACGGTAATAGGCCAGCCGCTCCGGCACATACCAAGCCGTAGCCCCTTGCTTCGCAAGTAGATAGGCGGTCCACAAATCCCAATAGTTTCCGACCGACTCCGGATAGTCGTCGAGAGTGAGCGCGCTCCTACGGAACACGGCCGCACATTGGATGGGGATACTCCGATCCACGACGGCGAGCCGAAGGAACGGACGGTGGGGTCCTTGGGTGAGAGCGGCACGACCCCAGTGACGCGAGTTGGCCTCGGTGAGCGTCTCGTCGACTACGCCCTCGGCATCAACGATGCGGTGGTCGGCGAAGGCAACCGAGACGTCAGGGTGGTCGTCGAGAATCGGCACCAGGGTACTCAGCATGTCGGGAGCCCACCGATCGTCATCGTCCAGGTTGGTGAGGAACTCGCCGCGCGCGCGCCGGAACGCATCTACGTGGTTGGCGAGTATCCCTAGCCTTTGCGGGCGAGTGATCCATATGACGCGCGGATCTGGATATTCGACGCGGGCGAGCTCGAGATCATCCGCCGGTCCGTCGTTCACGACGAGAACCTCGAAGTCCGCAAACGACCCGCCGAGGATGCTGCCGAGAGCCTCCGCAAGCATCTGCGGACGCCGATACGTTGGAACGACAACGGTCACCTTCGGCTTGTAAGAGTGCGAGGACATCGGATTTCGACTGGTTCGTGCCCTGCGCTTGCCGCAGAGCGTTTCGAAGCAGGCGCTCTTGAACGACGCCACCCAAATGATCCTACGGACTCGGGCCGATCTGCGAAGGTGCGTACGTGCGCATCGCCCTCATTCCCAGCGCCTATGCTCCTGCCGTCGGCGGAGTCGAGGAGCTGACAGCTCGGCTCGCCGGTCGGCTCTTGGGTTCGGGTGACGAAGTCGAGGTGTGGACCATCCGACATCCCGCGGACCTGCCGCAGGACGAGGTCGTCGCAGGCATTCGCGTGCGACGCTTCATGATGCCGACGCCGCGCATGTCATTGCGAGCGCTCGCCGCGCTCCCCCGCGCTGTGCGACAGGCGTGGAAGGCGCTCCGCGGGGCGGCCTCCGAGTTCGAGCCGGACCTGATCCACGTTCAATGCTTCAGCGTGAACGGCATCTACGCGACGTGGCTCGCGCGGCGACTTGCTGTGCCGTTGGTGCTGACGCTCCAGGGCGAGACGGTGATGGACGACAGCGACATCTACGGACGTTCGGTGACGCTGCGCGTGTCGTTGAGACGGGCGATCCATCAGGCGGCAGCTGTGACAGCTTGCTCACGCTTCGTGCTCGAGGATGTCGAGCAGCACTACGGTCTCGAGCCAGGGCGCGGCCTCGTGATCCCGAACGGAGTCGAGCTCAATGAAGGCGCCGTCCCCGAGGCGCTGAGCCTGCCGTTTGAGCGTTTCGTGCTCGGCTTTGGTCGAGCCGTGCACAACAAGGGCTTCGATCTGCTGCTGAGTGCCTTCGCCGAGATCGCGCCGCGCCATCCCGATGTCGGGCTGGTGATCGGCGGGAGCGGCCCAGCGCGGGATGATCTGTCTCGCTCCGCAGCCGCCGCAGGTCTCCGCGAGCGCGTCGCGCTGCCCGGCGCCCTTTCGCGCGGACAGGTCGCCTGGGCACTCGATGCAGCCCGGGTGTTTGTCATGCCATCGCGCGTCGAGCCTTTCGGGATTGTCGTCATCGAGGCGCTCAGAGCGGGGTGTCCGACGATCGTGTCGAGTCATGGCGGCGCAAGCGAAATCGTGAGCGACGGCGAAGACGCGCTCGTTGTCGATCCCTGCGATACGATCGCACTCGCCACGGCGATCGATCGCTTGCTCTCAGATCGAAGCCTCGCCGCGCAGCTGGGCCGGTCGGGCGGGGCGCGCGCTGCCGGATTCGACTGGCGCGTGATCGCGCCGCAATACCGCGAACTCTACGAGCGCATCACGCACTGATCGCAAATGCAGCGACTCAGCAACGGCGGCACGGCGAACCGCGAGGAATGTGGCCAGCGACCGGGATGACGTCGCGCCTCGCACCTCGCACAGACCGGCGACCGTTGCTCGCCTACTACGGCCACCACAAATGCGCCTCGACGTGGCTAGGCGACATCTTGGCGCGCATCATGGATGAGATCGGCCTCCATCAAGTTGCTGCATTTGACCTGCTCGCGCCGTCTGCCATTGGGCAGTTCAGGATCCAGGGGGAGCCGCCGGTTCCGTTCGACCGTAGCGAACTCCGCGAGCAGGTCGATGCTCGCGGCGTGGACCTCGTAACCGTACACGGCGCTGATCGCGAGCTCGCCGAAATCTTGCGACCATTTCGCGCCTTTCACGTGATTCGCGATCCGCGCGACCTCATAGTCTCTGGCTACTTCTCGCACCTCAACAGTCACCCGGTCGAGGGCCTACCGCACTTGCTCGCGCACCGGCGGGCATTGCAGAGCGTGTCGCCGCAGGAGGGCCTACTCCTGGAAATGGAGTTCGACAAGACCGTGATACAGCAGATCGGTGACTGGGACTACACTGACGACTCTGTCCTCGAGCTCAAGATGGAGGAGCTCACACTCCATCCGTATGACAGCTTCGTTCAGATCTTCCGCCACCTCGGATTGCTCGTCGAGGACGAACCAACTCGCGCGCGAGACCAGACTCGGATATGGACCACGCGGTTGCTCAACCGCCTGTCCAAGCGACGATCGCTGAGCTTCCTGAGACGGACCATCCCAGCGAGCGGCGAGCTCGTCTTGGGGACCGTCTATGCCCAACGCTTCGAGACGAAGGCGACGGGACGTGTACGCGGAGTCGAAGACGTGACCAGTCACTACCGCAAGGGCGTCGCCGGCGACTGGGTCAACCACTTCGAGCCGCGCCACGCCGAAGCGTTTCAGGCGCACTATGGTGATGTACTCATTCGCCTCAGCTACGAAGACGATGCCGACTGGGTGAGGCGCGTCGGGCTGCATTCCTGACGTGTGAACGTCGAGCAACTCTCGCCCAATCTCGTGCCACCTCGCGGTCACCTGCCGCAGTCGGTCGAGTGCTCGGAGAAACGCTCGCCGAACGCTCCTGACGGAGCCGCGCCCACATTGCCACGCAGTCTTCGCTGGTTAGGAGGGCATGATCACGGCGCGTATCAGGTCAGAGCTTCGGCATAGACGTCAACCGTTTCGCGCGCGGCTCGCTCCCACGAGAAGAGGCCCGCCCGCGCGCGACCGGCCGCGCGGAGAGAGTCGACCGCGTCACCGCCGACGATCGCCGCGCCAATCGCGGCCGCGAACTCGGCCGGTTTCGGGGGCACCAACAGTGCTGCGTCGCCGCATACCTCCGGGAGTGCGCCGCACGCTGCCGCGACCACAACGACGCCGGCGGCCATCGCCTCAAGCGCCGGCAGGCCGAAGCCCTCGTAGCCGGACGGCACCGCGACAACTGCGGCGGCGCGGATTAGGCTCGCGACGAACTGCCGGGGCCGGTAGCCAAGATAGCGCGCGCTCGGAAGGCCGCGCAGTAGTTCGTCGCGGCGTATGTGGGGCGGCCCGCACAGCGCAAGGCACGCGTCCGGATGCTCGGCGAGCACGGCCGGCCAGGCCGTCGCGAGCAGCTCGAGGTTCTTCCGGACGGTCGCGCCCCCAGCGTGCACGACAAGCGGTCCCCCCAGCCCGAGTTGGCCGAGCTCGGATGACGTCAGCGGCGCCGCCGCTGCGCTATCAAAGTCAACGCCGTTGGCCACGACGTGGGTGCGACGTACGCCGAGAAGGTCTTGAGCTTCACTGGCGGCGAACTCCGACGGGCAGATGACGGCGGCGGCGGCTCGCGCGCTGCGCCCGGCCCAGTGCGGCAGCGAACCCTCGTCGTCGAAGCGCAGCGGACAAAGGTCGTGAATCGTCAGAACCTCGCGACGGCCGGACGGAGGAGCCCGCAGGTCCATGCGGTGGACGAGGTCGGCCTGGCCATACTCGAGCGCCCCAATCGCGGCGGCAAGCGGGTACGGGGCGGCCCACACCAGACGCAGTGGGAGCCGGCGGCCCCGGCACCCCGCCGCGCGCAGCGGTAGCACCACCCGATCGTCGACCTGCCACTGATCGCCGAACTCGCGGACGATCGCGGAACGCAGCTCCGACTCGTACAGCTGTTGGCCCATCGGCGCTGCGGACGCCATCCGAACCATCGACACTGTCCTCATGGCGCGACCGACCTATAAATATCGCCGAGCAGCTCATTGCGCCGAGCGATCGAGAAGCGCCGCTCGAAATCCGCGAGCGCCGCTGCCCGGCTGCGCTTCAACGCGGCGGGATCCTCGAGCAAGGCGATCGCGGCGGCTGCCGCTTCTGCGATATTTCCGGGCTCGAACAGGTAGCCCGTCTCGCCGTGGCGGACGAGGTCCGGCAGACCCATGATGCGGGGTGCCAAGACGGGCAGGCCGTGGGCGAGGGCCTCCTGCACGACGAGCGGCGCACAATCGAAGCGAGTCGGGTACAGGAATGCGTCCCCGCGCGGGTACACCTGATCGTAGAGCGTCTCACGCGTTACGGCCCCTATCCATTCGACGCCGTCCGGGACCGCCGCGGGCGGCTCGGGACCGGCAACGATCAAGCGCGCATTGGCGATCCGCTCCCGCACCAGCTCGAAGATGCGCAGCGCGTCGTGACCGCCCTTGACCGCAAACGCCTTGCCTACGAACACGAGTGTCCGCCCGTCGCTGCGCGGCTCGCAGTGCGAGCAGGGAACGCCGGGGGGGCAGATCACCGCCTTCGACGCGTCCACACCGATCTGAGCCGCGAGGGCGATACCCGACTCTATAAAGAACACCAAGCGGTCCCCGGCCGGGTTGGCGGTCGGGTGCAGGTACCCCATGCGCCGCGCCACACGGCCTTCGCGGCGGATTAGCCGGAGCACTCGGTCCTCGGGGATCCGGTGCACCGCCGACCAATACCAGAACGTCCCCGCCGAGTCGCTGAGCACGACCGGCGGCCGTGGGCCGAGAAAGCACACGGGCATGCAGTGTAGGTGGACCAGGTCGAAGCGCCCGCGGATCCGGATCCAGCGCACCGGATCTGGCAGCAGCAGGCCCGCACGGCGCGCGAGCCGAAGCTCGGCGCGACGGACGGCGGCCGGAAGCAACGACGCCGGCGCTCGCCATGTCGCGGCGCTGCGCAACGACGGCCCCCATGCGATCTCGCCGCTGGCGAGCGCGTCCGTGTAGCGGACGTATTCGACCGCGGGGGGCGGGCTCCGTACGAGATCCTCCGTGTACTGCGCGTCGCCGTTGCGCGGATCCGGCGGTGCAACCGGCGAGAAGAGCAGGCAGCGCAGTGGGTGACTCCTTGAGGTACCCGGTCGTCCGCGGTGATCGAGCGCGCGCGGGGCACGAAGCGGACGTGCCCCGGGGTCGGGTGTAGCCGCAGTCACGACCGAGCCTCGGCGGCGCCGCCTGCGATCGCCGACGCCGAGCGGTAATAGGAACTGCTCCGCCTCAGACGCGCCGGCGTGTCGAAGTCCTCGAGCCGGCCGTCGACGATGACCATCACGCGGTTGCAGATGTCGAGCGTCGACATGCGATGAGCGATGATGAACAACGTAACCTGGCGGCGCAGCGCGACAAGAGACTCCTGCAGGAGGCTCTCCGAGTGTGGATCGAGTGCGCTCGTAGGCTCATCGAGAACAAGCACCTCGGGCCGGTCGGCCAGGGCCCGCGCGATGCACACTCGCTGCTGCTGGCCGCCCGACACGGCGTCGGCGCGCGGCCCGATGATCGTCTCGTAACCGCTCGCCCAGCTCCGGATGTCGGCGTCGACTCGCGCCAGGCGCGCGGCCTCCTCGATGGCGGCGTCATCGATGTCGCGATAGAAGCGGATGTTGTCGACAACGGAGGCATGCAACAGGCGCGGCTCCTGGGACACGTACGCGATGCGGGAGTTCCAGTCCTCGCGCGAGTACTCGTCAGCCGGACGCCCGTTGATGACGTAGCGTCCGCGCGTCGGCGGTCGAAGCCGCAACAGAATCTGAATCAGTGACGACTTCCCTGCCCCCGACGGCCCGACGATCCCGATCGTCTCACCGCCGCGAACCTCGAAGTCGACATCTCTTAACACCGGGCGGCCGGGGGTGTAGGCGAAGCTGACGCTCTCAAACGCCAGGCTTTCGATCCTGGGAAGCGGTCGGCGACCGCTCACCGCTGCGCTCGCTGCGTACTGTCGTTCAGTTTCCTGCACGCGCTCCACAAACGGGCGGTTCGCGCGGAAGGTCTGGTAGGCGCCCTGCACCTGCTGGCCATATGCGCCAGCCCGGATCAGCAGCAGCACTACCGCTCCGAGCGACGCGACGTGCCCGGAATGAGCGCCGTACAAGACCGCCAGCCCGCCGATCACAAGGATGTAGATCGCGCTCTGGTAGATCCCAGGCGACAGCCGGACGAGGATCTGCGTGCGGTAGAAGAAGCTACGGACCGTGTCGATTAGCCCGTCCATCCGACGGCCCTGGGCTGCGGCCACGCCGAACACCTGTGTTTCCTCGGCTACGCGCGCTGCCTGCCCGACGGCCGTGGCCATGTCCATCTGAGCCTGCGAAAGCGCCCGGGCACGGTGCGACACGAGCAGGATGAGCGGGCGCAGGAGACCGAACAAGACGACGGCAGTCGTGATCACACCAAGCGCGGCCACCACGTTGAGTAGCAGCGCCGACACTGCGAGCACGAGCAGCGTCAATGCGGATGTCAAGAGTCCGGTCACAGCTATCGCGGCCAACGTCGCCTGCAGCACCTGATTAACCATCAACTCCTGCAGGTGGCCTTCGCGAGCGCGTGATTGCTCGGTCCACGAAGCGGACGTGAATGCGGCAAATAGTTGACGCTGCATCCCTGCCTGTACCTCGGAGACGATCTTCGCTGGTAGGATCGCGAGCGGCACTTGGAGCGCGAGTCGCGCGATCGCCAACCCGAACGCGACCGCCAGAAGCACACCCAGGGTCGCGTTGACGTGCAGAGCCCCGATTGTTGTGTGCACAGTACGCCGTTCGTCAACGAGTGTCGCGGCCGCTTGCGCCACCGTGGCGAGGATCGCAGCCTCGCTGAACCCTGCAATCATCGAGGTCGCGGCGAGCCCCGCGATTGGAAAGCGCTGTGGACCGAGGAGCGCGCGCAGAGGTGTCGCGTACGACCCCGAGGTCGCTTTCTTCCGGCGAAAGCCGACCACTAGCGCCGGGCTGGCACCGCGACAGGTTCGCGGCCGCGCCCAATCGGAGTACGCTCGCGCCGCATCGACCTATTGTATTGGCCGCAAGCTGCGAGTCTCGCTCAACGCACCCCTCGGTGCACGCCGCCCGGCCAGCGGTCGAGGGCCCTACCGCACCCGCACCGGGGAGGTGCTAAAACCCCAGCGTGGCTTTGCAGCCGGGATGCGCGCCGGTCACGCCCCGCCGATGACGCTGCACGGAGTTCAGCGTCGCGCGCGGCGTTACCGGGCGGCGCTAAGGGCACGCTGCTGGCCTCTCATGCATCGTGGCATCACGGTCGGTCCGGGTGTACACATCGGCCGACACTGCAGGTTCGTGATCGACCCACACGCGCGACTGCAGCTAGGGGCGGGGTGCAGCATCGACGAAGCGACGACGATCGAGGTCTACGGTGAGGGGCAGATCGAGCTCGGGCCCGGCTCGTCACTGGGTCGCCATTGCGCGCTCGCAGCGGGCGACTCGATTACGATCGGAGCCGGGACATACGTGGCTGAGCTAGTCTCGGTTCGCGACCATGATCACGCCGTCGGATGGCCGCCTTCTTCGGGGAAGATGGTCATCGCGCCGATCGTGATTGGCCCGGACGTATGGATCGGCTCGAAGGTCACCGTGCTACGCGGCGCGCGGATCGGCGAGGGCGCGGTGATCGGTGCGAACGCAGTGGTTCGCGGCAAGCTGCCACCGCGCTCGGTGTGTGTCGGCGTGCCCGCACGGGTCGTCCGCGTGCTTGGGACCACGGACGATGCATCGATCGAAACGTCGGTTGGCGCAGGCGCAGCCGTCCACCAGTCAGCACCGGCAGCGACTGACAGCGTCCCGCAATGACCGAGCTGTTGACAGCGCCAGTCGTCTTACGACAGTCGCACGCAGTCTCAGGACGGCTGCGCGGATGCGACTGTGGCATGCTGCGTTGCTAGAGCCCGAGCAGAGCAGGACGCGCGCGCTACCACTCCCCGTCGTTCCCTCGACCTTACCGACACGCGCGGCGGCGGTCAGCGCGACTGATGCGCTCGCCGGAGCAGCGTCCGTGGCTCGCGCGGGTCACGGGAGAGTACGCCGCAGGGCGGCCACGCGGGACGCGGGCGGCGCCCGGCCGTTAACGCACGCGGACCCGGTTGTTCTGATGTCGGCGGTACTGACGTCATACTGAGCGAGTTGCGATTCGGCCTCGGCGGGTGTAAGCATGCAGAGCGCGGAGTGCCGCGCGTCGGGCCTTGTGGAACTGCTCGATGCAGTCGTGCATCGCCGGGGGGAGCTCGCTCCGTCTCACCAGCGGCTCCGCTCCGCGAGCAACTACGGCTACACGCTCGCGGGTGGGGCGGCCAGCGGATGTCTGGTATACACCAGTCGCCATCGCGAACGACGACTTCTCTCTACAGGACATTGAGTTTCACCGCGAGACGGCCTCATACTACGATGCAGAGGTCACGGCCAAATACGGCGTGTACCACCGTCTTCTGCTTGAGCCCTACCTCGATTGGCTAGCAGAGCAGCTTGGCCCAGCGCGCGCGCTTGACATGGGGTGTGGTACGGGAGTCGTCAGCCTCGCTCTCGCGCAGCGCGGCTTCGACGTTCTGGGTGTCGACCACTCGCAGGACATGCTGGCAATCGCCGAGCATAAGCTCACCAACGCCAACTCACGTGGCACATGCCGCTTCGTCGTGGGCGACGTGCGAAATCTCCCCGTTGCCAACGGCCACTTCGCGTGCGTCACCTGTCAGGGGCTTCTCCACCATCTCGGCCAGCTCCAGCCCTGTCTCCAAGAGCTCGTGCGCGTGTTGCGACCGGGCGGCTTCTTTTACATTTCCGAGCCTTGCTGCGAGGCGACACCGCTCGGACGCGCGCTGCGCAAACTGTGGCGCCTGCGACTGGTCCGGCACCAGACCACGGAGGCCGAGAAGCCCCAGTCAGTGGAGGCGCCGATCTCGGCACAGGACCTCCGTGCCATGCTAGAGGGACTCGGTCTCGAGTTTGATATGCGGTTCGTGACGCAGCTGTCGCCCGTACGGGCCGCTCTTTCTGAGCGCCTCTACGTGCTGGCAGTAACGTTGGTCTCGTGGCCATGGCGCAACCGGCGGGGCGACCTCGTCTTCGTTTTCGGCCGAAAGCCCGAAACCGGAGAGCTCGGTGTTGATCCGCTTCCTCACGATTATCGTTCTCCCCTGTACCGTCGCGGCCGTCTCAGCCGCCCTGGGTTTCGCGGAGACTGATCTGCCCCGGGGGAAGTCCAGATCGTTCCTCGGAGCCCGTTCACAGCCACCCGTCGACACGTGCCGCTGCCCATTGGCGTAGGCGGGAAGGTCCGAACCCGTCGATCGCGAGGTTCTCGCCCATGCCGGGTTTCTGTTCGCGCAGCAAGAGTTGGCTTGCAGCGCCGCGTGCCCTGCGACGAGCCGCCCCATCCGCGGTTGGCGAGCGTTATCCCGACTATCGTTCGGATCGGGGGTAGCCGCGGATGGCCCGTCCAGCGGGTCGCGTCAAGATCGCGAATCCGGGCCGCTATCGCAGGCGAATCGAGGAACCCTGCAAGCTCGACAGCAGCCGAGCGGGTGCGCGCCGAAGCGCTATTTCCAGGGTCCAGACCCGCGGCGGCGCCAGTTGCCCGGCGAGCGTCTTCTGCCCTTGTACGGCAAAGCCGCGGGTCCCATCGCACGGAACGGGCGTCGACTTTCGTCGCCGTTACTGGAGTAGCCGGCTGAAGGCTAGACTGCGCGCGTGGACGCGGGCGCCCTCTATGTAGTCGTCGGCGGGCAGCGGTTCGTTGACGCCGCTGCGAGGTCCGCCGCATCGCTGCGACGAGCGATGCCAGACCTTCCTATAGCAGTCGCCACCGACCACCCGCTGGTCGCCGGACCGTTCGACCAGCAGGTGGCGCTCGCGGAGCCCAACGGTTACCGCGCAAAGATCGCCGCCGCGCAGCGCAGCCCGTTCAACCGCACGCTGCAGCTCGATGTCGACACGTACATCCTCGCCGACCTCGGCGAGGTGTTCCGTGTGCTTGACCGATTCGACATGGCGCTCGTTCACGCGCCGGTCGGGATCTCGATGGCATTCGACGACGTGCCCAGGTCGTTCCCCGAGTTCAACACGGGCGTCATCGCCTACCGGGCCACTCAGCTCGTGCAAGATGTCCTGGCCGAATGGCTGCGGGAGTACGACACTCTCGCCAGCCCGTTTGACCAGCCGTCATTCCGCCGTGTTACCTACCGGGCCGCTGGTCTCCGGATCGCGACGCTGCCATCCGAGTACAACCAGCGCATGGTGGCCGGGTTCTTTAACCAGCCGGTCCAGATCCTCCACGGCTGGCCCGACCGCCTGGCTGGCGAGCGCGATTACTGGCGAGCGGCCGCAGCGATGACCCGACCGCTCGAGTCTGGCGCACCGTGCGGCGTATTTGCCGGACGGCGCGTGTACAACCACGAAGGGAAGCGCGTCTCCGGGTTCGCGGTGCCCTGGAGAGTCCCACGGGCGGTTGTGCGCCGCGCCCGCCGCTTCATGGCTCGCGCCATTCCCGCTCGGTAGTGGCCCGTTTTCCGTAACCTCGGCGCCAGTGATCGGCTGCGGACGGGCTACGGCACCGCGTGTCTGGCAACACCGCCGTCGCCGGTTCATCGCGCGCGTTCGGCGATGTGCCGGCCCCCATGTAGAGTTGGGCGCTGTGAGTCGGTCGGTACATGCATTCAATCGGGTGCTGCGTGTCGCCGGGCTTGAAGTGCGCCGGAAGCTGCGATCGCCATATGAGCTTACGATGTCGAGTACGCCGCAGCTCACATCGCCGCGTTCAACCCCGATCAGACGGTTACGGTGCTGCAGATTGGCGCCTTTGACGGGACCACCAATGATCCCATTGCGCGATCAATCAACGCATTCGGCTGGGAGGCTGTACTCGTCGAGCCGCAGCTGCATCCCTTCCTCACACTGCAGCGCCTATACAAGGAGCACCCCGACGTACAGACGTTTAATGTCGCGATAAGCGATCAGGACGGCACTCGACCCCTATTTACGATCGACCCAGTGGACGACCTACCAGGCTGGGTGCAAGGGATCGCGTCCTTCAATCGCGGTCATTTTCGACAAGTACAGAGGCACCTGCCAGGCATCGATCTTGCCGCGAGGATGAAAGTCACAGAGGTCCCGTCGTGGACGTTCGACACGCTGCTGCGCCATGCTGACATCGGCCACGTCGATGTGTTGCAGATCGATACGGAGGGCTACGACCTTGAGCTGCTGCGAATGTTCGACGTGCCTCGGCGCAAGCCGAGGATCATCGGCTACGAGCACAAGCACCTATCACGCGCTGACCGCGCGGCGGCGGCTGAATTGCTTGTCGCGTGCGGCTACAGGCTTGCGATGGTGTATGGCGCGGGTGACACCGTTGCCGTGGCCGCACCGGATACGTAGCCCTCAGCGCAGCCAGAGTCTCGCGAGGATCGTCAAGTCGGCGTGCAGCCGGACGCGCTCGATGCCACGGACAGGCAGCGGGAGCAATGCCCACTCGCGCGCCGCGCTCGCGGTACAGCTGGTGCGCGACCGACAGCAGGTAACGGGTTCGAGGATGCGGTAGTTGTGTCCGGTTCGATCGCCTAGGCCGTAGCGCTCACGTAGAAGTCGGCGATCTGCGCCATCTTGAGGGTCGGACTTACCGGCTTGATGGCATCGAGGCAGCCGGGCCGGATTTGGCAGTGGGGATCGTTCTGAATCCGCGCCATGTACGCTGCGAGATCGGTGTAGCTCGTTGCGCTGCGATTCGCGTCGAAGAACAGGTTGAGCCTGCGCCCACGGTCGTCGGCGTACCAAGTCAGCCGCTCGATAAGGAAGCGCGCGGCGTACTTGTAGAGGTTGGGCGACTGCTGGAGGAACGTCGAGAATATGCCGGGCTTCCAAGTGGCGACGATGCTGAAGACGAACGGCGTTCGAGCCAACAGCCTTGTCGCTGCCAACTTCCGGTGGTGGGTCTTGAGGTATCGCCAGTCCAGCGGCTTCGGGGGCGGTTTGTTGAGCAGCGTCCGCAGCTGGTCCGCGGTGCGTGACAAGTGAAGATCGTGCTCGGCGGGAGCGAGGACGGCGCCGCGGACGAGCCAGTCCGATGAGTTGCCGACGCCGACGCTGGCCAGGTTAGTGAACCGTTCCGTAGTGTCCGGGCACTCAATCCGGCGTACCGAGCACGTCGTGAGCGAGTCGGGTTTCCACCATGGGTAAGCCGTCCCCGATTCGGAGGTATCACCGATGACCGGCCCGACGAAAAACCCGCCACTACTGGGCGAATGAGCTTCGCCAAACTCTCCTAGTCGCCCGCGGCGCGCGCGAGCACAGCCTCGAAGGCCTCGGCACGTTCGTCCCATGTCGGAATCACCGACGACGGCCCGGAGGCGCTCCTTTCGCCCGCCAGGACGGCGGTGACGGCGTCGACCAGCGATTCCCGCGGCGCGACCGTCAACGAGTCGGCGAGCTCGCGGAAGCCCGCGACCGGGGTCGCCACGGTCGGCCGGCCGACGGCCAGGCACTCGTACGCCTTCATCGGATCGAGGCTCTCCGTGAACGGGTTGACCAGGTGCGGGATGAGCACGACATCGGCGTGCTGGAGGTAGCCTGGCACCTCGGTCTGCGGACGCGGGCCGAGCAGCCGGATGTTCGGCTCAATCCCCAGCTTGCGTCGGGCTGCAGTCGTGAGGTGGTCGGGACCCACGAGCACGACCGACAGCTCGCGGTGCGAGCAGGCGAGTTCGATGACGAGATCGACGTCGAGGCGCGCGTCGTGAAGTGTTCCGACGTATACCGCGGTAGGGCCGGCCGGCATATCGAGCGGCCGCGGTTGTAGGCGGCGGAATTGCTCGAGATCGACCGCGTTCGGCACCAGCGTGACGTTCCGCTGCCTGCCGCGCGTACTCTCCAGGTTGGGCGAACAGACGACGACCTCGTCTGCGCGCGCCAGCGCTAACTCGTCGAGTGCACGAAGTCTCGCGATCTCGCGCGGCGGAAAGGGAAAGAGCAGCCAATCATCGGTCAGATCGTAGACGGTGGGCCAGCCCACGCGGCTCATCAGCGGGGCGTACGTGACGTCGTTCAGCCACAGCGTCGGGTGAGTGAATCCGAGCCGCCGGGCAGCGAACAAGACCTGCCGCACGAGCATCCGGTCGCTCAGCGATCCGCAGCGGCGTGGCAGCAGCTTGAGTGGCCGCAGCGCGTGCAGGCGGCCGTCGTCTCGCAGCACGGCCGTGCGCGGCGGGACCGGCAGGCGGCCCCTCGCCAGGTTGTAGAGCGGATCAACGTATGGCTCGACATAAAGGACGCGCAACTCGAGATGACGGCGCAGTAGCGCGTCCGTTAGCCTCCGGTTGCGGCGCCAAACCTCGTCCCACGCATCGAGCGCGCAGACGACGAGCTCAAGGAGCGGGCGCGAGTCGGCAGCCACCTGCAAAGGGCCAGTACTGCTCACTGCGGCCTCAGCGGAGCCCGGCCAGAGCGCGCGTGCACGTCCGGCGCGAGCGCAGCGTCGTATTCCATCAGCAGGCCCGTCACGTGCCGCTCAATCGGGAACCGTTCGAACACCGCGCGCCGGCAGCCGTCCGACAGTCGCTCGCGTTCGGCGTCGGGCATTAGCGAGCGTAGCGCTGCGCCGGCCGCTGAGCCGTCACCGGGGGGAAAGAGGGGCGCGCCGGCCACGGTCCCGACGGTCTCCAGATGTCCGCCTGCGCCGCACGCCACGACCGGTACGCCCGCCGCCATCGCCTCGAGCACGGCGAGCCCGAGCGGCTCGGCTGGTGCCGGCGCGAGGAGGATGCCCGCCCGCGCCAGCTCCGCGTTGATCTCTGTGATCCAGCCCGTGAAGGTCACGTTCGTGATCGCTGCGGACACCGCGTAGCGCTCAAGCATCGGTCGTTCGTCGCCGTCGCCTACGACGCGAAGCGCCCACCCGTCATCCGCCAGCTGCGAAGCCTGCCAGGCACGTAGCGCCGTGAGAGTGTCCTTCTCACGGTCGAGACGCTGCAACACGAGCACGACGCGGTTCGAGGCGCGCCAGAGGCAAGGCGAGGCGGGCACCCCGGAGACGAGCGTCGCATCCGGCAGACGCTCGAGGTTGCGCGCGGCGAAGTCGCCGATCGCGATCTGACGGTCGAGCCCAGCCGCGATCCACGGAGCGAGGACACGCCCTGCGCGGCTCGCGCCCCGCCTGGCGGCGAAATGTCGGGTGCTGACGACGCGTCCGCGGTGAGCCAGTCGCGTCGCGACAGCGACCGCCTCGCCTTTTGTCATGTGGGCATGGCACAGATCGCATCGTCCGAGGCGCAAGACCGAGCGTAGCGACTCGGCCGGCGTCGCCCCCGGCTCCCAGCGGACTCCCGCACCAAGCGCGTCGGGCATCCGCGCCGGATCGCCGCCGACCACCGCGACTTCCCAGCCGCGCCGGGCCGTCTCGGCGGCGGTGTCACACACGTAGCGCTCGACCCCGGCGAAGCGTCTGGTGACGACGATGTGAAAGACCCGCGGCATCGTCAGTCGCCGCCTCGGGCGGCGCAGCGACGCGGCCCCTCGAGATAGATGAGCGCCCGCCGCGTAGCCTCGCGGCGCCGCCTCCCGGTCAGCACGAGCATCCGTCCCGCGGCACCAGCGAACGCCGCGGCGCGGTAGCACCACCAGCCGACGGCTCCATGCCACTTCCTGATGTAGGTCTCCTGCCCCGCGTGGAACAGCGCTTCGCGTCGCCGCGCGTCCCTGCTCGTACCGGCGCCCTCGTGATCGGCGATCGCCTGCATGCAGACCGCCGAGGACCAGCTGCGACGGCTCGCCCGGCGCTGCCAGTCGGTCTCCTCGGCGTAGAGAAAGAAGCGCTCGTCGAACCTACCGACGTCGTCGACGGCGTCGCGCGCGAGCAGCAGCACGGCACCGACGGCGAACCTGCGGCGCGCTGGTAGGCGACCGAGCCCGACGGCCTCTGCACACATGCGCATCGGGCTCGGATACGGCCAGAGGACGCGCTGGTCGCTGCCGTCAGCCCCGATCAGGCGGGGGGCGACCGCTGCGACCCGTGCATTCTCCGGCCGGCGTAGGAATGACTCGAGCTCGGCGATGGCCGAAGGCGTCACGACGGCATCGGGGTTCACCAGCAGGACGTCCGCACGGTTGTCCTCGAGCAGTGCCAGCGCGGCGTTCACGCCTCCCGCGAACCCGAGGTTCGCTCCCGTTTCGACGTACGCGGCGCCATGGCGCCGCGATACCGCGGCAACCTCGACCGACGCGGAGTTGTCGACGACGGTCACTGGCACGTGTCCCGCGATGCCTCCCAGTGCACGGTCCAGCTGTTCCGCGGCGTGGTAGGCAACGACGACGGCGTGCACGCCACGGCCGCTCACGGCGGTACCTCCAGCGGCCGGTTCGCCAGACCGCAGACCATCCCGACTAGGAGAAAGCCGAGGACCGGCGTGCCGCGCGCCCAGAAGACGTCCACAAGGCCATGTGCGGCCGTCGCTAGGAGCACGGCTGCCGCGGCCGGAGCCAGTGGCACTAAGCGCATGCGCCAGAGCGCAACAGCCGTACCTCCGATCAGCAGGAGGAAGCTTGCGAGGAACAGATACCCGCCCTCGGCCGCCTCCAGCAGCAGCACGTTGTGCGGATCGGTCGACTGGGTGCCACTGAGCGGGCTCCCGGCGAGGTAGTTGCCGACCCCGACTCCCGTCCACGGATGTGCAGCGATCAGCTGCTCCGCATCGTGGTCGTATTGACGGCGAAGGTCGATCGCGTACGCACCTGCTGTCCCTGGCGACCCCGAGAAGGTTGTGAGACGCGCCGTCACGTCGCTGGGCAGCCAGGGGTACACCGCAACCCCCGCGAGCACGATTACAAGCGTGCGTGCGATAACGATCCGCCGGCTGCGGCCGCCGTTCATGAGCGACAGTACGAGCAAGCCGACGCCAAGCGCAAGAATCGCGCCGCGGCTCGCTGTCAAAGCCAGCCCGAGGATCAAGAGCGGCATGCAGGGGAGCAACCGCCGCAGGCTACGAACGCCAACGACGAGAAGGAGTGCACCAACTATCAACTCGCCCGTCGGGTTTTTCTGGAACTGCCCGGCTAGCCCGTGCGCATTGAGCACAGGCCAGGCGACGGCGAGCAGGGTGGTCGCGAGCACGTACGCGCGGAGAACGAGCAGCTGCTTGTGCCGAAGGGCGAAATACGCGCCTGCGAGTAATGGCAGCAGAAACAGCTCGAGCCGCTGGAAGCTCTTGACCGCCGAACCGAAGCCCGGATGCAGGGCGAGGAGCACCAGAACCAGCCAGCCGTACTGAGCGAACGCGAGGCGCACCGGCCGTATCGCGCGCACGACCCCCAGCGGTCGCAGCTCTACGGCATCCATGGCGAGGCGCGCCGCAACCAGCACGAGCACGACATCGCTCGCCGCTACGTGCAGGCCGAGGTGGCCACCCGTGACGTCCTGCACCTCGGGGATCGATGCGCCGAGCAGAACGGCGGCGAGAGTTGGCGATGCAAAGACGACGAAGGCCACGGCCAGGCCGACCGGGATCATCACGATCAGGAGCCGCGGTAGCGGTGCGTAGCTGACGGCTGCGGCGGTTGCGCCTCCGACCAATACGCAGAGCGCGATCACGCGCAGTCTGCCGCCTAGGGCCGAGGAGTTGCCCTCACCAGCCCAAGGCAAGCCGATCGCGCGTCCCGGGCTAAGAGACGCGTCCAGCAATTTGGAACGCCGGTCGATTTGGACGCAACGCGTCCTCGGAAGCGACGCTAGCGACTATCGCTAGGTAGAAGTGGAGGGGGCATGTCAGCAACGGATGAAGATGCTCCTCCCTCGCCGTAGCGGGAGCGGTAGTCGTAGGCATAGCCTTCGTCGAGATAGGCACCGCGCAGGTCGTTCGTCACAACGCCCACGACATTCGTTGCTGAAGCACGGTCCAACAGCGCGTGGAGGCGATCCGCAGACTCCCGCGTGGCTAGCCCGAGGCGTGCGACGAGAAGGACCGCGCTGACCATGTTCAGCAGCGGCACGGAGTCTGCAACGGCGAGCAGCGGGGCGGAGTCGATGATGACGATGTCGTATCGCTGGGCAGCGGCGGCCAGCGTGTCGATCATCGCAGCCGAGGACAGGAGCGCGACGGGGTTCGCTGCCTGCTCTCCGTGACGAAGCACGTCGATCGACCCGCGGGACGGCGGACCGCCGCGGGCCCCCCGAACGCCTGCGTTGATGCCCGTCTTCCGAGGGGCATCGCTGAGTACCCTGGATACCGCGTCATCCCCTCGCACCTCGCCGCGCAGCAAATGCGTAAGACCGACAGCGTTCGCTTGCTGTACTGGCGCGCCCAGGAGATTTGCGATGCGGGGTCGACGGAGATCCGCATCGATCACAAGCACCGACTCGCCAGCCTCCGCGTACACAAGTGCGAGGTCGCGGACGACAGTTGTCTTGCCCTCACCAGGGAGGCCGCTTGTGACGAGAAGCGTGCGTTGACGAATGTTGCCAAGGGCCAGGCCAAGACTGAGACGTAGAGCGCGGATCGCCTCGACAAAGTCGGGGGGCACAACCGCCCGGCCGGCGTGCGTCAGCTGCGGTTTCCGGCTGTGCGGCAATACCGCCAGGACGGGCAGCCGATACTGCGACTCCACCGCCGACACGCGGAACAGGCGCCGATCCAGCATCTCTAAGCCGAACGCGATCCCGAGCCCAAGCAGCAAGCCGACGATTCCGGCAAGGACGGCGTCGCGGATGGGTCGGGGCGAGCTCGGTGCATTCGGAGGAACCGCGACGTTCGTCTGCTGCGCCCCGGCAGACGGGTTGAAGGCGGCGGTGCGCAGCTGGCTCTCCTGCGTGAGCAGAGCCTGGCGCTCGGCGGCATTCGCAGGCGTATCCGCGAGTGCCGCCAGTTCCCGCTGGGTAGCGTGGACGTCGGCCGTGGCTTCCGCCGCCTGGGCCTGACGCCGCGCTGCAAGGAACGACGTGATGTATGCGTTCGCGACGCGTGCGGCAAGCGCCGGGGTGTGGGCCGTCGCGCTGACTACGAGAAAGCTCGTTGGAGTTGCGTTTGCGCCTTCGAGAGGTGAGACCGTCACCGAGGGACGGCTGCCGAGCGGCAAGCCGAGTTGTCTGTCAACCGCGGTCGTGATCGACTGCGCGGTGAGTAGCTCGGCGAGGTCCTGCATGCTCTGCGCACTCGGAGCGTTAGGCGGTTGTGACGAGTTGAGCGATGCTGCTGGGTCGACCTCTTGAACGTAGAGGCGTGTGCTCGCCACGTACTGCTTGGGCATGCGCGATGAGAGGAAGTAGGCTCCGCCGGCGGCGAGCAACACGACCAAAACGACAACCCACTTCCAGCGCCAGATCGGCAGGATGTGGGCGCGCGGATCGAGTGTCTCGCGCTGGGGGTATGACTCCGTCGTTCGCGGCTTGCTCATGAGCTGAGGATCGCCAACCCCGGCTATCGGGTGCGAACGGTGACGCGGTTGCGACGAACTCGACACTTTACGCACCCCGCACTCGCGCAAGCGGGGGCGGGCGCTGAGTCATCCGAGCCGCGATGGCCGCCAACAGACCCCTCTCGAACGACGCTCGTCCAAACCGGCGCGCCCGTTGTGCGATGACATCGGGCGGTGTCTCCAGGCGCTCACTCGCCGCGATCGCCTGTGCGACGCTTTCGTCAGTCTGCTCGTAGAACAGCACCCCGGTCACGTGTTCGTCGATCGTTTCGAGCGCGCCGCCATGGCCATAGGCGATAACGGGCTTTCCGGCGGCCTGAGCCTCAACTGCCACGATTCCGAAGTCGTCCTCGCCGGCAACGCACACGGCTCGACAGCTTTCCAAGAGTTCGACGACGGTCGTATCTGCGACTGGCCCGTGAAAGGTGACCCCCGGACCGGCGGCCCGTCGGAGCTCGCCGAGCATCGGGCCGTCACCCACGACGTCCAAGCCGATGCCGAGCCGCGTCGCTGCTCTTACAACGAGGTCGACACGCTTGTAAGGCAGCAAGCGCGAGATCACCAGGAGCCGCTCGCCGCGCGGGCGTGGTGTGAAGCGATCGATGTCCACCGGCGGATGCACGACGGCGGAATCGATGCCGTATGCAAGCCGAATTCGCTGCCGCGTCTCCTCGCTGTTAGCGATGTAGAGGCCGGCCTGCCGAGCCGCCCGCCGATCCAGCGCACGAAACGCGTGCGTCGCGGGCCGGAACGCGGCTTCCCGCCAGGATCGGTGGTCGCCATGAGTTAGGTAGTCGGACCGGAACAACCATCGAGCCGGTGTGTGACAGTAGACGACGTGGAGCGCCTCGGGCACGACGCGCGCCATGTGCGCCCAGCCGCTCGAGCTTGCGATAACGACATCTCCTGGGAGTTCACCGAGCGAGCGGAATGCGGCTGGGTAGAGCGGAAAGAGGTTGCGGAAGCCCTTGTCCACCGGCAGGCGGTTGAGGGGCGATGTGCGGATGTCGCGCCCCTGGAACTCCGGGAAGGTGGATTGCGGCCGGTACAAAGAGGTGTAGATGGGGGCATCCGGCCAGATGTTGGCGAGTTCCAACACCACCTTCTCCGCTCCGCCGCGCTGGTTGAGGTAGTCGTGGACGATCGTGACCTTCCCGAGCGAGGCCGGATCGATGCGGGTTTCCTCGGCGGGCATTTCCGCGAGTGCGCTCATAATCCCCGTCCACGCACCACAAACGCGACCGTCGGAGCACGCTCTTGGTGTCCAGCCACAACGGCCAGTTGAGAAGCTGCGACGCCGGCCGGGTTGTTCGCCGGCCGCCACCCGTACGCCGCCGCCCGCGGCATTGATGAGGACTTTTCGCCTCGATGCTGCCGCGTAGTGGGGGCCGGAATGGTTATGTCGTTCGTCCCGATCGCCCTCATTCGCACGATGAGGAGCCGCATGCGAGGTCTGGGACATTACGCTGCGGGTGTCTACCCATCGGTGACGATACTCACCTGCCTCTCGATCGACGCTAGCCGCGATCGTCACTGAGGCCCCGGTTGCCGCGTTGACGGTCACGGTTGCGCGTCATTTCCGGACGGCGTCGGCGCCCGGCTTGGGCGCTCTGTTGCGATGCACCACGAGTCTCATCCGGCGCAATACTGTGGGGCCGTGAGCGCGCCCGCTAGCATTCGCCGCTTCCCGGACGATGGCAGCGTTGGCACCGAAAGCCGCCAGCCTTGCTGCGTGCAGGCGGGCGGCCGGGACGCCCAATGCACCGCGACCGGCGGTGCGCGACCCACGTTAGCTGGACCGCGAGCCCGCATTTACGAGAATCGATGGCTGTAGAACCACTGCCGAGCACGCTGCTGAGCGATCGCATGCCGGCCTGGTGGCGGCCTTTTGCCGTTGAGCTTGAAGGCGAACCGCTGGCCCGTGTGCGTGGCGGTGTCGAGGCGCTCCGCCGCGCGCTTTCGCGTGAGAACGTGGTCGACGTCGTCGCTTATGCCTTTGGCGATGAAGCTGCGGGCCAGCGGGTCATCGCCACGATCCGGCTCTCGCTCGCAACGAACGGTGCCACCTACAGCCCCGGTGTCGGGGACGCCGAGCCGCCCGCGCTCGCCGCTGCCGCACTCGCTGACCAGCTGGCGGTCGCGCCCGACAGTGAGCTCGCGACGCTGATCTCGCTGCTCGTCCTCTCAGCCGACTACAGCGAGCGCCAGCCCGCGATCGAGGGTATGCGCCTCGCGGACTATGCGGCCCGCCAACTCGAGCACCGCTCGGCCTCCGCGCGACGGTTGGTCCTCGCGAAGGCCGACCAGCCGGCGAGCGAGCTCGTCAGCGGTGCGCTGCGCTCGCTCGAGGCGACACGAGAAGGCGAGCCCACAAGCCTCGACTGGATCCTCGCCGCGCTGGCGGAGAGGATCGACGAGATCGCCGCGCGGATCGACGACGAGCACGCGATCCTGCGCGAGCAGCTACGCCTCCAGACCTGGGCGATGCAGGCGTGGTGCGACGCCGCCGAGATGGCTTGGAGCGAGGTCCCTGCCGAGGCCCGGCCGATCATCGCTGCGGTCGAGCTAGCGCAGCGAACTCACGGCACCGCGCCCGCAATCGGCGCCGACGCCCTGCTCGCGAGCGTCCTCGACACGGTCAGTGGGCCCCTGGGTGACATGCTCGACGCGGAAGGCGCCGTTGCCGCCGCGGGTCCCTACATTGCGGGCAGCCTGCGGCACGCTCCCCACGAGCTGCTCTTCCCCCTCGCGAGCGAGCTCGCGCGCTGGCGTACGGAGGGCAGCGAGAGCTACCCGACGGTCGCGCGCTGGCTGGCACCGCGCGGCGGAAGCGGACCGCGCCGGGAGGAGATGGCGATCGCCCTGCAGGCCTACCGCGAGGCTCTTGCACTGCGCCTACTCGGTCATGAGTGAGTGGGAGCCGCAGTCGCCGGCCAACGATCCGGCGGCCGTCGAAGAACAGGTCGCCGAGTCGCCCATCGTCCGCCAGCCGGTTGTCGAGCCGACTCAGTGGCGGCCCACGCAGCCAGTAGCCACGCAGCAGCTGCCCGAGGAGACGCCCCCCGCCGGTACGCCGCTGCGTGGCGCTACCCTGCTGACCGCCGAGGAGGCGAGCGCGCTACTCGCTCGCGGGCAGGGCCGCGTGGTCGTCTGGATGGGTGAGCGCGAGGCTGGCAAGACGGCGATCACCGCTCGCCTGTACGAGCGCCAGCGACTCCCCAACCAGGACGTGCAGTTCGCCGGCTCCGCGACGCTGCTGGCCTTCGAGGCGCTCGCCTACGAGCGCCGCCAGGTCGCGAACGGCTCGTGGACGCCGGCTGAGCGCGCCGAGGGCGATCCGCGCCAGATCTACCACCTGGCGCTCACCAGTGGCAACGACGGGGTGAATCTGCTGATCGCCGACCTGCCGGGCGAGCTCTTTCGAGCGCTGGCGGACAACCAGATCGCGCTCTCTGCGATTCCGCTCGTGCGACGCGCCGACAAGCTGGCGCTGATCGTCGACGGCGCGCGGCTGCGTGACAGCGCCGTGCGCGCCGCCGTGCTGACACGCGTGCGCCAGCTGCTCGAGCGCATCGGCGCTGCGTCGCTGCCCGCCGCCGGCGCCAGCCTCGCGATGGTGGTGACGAAGTGGGATCTGATCGCCGAGGATCCCGAAACGCTTGCTTACTGGCACGCGCGCGAGCACGACCTCGCAGCAAGCGTCCGCGAGCTCGATCCGGACGCGCCGCACATCCGCGTCGCTGCGGCCGCTCCTGCGAACTTCCCCCAGGACGACGGTATCGGTGCGCTTCGATCCTGGCTCATCGCGCGCCCTGGCGCAACGATTGACCCGCCGGTCGAGCGCTATGAGTGGCCGGTCGACGCACCGGAGCGCATGCGACTGCCGTGGCGGCGACGCAAGTGAACTTCCTCCTTCTCGGCGAGCAGGCCACGGGCAAGAGCTCGCTGCTTGTCGCGCTCTACGGCACGCTCGTCAACCAGCGCGCCGAGAACCTCCGGATCGTCCGTACGATTGACGACGTCGAGTTCCTCTCGCGCGGTCTGCTGGCCTTCGGGCGCCAGGAAAGCGTGCGGCGAACCGAGGTCGACAGCCAGGCGCGGTTGATCGTTGAGCTCGCACGCGGCGAGCAACGGGTCTCACTTGACATCCCGGATCGCTCCGGCGAGCTGCTCAAGCACACGCTCGACTCGCGCCTGTGGGATCCCGACCTGCTCGAGCAGGTGGTGAGCGCTGACGGGGCGATGCTGTTCCTGCGCGCCGACCGCCTCGAGCCGCTCGAGCACCCGCAGCCGGCGCTGATTGCCGAGACCGCAGGCGAGGACGCCTCGCCATCTGCGGCAGCGCCGGCCTGGAGCCCCGCATTGATGGAGCCGGACGCGCGTGCTGTCGACCTGCTGCAGGCGCTGCTCGCACAGCGCTCGCGACCGCTCCCCGTGGCGGTCATCATCTCGGCCTGGGATAGCGTCAGCGCTGCGGCGCTCGGGCCGCGCGAGTGGCTTTCGCAAAGCGTGCTGCTGCTTGACCAATACCTCACAAGCAATGTCGCGCGCCTACCGCACGCCGTCTTCGGTGTCTCTGCGCAGGGCGGCGACTTCACCGCCGGACTGCCGGCGAACCTTGCCGGTGAAGATCCCTGGGACCGCGCGTACGTGGTCGCGCCGAGCGGCCAGCGCGATACGCTTGCTGCGCCGATCATCTGGCTGCTGGACGCCGTCAGCTGAGCGGGCGGGCGACGGATGGAAGCGGTCGACCAGCTGCTGTTCGGCTACCGCGATGGACATCAGCTTCTAGCGGCCTCCCGCACGATCTCCCCGCGTCAGCAACGCGAGCTGCTGCCTCACGTCGACGCGAGCTTCGAGCGTAGCGACGCGCGCCAGCTCGTCGGGATCGGCGTACCCGCGCTCGATGCCTACTTGCTCGGCGCTATCTGGCCGGCGCCCGAGCGCCCGCGGCCCGGCGCGGTGTGGGCGCACGCGCTGCTCATCGGCACCGACCAGCTTGCGCGCCTGCCGCTGCTGGGCCTGCTCACGCTGCTCGAGCGTCCGCGCGACGACCACCTCGAGCGCTATTCACGGCGCCTGCCGTGGCCGGCCCTGCCGCGTGAGGGTGCGCGGTTGGCGCCGTTTTCCCGTGCCCTGGCGTGGGCGCTTCATTCCACCGACCCAAGCCCCGTGATCGTCCTGTGGGACTTTCCTGACGTCGCCGAGGGAGCTCTGCTTGCGCTACTCGACGAGACGCCAGGCCCTGAACGCATGGCGCTCAGCTTCCGTACGCGCGAGAGTGCACGGCCGAGCTCGCCGTATCGCATTCAGGTGGCCTCAGACGTCAGCGGCCAGCTGGGGGCGGCGCGCGAGATCCTGATCGATCCGCGCTATAGCGGCCCGGACTCAGTCAGCGCGACTGGATGAGCCGAGGGGCGCGCGCTCGGGCAGCTTCGTGTCCGGCTGTGATTCTCGGAGCCGACGCCTGTTCGGACGACGCGGCGGCTACTCCCGCGTCGCCTAGTGCCGAAACGGTCAGTACTTTCGGTGTGCGGCCGCGATGCAGGCTTTGCGCGTGTGCTTGCCGTCTAGCGTGTGGCAGCGCGCGATAGCGGCGGCGAGCTCTTGTTGCCTATAGAGGCTCGTCGCGTTCGCGATGCAAGCCTTGCGCTTCTGGCCGCTCGTCAGCTTGCGGCACGCGGCGAGCGCGTTCTGGTACTGCTCGGCGATTGACGGAGCGCTGCTGCTCGCGGCGGGGGTGGGGTTGGTAGCGCTGTTTCCGCTGGCCGATACGTTAGGGCTGGTGGATCCGCTGTTCGAGCCGCCCTGGTTCGAGCCTCCACCGGACGAGTCGCTGCTCCCGCTCGAGTCGCTGCTCCCGCTCGAGTCGCTGCTCCCGCTCGAGTCGCTGCTCCCGGACGAGCCGCTGCTACCCGTCCAGCCTGCACCGCTCCACCCGTCGCCACAGGGCACCGTGTAGGTCGAGCCGTCAGCCGACACGGTTACGTAGCTGGTGCCATCGGGCGCGTCGCCATCGCTGCCATGGTTCCAGTCGCCGTCTCCGAAGCGCCAGTTGAACGGGAAGCCATAGTCGAAATGGACGTGCATGTGGCGGCAGTCCCAGACGATGGTGACCGTGATGACCCCGTGCCTGGTGTCGATGTGGATGACTCGGGTATAGGGGCCGTGGTACTGGCACCAAGAGGCGTCGCGCGCGTGATGAAAGCTCGTCGTGCCGAACGTCTGACTACCGCCGCCGCCGACCGACTCGCAGGCGATCACGACCCCGGCGCCGGAGGTCAGCAGGAGACCGGCCGCTAGCAGCACCGCCACCCACCTCGCATGCATCCGTCCGGCGAGGCCCCGTCGGCCTGGCGCGCGCTGCGCGCGCTGCTGCACGCGCTGACGCAGCTCGTCGAGCTCAAGCGGCGTGAACGTCGCCCGCGATGCGGACAGCCGCTCGGCGATATCGCGAACGTCGTCGGGGAGCTGGTCGTCGAAGCGAGCCATCAACACTTAGACGCATGAGCAAGACGTTTCTTGACTGGCCCGGTGAAATCTCCGCTCGTCTCTAGTCGACGAGGTCGCGCAGGCGGCGCAGGCCCCGGTACAGGCGACCTTCGATCGTGCTCTGGCGCTCCTGGAGTAGCTTCGCGATCTCGCCGAGCGACAGGTCGCCACCGAAGCGCAGCGCGACGACCGCGCGCTCCTCCTCGCTGAGCGTTTGCAGCGATCGCATGAGCAGATCGCGGTCTGCAACGGCGCCGATCTCGTCGACAGCTCCGACGAGCGAGGTCGTGCGCTCGAGAGCGCGCGTCTCGGCTCCGCGCCGGCGCGCGAGATCGCGCATTCGGTTGAGCGCGATCGAATACAGCCAGGTCTTCTCGCCCGAGCCCCCGCGCCAGCCGCTGCGTGTCGTCAGTACGCGCTCGAAGGTGTCGGCGACGATGTCCTCGGCCAGCGCGCGATCCCCCGTCTGATAGGTCAGGAAGCCGAGCAACCCCGTCGCATGCTCGTTGTAGAGGCGCTCGAACGTCTCGCCGCTGACGCGTCCGCTCATCCGGACTCGATCAGCGACTGCTGTGAAAGGAACGCGATGGCGGCCGCGCGAGCCCGGTGCGACGGGCCGTGGCGCAGCGCTCGCGCAAGCGCCCTCACACCGGGGTCGAGCGGGTTGAGGCGCAGCGCGGCGGCGGCCTGCGCGCGCGCGTCCACGCCGGCGGCGGCGGTGCTCGCCGCAAGCGCCGCGGTGAGCTGCCAGTCGTCCGGGTCCGCCGCCAAGCCGTGGCGTAGCTGCGCCTCTGCGCGCCCGTAGCGGCCTTCGCGGATTGAGCAGAGCGCTTCGATCTGCCACGGCGGGGCGCGCGTTCCGAGGATCTCGATCGAGCGCGCCGCCAGGCGGTCCGCTTGCGTGCAGTCGCCGAGCGCGTACGCGGTGGTCGCGGCGTTGAGCCGGACCTGCGATCCGAGCACCAACGCCGGCAGCACCGATACGGCGACGACCACGATCCCGGCGACGAGCGCGACGATCGCGCCGGTCGTTCCCGCGCGTCCGCGTTCCCGCTCGGGCCTCGCGAGCGCCAGTCCGCCGAGCGCGGCGAGCCATAGCGACACCGCAGGCATCTGCCAATCCCAGTCGACGCCGGCGTGCACCGCCCAGGCGAGGGCTGCAGCAAAGAGCGCCGCGTAGAGCGGTCGGTCGCGCGCGCGCCGCAGCGGGGCGAGGCCGATCAGCGTGCCGAGCACGTAGAGCGCAACGAACGCCAAGCCGACGACGCCGAGCTCCGCGAGCGTCTCGATGTAGAGCGAATGCGCGTTTACGACGACCGTGCCCTCGTGGCGCTGCTCGTACCAGAGGATCTCGTAGGTCTCCTGGCCGGTGCCGTCGATCGGGTGCGCGTCGAACGCATTGATCGCGATCGTCCACAGCTCGATGCGACCGTTGCTCGACGTGCTGCCGAGGCGGTTGCGAACGAGCGCGCCCGTCGTGACCGTCTTCTGGTTGACGAACTGGTTCCAGCGACTCGCGATCGCACCCGGGGCGCCGAGCGCGATCGCGATGACGATCGCTACCGCCGCGGCGCCGAGCGCGGTGTTACGCAACGCACGCCGGTGGACGTCGATCGGCGAGCGCGCGCCCTCGAGCCGGCGATCCAGCGCTAGCAGGACGGCGCGCAGCCCGATCGACAAGGCAATCGCGCCGAGCACGACGAGCGCGAGCTGGTGGCCCTGGTGGATCGCGGCGGGCGTCGTCGGATTCGCGCTCGAGAGCAGCGTGTCGTCGTATGCGACCTTCACCGCGATCGCGGTACCCGGTGCTGTTGCGATGAGCGCTGACAGAAGGCCGCGCGGTCGGCCGAGAACCGCATAGACCGCAAGCGCGATGATCGCGGCCGCGAGGCCGCCGCGCGAATAGGTCAAGAGCAGCGTCGTGCCGAGCAGCGGCAGGGCGCCGGCGGTGATCACGCGGATCACGCGCCGCTCATCGGACGCGGCGAGGTGCAGGCACAACACGCCGGCGATCGCGCAGAACACGCCGAGCGCGTTCCAATAGGTCAACGGGTAGGCGAGCCTGCCATCGGACTGGGCGACCAGGGGATTCGACCAGACGTCCGGGGCCACGCGTGAGAGCAGTGCGAAGGCCGCGACGACGCTCATGGCGAGCGCGAGCGCGCGCAGCGCCCAGCTGAGCCGCTCGCGGGTACGCCCGACCGTGGCGAACAGCGCGAAGCTGAGCAGGTAGAGCAGATCGCGGTCGAAGCCGATGTCGGCACGACCCGGCGCGTGCGACCACAGCTGCGACAGGTACGCCCAGACTGCCAGACCGGCAAGTCCGACGAGCGGCACCAGGGCGGCGCGGCCGATCGAGGCGAACGGACGCTCGGCGATACCGAGCCGGATCACGAGCAGCAAGCCAAGGGCAAGGTCGCCGATCGCCACGGAGTCCGGGAAGAAGCCGCCGGAGCTGAAGCTGAAGAAGACGACGAGCGCCGCGGGGACGCACAGCAGGCCGCCGGTCGCAATGCGGTCAAGCAGCGCGCGGTCGGCGGCGTCGGCGCCGCGGGCCCAAACGACGAGCCCCGCCGCGAGCAGCAGGATCGCGAGCACCAGCAAGAGACCCAACACCCCCGCGGTGGCAAAGACCCCGGCAGCGATCAGCCCAGCCGCCGCCGCGAGCGGCAGTGCGCGTCCGAGTCGGGCGATTGTTGGCAAGGTCGTCAAAGGAAGGGGCGCCGGCGAGGGCAGCGGATACTGTGCCAGGGTCGGCGGCGCCCGCGAGCGCCAGCGATGACAGAGGCGGCGCGCACGCGGCTACGAGTGCCGGTCGCCTACACGATCAGCAGCGCTGCGCGGGTAGTGTTGCGTCACGGCGTGATCGACCTACACTGCCACATCCTGCCGGGGATCGACGACGGGCCGCAGACGATCGAGCAGTCGCTTGCGCTGGCGCGAGCAGCTGCCGCCAGCGGGACGCGGACGGTGGTGGCGACACCACATGTCTCCTGGCAGTACCGCAACGACCCGAGCACGATCGCGCAGCTCGTCGAGGCGGTGGGGGAGAGGCTGCGCGCGGAGCACATCGGGGTTGAGCTTCGTGGCGGGGCGGAGATCGCGATGACGATCGTCGGCGATCTCGATGCGCGGCAGCTCGCGGCGCACGCACTCGGGGGTGGGCGCTGGCTGCTGATCGAGCCGCCGTTCACGCCGGTGGTCGCAGGACTGGACATGATCGTGGATGCACTTCAAGGGGCGGGGTACGGGGTGCTGCTCGCGCACCCGGAGCGCTGCCAGGCGTTCCACCGCGACCGCCGGCTGCTCGAGGCGCAGGTGGCTGCCGGTGCGCTCGTTTCGATCACCGCCGGCTCGCTGGTCGGGCAGTTCGGCGGGCGGGTGCGGCGCTTCGCACTCGAGCTCGTGCGCGACGAGCTCGTCCACAACGTCTCCTCGGACGCACACAACGCCGCAGGGCGCCCGCCGGGCACCGCGGCCGCGATCAACGCTGCCGGCCTCGCGCCGCTCAGCGAGTGGCTGACGCAGGCCGTCCCGGCCGCGATCCTCGACGGCAAGCAGATTCCGCCGCGCCCGAGCGTCGCGCCGGGCGACGTGGGCGGGCGTCGAGGAGGGATCCTGAGGCGCGCGCTCTGGAGGGGCTAACGAGCTTTCCGCGCCGTCGACGCGCTCTACTGCCCGTCGCCGCTGGCGAGGTAGGCGATCGTGTCGACGATGATTCGCAGGTCCGTCCAGGGCGACCAGTTCGCGATGTAGAGGTAGTCGATCTTGACCATCTCGCTGAGCGGGATGCGGGCCGAGCCGAGCGTCTGCCAGCGACCCGTGATACCCGGAGTGAGGTGTAGGCGCCCTCGGTCCAAGCCGGTGACGTGGCTGTCCTCATCGATCACGAGCGGGCGCGGTCCCACGAGGCTCATGCTGCCGGCCAGCACGTTGAACAGCTGCGGCAGCTCGTCGAGCCCGTAGCGGCGGATCAGCTTGCCGACGCGCGTAAGCCGCGGATCGGCGTCGATCTTGAAGAGAGAGGCGCAAGCGGCCTCGTTGTGCTCGCGCAACGAGTCCTTCAGCGTGTCGGCCCCGTCGAGCATGCTGCGGAACTTGAGCATCTTGAATACGGTCTCGTCGCGGCCCATGCGGGTCTGGCGGAACAGCACCGGCCCGCGCGAGTCGAGCTTCACCGCCAGCGCGATCACGGCCATCACGGGCGCGAGCAGGACGGTGGCGATCGTGGCGCCGATCAGATCGAAGCTGCGCTTGAGCGCCAGCGATGAGCGGCTCAGCCCGAAGTGGGGTACCCCCATCAGCACCAGGCCGCCGATGTCGTCGAAGACGACTGAGCTGCCGACGGCGCCGAGCGTGGTCGGCAGCAGGCTGACCCGGAGCCCGGTCATGTTCGCCATGCGGATGATGTCGAGCGTCGCGGCGGGCCCGGCGACGCCGGTTTCGATGATCAGCCGGTGGACCTGTTCGCGTACCAGCAGCTCGTGCAGCGCGCGGTGGTCCATCGCGATCTCCGGGTCGGTCCGCCCGACGAGATCCACGCCGCTGAGGTGCTCGAGCTTGCCCGCGAGTCGCTCGAATACGCCGGCGCCACCGACCAGCATGCAGCGCTCGACCGGCGAGATGCGCTCCGCGACGCGTCGGGCAACGGCACGTGTGACCACGAGCCCCCCGATGAGCAGCCCCCACAGCATCAGCAGGTGGAAAGTGTCCGACGTACCGGTGACGAGGTAGTGACGCATCAGCCAGATCAGTAGCGCCACGACCGAGGCTACGTTGACCAACCGCGGCAGCTCCTTGAGCGTTGTGCGGTCGAGCACGAGCTCGTCGTTGTCGTAGAGCCCGCCGAGCTTGGCGGCGAGGATCATCAGCGGAACGACGAGCAGGTAGAGCAGGCGCAGCGGGCGGGCGCCGACGCCGTCGACGGCAACGAGCACGGCGAGTGCGGCAGTCAGCGCGTCGGCCAGACCGAGCAGGCGGCGGTAGTTGGACTCGCGCAAGCGCAGGTCGCGCAGCGCCTGCGAGCTCGAGTCGAGGACGACCGGACGCGCGGCCTGGCGCCGTGCGTGAGTCTCAAGGGCCGCGTCCTCAGTCGTAACGAGCAACACCGGCGCGTCCTCGGCGGCAACCGGCACGCGCGGCTTGCGCCTCGCATTTGAGGGTCGGTCCTGCTCCGTGAGCTGAGCCATGAGCGACTCCAGTGGTAGGGCTGTCGCTGATCCCCACCTTGTCCGGCGAATTGGGGCTACGACACTCGTCGAGCGTAGCTAGCGGGAGAGAACCGTGCGTACAAAGCCGCATGCGCGCCGTACGCACCGCAATCAGGCGCCTGCGAACTAGGATCGCAGCTCGCAGGCTGGGCGACCAGGGAGAAAGCTACCCAGCCGTGCGTAGCGGCGCGGTTAGCCGCCCATCCGTGAGCGGGAATGCTCAGTTCGCTCTAGGTGCTTCTCGCCACCAGGTGGCGTCAGATGTCGCCGGCCAGTTGCGTACTGCGCGCGAGATCCTGATCGATCCGCGCGGCAGCGGACCTGGCTCACTCAGCGCGACTGGATGAGCCGAAGGGCGCGCGAGCTGCTCGCTCCGGAGCGTTGAGCTGGTCCGCGATCCTCGCTGCCAGTAAGTCCACAGCGGTGTCGTCCAGGCCGTCGTAATGCGATCCCGGTATGTAGTCCACGGTGACGCCGCCCGCCACGGTGCGCCGCCACAGTGGGAGAGAGTCGAGCAGCGTCGGCGCGACTTCGGCACGGAACAGGGTCATCTTCCCCACGTACGGCCGCGGGCGGTACCAGTGCCACGCCTCGAAGCCGACGAGGTCGGCGGGGTGCGACGTCGGCGGCGGCCCGAGCGCGCGCTGTGCCCTGTTGTGCAGCCGCCCGTCGGGTTTTGCGTGTCTGCAGACCCACAGGCACAGGAGGCGACGCAGATCGCGCGGGTGGCCGCGGGGCACTGCGCGCGCGTACCACCTGATCCGCTCGCCGCGCGAGTGCCAACGCTGGTGAATTGTGGTGTCGATCGCACCAAAGAACTCGACCTCCTCGCCCGACGCAGTCAGGATCCGTGCGATCTCGAGCCCGAGCAGCCCGCCGAAAGAGTGGCCAACGAACGCGTACGGTCCTGATGGTTGGACGCTTCGAATCGACTCAACGCAGCGCTCAGCCATCTCGGCGGCGCGTGCTTCGCGTGGGACTGTCTCATCGACCGGATCGGTCACGACGCCGTAAACCGGACGGCCGGTCGGGATCCGGGTCCCAAGAGTGCGCATGTGGAGGACCTCGCCGGTCCACCAGGGCAGCAGGAAGAGTGGTCGTCCACCGTCGCCGGGCGCCAGCTCGATCGGCGACCGTGCGCCGGCGCTCGGACCGTCGATCAGCGCCGCGAGAGCGGCGATCGTCGGCGCGCTCAACAGCGAGGAGAGCGGGAGATCGACACCCAACTCGTCGTGTATCCGCGCAAAGATGCGCATTGCCGCGAGCGACGTGCCGCCCGCGTCGAAGAAGTCCTCGTCTCGGGCGAGCGCGTCGCGTTGGAGCACGCTCTCCCAGACCGCCCGCAAGTGCTGCTCCGTCGAGTGCTCGCCCGCGCCATCTGCAGCCGCTCGTTCCGCGGCGGCCCGCGCCTGCGCCTGCGCGACCGCACCGCGGATCTGCTCGATCGACTCGGGGTTGCGCAGCGCCGCGAGGTTGCTGATTGGATTCCCGTTGATCGCATCTGTGGCCGCCCGCTCCGACTGCTTGCCGTTGAGCGTCGTCGGGAGCTCCGCGACCGCGACGATCAGTCGCGGCACATGCAGCGGGGTCGTGCTACGAGCGATCTCCTGCCTGATCCGGCGTTCCAGCCGAGTGTCGAGCGCGTGGCCGTCGCGCATCACCACGAGCAGCGCCACATGTGGCTCGCCGGACTGATCCGCACCACGCTGCTCGACCGCGAGCAACTCGCTCACCTCCGCGACGTCCCCTAACGCGTTGTAGATCTCGGCGGGGCCGATCCGCACGCCCTGGATGTTGAGCACGCCGTCCGAGCGGCCGTGCAGCTCAGCGTAGCCGTCGGCGTCGAAGCTGACGAGATCGCCGTGCGTCCACACCCCCGGGTTGGCGGCGAAGTACGCAGCGTGGAAGCGAGTCCCGTCGTCATCGCCGAGGAAGCCGAGTGGCCGTGACGGGAACGGGTTCGCACAGATCAGCTCGCCGATCTGCTCACCCGGCGTGGTGAGCGCCTGTACGTCCATGCCGAGGCTCCGGCACTGGAGCTTGCCCCGTCGAACGGGCAGATCCGGGTTGCCGACGAGGAAGCCGGCGATGATGTCGGTCCCGCCGCTGATCGACTGCAGCGGCAAGTCGCCGACATGCTCGCGCACCCAGTCGAACTGCGAAGGTTGCAGGATCGAGCCGGTCGACAGCACGGCGCGCAGCTCGGACAGTGCCATCTCGTCCCGTGGCGAGACGCCGGTCGCCTCGCACAGCCGTAGGTACGGCGGGCTGGTGCCGAACACGGTCACGCGCTCGGCCTCGACGATCCGCCAGAGCGTGCGCGGGTCGGTGATCGCTCCTTCGTAGGTCACCACCGTGCTGCCGCAGGCGAGCGCCGATAGCTGCCAGTTCCACATCATCCAGGCGGTCGTGGTGTGGAAGAACAGCGTGTCCTGCGGGCGCAGATCGACGTGTAGCCGGTGTTCCTTCGCGTGCGCCAACAGCGTCCCACCGGCTCCGTGCACGATGCACTTGGGCGGCCCGGTCGTCCCGGAACTGAACATCACGAACAGCGGATGGTTGAAGTCGAACCGCGGCCAGCGCACGCTCGTCTCGCCGGCCGGAGCGTCGCTCGCCCGGTACAGCGGCACGGATAGTGGCGGCGCCGGCGCGTCGTCGAGGGCAATAACGAACCGCAGCGACCGCAAGGACGCGGCGAGCTCTCCAATCCGTTCGCGCACCTGCGCGTCGCCCGGCATCGCTCGCGCCTCGAAGCTCGCGATCAGGATGTCCGGGTCGAGCTGCTCGAGGCGGCTCAGCAGCGCCTGCGGCGCCAAATCGGGGGGCGCGCTCGAGAACGTCGCGCCGACCGCCGCGCATGCAAGCCCTGCGACCATCGCCTCGGGGTTGTTCGCTACCACGGCCGCGACGCGGTCCCCGGGCGAGACCCCGAGCTCGCGGAGCAGCTGAGCAAACGAGCGCACGCGGCCGCGCAGCTCGTTGCGGGTCAGGCGCTCGACCGCGCCATCGGCGCGGTGGGCAACGAGCGCTGGCCGCTCCTCGTCCTGCGGGCTCTCGACTCCGAGCACGTTTTCGGTGTAGCTCAGCTGAAGGTTCGGGAAGAACGTTGCCCGCTCGCACGGGTCGTCTGTGCAGACGACCTCGGTCGAGCCTTCGACCCGCAGCCCCGACCACTCTAGAAACAGCCGCCAGAACGACCGGAACTCCGCGACCGAGAACGCATCGAGCGCCGCGTGATCGGCGAACTGCCGTCCCGTCCGCTGCTCGCAATAGCGACGGAACTCGGTGAGCTGTGTCGTGGTTCGGTCATTTGCTCGACGCAGCCACGGCGGTCGTAGTTTGCGCTTGGCATACGAACGGACCGACGGGCTCCGTCTCACGAGCCCGTCAACCCCGCGAGCGGTGGAGCTTGCCACGGGCATTAGGATATTCTCACTTTGCGGGCTACTACTGGGTAGAAAAGCGCCCAGTGCCATGGGCATCTCTCGCCGAGTGGAGACGGCGATCGCCGCGCCAGGCGATTGGCTGCGGCGGCGCGACCTATGGGCTGGCCAGCTCGGCGCCCAGGTCGAGCTCACGAACCGGCAGCATCGCATCACGCCAGCTGTGAGCGCCGGCGACGACGACGGCGCCTACCAGCCCGTGGCCGGCGTCGATGCCCGCCAACGTCCAGCCCCCCGGAGCGGGCGCGGCGGCGGCGCCGGAGAGGCCGCCCGCGAGGCCTTCGCCGCTGGCTTTCAGTTGGGCTTCCATCCGCGTCCACTGGCGATAGAAGCTCTGCACCCGCCGCTCGCCGCGCTGGCTCATCACCGTTCGCGCCGCGGCAGGGGCGAACACGCGCGCGGCGATCGCCTCAAGCTCGCTGATTGGCACGCAGAGCTCGATGTCGACCCCGACAGGCCCGAGCGGCGTGACCGCGATCAGCCCCCAATCGCCGCTGTGCGAGACGCTGAAATGCGGAGCGCCACCGACTAGCCGCGGCTTGCCCGACGGGTCGGCGACGAACTGCAGCGCCCCGGGCGGACAGCGGAGCCACCGCGCGAGCACGATGCGTAGTGCCGCGCGAGAAACGATGTGCTGGCGGCGCACGGCCGGCGTCGCGCGGTCGGCACGGCGGCGCTCGCTAGCCGCAAGCAGCTGTGCTGCGCGCTCGACGAGCAGCTCGTCTTGACGCAGATCGATCAGCCACAGCGCCGGAGGCTCCGCCGTGTCCGGTTCGCGCTGAGCGCGACGCGTTCGTGACACCACTCTTTGCAGAAGTTACCGGCGCGTGACGCGCGTTGCGACGCATTTTCCTCAGCCGGCCCGTCATGGCATGATCCGCGAACTGGATGAGCGAACCAACCGCCGCCCGCACGTCCGCGTTCTTTGTCGACGCTCGCCGCTTCGCCGCCATCATCGCGCACCGGTTGCAGGGGCCGCTCAGGCGACTTTGCCGCGACCCGACGCGCAAGCTCTATGGCGTGCGGCTCGAGCTCGACGACCGGTGGGCGAGCCCGGCGATACGGCACGCGATCGATGCCGGCTGGTACGAGCAGCCGGAGCGTCGGGTGCTCGAAGCAACCCTGCGTCCCGATGACCGTTATCTCGAGCTCGGCGCCGGCACCGGCTACATCACCGCACGGGCCTGCCAGCTCATTGGCGAGGCCAGAGTCGTCGCCTACGAAGCAATACCCGAGCTCGCGGCGGTGGCCGCCGAGACCGCTCATCGCAACGGCTTCCATCCTGCGATCTTCAACGCGATCCTCGGTATCGAGGACGGCGAGACCGACCTGTTCGTTGACGGCGACTTCTGGTCCTCGACAACAGTTGCCACCGGGGCTGGGCACAAGATCCGCGTCCCGGTCAGGTCGCTCGATCGCGAGCTCGCGCGAACGCAGTCGACGTATCTCATGGTCGACATCGAGGGCGGTGAGGTCGATCTGCTCGGGGCGGCGCGCTTACCCGATCATGTCCGGGCGGTTTGCGTCGAACTGCACCCAGACCGTGTCGGCGCAACTCCGATCCAGCGCCTTCTGGTGAAGCTGATCAACGAGGGCTTTCACCTCGACCTCGAGAAGTCGGTCGAGTGGGTGGCGTTCCTGGCGCGCGAGGAGGCGCAGCTGCCCATATCGGGCAGTGAGCAGCTAGAAGAGGATCACGACCGCCGCGGGGCTTGTGCCGGCGGACTGCTCGCTTGAGCGCCTGCGCTGGGTCGTCGCGGAGACCCTCGAGCGCGTGCGCTGGGTTGTCCCCGGAGAACGCTACGGAGTGGCTCTGGGTTCGTGGTCCGGTTGCGCGACCGGAGCGCCCTCAATGTCGGCCTGCGTTTCGCCATGCTCTGCCGCGCCGCGCCGCCACTCGGACTCGTCCACGAGCGACATCTCCGCAACTGCCGCCTGCGTGAAGCGGAGCCGTGCGCCCGGCTCGAGGCCCGGCGCCGAAACGACTTCGACCACGACATACTCGGCGCTGGCATCGAGCACACGGTAGAAGGCCTCGCCGGCTAGGAGGCGATGGCGCAGTAGATGCGGGCGCTTCTCGGTTTCCATCGTCACTACCGACGAAATACGCTGGAGAGCGGTGATGACCTGCCCGTGCACGCCAATTCGCTGTGCGGGCAACGGACGTTTGACCTAGTCGTTTTGTCCAGGTGGGTGGACACCGCCCGGACTTCGCGTCCTAGATGTAGGACCCGAGAAGGTTGTTCAGCTCGTTGAGGCGAGCTGCCGGGGGTTGGCGGGCGAGTGAGCCGTGTGGTCGGCGGTGATTGTAGAAGTCGAGCCAGCCGGGGAGGGCGGAGTTGCGTTCGCGGCTGGTGCGG
>PLFX01000063.1 GCA_003138355.1 Solirubrobacterales bacterium
GGGTCGCGTCTCAGGAGTGCTGTAAATAGCGCTGGTGCTGTCAAGGCAACGGCGTAGGTTCCCTCAAGTCCTGCAAGACGATGAAGGAGGCCTACGCCGTGAGACGTACCGTACCGCCGTCGGCGGAAATAGAAGCCAGGATCGAGCACATGTTGTCGGTCGGGGTTGGTGAGAGTCCGCGCGAGTCGTTGTCGGAGCTCGCGAGGCTCGGCGCCAGGTTGATTATCCAGCGCGCTGTTGAGGAGGAATTCGACGCGTGGCTTGGGCGTGCCCGCTATGAGCGCCGGCCGCCCGATCAGCGTGTTGAGCGCAGCGAGGAGAGCGGGATGCGCAACGGGTTCCGCCCGCGGAAGCTGCAGACGGCGGAGGGAGAGCTCGAGATTCAGATCCCGCAGGTCCGTCAGGCTGCGGAGACGTTCGCGTCGAAGCTGTTTCCAAGGACGCCGAAGCTGGTGCGAACGGAGCCGTTGAAGGCGTTGGTGATCGGCGCGTTCGTCAGGGGCCTGTCGATGCGCGACGTCGAGTCGTTGTGCGAAGAGGCGGGGCTGGGGAAGCTCTCGAAGGCGACCGCGTCGCGGATGTGTGAGGAGCTCAAGGAACGCTTCGAGCGGTTCCGCCGCCGGGACCTCTACGAGATCCGGCTCGTCGCATTGTTCCTCGATGCGACGTTCATCGCCGTCAGACCCGATGGGCCGAAGGAGGGCGTCCAGGTCGCGTGGGGCTTCACCGAGGACGGCGAGCGGGTGCTGCTGAGCGTGTCGCTGGGGATGCGAGAGTCGTTCGAGGACTGGCAGTCCCTCGGGCGCGATCTGATCAGCCGCGGGCTCGGGGCGCCGATGCTGATCGTCGCTGACGGCGCCCCGGGACTGATCAAGGCGATCGAGCAGTGCTGGCCTGCCTCGGATCGTCAGCGCTGTTGCGTTCACCGCGCCCGGAACCTCTACGCGAAGCTGCCCGACCGCGAACGCGAACGCGTCAAGCACGCCTACTGGCAGGCACTGGACGACGCAATCTCAGAGACCGACGCGAAGCGCAGGCTGCAGGCGCTCGTCGACGATCTCGACAAGGGCGGGTTCACCGCCGCCGCCCGCTGCCTCGCCGAGGACCTCGACGCCTTGGTCGTGCACCTGCGCTACCCCGTCCGCCACCGACGACGGTGGCGCAGCACGAACCTGCTCGAGCGCTCGCTCGGCGAGGTCAAACGCCGCACAAAGGTGATGGGACGCTTCCCCGGCGAGACCAGCTGCCTCACCCTCGTCTGGGCCGTGCTCGATCTCCTGATCACCCATCAGACCAACGGCATCAACTTCAACGCGCTCGACCGCCAACGCCTCAAGCGAGCGCGCTACCAAGGCAACGAGCAGACCATCCCCGAGGAGGCGACAGCCGCCTAGACTAACCACCACCGGGAACCGGATTTACAGCACCAAAGAGACGCGACCCACCAGCGGTGTTGCGACTCCTGCATCGCTTGCACGAGCGAGCGCCGCGTCGCCCTCAACCCAGGCGCATGGTCGTCGTCCGTAGCGAGCGTCTGGCGCGACGTTTCGAGACGCTCGTTGATGGGCGACAGCGGTAACGGCCGGCGATCTCGGCAGGCTCCTGCAAATCGTCGGCAGCAGTAGCGACGGCGCCGCGATCCAGACGTTCCCAACCACGCGGTTGCGACAGCGTTCATGATCTTGGGATGGGTCCGGTGCTCGTCGGCGGCGGGTTGGGGGGGAAGCGCCTGGTCCCGTTGGGTCCGGGGTGGTTACGCCGTGCGAGCGAAGCTTACGGTCCGCAGGTCCGGCGGAGTCAGCACTGTCCTAGTGGCCGGATGCCAGCAGCAACAGATCGAACATGGCCATGGCGGTGCAGGCCAGGCTGAGCCCCATCACGATCAGAGCGCTGGTGCGGTCGGAGCGCTCCCGGGGTGCCGCCATCTTGAATGTGACCTTAGGGCGGTAGGGCTGTTCGAAGCGGATGTCAGTGGGGCTCATAGCCGCCTAGCCTGACCGGTGCGGTCAGATCCTCCCGTAGCGCGGCGTGCGTGATCCTCTGTCTAGTGCCGTCGTGGGAGTCGTTGCCTGGCCCGAGTAGCTCGAACACGATCAGAGCTTGGCGGGCCAGCACCAGCGCGACCAGTGCGAACGCCATCAGCCACGCCGCGTGGTCGAGGTGATCGCCAAGCGAATGCTCCACGGCAACGACGCCGAGCGCGACCAAGACTGGCACGAGCGGGGCTATCAGCGACGCCAGCGACGGTCGGTTGTGTACGGGGGTTCGCACTGCCTCGTCGGTGGGCCGCGAGACGAACGCGGCAAGCCCGATCCCGAGATACGCGACAAACCAGCCGGCGTCGATCAGGCCCGGGCTCGTGTAGCTGGATGAGGCTGTGAGGTAGGTGTAGGTGCTGTCTGTGAGCGCCATGACGAGTAGCGCCGCGAGCAGGCACCACAGCGATAGCCGGTCACCGCTGGTCATGCCGCGGATCGCACCTACGACGAAGAAGACGATCACGACGTCCCCGAAGGGATAGGCCAGCCCGACGATTCCCGCCCATGTGCCGGGATTGCTGCTGCGCCAAAGCGGACCGAGAACGAGCGTCCAGCTGAGGAACAGCAGCGCGGTCGCGACGACCAGGCCGTCGAAGACCGAACGCGTCATTCGCGTTCCGCTCCCGTGCGCCGCCGGGTGGACAACGAGCGCAGCAACCGCAACGGGAATCGCGCTCAGATAGCCGACATCGGCCCAGGAAACGACCGGCACGGCCACGTTTGCGATCAGCGCGTAGTAGCCCCAGATCAGCTCGGCGAGCGTCCAGCAGGCCGTCGCACAACCCAGCAACGTCCAGAACAGCCGCATCCGCCCGTCGTGGCGAGCCCGGGCACGCCAGCACAGCACACACGCGATCATCGCCGCGATCGGTGTGGATCCGTCATCGGCCCAGAGCGTCGCGCGGACGCCGCCGATCCGCAGCCCGACCCAGACCGCAAACGCGGCCGACGCGAGCGCGACCAGACCAACTGCCCCGAGAAAGCGCGGGCGCGTGACAACGCGCTCCATAACACGCCATCGACACAAAGACCCGACTGCTTGACCGCCCGTTCCAAATCACATTGCGTGCGGGCAAGGCGGATGGCGCTGCGGCCCGTGGGGAGCAATGGAACGGAAAGTGCCGCTAAGCGCCCCTGCTGAGTTGGACGGGCCGTGCGAGTGGGGGTTGACCCGTTCCGCCGCCGCCGCCGCCACCTACGCGTCCGGGGCGACTGCCCACTCCTGCTGCCGGAGCTCGCCGGCGTACTCCGAAAAGCACTGCACGACCCCGACAACGCGGCTGTGACGAGCGCGAAGCCAGAGGACGAGGACTAGTCCCACTCCGACGATCGCAGCCGCGCAGAACGGCCGCATTCGGCCTTATCGGCACTTTCCGTTCCATTGCTCCCCACGGGCCGAGACGCTCCGGTTATGCCACGTTCGAGGAAGTACCCCACGGAGTTGTTGGATCGCGGTGCCCGGCTGGTGTTCGAGTCGGGCCGGCCGATCGCGCATGTCGCTGCTGATCTGGGCGTGCCGTCGGAGACGTTGCGCAAGCACGTCCGCCAGGCCGAGGTCGACACGGGTCGACGCCAGGGCCTGACGAGCGAGGAGCGCGAGGAGATCAAGAAGCTGCGCCGCGAGAACTTCGAGCTGCGGCGGGCGAACGAGATCCTGAAGTCAGCTTCTGTGTTTTTCGCCAAGGAGCTCGACACAGACCGATCGAAGTGAGCGCGTTCATCGAGGAGAACCGCGCTCGTTTCGGGGTCGAGCCACTCTGCCGGACCCTGGACGTGTCGGCGTCCGCCTATTACAAGCGCGCGAGTGGCGAGCGCTCCACGCGGGTCCTGGAGGATGAGCGGCTGCTCGGGTTGATCAAGACGACGCACGAGGCCAACTACCTGGCCTATGGGTATCGGCGCATGTGGAAGGCACTCGGGCGGGCTGGTGAGCCTGTCGCTCGCTGCACGGTCCAGCGCCTGATGCGCGAGGCGGGCCTGCAGGGCGCGAAGCGGCGTGGCAAGCCGTGGCGGACGACCAAGGCGGATCCGAGCGCTCAGCGCAGCCCGGACCTGGTGCAGCGCGACTTCACGGCGAGCCGTCCAAACGAGCTGTGGGTCTGCGACTTCACCTACCTGCGCTGCTGGGAAGGCGTCGTGTTCTTCAGCTTCGTGATCGACGCCTACAGCCGGATGATCGTTGGCTGGCAGTTCACTGATCACATGCGCACCGACCTCGTCCTCGACGCGCTACGGATGGCGCTCGCCACACGAGAGGCAGGCGCCGACGTCGGGCTGATCCACCACAGCGACGCCGGCAGCCAATACACCTCCGAGGACTACACCCAGACGCTCACCGACCACCGGGTGCTCGGCTCGATCGGCACCGTCGGCGACGCCTACGACAACGCGATGGCCGAGAGCTTCGTCGACACGTTCAAGACCGAGCTGATCCGCGACCGCGTCTGGCGCTCAACAGGTCAGCTCGAGCTCGCAATCGTCAGCTACGTCGCCTGGTTCAACACCCAACGGCTTCACGAATCGCTCGGCGATCTACCTCCCGTCGAGTTCGAAGCCCTCCACGAGTTCCGCTACGCGGCCCTCACTGAATAGGGTCAAGACACCGCCTGCCAGATGAAAAGAGGAAACCAACCAAAACGGTCTCCGTCAAAGTCGGTCCGGCTCACAGTGCGGGGCGTTCAGCTGGTGGTGCCGGTGGTGTCTGTCGGGCCGGTTCCGGTGTTGCCGGTCCCGGGCGCCCCAGTCGAGTCCGCGCAGTTCGTAGGTCCGCAGGGCATGCCGGACGGCGTGAGCAGTTGCTGCGTGACCTCGCCTGTGGATGTTGTGAGTTGTGCCTCGGGCGCGGTCTGCCTTCCGGGCCACCACGCAGCGAACCAGCCGTTCGCGGTCGTTGCTTGGACGTGCGTGCCGTCGCTAAGGACGAGGGTCACTCCGGTCACGCCGGGCCCTTCCGATCCGTCGATCTGCCCGTACGCTGACGCGATTGGTCCGCTGCCGGTGTACGGGTTGCCGTTGGGGGCTAGGAGGTCTGTGCCATCGGTGTTGACGGTGATTGCGTCGGCGGGGGCCTGGTCGGTTCCCGCGCGCTGGCTTGAGTCAATTGTGTACCCGTATTCGCCGAGCCTGGTGAAGTCGGGGCCGCTGAAGCAGGCTGCGTGGTGGTCGCCGCTCTGCATGATCAGATAGCTGAACGGACCCCGCGTGTCGGTGAGCACCGCGTGCCAGCCGCTGAGCTGCGAGGTCGAGAACGGTGCCAGCGTCGTGTTCGCGGCCAGCTCGGCCTGACAGGCGGACTGGTCAGCTGAGAGCTGCGTGCTCGAGGCCTGTGTCGGTGTCGCGGTCCAGCCAGCAAACGCCGCTTGCGCGCCCGCTCCCAGGCCGACGATCGACACGATCACACCCGCGGTGCCAGCGCTACCCGCGAGCGCCCCGAGCGCAACGCGCGGCCGCAGGCGACGCGTTCGCGGGTGGTAGTCGAGCGCGCTCAGCCTGATGGCCGCGTACGCGGGAACTTCTGCCGCACGCCGCGCGAGCGCGTCACGTAGATTCATCTCGAGCTGGTCGATCATCACTGGCTACTCCTTATCCGTTGGACAGCGCCGTTTTCGCCTGCGGGGGCTGGCGGCGGGTCGTGCTCAAGCGTTTGCCGCAGTCGAGCGAGCGCACGCGACGCGGTGCTCTTCACGGTCCCGACCGAGCAATCGAGCACGACCGCGACCTGCGCCTCAGACAGATCCTCGAAGTAGCGCAACACCAACACCGCACGCTGGCGCGGCGCCAACGCTGCCAGCGCCGCGATCAGCCCGGAATACGCGTCACCAACCGGCGCGTCACTCGCTCGCACCTGGACGGCGCGGTCCACGAGCGGCACTCCGTCACGTGAAGCGAGCTCGTCGCGCCGACGCGACCGGCGCTTCGAGCCATCCACCGCGAGGTTGACCAGGATGCGACGCGCGTACGCACCAGGATGATCCATCACGCGCACTCGAGGCCAACGCCGCGCGACACGAAGGAAGCACTCCTGAAGAAGATCCTCCGCCTCCGCGAGATCACCGACCAGCAGATAGCCGACGCGCAGCAACTCGTCCGCGTGGCCGGCAACAAACCGCTCAAACTCGCCTCGCACGCGATCACCACGCAACGATCGCGCCACGCTTCCCGCATCGATCTGTCGAACCACACCCCCATTAACCAGCCCAGCCCACCAAAAGGTTGAGTCAGCCACGCCCGCCGGGAACTCGCCACCGTGCAGGCAGACGACGGCGCCCACACAAAGCAGCTGCAAACGCCAACTAGCTCCGCGCTGTCCCAACGCGCGATGAGGGAGCGTCGGTCCGAGCGGAGCGCGACTACCGAGTTGGATAGTTAGCAGGAGCCTGCGGAGATCGTCCGTCCGTTACCGCAATCGCCCAGAGGGCTGTTGGGCGATAGCAGGAGCGGAGCAACGAGCGTGTCGGACGCTCGCAACTGGTTCCTTGCGAGCGTGTTGCGTGGCTGGCGTGGCGCGCCCGTTTTCGCGCACAGGTGCGTCGCCACCGTTCGGCGTCGAACGCGCTGCCTTTCCGGCCCGGTTTGCGCCCCGTCACGCCGTCCTCCGCTGCCCGGCTGCGCGGGCCCAAATGACGAAAAGCACGTTGTCGCGTGGTCGTGGCGCGTCGTCAGCCGCCCGACCCGTTCAGGACGAGGTCGACTACAGCGCCGATGCCTGCACGCAGCTGGCGGCGGGAGCTACCTCGGCCACCGATCAGATGATCTAGTAGATCCGCCCGAACGGCCGCTAACAGCAAGTGTGCGAGCAGCTCGCTTTCGTCGCCTTGGCCGGCGTCGCGCAGCAGGTCGCTGAGGAGTTGGTGCACGAGCTGGTACTGCGCCTGCTCGTACAGGCTCACGCCGCCAGAACGCTCCTCCAACGCCAGCGTCAGATGACGGTTGTCGAGTTTGACAACGAGGATGGCGTCGAGAATGGCGGCGACGCGCCGGCGCGGTTCGGTCCCCGGGCCGAGCGGCAGCGGTCCGCTCTCGATCGCGTGACGGAGAGGCTCAGTCCGGCGCGCCCATAAAGCCTGGATCAGCCCGGCCCGGCTGCCGAAGGCACGAAACAAGGTGCCCTTGCCCACGCCAGCAGCCGTCGCCACATCGTCCATGGACACCCTGGCAGGCTCGACTGCCGTTGCGAACAGTTCGTCGGCGGCAGCGAGCACGGCCGCGCGATTTCGGGTGGCGTCGGATCGTTGGGGGCGCGTCACGTCGCGGAGCCTGCCTCGCCAATCGCACTATCGGTCCGTATAGTCTACTTATCAGCCGGACCAACAGTCCGGATTCGAACGCAGGAGGCGTAGCATGTCGGCAACCGCGGAGCTGTTCCAGGCAGGGTTGGAGCGCCTCGGCGACGGCGACCTCACCGGTTATCTCGACCTGTGCAGTGACGACGTCGAGTTCGAGTTCCCGTTTGCCCCGCCCGGGCGTCCCGAGCGGCTGCGCGGACGCGAGAACCTCCGGCGCTATCTCGAGCCGCTGCTCGCACGCGTCGGTTACGACGCGATCACCAACCTGGTCGTCTACGAGACCGACGTCGCCGAGACCATCGTCGCGGAGATGACCGCCCGCCTTCGATTGCTCGACAGCGGCCGGACCTACTCGATGCGCTACATCGCCGTCGTCCGCGCGGCAGGCGGGCGCATCGTGTCCTACCGCGACTACTGGAACCCGCTTGCGCTGGGCGACCGAGCAGGCACAACCGAGGCGTCATGAGCGGCGCACGAGTGCTCGTCACCGGTGCGACCGGGACGACCGGATCGCGCGTCGCCGCGGCGGCACGCTTGGCCGGAGCCGAGGTGCGCACCGCCAGTCGGCACGGCAGCGATGTCCAGTTCGACTGGCACGCCGCCAGCACGTGGCCGTCGGCGCTCGATGGCTGCGGCCGCGCTTACCTCGTCCCGCCGCCCGGTATCGATGTCGCGCCCGTGATGGTGCCCTTCATCGAGCTGGCGCGCCGAAGCGGCATCGAACGGCTGGTGCTGCTCAGCAGCTCGGTGACTCCGATGGGCACCCTGGCCGCCGGAGTGGTGCATCAGGCCCTCGCGGAGAGCGGGTCGGACGACTTCGTGGTGCTGCGGCCCTCGTGGTTCATGCAGAACGTGACCGGTGAGCACCATTTGGCACGGATGATCCGTGACGAGGATCGCATCGTAACCGCGACCGGCGAGGCACGAGTCGGCTTCGTCAACGCCGACGACATCGCCGCCGTGGCCGCGCACGCGCTGCTCGACGAGACGAGGCCCGCGGCCGAGCTGGTCCTGACCGGGCCTGAGGCGCTGAGCTACCGGCGCGTAGCCGAAATCGTCGGCGCGGCCCGCGGTCGTCCCGTGGCCTTCGAGCCGGTGGCCACCGCCGAACTGGTCGAGCTGCTAGCCAGCACCTACCCGCCTCCGTTCGCGCAGGCACTGGCCGAGCTCGACGCGGTCATCGCCGCGGGCGCTGAGGACAGGGTGACGCCCGACGTCGAGCACGTCACCGGTCAGCCACCGTGCAGCTTCGAGCAGTTCGCCGCTACGGCGTTCCGATCCGCCAGCTGACGCTCGCCCGACGTCAGGCCGAGGTAAACGGCGCGCCGTCGCCGTCCTCATGGACTGTCAGATGCCAGTCCTCGACGGCTTCGAGGCGACGCGCGAGCTGCGCCGCCGCGAGGACGGCGTGCGACACACGCCGGTGATCGCGATGACCGCGCACGCTTCCGTGATCGCGAACGCTGCCTTGAGGCCGGAACAGACGACTACGTCACGAAACCGATTCGCGCGCAGCGGCGACAACGGCCATCGACGCCCAACTTCGCCGGCGCGACCAAGAACCAGAGGAGCGACTCGCGCAGTCCCTCGTCGCGCGACGCAGCTGCGCGCGGGCGGTGAGCTGCGGCGGTTGCTTCCGTCGCGATGCGAGTGTTCGTCGGCGCGCTCGTGTTCCTTGGGTTTCGCTACTGTCTGCCCCAAGCGGTCGAGCTGCGGGAGGAGTGCAGATGAGCAAGCTGTTGACGCGTGTCGCGCCCACGAGTGTCGCTGTCGCCATGGCCCTCGCCGGTGTCGCCTACGCCGCCGGGGGGGCGAGCTCGATTCACGACGGCGTCTACGCCGCCCACCAGGGGGCCGGGGCGCCCGTGGACCTCTACGTCGACAAGAACGGCAAGGAACTCGGCAGGGGCAGCATCGGCGACCCCTACGCCCAAGGCGTCTCCTGCCCGCTCACCAGTGCGATTGCGAGCTTGGGCTATGGCACATCCAGCACGATTATCTCGTTCGCCGTCCCTTACACGACGGCGATCCCGATCCGCAACGGAAAGTTCTCCTATTCGGGTCCCGCCTACGTGGACCCGAGCTACGACGCGACCGCGGGCGTGAATCCCAACCCTGGGACGATCACGATCAGCGGGCGCTTCAAGACATCCGGCCACATCAAAAGCAAGAAGACGATCGCGGTCACCGGCACCGTCTCGGAGTCGCTGTGCGGCGCGAGCATTCCGACAACGTTCTCGTTGTATTGGGAGAAAGGCCTGCAGCACGGGTAGCCAGAAGCCTCCGCCGCCATCGTCCTCAGCGGCGAGCGGTCGTTTTGCCGGCCGCGACCAGCCCGTCGAGCCGTCACAGCGTCCGCGATCAGGACGCCGCGGACACCGCCAAACATGCCCGGAATCTACGTCGCCAACCGGACCGGCACACGAACCTGGCGGACGCCCACCTCCGTGAACGTCACGGACCCTGTCAGCAGCACCAAACGCGCCGGGGAGCGCGGCTCACTATCGCTTCGCCCCGGCGAAAGGAACAGCGAAGCGGCTCTTGCTCCACGCGCCTGCTCCCGCGTGATTTGGAGCGTCTGGGCCGGAGCCGCGGGCTACTGCCTCGGACAATATGCAGGAGCCCGCGGAGGTCGTCCGCCCGCTCTCGCTGTCGCCCGAGGCTGTCGGGGAAAGATCTCGGCTTGTACGAGAATGACAACAGGCGATATCGCCGACTTCATGAGAGCTGCACAGCCAGCCGCCGGGAGCGTTTCGCGACCGAAATGACTCGGCCCGAGGCGGCCTAGTTGTCACGAGCGCACAAGATTTTCGGGCCCCCAATGTTTGTCCGACAGCCTCGCCCAAACGCGAGCGTGGTGGAAGGATGCGCTGGCTGATGTGGCGTGCTGGCGTGACTGTTGCGGTGATCCTCGTGGGTTCTGCGTACCTCGCCGCGGTGTCGGCGGCCAGCAGCGGTTGGGGCGCCCCCTACTCGTGCCACGTGCGCGGGTCCGGCCTGTTCGTGTTGGCGGACCCGCGGTGCACGCTGGGGGCGGTCAACCCGGCGGTGACCCAGGCGAACATCGACTCGACGATCTGCATGGCCGGGTGGTCGTCGGGCGAGCGTCCGCCGGAGTCTGTGACCGAGCCCCAAAAGCGGCTGTCGCTCGCTGCCTACGGCTATTACGACGGCCGCTCGCTGGGCAGCTACGAGTTCGACCATCTGATCAGCCTGGAGTTGGGTGGTGCGGCTGACTCGCCAGAGAACCTGTGGCCAGAGCGCGACTACCCCGGCGTCTCGCCCAGCTCCTATTACCTCAACCCGAAGGACCACGTGGAAGACGACCTGAACCACTTGGTGTGCGACGGGAAGATGAGCCTGGCCTCCGCGCAGCACATCATCGCCAGCAACTGGGTCGGCTGGTACCGCGCGCACATCGGCCCGACATCGACGGGCAAGCCGACTGCGGCGCCGGCACCGACCAGGGCCTCGTGCACGGTGAGCGGATCGTGGAGCGACACCTACCACGACTTCGATGTCTACGTGCATTCCGACCAGCCGGACGACAAGGTCACGGTCACCGACTCCAACGGTACGTCCGCCAGCTACGACACCGACTCCACCGGCTACGCCGATGTGTACCTGGACGCCCCGGAAAGCGCCAGCGGCGAAGGCGTCACTGCCACGGTCGGTGCTGCCCGTTGTAGCGGCACGCTGGCGCCCGGCTAAGTTCGCGGCCTACGCGCTCCTGCTGCTCGTCCCGAGGCGTTGCTCATCCACCGCAGTGGGTGGCGGGGCGGCTGGCGCTGGCGTGGCTACTGGACGGTTGCAACGCGGGTTGGCGAGCTGCCGGAGGACCACAGGCTGGTTGCGATCGTGGTGGCGCGGAAGTCGAAGGCTCGGCCGACTGTTACGGGCGAGCTCTGGTAGGCATAGTGGAACGCTCCGCCCGCAGCGACGTGGACCGGTGTGCCGACGACCTCCCAGCCATCGGGACTGCGCGCTTCGATTAGGACGACGGGCGATGCGCTGGGCGAGTCGGGGTAGACATGTCCGCTGAACACGAGACGTCCTGCGCCGGGTGTCTGAACGCGAAGCGTCAGCGACGGCGAGACGTGCTCGCGGACCGTCAGCGCGCCGCTGTCTCCGATCGGTTGGGCTCCGGTTCCCGCGATGAGGCGAACTAGGCGTGAAGGTCCCTTGCTGACGGTGAGTGTCCACTTGCCCTTTGCATTGGCAGTGGTGCTCGCCAGTTCGCTGAACGCGCCGCCGGAGGCGGACTGTGCCCAAGCGCTGACCGGCGCGCCGGAAGCTTGGAAACCCGCCCGAGCTCGTAGCGTCCCGGAGATACGCAGCGCAGAGCGGCTGTAGCGGCGCGAAACCGTCTTACGGAGGTGCACTGATGCGTTTGTGAGCGCGAGTGTGTAGTCGTCGGCGGTGGACGACGTAGTTGCCTGCGAACCGTCGCCGCCGATGTCGATGGACTGGGTGAGGACGGTCGTGCTCACACCAGCGGCGTTGGTCACAAGCACCTGGAGTTCGTGGGAGCCGGGCGTCAGCGAGGACGTGTTGATACTCACATCGACGTCCTCTGATTGTGGGCATGGCACGAGCGACGCGAACTCGAGCCCGCCGCCTTGAGCGGCGTTGCCCAGAGCCACGCACTGGCCGCCGTTCAGATCCGGCGTGCCGGAGTAGACGGTGCTGCCGTCGATCTGGACAACGACGTTGTACACGCCTGGACCTTGCGGATCGGTCGCGGTGAAGCTCAGTGCCGCATTCCCCCGAGCACCGGAAAGCAGGCTCCCAGAGAAGTCCGACGCCGTGGGAGCCCCAACGCTCTCGATCCCGAATGAGGCGGCATTGACCTGAACCGACGCGAGCGGATCACCAGCCGGGCCGGTGCAGACCGTGATGCAGAAGACCTGTATTGGGACGCTCGTGACCGAGCCGCAGTTGAGCGATTGAGCGCTCACCGTGGTGTCGACTTCTCCGAGCCCGTCATCGGTGAAGTCGAACGGCTGTCCAGCTATGGCGCAGGTGCCCGTGATCTCGACTGCGCCCTCGCCGGAGACGTCGTTGCTATCCGGGCAATTCATGTGGTTCTCCGTCGCGCAGACGTGGCCGAAGGCCGCTAGGTTCATGCTCCATCCGCTGATCCATGCGTCGAGATCCGCCGGTACAGCGAATTGCAGCGTCGAGCTGGTCCAGCCAGCGCCGGTCGGGTACTCGAGGGATATGCCGCCCGCACCTGACGCGCAGTTGTCGGCGTAGTACGGACCGGTCGCCGGAGTGTTCGTCACGATGCTCGTCTGTTGGTTGCCCAGCGAGACGGTGGTCTCCTCGGCGCTCCAGCCGTTATCACCAGGGCAACTGACGACGGTGTATGTGCCGGTAGACACCGGCGAGGCCGCCGCGGGCGACGTGGCGCCAGCGGTGACACATGCGGCTGCGGCCAGCACGACGAGCGCGAGCAGCGTCGATGCGCGAAGACTCAGCATCCAAGCTCGCCCGGAACGCAGGGAGCCGAGCCAGTCGGGTTAGGTGAGATCGCGCCGCCGGTCGAAGTAGGCGGAGCTGTGGCTCTGTGCGTCACAGCGCTGCGGGTGGAGCGTTGGTGCGCCGCGGCCGGATGAGCCGTCCGCCGACGGCGGACGGCCGCTGTCGTGCGTTGAGCGGTCGTGACCGCGGAGTGCTCATTGCGTCTTGAGGCGAGGCCGACGGTGCGAGTGCTCGCCGCCGTCTGTGGGCGGGCTGGTGGCGCGGCGTGCGGCTGGCCGCCGTGGCTGAGCGCCAGGGCCGTTGCCGCGCCGGCGGCGACCAGGACCGCGATCAGCGCACCGACAAGGAGACGGCGCGTGTGGCGTGGCCGAGGCGCGTTCCCTTCGTTGCCGAGCCGCGCTGCGGCGTCGTTGTGGGCGAGCAGGTCGTTTCCCTGATGGATCCAGCTCGAGCTTGGCTTGTCCGCTGGCGCCACGACAATCGGCGGGCTCGCTTCACGGTCGTCGCGGATCGGCCGGTCTGGCTGCTCACCGCGCTGGCGGAACGGGATGACCGGAGCGATCAGCTCGCCTGTATCCCAGGTGGGGTTGCGGGGTGGAGTCAGCGTGCCTCCCGACATACCGCTACACTATTACACATCCAATCATGTGCAACCATCGTTATCTGTAGGTATTGAGCTGTGGCGGACGACGACGAGATCCTGCTCGTCTCCCAGGTAGCAGCCGACTTTGCGGTTACTGAGCAGACCGTGCGGGCGTGGCTGCACTCGGGCAAGCTGAAGGGCCGCCGAGTCGGCAAGGCGTACCGGATCCTGCGCGGCGACGTGCTCGCGATGCTGGAAGCAGCGCCGACTGGCGAGCGCGGCCAGCACACCGGCCTGTGGGAGCGCGACGCGCCCGCACTCGAGGCTCCCGGCGAGAGTCGTCGCTCGGGCCAGAAGCAGGTCTGGCCGACCGCCGACGCGCTCTCCCCGCCATTGATGCCGGCGGGCGAGTAGCCGCCAAGCCGGCTGTTGCGGTAGGCGGCCGTCCGAGGCCGAGCGGGTTGTGCCCGCTGCCCTCGGCTCGCTCGTCTGGCTCGGAGCACTGCGTCTCCTTGTCGGTGCCACCGCTAGCAGCGCGAATCTTTGCGCACTTTGCGATGGAAAGCGCGCCGCGGTGCGCGCGGTGCTCAGGCCGTGCGCTGTCTCGGGCGCGCGGCGGGGAGCAGTCCGCTCGCGCGGTCTTGCTGCTCGATGGCCTCGGCCAGGTCGGCGGCGGCCTCGGAGAGCAGCTCGTAGGCGTCGGCGACAGCGATCAGGTCGGTTGTCGCCGCTGCGCGGGTGAGAACGGCGACGGCGGCGTCGAAGCGTCGCCAGAGCCGCTCGGGCCCGCGACGACCGGTGCCGGCTTGTAGCTCGTAGGGCTGGCTCCCGGCGGTCTTTGCCGGCGGCCAGGCCCAGCCGGCCGTCGCGGCGCGGCGACAGACGTCGGCTTCGGCGGCGCAGGCTTCGGAGAGGTCACGTACTCGCTGGCTGAAGCCGGCATCGGGGGGCGCCATGCGGTGCTGGTCGATCGCGCGACGCCACCGCTCCTGCACCTCTTGGAACTCGCGCTGCAGAGGGTCCTCGGCGGCCATGGCGCTGGATGATACGGGCAGCGCACGCTGCTTACGGCTGCGCGCGCTCACAGCACGCACGCGAGCTCGAGGTTGCGCGCGAACGCCGCCACGAGCGCCGCTGCAGCCTGGCCGTCGCGCGGCAGTGAGCGCCCGAGCGCGGCGTTCACGAGGTCCGCACGCGCGGCGCGCGGCAGGCGCTCGCGAGTGTCGCGCGTCAGCTCGTCGACGCGCGTGCGCAGCTCGGTCGGGATGCGCAGGTTGTACTCGACGCGCCGCGCGCTGCGAGCCGTCCGCGCGGCCCGCTCCTCGACGATCGAGTGGCGCGCGTCGGCCGCGCTCGCCGGCAGGCCATCGTGGATCGCGGCGACAGCGATCGCGTTGAGCGACAGGCCGCTCGCCCGCGCGAGCTGCTCGAGCTGTGCGAGATGCCCCGCCTCGAGCGCGATCGCGGTCTGCAACGGACGGCCGCCACCGTAAAAGACGGGCCGGTCCGCCTCACCGTCGGCACGACGCGGCGGCCTGGTCGCCTTGCCGGCTCTCGCCTTGCGGGGTGCGCGCGGCCGCGAGGCTGATCGGCCGCTATCGCGGTCCTGATCGAGAGCAGGCTGGCTCGCGGCACGTTCAGCTGGTGCTTCTGCGATGTCAAGCGGGCTCTTGATGCCTGCGGTGTTGAGCGTCAGTCGCCGTGCCATCACGCCTCCGAACGTGGCGGTGGCGTGATCCGTTGCAGCTCGGTGGCCAGGCGGCGGATCGCTGCGACGCCGGGGTGAGTGGGCTCGTAGCGGACCAGCGGCACCCCGGTTGTGACAGCGTTCTGGAAGCCGGCGCGCATCGGGATCTCGGTCGCGAGCAGCGGCAGGTTCGCGTCCAGCAGCGCGTCGCTGAGCACGCGGTAGGTGCTCCTCGTCGGCTCGACGTTGTTGCGCAGCACGGCGCTGACGGTGACCGGGACTTTCTTGCGTTGCAGAGTTCGGACGGTCGCAATCAGCGACATCGCGCCCTTGTAGGCGTTGCGGTCGATCATCGAGACGACGACGAGCACCTCGCGTACCGCGCAGAATGCGTTGATCGTCAACAGCCCGAGGTTCGGCGGGCAGTCGAGCAGCACGAGGTCGTAGCTTCCGAGGTGCTCCTCGAGCGCGTCCGCGAGGAAGCGCTCGCGCATCAGCTCACCCGCGAGCGTCAGCTCAACGTCGGTCATCCGCTCGTCACCCGGCAGTAGATCCACGCCTGGCGTGACGTCTTTCAGTAGCGCATCGGCAAGCTCGGCCTGGCCCGTCATCACGTCGTAGAGCGAGCGCTCGTGGAGCGTGGGGTCGATGCCGAACATCGATGTCGCATCGGCCTGCGGGTCGACATCGACGAGCAGCACACGCGTGCCGGCTTCGCCGAGCGCTACCGCGAGATTGACCGCGATCGTGCTCTTACCGGTGCCGCCC
>PLFX01000013.1 GCA_003138355.1 Solirubrobacterales bacterium
CCAAGACTTACCCCGACAGCCTCCAACACGAGCGGTAGCGCGCGAGCCAGGCCGCTCGCTACTCGTTTCGCCCACATTGGGGAGCCGTGTGGGCAGCCGATGGGCAGGCCAGCGTGCTCGCGATGTGTTGGCCAGTCGTGTCGGCTCACCGCGAAGGAGGCCACATTGCAGGCACTCTGACGACTGCCCACGACTGGTCACGACAGCGGCCTATCCCTTACAAGCAGGAGGTCGCTGGTTCGAACCCAGCACCGCCCACTGAGAACAGGTGCTGTAAACACGTACTGTCCTCCGCGGTTTCAGTGGGCGGTGTGGCTAGCCGATGCCTGCTGCGGTGCACCGGTGCCCGACGCTGGTCTGGCTTGCGGTGACGGCACCACGGCGTTTGAAGCGACGCTTCGCGCTCTGCACGAGCCGCGGCCCGTGCCACGTGTATGTGATGTCGGTCTCCTGCCACCAGCCGTAGATCGTTGGGCCGATCAGCTCGTAGGTGCGCTGGATGAGGCGCGGCGGGTTGCCTGGTAAGCAGCTGAATCCAGCCTTGCTCGCCGAGTCGCCACCGTAGTCAAGCGTGACACCGGCCGGAACGACTCGTCCGTCGTGGTAGCCGTAGGCCGTCATGGTTGCGCCGCTCGAGGCCCGCCCGGTTTCGAGAAAGATCTCCTTACCGGAGTTCTCGTCGACGGGGGCGATCGAATCGATCCAGGTGGTCGTCGTCTGCGGGATTCGTGCGCCCGCGCCGGTGCCGTTGGCTTGGACGATCTTCAGGAGGCTGCTTGGGGAACGAAGTCATGCTGCAGGTTTGGCGGCGTACCGCCCGCGAACCAGTTCGGATGCTGGCGGCTGAGCCGCGAATACACAAGGATCAGATCGGTTCGACCGCTCGCGCCGAGATCGGCAAGCATGACCTCGACGCAGCCCGAGCGTGCCGGCAGATACCGGTTCGCCCGCGCCAGCGGGCACGCGTCGCTCTCGACGCCGTAGCCGTTGGCTTGTGTCGATGGGGCCCCCGGGAACAGTCTGCTCACACTGCGAGCAGCCGCGCCACCACCTCCCGAGCCCGCTGGCTGTAAGTCCGTAGGACGGCCCGCGCCGCCGCCGCCGCCCCCACCAAGGTCAATGACGATGGCCGCGCCGAGCGCGACGGCCAGCAGCACAGCGGCGATTCGTGCGCGGCGTTTGCGCGTACGTCGCCGTGCCTCCTCGATCAGCGCGCCCGGGTCCTCTGGCAACGTTGGGGGCTTCTCGATGAGGAGCATCGCTAAGGCAGGCTGTCGAGCATTCGCACAACCTCGTCCCGGCGATAGCCAAGACGGCGCGACAGGTCAACAAGTTCAGAACGATCGACCCTCACGCCACCAAGATAACACTAGACCACCTAGCACGATACCGGGAGATCGTGGCAGCTATCAGGGCGCTCCCAGCACCGCCCATCGGGGCAATCGCGCCCCCCGGCCGTCAGCTGCCGTGCTCTGCCGCTTGCCTGAAGGCGCGTCGCGCAGGGTGGCCGGGCGGGAAGTCGTGGATGCCGACCTCGTGCGCGTGGTCCTCGCTGCCGAAGGGATCTGTGATCTCCACGGTCATCAGCGGGAGCGAGCCGTCATCCTCCGTCGCCCCGGTGCCGTGTCCGTGGTGCGCCTGGCGTCGCGAGAGGACGGACTCCGCGATCGCGAGGCTCGCGAGCACGGCGAAGAGCACGCCGGCCGGGATCGCGTAATCGGGCTCCCCGATCGCGATCGGGATCAGCGCGAACACGATGGCGCCAACCGAGAGGATCGCGAGTAGCACGAACAGGCTCCCGACCCGCCTGTCACGACCTGTCGTTGCTGCCACGTGGATCCCTTCGGAAGAGTGACGCGGCCTGCCGCCGCGATCGCGCGCAAGCCTAGCAACGAGGTTCCCGCCCCGCCCGCAGCCAAGCCGCACTCGCAGAGATCTAGTTGAGCGCCAGCTCGCGGTCCCGGGTTCCGGGACAACCCTTCCGCAGAAGGTCGCAGGTGACCGTAAAGCAGTGCTCGAGCTGGTCCTGCAAGGCGACTGCGTCCTCGGTGCGACCATCGGTGACGGCGCCCTGAACGGCAGCGCAGACCTGCTCGAGGGCGCGGGCGCCCACGGCTCCCGCGGTTCCCTTCAGCGCGTGCGACAGTCGCTGCATCAAGGTCGAGTCACCAAGCGCCTCGGCAGCTGCGAGCTGATCGATCCTCGCGCGCGACTCCTCGATGAAGACGCCGATCAGATAGCCGCGCGATTCGTTGTTGTGCCTGAACACGTCGGTCAGCCGAGAGTTCGAATCGAGTATCGGGAGCGTCGGCGAGTCGTCGCGGTCCCTCGCGCCGCGCTCCTCGAGCACCGGTAGGCGCCGCGCCAGCGCTGCGTCCAGGGTGGACTGGTCGAGCGGTTTGGCGACGTAGTCGTCCATGCCGCTGAGGAAGCACTGCTCGCGATCGGACTCACGCACGCTGGCGGTCATGCCGATGATTGGCGTGCGCTCGTCTTCTGCTTCCTCGGCGCGGATCGCGGCCGTCGCGTCATAGCCGTTCACCTCGGGCATCTGGCAGTCCATGAAGATGGCGCGGTAGCTTTCGCCGGCGTAGAGGTCGATCGCTTCGCGCCCATTGCTAGCGATGTCGACGGCGTAGCCCCGAGCCTCGAGTTGGCGCGTGAGCACGAGCTGGCTGACCGGGTCGTCGTCGGCGATCAGCAGACGCAAAGCTCCGTCGCTCGGCGCGCGTCGCTCCCTCGGTGGCGCTGGTCGAGGCGTGCTCGCAGGCGCGCGCGGCGCAGGAGCGGCACGCGATGGGGCGGGTCGAACGCGGTCCTCCGGATAGGGGACTGCGCCGGCGAGGCCGAGCGGCGTCGTGAACCAGATGGTGGTCTCGTCGCCGTGGTGCTCGACACCGATCTCGCCGCCCATCAACTCGACGAGCTGATGACACACCGTCAAGCCGATGCCTGTGGCGCTGTCATCCTGCGCCACGGCGGCCTCGGATGAATACGTGTACAGGTCGAGCAGCGCGTCGAGCGAGTCGAGCGGGTCGCCACCGTGATAGCTGATTGCGAACCGCGCCATCACGCGGTCGGTCGCGCGGTCGGCGATCGTGCCGTGCACGCTGACCTCGCCTCCCGCCGCCAAGCTCATTGCTCCCGCCGCGAGGCGCATCATCACGTGCCGGATCCGGTTACCGTCGGCTGTCGCAGCGGACGGCAGGTCGTCGTCGAGCGTCGTCGTGATCGAGGATCCGGCCGCCCGCGCGCGCGGCGGCGCGGCGAGGGCGAGCCCGTCAACGAGCCGGCGAACATCGAAGGTTCCGGCATCGAGCTCGAGCGCGCCGGCTTCGAGCAGCGAAAAGTCGAGCATGTCGTTGATCACGACCGTGAGCGCCGCGGCCGAGGTCATCGTGCCGTTCGCGTACTCGCGCTGCTCGCCCGTCAGCTCCGTCCCGAGCATGAGCTCGGTCATTCCGACGATGCCGTTGAGCGGCGTGCGGATCTCGTGGCCCATCCGGGCCATGAGTTCTGCCTTGGCGCGCAGCGTCTCCGCGAGGAACTCGTGCGCCCGGACGAGTGCCTCGTCGGCCGCGCTTGCCTCGCCGAGCTGGCTGGCGACGATCTCGCGCGTCGTGTCTGGTCCGGGGCTCATGTCGGTCGGTGCCGTCACCCGGCGCACTGTCTCCCTACCTGCGACGAGCCATGTGGAGCCATGGCCGGGTGGTCGTCAACGCATTTATCGACGCGCGCGAGCCGTCGCTTGAGCCCCCGTCACGTTGCTGGCCGCGCGCTGTGGCTCAGGCCCGGCCGGCTCTGTACCGCCGATGCGTGTCGCTGCGCGCCGCGTGCGCGAATTCCTTTACGCCGGCGGGGGATATCGAGAAGCCGGCGCCGGTCGCGATCTTGCACGTAATCGATGCCGATCCGACCGTGCAAGCAAACGGCCCGAGGACCTCGGTGCGCCCGGCTTTGATCGTCCGGACGTTGAGCGGGACGTTTCCGATGCAAGTCTGCCCGTCGCAGATCAGGGTTTTGCCGGCTGCGCTGAGTGTCACCGAGCGTTGAGTCGATCGGCCGCCAACCGCGCGTCGGCGATCCAGTTGCCATACTCCCGGCTCCCCCCGGGGGCGTAGCTCAGTTGGTTAGAGCGCCGGCCTGTCACGTCGGAGGTCGCGGGTTCGAGTCCCGTCGCTCCCGTAGGAGGACTTACCTGGAAATAGCCGATTTTTGGATGTGCGGGCCGGGCCCGATTGAGGCCAAAATGGCCATCGAGTACCACCATCGAGTACCACTTGAGGGTTGGAAATTGCGCCGAGAACGGACAACCTCCGGCGAGGAACGCCGGAGGTTGTCGCCCGTAAGGCGGCAGAGTTAGCTCGCCTTGCCGTGGCTCACGAGCTCCGGGGTTCGGATTCGCGGTGTCGGTCGTCGCCGGCGATGCCGCGGCACCTTGGTGCAACTGTGTGATGCGACGCGGAGCGGAGCGTCGGGGAAGCCTTCGCGGTTGCCAAGGACGATCCGATGCTCCTCCGAGCGCACGCACCGACGCAACGCAGACGCTCCCAATCGCGTGAGGCTGTCGCGTAAAG
>PLFX01000016.1 GCA_003138355.1 Solirubrobacterales bacterium
GCCCGCCGCAGAGGCCGCACCCGGGGCGCCGGCCCAAGCCGAGCGCACAACCCAGCGTCGTCGTCGCGCGCCCAAGAAGCCTGTCGCAGACGCAAAGCAGGCGAGTGACGCACCCGACCAATCCACGCCTCCCTCGACCGAGGCCACCGAGCCGGCCGGCGACGAGGCGCAGCCGGCGGCCGACGAGGAGGCGGCTCCCACGAATGTCTAGCAGCGCGATCTCAGCTGGCGATGTGAAAGCCCTGCGCGACCGGACCGGCGCCGGGATGATGGACTGCAAGAAGGCCCTCACAGAATCGGGGGGCGATGTCGAGAAGGCGATTGAGATCCTGCGCGTGAAGGCGGGGAAGCGGATCGAGGACCGCGGCGAGCGCGTCGCGTCCGAAGGCAGCGTGCAGGCCTATCTGCACCACAACGGCAAGGTCGGCGTGCTCGTCGAGGTTGACTGCGAGACCGATTTCGTCGCGCGAACCGACGACTTCACGGTCTTCGCCCGCGAGGTGGCCTCGCATATCGCGGCGGCGGCGCCGCGCTGGCTGGCGGCCGAGGACGTCCCCGCGGAGGCGCGCGAGGCGGAGCAACGTATCTTCGAGCAGGAGGCCGCCGACAAGCCGCCCGACATCCGCGAGAAGATCGCCGCGGGCAAGCTCCAGAAGTGGCTCTCGGAGGTCGTGCTGCTCGAACAGGTGCACGTCAACGCCGACAAGCACGAGGGCAAGACGATCCGCGAGCTGCAGAACGTTCTCGCCGCCAAGACCGGCGAGAACGTGCTGATCAGACGCTTCGCCAGGTTCGTGGTCGGCGAGTAGCGACCGTGGGGGCGGGAGCCGTGTTCGGTCGCGTGCTCGTCAAGCTCTCCGGCGAGTCGCTGATGGGCGATCTCGAATACGGGATCGAGCCGGCGCGAGTCACGGCGATCGCGGGAGCGGTGCGCGACTGCATTGCGACCGGTGTCCAGCTCGCGATCGTCCCCGGCGGCGGCAACATCTACCGTGGTCTGAAGGGCGCCGCCGAGGGCATGGACCGCGCTACCGGCGACTACATGGGGATGCTCGCCACTGTCCTGAACGCCCTCGCGCTTCAGGATGCTTGCGAGAAGGCCGGCGTCCACACGCGCGTGCAGTCCGCGATGACCGTGCAGGAGGTCGCCGAGCCGTACATCCGCCGGCGCGCGATGCGCCACCTCGAGAAGGGGCGCGTCGTGATCTTCGCCGCCGGCACCGGGAACCCGTTCTTCACGACCGACACCGCAGCGGCGCTGCGAGCGAGCGAGATCCACGCCGACGCGATCCTGATGGCAAAGAATGGGGTGGAGGGGGTGTACACCGCCGACCCGGCGGTTGACTCTGCAGCCGAGTTCATCCCGCAGATCACCCACATGGAGGCGATCCAGCGCCGGCTGGCAGTCATGGACGCGACCGCGCTGACGCTCTGCATGGAGAACAAGCTGCCGATCCACGTGTTCAACGTGGACGACGAGAGGAACATCGTCCGCATCCTCAACGGGGAGCGCGTCGGGACGCTCGTCAGCACGCCTTGAGGGCGCATGGGGCACGCAGACCGCGGTCGCACCCTCGCGCGCGAGCGCAATCCGCGCGTTATCCTCCCGCCTCGATGCCGGCGTTTCCCCTGCAATGGCGCTGATCGACGAGTTGCTCGACGACGCCCGCGACCGGATGCACAAATCGGTCGAGGCGATTGTCCACGAGCTCGCGACGGTGCGCGCCGGCCGCGCCAACCCGGGCCTGCTCGACCGCATCGAGGTCGACTACTACGGCACGGCGACGCCGCTGCGCAACCTCTCGACGATTTCGGCGCCCGAGGCTCGCCTACTCACGATCCAGCCGTTCGACGCCTCCTCGATCAAGGCGATCGAAAAGTCGATCAACGAGTCCGACCTCGGTCTGCACCCATCCAACGATGGACGCCTGATCCGCCTGGTGATCCCGGAGCTCAACGAGGAGCGCCGCCGCGAGCTCGTGAAGGTCGCGCACCACATCGTCGAGGAGGGGCGGGTCGCGGTTCGCAACGTCCGCCGCGACGTGATGCACGACCTGCGTGAGCTGAAGGAGGCCGGCGAGGCCGGCTCCGACGACGAGCATCGCGCCGAGGGCGAGCTGCAGAAGCTCACCGACACCGCGATCGGCGAGCTAGACGCGTTGCTGAAGGGTAAGGAAGCAGAGATCCTCGAGGTCTGATGGCCCCCGCACCGCAAGCCGCGGCGGCGACGGGACGGCCCGATGCTGCACACGCCGGCTGGCCGCGCTACGTGGCGATCATCACGGACGGCAACGGTCGTTGGGCCGAGCGCCGCGGCGTGTCCGTCGCCGCGGGGCACGAGGCGGGGGCCGACACGGTGAAGGCGCGCCTGCGCGACTCGGTCGAGTTGGGCGTGAGGGAGCTGACCGTCTACTCCTTCTCGACGGAGAACTGGTCTCGCCCGCGGCGCGAGGTCAGCGCCCTGATGCGGATGTTCAGCCGGCGCATCACGAGCGAAACCCCGGAGCTGAAGGCGGAGGGCGTGCGCATGCGGTTCGTCGGCCGCCGCGAGGGGATCAGGCCGGCGCTCCAGCGCCAGATGGATTGGGCCGAGCAGGAGACGGCCGACAATGACACGATCACCCTGTTCGTCGCCTTCAACTATGGCGGCCGCGCGGAGATCCTCGATGCGGCGGCACGCTTTGGCGGCGGCGACGAGGCCGCTTTCAGGGAGCTCCTCTATGCGCCCGAGATGCACGACCCCGACCTGATCATCCGCACGAGCGGAGAGCGGCGCCTCTCTAACTATCTCCTCTGGCAGTCGGCCTACTCGGAGCTCGTCTTCCGCGACGAGCTGTGGCCCGACTTCGGCCGTGAGGCCTACGAGGAGTCGCTGAGCGAGTACGCTGCCAGGCGCCGCCGCTTCGGCGGCCGTTAGCGTGGGCTGATGGCTGCCGACTCCTCCTCCACCTCCGAGGATCAGCCGCGTTCGGAGCTGCTCGCGCGCGTTCTCGTAGGCGCGCCCGCACTCGCCGTGGCGAGCGTGCTCGTCTGGCTCGGCGGGCTCCCGTTCGCAATCGCGCTTGCGTTGCTCGGCAGCGCGTGCCTCTACGAGCTCTTCGAGCTCTATGTCGGCGCGCGGATGGCCCTACCGGCGGCGCTTCTCGCGCTCGCCGGGCTACTCGCGGCGGCGCAGTTCGGCGGCTACCAGCAGGTGCTGCTCGCGACCGTCGCCGCGATCCCGCTGACCTTCATCGTCACGCTCTTCATCAGCAAGGGCGGAACGTTTGGGATCGCCCTGACGCTGCTCGGCATCGTCTGGATCGGGCTTGCCCTGGCCCATGCCGTGCTGCTGCGACGCCTGCCGCATGGTGAAGGGATCGTCTTCGACGTCCTCGCCGGCACGTTCGTCGGCGACAGCGTCGCCTACCTCGGCGGCCGTGCGCTCGGACGCCACCGCCTCGCCTCGTCGATCTCGCCCAACAAGACGGTCGAAGGCCTGATCTTCGGCGTCGTCGGCGCGCTGGCGGCCGTCTTGGTTGCCAGCCGCTTCGAGCCCTGGCTGCCCGCGGGCGACGCCCTGCTGCTCGGCGCCGGGATCGCGCTGGCCGCGCCGCTCGGTGACCTCTTCGAGAGCTACATCAAGCGCGACGCCGGCACAAAGGACACCGGGCAGCTCTTTGGCGCGCATGGCGGCGCGCTCGATCGCCTCGACGCGATCCTCTTCACCGCCGTGACGAGCTACTACATCTGGCACGCAATCCTGGTCGCGCGCTGATGGCTCGGCGCGTCGTGATCCTCGGCGCGACCGGCTCGATCGGCGTGCAGGCGCTCGATGTGGTCGGGCGCAGCGACGAGCTCGAGCTCGTCGGCCTCGCGGCACAGGGCTCGTGGGAGCGCGTCGTCGAGCAGGCACGCGCTACTGGCGTCCGCCGCATCGCGCTCGCCGATCCCGCCGCGGCCGACGATGCGCGGAGCGCCTGGCCCGAGGGCGAGGTACTCGGCGGCCCCGACGGGATCGCCGCGCTGATCCTCGAGAGCGACGCCGACATCGTGCTGAACGCGGTCGTCGGCTCCGCCGGCCTCCTACCGACGATCGTCACGCTCGGCGAGGGAATCGACCTCGCGCTCGCCAACAAGGAGTCGCTCGTTGCCGGCGGGGAGCTCGTCACCGCCCTGGCCGAGGCGACGGGCGCGCAGATCATCCCCGTCGACTCCGAGCACGCGGCGCTCCACCAGTTGATCCTCGCGGAGCGCGCTCACGGCGCGGGGACAATCGAGCGCCTGACGATCACAGCCTCCGGCGGCCCGTTCCGCGGACACACGCGCGAGGAGCTGGGACGCGTGACCGTCGAGCAGGCGCTCAAGCACCCGACATGGGAGATGGGCGGCAAGATCACGATCGATTCGGCCACGCTGATGAACAAGGGCCTCGAGCTGATCGAGGCCCACCACCTGTTCGGCGTTCCCTACGAGCAGATCGACGTCGTCGTCCATCCGCAGTCGATCATCCACGGCTGCGTCTCGCTGTGCGACGGCGCGATGCTCGCGCATCTCGGGTTACCCGACATGCGCGTCCCGATCGCCTACGCGCTGCATTACCCGGAGCGCATCGACGTGCCGGTGGCGCGCCTCGACCTGCTCGCAGCCGCGAGCCTCACGTTCGAGGCCCCGGATCTCGACGCGTTTCCGTGCCTGAGGCTCGCGCGCTCAGCCGCCAAGGCCGGCGGGGGAGCCCCCTGCGTGATGAACGCCGCCAACGAGATCGCGGTGCGCGCCTTCCTCGAGGGCGCGATCACCTTCACGCGCATCCCGGAGGTGATTGAGGCGACGCTCGACGAGCTCGGTACGCAGCCAGTGGGCGAGTTCGAGCAGCTCTTCACGCTCGATCACGATGCGCGCGAAGCGGCCGCGCGCCGGCTCGCGGCGCTTTAGCCGAGCTTTCAGCTGCGCCTGCGACACTTCCCGGCGATGGCCTGGGTAATCGCGATCGGCGGGATCATCCTGCTGATCATCCTGCACGAGGCCGGCCACTTCTTCGCGGCGAAGGCGGTCGGCATGCGCGTCGAGCGCTTCTCGCTCTTCTTCCCGCCGACGCTCGTCAAGTTCAAACGGGGGGAGACGGAGTACGCGATCGGCGCGATCCCGGCCGGCGGCTACGTGAAGATCACCGGCATGAGCCCGGAGGAGCTCGCCGAGCTCGACCCCGAGCTGCGCGCGCGCGCCTATTACGCGCAGCCACCCTGGAAGCGGATCGTCGTGATCCTCGCCGGGCCCGGCACGAACCTCCTGATCGCCTTCGTCGTCTTCGCCGCCGTCCTGATGGCCGGGACGCTCGGCGGGGCAAACACCCTCTCGAACATCGCTCCGCAGGTCCAAACGCTCACGAACGGAACCTATGTCGACGCGATCGGCCAGGGCTACCCGGCCTACGGGCACCTGCGCCTGGACGACAAGATCGTCTCGCTCGACGGGCGCCCGGCAACCTACGAAGGCGTGCTACAGACGATTCGCGCCGACCGCTGCCCAGGCACGCTGACAGCCCACTGCCAAGGTGCTCGCCCGCTCGATTTCGTCGTCAAGCGCGGGACCGCACGACGCAGCATCGCGATCTTTCCGCGCTACGTGACCGCTTCGCACCACATGCAGATCGGCGTGGAGCTGCTCGCACCCCGCCATTTCGGACTGTTCGCAGCGCTCGGGGCGTCCGCGGCGACGATGTGGAGCATCACCGCATCGACCATCTCAGGGCTCGTCCACGCCTTGACGAGCGCCAAGGCGCGCAGTCACATCAGCGGCATTATCGGCATCACGCAGGTGACCGAGCAGGCCGTGGCGCTCGGCCCCGTGTACGGCCTCCTGATCATCGCCTTCGTCTCGCTCGTCCTCGGCGTCATCAACCTTTTCCCGTTCCTGCCGCTGGACGGCGGCCACGTGCTGTGGTCGGTCGCGGAGAAGGTCCGCGGCGCCCGTGTCACAACCCAGGCGATGTGGAAGTTCAGCTCGGTCGGGATCGTCCTGCTCGGCTTCCTCGTCGTCACAGGCCTCTCCAACAACATCAGCCACCTTACGGGCGGCTAGCAGCGGGCTTCGGGGCCTCGGCCCACCGACCTCATCGGCGGCACGACTAAACCGCGCTCTCCCAACGACCGCACCCCCATCACCCCGAGGGCAGGGCCGTCCCCACAGCTAGAATGGGGGTACCGATGCCCTCCCAGCGGCAGATCATGGTCGGCAATGTCCCGATCGGCGGTGGCGCCCCCGTCGCCATCCAGACGATGACGAAGACCGAGACCGCCAACCTCGCGGCGACGCTGGCGCAGATCCAAACGGTCGCCGACGCCGGCGCTGACATCGTGCGCGTCGCCGTGCCGCGCGATGAGGACGCGCGCGTCCTGCCCGCGATCGTCGCGGCCTCGCCGATCCCGGTGATCGCCGACATTCACTACAACTACACGCTCGCGCTCAAGGCGATCGACGCGGGGGCGCACTGCGTACGCCTGAACCCCGGCAACATCGGCGGTCACGACAAGACGGCGATCGTCGTCGAGCACGCGAAGGCCACGGGCACGCCGCTGCGCGTCGGCGTGAACTCCGGCTCTTTGCCCGAGCATCTGCGCGAGCTCGAGTTCGAGAACCCCGTCGAGGCGCTCGTGCGCGCCGCCGTCGAGACGGTTGAGCTGATGGAGCGTCTGGAGTTCGACAACTTCAAGGTCTCGATGAAGTCGACCTCGGTCCCGAACACGATCGCCTCGAACCGCCTGCTCGCGGAGCGGATTCCGTACCCGCTGCACCTTGGTGTCACCGAGGCCGGCACGAAGTGGTCGGGATCGCTCAAGTCGGCGGTCGGGCTCGGCACGCTGCTCGCCGACGGGATCGGCGACACGATCCGCATCTCGCTCTCGACCTTCCACGCCGAGGAGGAGGTCAAGGTCGCCTGGGAGATCCTCAAGGCGCTCAAGCTACGCGAGCGCGGACCGGTGCTGATCGCCTGTCCGACCTGCGGACGCCTGCAGTTCGACATGGACAGCGTCGTCGCGGAGGTGGAGCGCCGGCTCGAGGCCTATGACGATCCGATCGAGGTTTCGATCCTCGGTTGCGCGGTCAACGGGATCGGCGAGGCGCGTCATGCCGATTTCGGGATCACGGGCGCGAAGAACATGGGGATGATCTACTCGAAGGGCGAGCCGCTCAAGAAGGTTCCGACCGAGCAGCTCGTTGACGAGCTGTTCGCCGAGATCGAGCGCTACTACGCCGCGGGGCGCACTGTCGTGCGCGACGAGGTGAAGGCGGCCGAGGCGCGCGCCTGGCTTGCCGAGCACGAGGACGACACCCAGTTGACGCCCGAGCGGCTCGCGGCCCTCGAAGCCGCGGCGGCTGCGGAGAACGGCGAGCACGCGCTCGATGAGGACGAGTCGCCGGTCAGCGGACGCCGTTTCTCGCGGGCCTAGCTACTCGCCGGGGGGGAACGCGAACGCGCGGTGCGGCGGGACGTAAGGCCCGAGCTCGAGGACGATCTCGGCGTGGCGGCGCAGGGCTACGGCGCTCGGCAACCCGTGCCAGCTCCGCCCGTCGATGAATACGCGCAGGCGCTTGCCGCGGAACGACGCGACCCGCTCGCGCGACAGCGGCTCGCCCCAAGCGCGGAACAGATCGCCCAGTCGGAGCCTCACGCCCTCGCGGACCAGGACGACGCCGGTGGGGGCGAGGGTGACGAGCGCGCCGAAGCAACGCGCGCGCACCACCTGGCCATCCTGCAGCGTGCGCGGCGACCGCGTCCCGATCCCCGCCGGCACGATCACCACCTCGTTCTGCGCGAAGACCTCGACGTGAACCGCGTAGCGACGGCCAAGGGCGGGCTCACAATCGCCGAGAACGGCACCGCTCACGCCGGGCTGGAAGCGCGGCCCGACGCCGACGGGGCGCGCTTCGCGCAGAAGCGCTCGCGGAATCGCCTGCGAGCTTCCGCCACAGGCCGCCAGCGCGGCGCACGCCAGCGCAATCGGCGCGAGGGCGGGCCTACCGGCCCATCGCGGCCCGCTGCAACTGGTCCTGCTCCTCTGGCTCATCAGCTGACCTGCTTTGGCGCGATCCTCCGACGAGCGGCTCGTCGGCTAGACGGAAGGCGATCAGCGCCAACGCGGCTCCGAAGCCGAGGCAGAGGACGGTCGCGACGCGCGTGATCGTAGCGGGCAGTGCGAGCAGGACGAACCCCCTCAGCAGGGACTCGATGAGCTCGATGCCCTTCCAGAAGGCGAGGAAGGCGATGGCGAAGTGGGTCAGGTAGCCGGGACGGGTCGTGGAAACACGGACGAGCGCCCAAGCGACGAACGCGAGGATCACGGCGAGCTCGACGTATTGCGAGACCGGCACGTTCGGACGGCCGTGGAGCTCGAGCGAAAGCGAGGCGAGGGCGATACCGCCGAGCGCGGGCAGCGCGAGAAGGCGCGCGAGCCGCTGGTCGAGCCGACTTGAGCGCACCCGCCAGCCGGCGAGCGTGCACGCACACACGGCGAAGATCGCCCAGAACCAGACGATCGACGGGTCCGCCGCGTGCCAGACCCCGCCGCTGACGCTCGTCAACCGGCCGCCGAGCACAACCGGGATCCGCCAGCGCCCGACATAGGACTGGCCCGGGCTCAGCGCCACTGTGGTCAGGGCGCTCAGCCGAGCGTCGTGCCACTCGTAGCTGTGGCGGCCGCTGACCTGCACCCAGCGCGGGCTGCGCTGCAGGCCCGGGGGCGGCGCCTGCGCGACAGGCGTTGCGTTGAGGAAGTACATCTCCGAGCGCTCGTTGACCGCCACGCCCGCGCGCGCGAAGCGAAGGTACGGCACGCCGCGGTAGTCGAGCACGACCAATGTGTCGCGGGCGGGCACAGAGAGCCACATCCGCACGTAGCCGTCGACGACCTTCGCGCGCACTCCCGCCGGGACGTGCGTTAGCCGCGCGAGGTAGGCACTAGCCACGGGCGCGCTCGGCGCATCGGCGCTCGCGACGCCAGGCGTGAGCGCCATCGCCACAGCAAGCGCCAGCAGGGTCGCGATCGCGCGCTTTGCGTATCCCCGCCGGGCCGCGGCTGGCATCCTCATGGATTGTGCTCCGCCCACACCGCAGCGATCGTTTCATGCGCCTGTCCGTCGCGCTGGCCATAGCGCTGCTTGTTGCGCTCACCTTCGCCGCCCACAGCGCGCGCGCTGACGGCGATCCGGCCAGCGATGTCCTTGCCACGCAGGCGATTTTCATCCCGCGCGACGCGGGGCTCGCGCCGGCGGTGGCGCAGCGCCTCGAAGCGGTCGTCATGGCCGCCGCCGCGGGTGGGTACCCGATCCGGGTCGCGCTGATTGCCTCGCCGAGCGATCTCGGTTCCGTAAGCGGTCTCTGGCAGCACCCGACGGCGTATGCGAGCTACCTCGGAGAGGAACTCTCGCTCATCTATCACGGCGCCATCCTCGTCGTGATGCCGGGAGGCGTCGGGTTCCAGACGCGGGCCGGGACGCCCGCCGCCAGCGCGCAGCAGGGCGCCGGCGGGCCGCACCTCGCCGCGACGGCGCTCCGCGCGGTCGAGCGGCTCGCCGCGGCGCACGGACATGCGCTGCGCGTCGGCGCGACCGGCAGCCCTGCCGTCCGCGCCTCCGCGTCTGATCCGGGGCAGTGGATCGTGTTCGTTGTCGGCCTGTGGCTGATCGGCGTCTCGTGGTGGGCGAGCCTGCGGGCGCGGCCGCTGCGCTGGCGGCGTGACGGGACGAGCTCTGCATGAAGCCTCCGGTCTCGCATCCGCCGCGAGCGTCCCGCCATCGACCGCCCCGGGCGCTGCTCGCCGGCTGCGCGGCGGCGGTGCTCGTGGCGTTGGCGCTGGCGGCGCCGCGAGCGGCCGCTGACGGCGATCCTGCGAGCGACGTCCTGATCACGCACACCTACTTCGTTCCGTCGGACGCCGGGGCGAGCGCGCGCCAGGAGGCGCAGCTCGCTGCGCTCCTGACCACGGCTGCCCGCGCCGGACTGCACGTTCGCGTCGCCGTCATCCCGAACGCCTACGACCTCGGATCCGCGCTCGGCGCCTGGCTCAAGCCGCAGGCCTACGCGGAGTTCCTCGGATACGAGCTCCAGAACAGCTTCCGGTCGGCCTTGATCGTGGTGATGCCGGATGGGCTGGGGCTCAACTGGCCGGGCCACGCCGGCGTGCGCCTGCCGGGCCTCGCGCCGGCGCACGGGGCGGGCGCGCTGGTCGCGCAGGCGCAGGCCGGCGTGCGAGCGCTCGCAGCGCGCAGCGGTACGAGGCTCGCCGCCGCAGCGCCGCAACCGGCTTCCACCGGTATTCCGAGCGTCGTCCCGATCATCGTCGGCGCATGGGCCCTGGCGCTCGCGGCCGTAGCGGTTGTGCTGCGACGCCGGGGTGCACACCGCGTGCGCACCGCGCCGCGGCGCGCACGCCGCGCCTTCGCCGTCAACCGGCTGCTCGTGCTCGAGAGCGCGGCGCTCGTGCTCGCCGTGACCGCCGCGGTGACGCTCATCATCCTCAAGACGCAGGCCAGCTCGCCGGGCTCGCCCGCGGCGGCGCCGAACGCACCGTTCGTCTTCCCGGCAAGCTCGCGCAGCGCGCCGGGCTTCGTCTTGACCGACCAGCACGGGCAGCGCGTGTCGCTGGCCGCCTATCGCGGGCGTCCGGTGATCGTGACCTTCATCGACCCGTTCTGCCGCAACCTGTGCCCCCTGGCGGCGCACGTGCTGAATGAGGTGGATCGCGAGCTGCCGCGCGCCAAGCGCGTGCCGATCATCGCGGTGAGCGTCGACATCTACGCCGACACGAAGGCGGACCTGCACCAGGATCTCGGGCGGTGGAGCCTCGTGCCGCAGTGGGAGTGGGCGGTCGGAGCCCCTCCGGCGCTCGCGCGAGTCTGGCATGACTACGCTGTCGGTGTGCAAGTGGCCACCAAGCGCCGCGCCGGGATCGTCGAGCACATCATTGCCCACGAGGAGCTCGCCTACGTCGTCGACCGGCGCGGCTTCGAGCGGGCACTCTTCTTCTGGCCCTACACCGTCGCCGAGGTCGAGCACACGCTCGCATCGCTCACAGCCGTGCGCGGGGCGAGCGCTTGAGCACGCGCGCCCCCGGTGTCGCGCGTCGCAGCGAGCCGCAGCTCGCTCGCGCGCTCGCTGACGCGCGAGCCTACCTGGCCGGCGACACCACCCGCGCCCTACAGACGATCCTCGGCGGCATCTGGCTGCTCGACGGCTGCCTGCAGTTCCAGGCGTTCATGTATTCCCACGGCTTCATCGCGATGCTCGCCGGCAACGCCGCCGGCCAGCCGGCGTGGATCGCGAACAGCGTCACCTGGGGGGCACATACGCTCCAGCACAATCAGGCTGCCGTGAACACGGCGTTCGCGCTGATCCAGGTGACGATCGGCATCGGCCTGCTCTACAGGCCCACCGTCAAGCTCGCGATCGCCGTCTCCTGCGCCTGGGCGCTCGCCGTCTGGTGGTTCGGCGAGGCGTTCGGGATGATGTTCATGGCGATGGCGAGCCCGCTGACCGGCGCGCCGGGGGCGGTTCTCCTGTATGCCCTGGTCGGCCTGCTCGTCTGGCCGGGCGCCGGCCCGGGTGGCCTGCTGCGCGAGCGCGGAGCGCGAGCCGCCTGGTGCGCGCTGTGGCTAGTGATGGCCTACCTCTGGCTGCAGGCGCCGAGCAGCAACCCCGGGGCGATCAGCGCGCTGCTAACTCATGCGCCGTCGGGCATGGTCTGGTTGAGCAGCGCTCAAGTCGACGTCGCCAACGCGCTTCAGGGCGGGGGGACCGCCGTGGCCTTCATCCTTGCCGCGCTCTCGGCCGGGATCGCGATCGCGGTGGCGCTCGGCTGGCGTGCGCGCGCGTTCCTCGCGCTGGCGATCGCTCTGAGCCTCGCGTATTGGGTGCTCGGGCAGGGGTTCGGCGGAATCTTCCAGGGCGGTGCGACCGATCCCAACGCCGGGCCCCTCTTCGTTCTGTTGGCGGCGCTGATGTGGAGCCTGCCGGCGAAGGCGCGCGGAGCGGGGGCGGTGTCGCCGGCATGAGGCGCGCGCTCGCAACGGCCGCCGCTTGCCTGCTCCTCGCCGGCTGCGCGAGCGCCGACAAGGGAGGGCTCGCCGGCACGATGGTCGCGCCGCCGACCGCAACCGCATCGAGCACGATGTCGAGCATGAGCCCCGGCGCTGGCACGAGCACGATGGCGATGCCGTCGCACGACTCGAACGGCGGGACGGTGACGAGCCGGCGCATCGGCGGACTGATGGCCGTGCCGACGACGGTACTGGCCTCGACGACATGGCAGGGGATGCGGATCACCGCCGAGGCGCGCAGCGCCGTCGCGTTTCTCGTCGACAACGGGACGAGGCTGCAAGAGGTCAAGCCCGGGCCACGCACGAGCTTCCACTTGATGGTCATGCTGAGCGACGCCCAGACCGGCTCGCCGATTCCTTATGCCGGCGTCTGGGCCACGATCGCGAAGGCTGGCAAGATCGTCTACGACGAGCGTCAGTGGCCGATGATCGCGCGCTACATGGGCCCGCACTACGGCAATAACGTGACGCTGCCGGGCCCCGGCACTTACAGCCTTACGCTGCTCGTGAGCCCGCCTGCTGCGGCGCGCCACATGGAGTACGCCGGCGTCTGGCTGCACCCCCACGAGGCGAGCTTCACGTTTCACTGGCGTCCCGGCGCCTAGCGCGATGAACGAGCGCAGGTACGCGCTGACCCGCCGGCGCTTCATCATGCGCGCAGCCGGCGCGGCCGCGGGAGGGCTCGCGACCGGCGTGCTCGAGGGCGCGGCGCGCGCGGCGACGGCGGTCGCGCTCGGCGCGCAGCCGCCAGGCTTGCCGGCTCGCCAGTTCGCCTGGGACGCAACGCTCGCTCGCGATCGGTACGGCAACGCGATCGCGCCACGCTACGACCGCCTGCTCTTCTTCGACGTCAAGGGGACGCCGACAACCGCGCATGCGCGCCAGCTAGAGAACGCGCTGCGAACGCTCGAGCGGACCTATCCCTGGGGACCTTCGGGGCTGCTGTTCACGGTCGGCTGGGGCCACGGCTACTTCACGCGGCTCCTCGGCACAAGCTCGCCGGTGCCGCCGGCAATGGCGCTCTCGGATTTCGAGCTGCCGACGATCGACGACTACGACCTCTGTTTGCATCTAGCGTGCGACGAAGCGCTGCGGCTTGCCGCGGTCGAAGCCGCGCTTGTCGGCGGGGCGCCGCTGAGCGGCGCCAGTGGGCCGCTGCACCTCGCGAGCGCGCTGGTCTGGCGCGAGACACGCACGGGGTTCGTCGGCAGCGGCCTCCCGGCGGCGAATCAGCAGGTCGGCGGCATCCCGTCCGACCGGCCGGTGCCCGCGGGCGCGCCGCTCTACATGGGCTTCAAATCCGGCCTGACGCGCAACCAGGCAAGCGAGGATGCGATCGCAATCGGCGCCGGGCCGTTCGCCGAAGGCACCACCCAGCAGGTCAGCTACATGCGCCTGCGGCTCGACAGCTGGTACGGCGAGCTCAGCGACCGCGAGCGCGTTGCGCGCATGTACGCGCCGCAGGTGACGCCGCAGCAGGCGGCTCGCTTCACCGTCGATGCGGCGAGCGATCCGAGCCTGTACGGCCAGGCCGTGCGCCGTTACGGGGTCGTCGGCCACGCCCAGACCTCGGCGCGCGCGCGCCGCGCCGGCAAGCCGCTGATCCTGCGCCGCGACTTCGACACCGCCGACGGCGGTCAGGCAGGGCTTCACTTCGTGTCGCTCCAGCGCACGATCGATGACTTCATCGCAACGCGTAGCGCGATGAACGCGAGCGACGCTCAATTCCACAACCCCGCGATCACCGACACCGTCAACAACGGCATCAACGAGTTCATCTTCGTGCTCAAGCGCGCCAACTACATCATCCCGTCGCGCGCCGAACGCTCGTTCCCCGCTCTGCCCGGCCTGGCGGCAGCGCTGCGCTGAGCGCCGCCGCCGTGAAGCCACTTCCTACAGCTCGGCGTAGCGCTCGCTGATCGTCTCCCAGTTGACGACGTTCCACCAGGCATCGATGTAGTCCGGACGCCGGTTCTGGTAGAGCAGGTAGTAGGCGTGCTCCCAGACGTCGACGCCGAGCAGCGGCGTCTTGCCCTCGCTGATCGGGTTGTCTTGATTGGGAGTCGAGACGATCTGCAGGCCCGAGCCGTCGTGAACAAGCCACGCCCAGCCTGAGCCGAAGCGCGCGAGACCGGCCGCCTTCAGCTTGTCCTTGAACTCGGCGAAGGACCCGAACGCCGCGTCGATCGCGCTCGCGAGCTCGCCGCTCGGCTCGCCGCCGCCGTCAGGGCTCATGCTCTCCCAGAAGAGCGTGTGGTTGTAGTGCCCGCCGCCGTTGTTGCGGACCGCGGTGCGCTTGTCTTCGGGCACGCGGTCGAGCTGGGTCAACAGCTCGGCGACCGGCAACTCGGCGAGCTCATTGCCCTCGAGCGCGTTGTTCACGTTGGTCACGTAGGTGCCGTGATGCTTGTCGTGGTGGATCTCCATCGTCTTCGCGTCGATGTGCGGCTCGAGCGCGGCGAAGTCGTAGGGGAGGGCGGGAAGGGTGTAGGCCATCGGTCTGCTCCTTGAAGTTCGGGTGCCAGGGACAATAACTGGCGCCCTGCGGCGGGTCGCGTAGGCTTCGGCGCGATGACACGCTTGTCGCGCTATTTGCTGCCAACCGAGCGCGAGGCGCCGGCGGATGCCGAGGCGCTCTCGCACAAGCTCCTCGTGCGCGCCGGTCTCGTGCGGCAGGTTGGCGCCGGGCTCTGGACGTGGTTGCCGGCGGGTTGGCGCGTGCAGCTGCGGATCACGCAGATCCTGCGCGAGGAGATCGACCGCATCGGGGCGCACGAGATGCTGATGCCGGTCATCAATCCCGCCGAGCTGTGGAAGCGCAGTGGCCGCTACGGCATCGAGGAGCTGTTCAAGCTCGAAGATCGGCGCGGCGCCGAGCTCGTCCTCGCGATGACCCACGAGGAGGCCGTGACCTCGCACGTGGCGCAGGTCGTGCGCTCCTACCGCGATCTGCCGCTGATCCTCTACCACATCCAGACGAAGGGCCGCGACGAGCCGCGGCCACGCGCCGGCGTCCTGCGGACCCGCGAGTTCGTGATGAAGGACTCCTACAGCTTCGACCGCGACCAGGCGGGCCTCGAGGAGAGCTACGCGAAGCACATCGAGGCATACGATCGGATCTTCGATCGCGTCGGCTTGCGCTGGTACCGCGTCGCGGGCGACGTCGGGCTGATGGGCGGGTCGGCCGCCCACGAGTACATGGCGCCGTGTGCGGCGGGCGAGAACGAGGTGGCGCTTGCACCCGGCTATGCGGCAAACGTCGAGATCGCGAGTGCGGAACCGCGGCCGGCGGTCCTCGACGCCCCGCTCGCGCGCCCCGAGGAGGTGTCAACCCCCGGCGCCGACACGATCGCGAGCGTCGCAGGACTGCTCGGGGCCGCGCCGAGCGCGCTGCTCAAGGCGTTTCCGGTTGTCGCACAGGACAAGGGCCTCGTCCTCGTACTGCTGCGCGGAGACCATCGTGTGAACGAGATCAAGCTCGCGGCGGCACTCGGCGAAAGCTGGCGCCCGGCGACCGAGCAGGAGATCGCGGAGCGAATCGGCCCGCCCGGCTTTCTCGGTCCGACCGCGACCGATGGACGCTTCCCGATCCTGCTCGATGCCGGCGTCTCGCCGGGCGGGTACATCGCGGGCGCGAACAAGCCCGGTACCCATCTACGCGGGATCGAGCCGGGGCGCGACTTCGAGTTCGAGCGCGCCGACATCCGCGCCGTCGAGGCGGGCGACTTGGTGGGCGGGCACCCGATCGCGATCGAGCCGGCGATCGAGGTCGGCAACATCTTCCAGCTCGGCACGCGCTATTCGCAGGCGCTCGGCGCGAACTACCTCGACGAGCAGGGCAAGGAGCAACTCATCTGGATGGGGTCCTACGGGATCGGCCCGGCACGGATCGCCGCCGCAGCGGTCGAGCAGCATGCGGACGACGCCGGCATCTCCTGGCCGGCCGCGATCGCGCCGTTCACCGCACACCTAGTCGTCATCGGTAAGCCAGGCGGTCCCGAGCGAGCGATCGCGGACGCCCTGTACGCGACGCTGTGCGAGGCCGGGGTCGCTGTCTGCTACGACGACCGCGAGCTCGGCGCGGGCGAGAAGTTCGCCGATGCGGAGCTGCTCGGCTGCCCGCTGCGCATCACCGTCGGGCGGCGGGCCGGCGAGAGCGGCGAGGCGGAAGTCCAGATCCGCCGGGGCCGGAAGGCTGGCCCGGGGCTGCCGCTCGCGCGGCCGCTCGAGGCGCTGGAGAAGCTGTGCCGCGAGCTCGCCTGAGCAAGCGTCGGCTGCTCGGCCTAGATCGCTCCGGACCGCCACCGCCGCAGACCGCCGTCAACGCGCCATGGCGCCCCTGGACGATCCCGAACGCGATCGGCTTCACGCGCGCTGCGCTGATCCCGCTTTTCCTCATATTCGAGTATGGCTCCCGCACGGGTGTCGATACGGGCGCCGGAATCTGCTTCTTCGTTGCCGGGGGCGGCGACTACCTCGACGGTATCACCGCCCGCCTGACCGGCCAGTACAGCCGCCTCGGCGCGGCGCTCGACCCGTTCATCGACCGGCTGCTGGTGCTCGCCGGCGGCGTCGCTTGCTGGTCGTATGAGTTGCTGCCCCGCTGGGCGCTCGCGGCCCTGCTCGTGCGCGAGCTGCTGATGCTCGCTGCCGGGCACGCGTGGCTGCGGCGCGGGCACTCCTTGCGGATCAACTGGGTCGGCCGGATCGCCGTCGCTCCGACGATGTTCGGGATCTGGCTCGTGCTGGTCGGCGTGCACGACGTGGGCGAGGGTTTCTTCCTCGTCGGCCTCGCGTTGGCCAGCATCGCGGCCGCGTTGTACCTCCGCGAGGGGTTTGCAGGCTCAAGCTCAACTTGACCCTTAGCCGAAACCCTGTCTATACTCGGGTCTCGGCCCCCTTCCTGGAGGACATCATGGACGAAACATTTCCCGACCTTGGCGCGCTGAGCGACAAGGAGCTCAAGGAGCTGATCTCGCAGCTGAGCAAGGAGGAGACCGAGATTTCATACCAGCGCCGGCTACTGCACGGCAAGATCGACATCCTGCGCGCGGAGCTGGTGAACCGTCTGCGGCACAAGCACGACGGTGGGGAGGAGATCATCAGTGGCACCGACGTGGAGCGGCTGACCGAGATCCTTGCCGGGCGCGCGACCGGCGACCCGGCACCCGAGACGAACTGAGCTGGTAGTTGCCGTGGCACTGCACTGCGCAGAGTGCGGGTTCATCAATCCCGAAGGCGCGAACTACTGCCAGAAGTGCGGCGCGTTGATCGATCGTGAGGAAAGCGGTGAGGCGACAACAGCCACCTACCGAGTTGGCGAGACGGGCGATTTCATCCCGGTCGACATCGAAGAGATGGCCGACTCGGGGGCCGCACTCGTCATCCGCGCCGGCGGCGGCCGCGCGGGGGAGAGCTTCGCGGTCAAAGGCGAGCAGATGACGATCGGCCGGCGCCCGGACTCGGCCGTCTTCCTCGACGACATCACCGTGTCGCGCGATCATGCGTTGCTGGTCAAGCGCGGCCGGGAGTGGTGCCTCGACGACTGCGGGTCGCTGAACGGCACCTACGTGAATCGCCAGCGGATCGACTCACAGCGGCTGGCCGACGGTGATGAGCTGCAAATCGGCAAGTACAAGCTGACCTTCCGCGTGACATGAGCGCGACATCCGAGCTACAGCCGGTTGAAACGCGGCGCACGAGCGCGAAGCAGCTGACGATCGGCGCCGTCTGCAAGGCCCTTTCGGCCGAGTTCCCGGGTATCTCGATCTCGAAGATCCGCTACCTGGAGGATCAGAAGCTGCTCGCTCCGCAGCGCAGCGCCGGTGGCTACCGCAAGTACAGCACCGACGACGTCACGACTCTTCGAACGATCCTGCGCCTCCAACGCGACGAGTTCCTGCCGCTCCGCGTGATCCGCCAGGAGCTCGCAAACGGCAGGGCCGGTGCGCCCGAGATGCCGCCCGGGGACGGCGCGAAGGCGCAGCGGCGCGTTCGCTCCGGGGTAACCGTCAGCGATGCCGCGATCTACTTCAGCCTCGCCGAGGTGCTCGAGGAGACGCGCGCCGACCCGGAGCTCGTCGCGGAGCTCGAGGAGTACGGCGTGATCGAGGGACAGCGGCGCGACGGCACCCGCTACTACGACGAGACCGAGCGCGAAATCGTCCGCGCCGTCCGCGAGCTCGCGCGCTACGGCGTCGGCGGGCGCAACCTGCGCGTGTTCCGGACCTCCGTCGATCGCGAGGCGAACCTCCTGCAGCAGATCCTCGCGCCGGCGCTGCGATCGCGCAACCCGGAGCGACGCAAGGAAGCGCTCGAAGCGCTCGACAATCTCGCAACGGTGTCGACGCACCTCAAGCACCTGCTGCTCGTTCGGGACCTACGCCGCCTCGCGGGTTAGTGGACGCGGTCGACGAGCTCCTGCGCACGAGCGCGGGCTTCGACGGTCTCCTCGGGCTCGATTTCCTCGAGATCACCCCAGAGCTCGTGCGCGGTCGGCTCACGGTACGGCCGGAGCTCCTCCAGCCCGTGGGCCTCGTTCATGGTGGCGTCTACGCCGCCATCGCCGAGAGCCTCGCGTCGCGTGGCACGGCCGCCGGCGTGCTGCGCGACGGCGGCTACACGGTTGGGCTCGCCAACCACACTAGCTTCCTGCGGCCAGTCGCCGAGGGGACGATCGAGGCGGTCGGGCGGCCGCTGCACAGCGGCCGAACGACCTGGGTCTGGGATGTCGAGCTGCTCGACGAGCACGCTCGCCGCTGCGCCGTCTCGCGCGTGACCGTCGCGGTCCGCTGGCAGGAGGACCCGTAGAGACAACGGACCGTGTTTGGCGGCTGGTCGCTTAGCCTCAGGATGTGACGACCGCCGTCTCCCGCCAGGCCCGCCGGCGCGCGCTTGCCTCGATGGCGCTCGTCGTGGCCGGCCTTCACATCCTCGGGATTGGCACGCTCGTGCTGGTGCTGAGCGCTCTTCACCATGGCGCGGGCCGTGCAGGAACGCTGACCGTGGGCGTCGCGCTGACGGCGTATGTCCTCGGCCTTCGCCACGCCTTCGATGCCGATCACATCGCCGCGATCGACAACACGACGCGGCGGCTCGCGCGCGAGCGTGAGGCGCCGGTCAGCGTCGGCCTCTGGTTCTCGCTCGGCCATTCCACGGTCGTCCTTGCGCTCGCCGGGGCGCTCGCGTTCGGCGTGCACGGGCTGGGCGGCCAGGTCGAGAATCCGGGCTCGCAGCTCCACGCTGCGGCCGGCTGGGTCGGGACGCTCGCCTCGGGCGGCTTCCTCTACCTGATCGCCGCGTTCAACATGGCGATTCTCGTCGGGATCTACCGGACGCTCAGGCGGGTGCACCGCGGTGATTACGACGAGGCGGCGCTCGAACGCCAGCTCGAAATGCGCGGTGTAATGAACCGCTTGCTCGCACGCGTGACGCGCAGGGTCACGCGGCCGTCCCAGATGTACCCGGTCGGGCTGCTTTTCGGGCTCGGTTTCGACACCGCGACCGAGATCGCGCTCCTCGTGCTCGCAGCGGGCGCAATCGGCGCCGGGCTCCCGTGGTACGGCGTCCTCAGCCTGCCGCTGCTCTTCGCGGCCGGGATGTCGCTGCTTGACTCGCTCGACGGCTGGCTGATGAGCAACGCCTATGGCTGGGCGCTCGACACGCCGGTGCGCAAGGTCTTCTACAACCTCGCCGTCACGGGGTTGTCGGTCGCGGTCGCTGTCCTGATCGGGACGATCGAGCTGGGTGGCCTGGCGGCGTCAAAGCTCCATCTGGTCGGCGGGTTCTGGGCCTGGTTGGAGAACCTCGACATGAACACGCTCGGCTTCGCGATCGCCGGGTTGTTCGTCGGTGCATGGCTGGTCGGCCTCGCCGCGTGGCGCTTCGGGCGGATCGAGGATCGCTGGGGCGCGCGGCTCGAGCCGCGCAGCAGCGCGGTCGGCGTCGCTAGCCGCGGTAGCGGTTCGTGATCGGCATCCGCCGGTCGCGGCCGAACGCAAGCTCGGTGATCTTGACGCCCGGCGGCGCCTGACGGCGCTTGTACTCGGCACGATCGACCAGCGAAATCACGTCGTCGACCGCGCCTTGCGGGAGGCCCTGCGCGACGAGCTCCTCGCGGTCGCGGTGGTGCTCGACGTAGCCGCGCAGTATCGCGTCGAGCGTGTCGTAGGGGGGCAGCGAATCCGAGTCGAGCTGGTCCGCGCGAAGCTCGGCGGAGGGCGCGCGATCGATGATCGACTGTGGGATCGGCCCGCCGTCGCGGTTGCGCCAGCGCGCGAGCGCGTAGACGAGCGTCTTCTCGACGTCCTTGATCACGGCGAAGCCTCCGGCAAGGTCGCCGTAGAGCGTGGTGTAGCCGACCGACATCTCCGACTTGTTGCCGGTCGTCAGGACAAGCCAGCCGAACTTGTTCGAAAGCGCCATCAGCAGGTTGCCGCGGATTCGCGCCTGAAGGTTCTCCTCGGCGAGGTCGGGCTCGCGGCCCGCAAACGCGGCTTCGAGCAGCTCGCGGTAGCTGTCGACCGGTCCATCGATCGGCAGCTCGAGTAGCTCGACGCCGAGCTTCGCGGCGAGCGCGCGCGCGTCCGCCTGCGTCGCGTCCGATGAGAACGGGGATGGCATCAACGCGACACTGACGCGATCCTGGCCGAGCGCGTCCACGGCGAGCGTCGCGACGAGCGCGGAGTCGATCCCGCCGGAAAGGCCGAGCACGACATGGCGGAACCCGTTCTTGGCGACGTAGTCGCGCAGACCGAGACTCAGAGCCGCGTAGATCTCGGCCTCCCGCGGCTCGAGCAGCGTGGCCACGCGCGGCTTGGGCGCCGCGTCGGCGGGTGCCGGCACGGCTACGCGCGCGAGCACTTCAACTTCGCCGTCGTTTGGCTGCGCGGCAGCGCTCACCGGGAGCTCGCAGACGAGCAGCTCCTCGGCGAACTGGACTGCACGGGCGATCAGCCGGTCGCGTCCGTCGAGGACGAACGAGTGGCCGTCGAAGACGAGCTCGTCTTGGCCGCCAACGATCGCACAGAACGCGTGCGCGATGCCCGTCTCGCGCACGCGCGCTCCGACGACGTCGCGCTCGCGCTCGACGCCCTTGCCGGCGTGGTACGGCGAGGCCGAGATGTTCAGCGTCGCACAGGCGCCGGCGCGCGCCAGGGCCGCACAGGGATCACCGGCGACCCAGATGTCCTCGCAGATCGTTACCCCGAGCCGCACACCGTTGATCTCGATCAGGCCCGGCCGCGTGCCCGGCGCAAAGTAGCGGCGCTCGTCGAAAACGCCGTAGTTCGGCAGGTGAAGCTTGCGGTAGATGCCCGCGACGCGGCCATTGAAGAGAACGGCGGCCGAGTTGTGGACGGCCGCCGCACGCTCGGGGAAGCCGACCACCGCGACGATTCCGCGCGTTTGCGCCGCGAGGCGGTCGACTGCCGCGCGCGCGTCGCGCAGGAAATGCTCCTTGTAGAGGAGGTCCTCGGGCGGGTAGCCGGTGACGGCCAGCTCGCCGAAGGCCACGACCTGCGCCCCCGCCGCCCGGGCCTGTTCGACGCCGAGCGCGATCAGCCGCTCGTTGCCGTCGATGTCGCCGACGGTGGCATTCAGTTGGCACAGCGCCACGCGCAGGCTCGAGGACGCTTCCATGACCCCCGATTATCCCGAACGCTTCCGGGTATTTGCGCGCGCGACCGGCGGGCTCGCTAGGATGCCCAACGGTTCATAAACAGACCGCCGAGTCGCCCTGCACAAAGCGAGGGCGAGCGGGGGACCCACTGCCGCATCCCGTCGCAGCTTGTTGACAAGGGATGCGGATGGGGCGAATCGGCCGCTACGACTGCGGCCGTAGCGCGAGAAGGATCCGGCTCATGGTGGGCCGTGACCGTTTCGCGCGAGCCCGACAGCTAACCCCGTAGGCGGCGAGCAAAGGAGTATGTGTGATCAGTTCGAAGCTGATCGCGCCCGTCGCGGGCGTGATGGTAATTCCGTGCGTGGCCGCTCTTGCGTCCGGGGTCGCGGAGGGCAAGGGGACCTCGAGCACGAAGGTCGTACGCACGCCGGTATTCGGCGATGCAGTGCTCTCGTCGCGGTTGCTTACGAGCGAGGTCCTCGCCGGCCACCCGGTGACCCTCGCGGGCATGCTCGCGCCGACGCTCGCGAGCGAGAGCGTCGCGCTGCAAGAGCGCGGCAGGCACGGATGGCATCTCACCGCCACGCGCCTGGCCTCCGGCCCGGCCGGAGGCTTCCAGCTCCGATTTCGCGAGCGCAAGCTCGGCACCCACGTTCTGCGGCTAGCCCTGACCGGCCCCGATGGCATCTACTACACACCGGCGACCAGACTCACCGTCTTTCACCGTGTGCTCGTCTCCTGGTACGCACTGACGGGGCGAACAGCCTGCGGCACGGAGCTCACGACAACGACGCGCGGCGTCGCCAGCCGAACGCTGCCATGCGGGACGATCGTCACATTCCGCTACCGCCGCCGGCTCGTGCGCGTCCCCGTCATCGACCGCGGCCCGTACGTCCTCGGCCGCGCCTTCGACCTCACCTACGCCACCAAGCTGGCGCTCGGCGCCGGCGACCTCACCGAGGTCTGGGCCAGCAGCTGAGAGCGCACCAAGCCCAACCTTTCGCACCAACCGGGTCACACCGAGGCCCCAGCCACAGCCCGCCCACGCAAAGCCGACGGTGAAAGTCGCCGCCCACCCGGTCAGCCACACACCACGGGTAGGCGGCGGCTTTCAGCCGTCAGCCGTCTACCGCCAACCGCACGCCCACGCCGATCAAAACTAATCCCGTGATCGCGTCGAGCGCGGATTTGACGCGCCGATTGCGCAGCAGCGCTGAGAATCGCGACGCGAGCAGGGCATAGGCGGATAGCCAGCCGAGGCCGAGTAGCGCGAAAATCCCGCCGAGCAGGAGAAACGGCAGGGCGCCGGGTCTGTGGCCGGACACGAACTGGGGCAGCAGGCTGGTGAAGAACACCGCGATCTTCGGGTTGCCGAGGTTGCAGAGCAGGCCTTGCCGGAAGCCGCGCTGCACGCCGATCCCGGCTTGTGGGCTCGCGACCGCTGCGAGTCCGCCCTGGCGCCGCCAGGCGGCTCGTAGCGCGCCGAGACCGAGCCAGGCGAGATAGACGGCGCCGGCGATCCTGAGGGCCGTAAACGCCGTCTGGGACTCCCGCAGGAGTGCTGCGAGCCCAATCGCCGCCGCGGCAATCCACGTGACGAGCCCGACGCTGATGCCGGCGACCGTGGCCAGCGCCGCCCGGCGCCCGTGGAGCAAGGCGTTCTTCGTCACAAGCACGGTGTCGGGACCGGGGGCCACGACGAGCACGAGCGCGACGATGATGAAGGGCAGGATGTGGACGTGCACGCCCGAGATGGTGCCAGCTTGGTGCCTACACGGGCAGCGCGAGCTGTCCTTCGACCGGGGCCGGCGCGTGTTCGTCTTCGAAGGCCGCGACGCGCACGCCGAGCAGGCGCACGGGGCGCGCAGGCGCGTACGCGCGTAGCAGCTCGAGCGCCGTTCCCCCGATCGTCGCAGCGTCATCGACGAAACAGGCCAGGGTGCGCGCGCGCGTCACGGTGGTCCAGTCGTCGAGGCGTATCTTGACCGCGACGGTGCGGGCGCGCAGGGCGCGAGTTCGCAGCCCGTCGGCGAGCTCGCGCGCGAGGTCGATCATCGTCGCCTCGAGCTCCGAGCGGTCGCTGACGTCGCGCGGGAAGGTCACCTCACTGGACCGTGATTTCGCGATCCGTTCCGTTTCGACCGGGCTGTCGTCGTGGAAGTGTGCGCGGGCGCGAAGCAGGCGTGCCTGGCGCTCCCCGAAGCGGCCGGCGAGGAGCTCTGCCGGCGCAACCTGGAGCTCGCCGATCGTGCGTATGCCGATGCCGGTCAATCGCTCCGCTGTCTTCGGGCCGACACCCTGGAGCGTACGGGCGGGGTGGGCGGCGAAGTGTGCCGAGGCCTGCTCGCGTCCCATCGCGACGAAGGCGGCCGGCTTGAACTCGGCGCTCGCCGTCTTGGCTACGAGTCGCGACGGCCCGACGCCGACGGACACGACGAGCCCAGTCTTTTCATGCACCTCCGCGACGACTGCGCGAAGTGCCGGTAGCGGTCGCTCCACGTCGCTGAGGTCGAGGTAGGCCTCGTCGATGCCGACCTGGCCGACGACGGCGAAGCGTCTTCGCACGATCTCCCAGACCTCACGGCTCTTGGCCCGGTACGCGGCAAAGTCGGGGGCGAGGAAGATCGCCTGCGGGCACAACATCCGAGCGCGAGCGGCCGGCATCGCCGATTCGATCCCGTAGCGGCGCGCCTCGTAGCTGGCCGTCGTAACCACGGCGCGGGGACCACTTCCAGCGACGACCAGGGGCAGACCGCGAGCCTCGGGATGGCGCTGCAACTCGACGGAGGCATAGAACGCGTCGATGTCGAGGTGGGCGATCACGCGCCGTTGGGCTGTCACCGCTCGATTGTCGCGCCGCCCGCAGACGTAGCGGGCTAGAACAGAACGGCGGCGAGGCGGCGGCGCGTTTCGCGCGCGAGCGCTTCGTCGGGCGCGAGTCGAGCGAGCTCACCGACTAGCAATCGGCGGATGTCCTCGCGATCATCGCCGTCGTCGCGCAGCGCATCGAGGAGCAGGTCGAACGCGCGGGCGATCTCGCCGGCATCGATCGCGGCAAGCGCATCGGCGAGCCGACCGTCGCGCTCCAGCTCGATCCGTGCGCGCAGCCCGTCGGCCTCGAAGCTCGGGGGGACGTCCGCGAGCAGCGCTCCCGCCTCCTCCGATTCACCTCGCGCGAGAGCGCTGCGCGCGAGCGGCACAGCGGCGTCGGAGCGCCCCGGGGCAAGGATGAGTGCACGGCGCAGCGACGCTTCATCGCCGGCGACAATCAGGCGATCGACCTCGCTGGGTACGAGCGCATCGAAGAACGCCTCGACCGCCTCGCGCGGCTGTGCGCCGACGAACTCCGCGACGACGGCGCCGTCGCGAAACGCCTTCACGGCCGGGATTCCCTGGATGCCAAAAGCCTGCGCGATGTCGGGGTTGGCGTCGGTGTCGACTTTCGCCAGGATCACCTCGCCGTCGCGGGCGCCCGCCGCCGCTTCCAGCAGTGGCCCGAGCGCCCGACACGGGCCGCACCACGCAGCCCAGAAGTCGACGACGACGGGGGTTGTGCGAGAGCGGTCGACGACCTCCCGCTGGAAGTCGGCCTCGCTCACATCGATCACGGTCATGCACACAGCCTACGATCCGCGGTCGTGAAGCAGCGCGCCATCGACGGAGCCGTCCGGCTCGCGGCGCAGGTCGCCGGTTCGGGGCACCCGCTGGTTGGGCTCCATGGCCTGACGGCGACGCGCCGCTACGTGCTGCTCGGATCGCGCGCGCTCGAGCGCGGAGGCTACGAAGTCGTCCTCTACGACGCACGCGGCCACGGGGATTCTGCGGCCCCGCCCGACGGGGACTACTCCTACGAGGCGCTTTCTCACGACCTCGGTCGCGTGCTCGACGCGTTCGGCTTCGAACGTGCCCTCCTGGTCGGCGCCTCGATGGGCGCTCACACGGCGTTGCGCTTCGCGCTCGAACGCCCCGAACGGGTCGCCGGGCTCGTCCTCGTAACACCGGCTTACGACCCGCACGACGCGGAGTCGCAGCTGCCGCGCTGGGACGCGCTGTCGCGCGCGCTGAGGACGGGCGGCATTCCCGCGTTCGTCGACGCGTTTGACCTCTCGACGCTGGCACCGAGGTGGCGTGACGTTGTTCGCAGCGCCATCACACAGCGCCTCGCGCTTCAGGCGAGCCTCGACGCGGTCGCCGACGCTCTCGCGGCGGTCCCGCGATCGCGACCGTTTGATGATTTCGCCGAGCTGTCGCGGATCGCCCTGCCAACGCTCGTCGTCGCCAGCCGCGACGACGCCGATCCCGGACACCGACTTGCGATCGCGCAGCGCTATGTCGCGGCGCTGCCGGACGCAAAGCTGCTCGTGGAGGAGCCGGGGCGGCCGCCGATCGCCTGGCGGGGCAGTCGGCTTTCGCGCGCGATCGCCGCGCTCGGGGAGCGCGCGTGGGCGAGTTGAGCCTGGCGGTGCTCGCCCAGCGCTTTGCGGGCTCTACGATCTGGGCGTGTCTGCCGTTGCCGATCCAGCCTCAGGCGTAGGGCTCCTCGCCGCGGTTGCCGCGGGGACCGTGTCGTTCCTGTCTCCGTGCGTGCTGCCGCTGGTGCCGGGCTATCTCTCGACGGTCGTTGGCGTCGAGCCGGGCGAGCTGCGCACGACGAGCAAGCGCCGGGTGCTCGTGCCGAGCTTGCTGTTCGTCGTGAGCTTCTCGACGATCAACATCCTGTTCGGGCTCAGCGCCACCGCGATCGGCTCGGCGCTGACCGAGAACAAGGTGGTGCTGGAGCGCGTCGCCGCCGCGATCATCATCGCCCTCGGGGTGCTCTACCTCGCAAGCGCGGCGGTGCCGCGGCTCGGCCGTGAGTGGCGTCCGCAGCGCCTGCTCGCGCGCGCCGGTCGCGGCGGGCCGGTGCTCGCCGGCGTCGCCTTCGCGGTGGCCTGGACGCCATGCGTAGGCCCCACGCTTGCAGCGATCCTTGGCGTGGCGTCGACGGCGAGCTCGGAGGGGAGGGGCGCGTTGCTGCTCGCCTTCTACTCCGCCGGCCTGGCGATCCCATTCTTGGCCAGCTCCCTCGCCTTCGACCGCATGACCCGGCTGTTTGCCGTGGTCAAGCGCCACTACACGGCGGTCGTCGCAGTCGGTGGAGCGGTGCTGATCGCGATGGGCGTGCTCATCTGGACGAACGAGCTGAACATCCTGAACACCCAGGCGCAGAGCGCGCTTCAAAGCCTCGGCATCAACTTCGCGAACGTCTAGGACACGCGCGTCACGACGGGCGTGGGTGCGGAGCTGCTCGCCGCGGGTGTGCTCGCCGCCGGCGGCGGTGCTGCGGCCGCGGCCGCAGCGCGTTGCGCCGCCGCTTGTGCGGCCGCCTGCGCTGCGGCCGCACGCCGCGCCGCGACGCGAGCCGCGCGCGTGTGCGCTACGCGGGCCTCCTTGGCGAGCGCCTGCTCGCGGGCGCGCTCGCGCCTTGCCGTCGCCTCGGCCTTTGCGAGCTCCTGCTTGGCCTGCGCCGCACGGCGGATTGCGGCGACCTCGGCGACCCGCTCGGCGCGCAGCCGTGCGCCGGCGACGAGCCCCGGATCGGCGCCGAGCGCCATCTGGATCCCGATCGCCAGCCACGCGAGCGCGAACGTGAGCGCCGTCAGCGCGAGCACGCGCGAACGGATCCTGTGGGCGCGCTCGCGCCGGTCGCGCAGGCGCGCGCGCGCCGTCGCTCGGGCGTGAAAGCTCTCGAGGCTCAGATGCGGGTGCTTGTGGGTCACTCTGGGTGGGTCACCTGCGGGCACCTATCGCTAATCGTCGGCGACGAAGCTCAAGGCACGATTAGCGTTCCCTGATCGCGTGATCCACTCACGCCGCTACTTACGCGGCGGCGCGGTTATCGCTTTGCGCCGGTGGAGCGATCCCGTTGCCCTGCGCGCAGTCACAGCCGGCCGCGCGCAGCGCCTCGAGTTGGCAAGGGTCCTCCACGCCGCAGGCGATCACGCTCATCCCGAGCTCGCGCGCCGCTGCAACCGTCGCCAGGAGGATCGCACGCGTCGTACGCGAGCCGCCGGATGAGAAGTCCGACACGAACGCCTTGTGGAGCTTGATCGTGTCGATCGGAAGCTGGAGCAGCGCAGGTAGCGGGGAGTATCCGGAGCCGAAGTCGTCGAACGCGATCTTCACGCCGAGCTCGCGCAACTCGCGCAGCCTGCTCGCGACGCGGGCTGTACCGCCGATGATCGCCGCCTCCCCGATCTCGAGACACAACCGTTGCGGCGGCAACCTGTTCGCGCTGAGCGCGCCGGCGACAGTTGGTAGGAGCTCCTCGTCGGCCAGCTGGCGGGGGGAGAGGTTCACGGAAACCGTGACCTCGGGTGCGTCGAGCAGCGCCCACGAGCTCGCCTGGTGGGCGGCTGTCTGGAGCGCCCAGCGCCCGATCGGCAGGATCAGGCCGCTTTGCTCGGCCAGCCCGAGGAACGCATCCGGATAGAGGATTCCCCGCTTTGGGTGGTTCCAGCGCAGGAGCGCCTCCGCCCCGACGAGGCGCTGGTCAGCCAGCGAGACGATCGGCTGGTAGTGGAGGACGAGCTCGTTGCGGCTCAGCGCGTGGTGCAGGTCACGCTCGACATCGCGTCGCAGGCGCATCTCGACGCGCATATCGGCGTCGAAGATCACAAAGCGGTTGCGCCCTGCCGCTTTGGCGTGGTACATCGCCACGTCCGCTTCGTGGACAAGCCCGAGCGCTCCACTCTTGTCGGTCCCGTCGGTGATCGTCACGCCGATGCTCGCCGAAGCCGCGACGAGCCCGTTGCCGAGGTCAACCGGTTCGCTCAGAGCCTCGAGAATCCGCGTCGCCAGAGCTTGCGCTTCGTGATCCTCGCCGGGGGACTCGACGAAGACGCCGAACTCGTCACCGCCAAGGCGCGCGACGACGTCGTCGTTTCGCACCGCGACGCGCAGCCGGTCCGCGACCTGAGCCAGGAGCCGGTCGCCCGCATCGTGGCCGAGGCTGTCGTTGATCTGCTTGAGGCCGTCGACATCGACGAACAGGACGACGACGCGCCGGTCGGAGCCTCGGCAGCGCGCGACGGCGGCGTTCAGCTCCTCCGCGAACACGTCGCGATTCGGCAGCTGCGTGAGCGGATCGCGGCCAACGCGGTCCTCGAGGTGGATCTCGGCAGTGACGTCACGGGCCGCGGCGAACCAGCGTTCGCCGTGTGTCCCGCCGCTCCAGCGCAGCCAGCGCCAGGACCCGTCGGCGTGCCGGTGTCGCGCGAGCAGCTCGAAGAACGAGTCACCGTCGCGCTTTGCCCCGACGATCGCTTTCGCGTCCGCGGTGCTGACGAAGTCGAACAGGCTGCGCCCGACGAGCGTCTCCGGGCCGTGCCCGAGGACCCGCGCGCAGGCCGGGCTTACAGCAATGAAGTGTCCCGCCGCGTCGAGGATCGCGAGCAAGGCCCCCGCGTACTCGAACAGGTCGCGGAACGCAGGGACGAGCTCCGGGTCGTCACCCTGGGCGTGCGTGCTCCCAGCGTCCTGGGTCGTCAACCGGAGGTTCAAGCGAGGTGCCTTTTTGCCGTTGCGCAGGCCGAGCAGCCCGCGTGGGTTTGTGATCGGCCCCGAAGAGCGGCGGCTTGAAGGCCTAGGATGAGTTGCAATGGATGATCGAGGCCCAGCTGCCACGCTGACCGCCTGGATGGGCCGCCAGGACGCAAACCTGGTCGGATCTGTCCACGGCGGCGTGATCATGAAGCTGTGCGACGAGGCGGCAAGCCTCGCCGCGATTCGTCACGCGCGCGCGCGCGTCGTGACGGCGGCCTGCGACCGGATGACCTTCCTCGTGCCGGTATTCGTTGGCGAGCTCGTGACGCTGACCTCACGCGTCAACGCGGTCTGGCACAGCTCGATGGAGGTTGGTGTGCGCGTCGAGGCGGAGAACCCGTTGACCGGGGCGCGGCGGCACACGAACAGCGCCTACCTGACGATCGTCGCCGTCGACGAGAACGGGCGTCCCGTGGCGGTCCCGCCGCTCGTGCCGACGAACGCGGAGGGTCGCCGGCGCGAGCGCGAAGCACAGATTCGCCGCGACGCGCGCCTTGACGAGCGCGAGCGGGTGAAGGCCGAGCAGAACGCGGAGCGCGAGTGAGTCCCACCCGCGGGGAGGACTCACCGTGGCGCCACGATCCTGCCGAGCGTCAGCTCGAAGCCGGTCTCGAAGGTCACGCCGATAGTTCCGCTCACCTCGACGCGCCGCCCTTGCCAGCGTGACGCGACGGCGGACGGGTAGACCTCGAACCTGCGCCGCACGCCTGGGCCGCTCAGCGCGTACACGCCGCCGACTCTGCGCAGCATCCCGATCGTGGTCAGGCTCGCGCCCACGTAAACCTCGGGGTAGCGCGCGAGGCGCGCGAGCGGGACGAAGCCCGATACGCCCGCCGGTGGCGGGGGCAGCGAGCTGCGCTGCACACCGCACGCAGCGAGGACAAGCGCCGCGACGCTCATCGTCAGCATCCGCCGCCCACTCCGGATACCCGTTGCACTGGTGCGCACTGCCGCATCCTAGGTCCGTCAGACTGTGCACATGAGCGCCACGACCGCACGCCGGCATTTCCTTGGTGAAGAGCTCTACGAAGGGACGCTGGTCGTCGGCCTGCTCGTCGCCGCGATGTGGGTGGTCGAGATCATCAACTCCCTCGACAGTCAGCGCCTGGACGGCGACGGAATCATCGCGCGACGCCTGTCTGGCTTGCCTGGGATCCTGAGCGCGCCGTTCCTGCACGAGAGCTTCAGCCACCTGCTCTCCAACACGATCCCCTTCATCATCCTCGGGCTCGTCATCGCCCTCGAGGGACCGGCCCGAGTGATCGTCGTGACCGTCATCGCGGCGCTCGTCAGCGGGCTCGGCGCGTGGGCGCTCAGCGCCTCCGGCACGGACACGATCGGAGCGAGCGGCATCGTGTTCGGCTTTGCGACATTCCTCATCGCGCGCGGCTTCTTCACGCGTAAGGCCCTGGCGCTCGTGATCGGCGCGCTGGTCGTGGTCCTCTTCGGCGGCGCGCTGTTGCTCTCGATCGCACCCCAGCGCGGCGTCTCCTGGCAGGATCACGTGTTCGGGGCGATCGGCGGAGTGCTCGCGGCCGCAATCGTGCGCGACCGGACACCACCAGTCGCGGCCCCTGAGAACAAGTAAGACGCGGAAGCGAGCCGTTCCGAGGAACCCTCCTCCGGATCGCCCCCCGAGGGGAGTTTTCCAGTCTCCGGGTGGCGCGGCCTCACACCTCGATGGCCTCGCTCTCTGCGGCTCGTTCCGCGTCCTGCGGTGAACATACGTGGCCGTCCGACGGCATGCAAGCGTCCGCGCCGGCCCATCGCGCATTCTGCGCGAAAATGAATTCTCCGCGCCGCGCCATTTACGTGTTCGCAACGCAAAGGCACGCGACGCCCGGCATCGGGTAGGGTCGCGGCGTGAGCTACACGCCGCCGCCTGAGGTTCTCGAGAATTACGCGCGCGTTCTCGTTGATTTCGCGCTCGGCGGAGGCGCCGGGGTCCAGCCCGGCGAGGTCGTGCTGGTGATCGCCAACGAGCGGGCAAAGCCGCTGTATGTCGAGCTGACGCGCGCCGTTCTGCGCGCCGGCGCGCACGTGATCGGCGACTATCGCCCCGATGAGAACTCCGACTACAACCTTGCGCGGGACTTCTTCGAGCTCGCATCCGACGCGCAGCTCGATTACTTCCCCGCCCACTACCGCCGCGGTCTCGTCGACGAACTCGACCACATGGTGGCGGTGATCGCCGACACCGATCTGCACTCGCTCGAGGGGGTTCCGCCGGAACGGATCATGCGCCGCTCGGCCTCGATGAAGCCGTGGATGGATTGGCGGACCGAGAAGGAGAACTCGGGCCGGTTCAGCTGGACGCTCGGGCTGTACGGGACCGCCGCGATGGCGGCGGAAGCCGGGATGAGCGAGGAGCAGTATTGGGAGCAGATCGTGCACGCGTGCTTCCTCGATCACGCCGACCCGATCGCGCGCTGGCGCGATGTGAACGCCCAGATCACCGACTACAAGGACCGCCTCAACGCACTCGAGATCGACCACCTGCACGTCCAGGGCGATGACGTCGATCTCATCGTGAGCCTGGGGGAGAGCCGGCAGTGGGTCGGCGGCAGCGGCCGCAACATCCCGAGCTTCGAGATCTTCACGAGCCCCGATTGGCGCGGCACGGAGGGCTGGATCTACTTCAACCAGCCGCTCTATCGCTACGGCAACGTCGTCAAGGGCGTGCGGCTCGAGTTCCAGGAGGGTCGCGTCGTCGACGCCAGCGCCGAGCAGAACGAGGACGTGATCAGGGAGATGATCGCGACCGAGAACGCCGACAAGGTCGGCGAGTTCTCACTCACCGACAGCCGCTTCTCGCGAATCACCCGCTTCATGGCCGAGACGCTCTACGACGAGAACGTCGGCGGCCCCTTCGGGAACACCCACATCGCGCTCGGCAACGCCTACCACGACTGCTTTGCCGGCGATCCCGCGACACTCAGCGAGTCGGAGTGGGAGCGCCTCGGCTTCAACAACTCGAGCGTTCACACCGACATCGTCTCGACCAGCGACCGCACCGTCACGGCGACGCTGCGCGACGGGGCGACGCGCGTCATCTACGAGGGCGGCCGCTTCAACCTGTAGCCGACAGGCCAGGTTTCGCCGGTCCGCGCCGGCTTACGCGGTAGGTGCGGGCCGCTGGCGCAGCCGTAGCTCGCGCCAGATGATTTCCGAAAGCGGAGCGCTACGAGCTGAGGTCGAGCACGACCTGCGGCGGCGCGATCACGTGATCCGCGCTGCCCTCGGCCGGGATGATCGCCGTGCCGATCGCGAAGAACTCGATGACGTGCGAGCCCCAGCCGTGCGAGCGCTCATGGATGTCGACGCCGACGATCCCCTCGGCCTTCGCCTCGAGCGCCTCGGCCTGCATCCGCTCCATCGCGAGCTCACGCGCGTCATACAGCGCCTGCGTGTAGTTCGGCAGCTCGACGTTCTGGCCGGTCTGCTTGAGCGACTGGCGCATCGTCTGGTGCGCGACGTGGTAGACGCAGGAGCCCATCACCATCCCGACGGGTCGGTGTCCTGTCTGTAGCAGCGTCCAGAACTCCTGCCCGGTCAGATCGCTCGTGAACGGCCGCCCCGACGGCGCCCTGTGCAGCTCCCCGCCGCGGTGCTTCACCGCCGTGCCGACGGCGATGAACTCCGCCATGTTCTCGCCCCACTCGTAGCGCCCGATGTCGAGGCGCACGCCGACGACGCCATCGGCGCCGAGCCGGTCGGCCTCCTCCTCCATCCGCGTCATCGCGAGCTCACGCGCCTGGTACATCGCCTGCGAGAGCACTTCGAGCTCCTGGTTCTGGCGGTAGCTCGCGAGCTGGATCCCGATGTGGTAGATGCTCGACCCGATCACGAGCCCGACCGGCTGGAACCCGGCCTGGCGCACAAGCAGGAACTCGCTCACCGACAGGTCGCTCGTGAAAAGCCCCGCGCGGTTCTGCTCGAGCCGCGCGCGCCCCGCCTGCGGGACCCCCTCGGTGCTTGTTGGGTCATATGCCATGTATTGGTTTCCTGACGGTTGGCTGCGATTCGCTCGACAGACGTTAGCGCGCGACCCACTCACCCGTACGGAGAGGCCGTGCAATAGCCTGCGGGCGAGTGCTCACGCCCCGCGGCGACATCCGCAACGTTGCGATCGTCGCCCACGTGGATCACGGCAAGACGACGCTCGTCGACGCGATGCTCTGGCAATCGGGGGTGTTTCGCGCCGGCCAGGAGGTCGCGACGCGGGTGATGGACTCGATGGATCTCGAGCGCGAGAAGGGCATCACGATCCTCGCGAAGAACACGTCCGTGCAGTACAGGGGCGTAAAGCTGAACATCGTCGACACGCCCGGGCACGCCGATTTCGGCGGCGAGGTCGAGCGCGGAATCACGATGGTGGACGGGGTCCTGCTGCTGGTCGACGCGAGCGAGGGCCCGCTGCCGCAGACGCGTTTCGTGCTGCGCAAGGCGCTCGAGTCGGGGCTGCCGGTGATCCTCGTCGTCAACAAGGTCGACAGGGCCGATGCCCGCGTCGCAGAGGTGGTCGACGAGGTGTACGAGCTGTTCCTCGACCTCGACGCGACCGAGGAGCAGATCGAGTTCCCGATCGTCTACACGAACGCCAAGGCGGGCTGGGCGACGCTCGATGTGGACCGCCCCGGCAGCGACCTGGCGCCGCTGATGGACCTGCTGCTCGAGCGGATCCCGGCGCCGCTGCACGATCCGTCGCACCCGTTCCAGGCGCTCGTCACGAACCTCGACGCGTCGCCCTATGTCGGCCGCCTCGCGATCTGCCGGATCCGCAACGGGGTCGCGCGACGGGGGGACCAGATCGCCTGGTGCCGTGCGGACGGGTCGATCGAGCGCGCGCAGATCGGCGAGCTCTACGTCACGCAGGCGCTCGAGCGGATCGCCGCCGAGGAGGCCGGACCGGGGGAGATCGTCGCGATCGCGGGGATCGCGGAGGTCACGATCGGCGAGACGCTCGCCGACATCGACGATCCGCACCCGCTGCCGGTGATCAGTGTCGATGAGCCTTCGCTTTCGGTCACGCTCGGCCTGAACACTTCGCCGCTCGCCGGCCAGAGCGGGACGAAGCTGACCGCGCGCGCGCTGAAGGCGCGGCTCGACCAGGAGCTCGTCGGCAACGTCTCGATCCGCGTGCTCGACACCGAACGCCCAGACGCCTGGGAGGTGCAGGGCCGCGGCGAGCTCGCGCTCGCGGTCCTCGTGGAGCTGATGCGCCGTGAGGGGTTCGAGCTGACAGTCGGCCAGCCCCAGGTGCTGACGCGGGAGATCGACGGGCGCCGCCACGAGCCGGTCGAGCGCCTCGCGATCGACGTCCCCGAGGACTATGTCGGCGTCGTCACGCAGCTGCTCGCGCTGCGCAAGGGTCGTCTCGAGCACATGGTCAACCACGGGACCGGCTGGGTGCGCATGGAGTACCTCGTCCCGACGCGCGGCCTGATCGGCCTGCGCACCGAGTTCCTCACGGAGACGCGCGGGACGGGGATCGCCCACCACGTGTTCGACCGCTGGGAGCCGTGGGCGGGCGAGCTGCGCCAGCGGCCGACCGGCGCGCTCGTGGCAGACCGCGCGGGCGTCGCCGCGCAGTTCGCGCTGATGAACCTCCAGGAGCGCGGCACGCTGTTCATCGCCCCCGGTGAGCCGGTCTACGAGGGGATGATCGTGGGCGAGAACGCGCGCGCCGACGACCTCGACGTGAACCCCTGCAAGGAGAAGCACCTGACGAACATGCGCTCCTCGACCTCGGAGGTGCTCGTGCGCCTCGTCCCGAACCGCCGCCTGTCGCTAGACCAGGCGCTCGAGCTGCTACGTCCCGACGAGTGCGCCGAGGTCACGCCGGACGCGGTTCGCCTGCGCAAGGTGAGGCTGGCGAAGGTCGACCGCACGAAGGAGGCGCGGCGCGCTAGAGCGTGAGCGAGGTCCCGCCCTTGCAAAAGCTTGCGCCGAGGAGTAAATAGGGCGGCGATGAGGGGACGTCTGCTGGGCGTTATCGCGAGCTTCGGCTTGCTCGTCGGCGTCGTCGTCGTCTACTTCATCTTCATCCTCGAGGAGGCGCCCCCCGGTGTGGCGGCCAGCGTGCACGGCACGACGGCGCAGCTGACGCTCCAGACCGACGCCTCCTACGGGCATGCGCCCTATCCGGACTGGGTCACCTACGAGGCACGGGATCCCTCCGGCCACTGGCAGCACTCGACGATCCTGAAGATCCCCGCCGGCACGCGCTACGTGCATGTCACGGTCTACGAGTACGACACCGCGACCGGGCTTCGCAACCCGTTCTTCGCCTATGTGCGCGGCACGGTCGGCGGCGTGATCCAGCTGAACGGCCGGCCGATGAACTACGTCGACGCGGCCTCGCCCGCCCACACCTTCACGGCGCCGGACCTGGGCCTCAACGTGCCGCTCCCGGGGATCGATTCCTCTGCCAAGAACCAGTGCGCGGCGGCCCCCTGTCGCACCAGCGAGGCGCACAACACGATCAGCTTCACCTTCAAGACGCCGAAGCCGGGGAACTACCGCTTCCAGTGCATCGTCCCGTGCGCGCTCGGCTTCCTCTACGGGTTCGGCGGGCCGATGCAGACGATCGGCTACATGGACGGCATGATCGAGGTCGCGTGAGCGAACGCAGCCACCTGCGGAACTTCCTACTGCTGTGGCTCGGGCTGACCGTCGTCCTCGAGGTCGTCGTGGTCGTGATTCTCGGCCACGACATCCCGCCGGGCTCGATGACCAACGACACGCGTGCCCAGCACGATGTGATCGTCACGCTCACCGCCATCGCGCTCCCGGTCCTAGCGATGGTCTGGACCTATCTCGCGTACGCCGCCGTCAACTTCCGCGCGAGCGCTGACGGGCCGCTCGAAGACGGCGCGCCGGATCGTGGCAACGCGCGGCTGCAGATAGCCTGGGTCGCCGTTACCGCGTGCATGGTTCTCGGGCTCGCCGCCTACGGCTCGATCGACTTGCTGAGCGGCGCCGGCTCGAGCGGCGTCGGCAGCGGCGAGGGCCCGAACCCGCTTGCCAAGCCCGCCAACGCGGGCAAGGCGCTACAGGTCCAGGTGATTGCCCAGCAGTGGGTCTGGACCTTCCGCTACCCGGCCTACGGCGGCGTCGAGACGCCAATGCTGGAGATCCCCGTCGGCACCGATGTCGAGTTCCACGTGACCTCGCTCGACGTGGTCCACAGCTTCTGGGCGATCGAGCTTGGTGTGAAGGCGGACGCGGTGCCAGGCGCCGACAACGTCGCATTCGTGACCGCCGATCGCACGGGCTCCTTCCAGGTCCGCTGCAACGAGCTCTGCGGCCTCTGGCACGGGCACATGAACACGACCGGCCACGTCGTCGGCGCGAGCGTCTTCAAGCAGTGGATCGGCGGCCAGGAGTCGAAGTACGCCGGGGTCACCAAGCAGCTGCCGCCGTATTCGACGACGTACTACCCACAACCGATCAGGAACGGGTGAGATGGAATCAGCCTCCTTGCCGGTGAGCCGGCCCCGCAGCGACTCTCCGCCGCTCGGGTCCCTGCTCGGCTTCAACGTCGTCTCGGCGACGCTCCTGGCGATCCTCGCCTACTACTTCGGCCACAAGATCGGCGCCGTGATCGGCCATCACACGGTCTGGAACACCTCCAGCGACCAGGACGACGACGCCGTGCTGATCGGCATGGGCTTCGCGATCCTCGGCTGGATCGCGGGGCTCGGGTTCTTCAACTACCCGATCGGGCGGATCTTCGGGCGGCCGGTCGCGCTGCACGAGGGCAACGAGGGCGGCGCCTGGCGCTATCTGCGCCTGTGCACGGACCACAAGGTGGTCGCGCTGCAGTACCTCGTCGCGACGCTGTTCTTCTTCTTCATCGCCGGGCTGAACGCGATGTTCATCCGCGCGGAGCTCACGAGCGTCCACGGAACCCTTTTCCCCGCTGGCAATTACCTCACGCTGGTCGGCCTGCACGGGACGATGATGCTGATGATGATGTCGGCGGGCGTGATCGGCCCGCTCGGCAACTACCTCGTCCCAATCCTGATCGGGACGCGACGGATGGCGTTCCCGCGGATCGAGTCGCTGACGATGTGGCTGACCGTCCTCGCGGGCTTCGTGCTGCTCTCGGCGACGCTGCTCGGCGGCTTCCCGACCGGCTGGACCGGCTACGCGCCGCTCGCCGACGAGGCGCGCTCGGGCATCGACGCCTACCTCGTCTCGTTCGGCCTGATCGGGATCTCGCTCGTGCTCGTGGGCCTGAACATCATCGTCACGGTCATGACCCAGCGCGCGCCGGGGATGACCTGGAACCGCCTGCCGATCGTCGTCTGGGGCTTCGTCACGACCTCGATCCTGGCGGTGCTCTCCGCGCCGGTGCTCGCGGCCGCGCTCGTCATGACGATCTCGGATCGCACGATCGACTCGACGCTCTTCGTTTCGAGCTCGGGCGGCAGCCCGCTGCTATGGGACGAGCTTTTCTGGTTCTTCGGCCACCCGGAGGTCTACATCCTCGCGCTGCCCGGCTTCGGCATCGTGCTCGAGATCCTGCCGGTCTTCGCGCGCAAGCCGCTGTGGGGCTACAAGCTCGCGATATCCGGCCTCTTCGGGGTGGCGCTGATGAGCTTCATGGTCTGGCAGCACCACCTCTTCATGAGCGGCATCAACGCCAACCTGCGGCCGTTCTACATGTTCTCGACCGAGCTCATCTCGATTCCGACCGGGTTCATCTTCCTCAACGGGATGGGGACGATGTGGCGGGCGAAGATCCGCTTCACCGTCCCGATGCTGTTCTGCATGGCGTTCTTCTTCAACTTCCTGTTCGGCGGCCTCTCCGGCGTGTTCCTGTCGGATGTTCCGGCGGACACGCTGCTGCACGGCAGCTTCTTCGTGATGGCGCACTTCCACTACACGATCATGGGCGGCCTCGTCTTCGCGCTGCTCGGCGGCATCTACTACTGGCTGCCGAAGATGACCGGTCTGAAGCTGAACGAGGCGCTCGCCAAGGCCCATTTCTGGACGATGTTCATCTTCTTCAACCTGACGTTCTTTCCGCTGTTCGTGGCGGGGATGCTCGGGATGCCGCGCCGCGTCTCGAGCTACAACGCCGCGCTTCACAACCTGAACGTCTTCGTCTCGGCGATGGCCTTCTTCCTCGGCCTGTCGATGCTGCTGTTCCTCTGGAACCTCGTCTACTCGCTCGTCTTCAAGCGCGAGCCCGCCGAGCAGAACCCGTGGGACTCGAAGGGCCTCGAGTGGCAGCTTCCCTCGCCCGTTCCCGCCTATAACTTCGAGCGCATCCCGACGATCACCTCCGATCCCTACGGCTACGGGGAGCCCGGCGCGGTGCCGGTCGCCGATTTCGGCGGGGTTCCAGCGGGGGCGAGCGCATGAGCTCCACACCCGGAATGGCGCTCGACCACGAGCCGGCCGAGACGATCCCGCGCAACTTCGCCGTCGGATCGAAGGTGCTCGCGAGCGCCGTCGCGATCTTCTTCATGTCGTTCGTGTTCGCGTTCTTCTATCTGCGCGCGCTGAACACCGCGCACTCGTTCCGCGAGCCGCACGTGAACCCGCCGGTCGGCTGGGGCATCGCGATCCTCGCCTGCGTGCTCGTCTCCTGCGCTGCCCTCGAAGCCGGACGCCGTGCGCTTGCGAACGGCCCGAGCACCAGCTGGCGCGTTCTCGGGCTCGTCTCGTGGCTCGTCGCACTTGCCGCGGTCGCACTCCAGGCGACCGAGTACTACAACCTGCACTTCGGCGCGACCGACGGCGGCCTCGCGAGCGTCTTCTTCGTTTTCACGATGTGGTTCGCCGTCTTTTGGCTCGGCAGCGTCTACTGGGTGGAGACGCTCTGGGCGCAGTCGCTGCGCCGCCCTAGCACCGCGGACGCGGAGATCGGCGACACGGCGCGGCTCCTGCGTCCGGGCGCTGACGCCGCACTCACCTACATGTACATGATGGGCGCGACCGGGATCGTCGCCTTCGTCCTGCTCTACATCGTCAAGTGATCGCTGACTTCGGAACGAACTACACGGGGATCGGCTGGCTGACGCTGGTCTTGCCGATCGGCTTCCTGGCGCTCGTCGTCGGCCTCTGGGCGCGCTGGTTCAAGCGCTCCGAGCGGCGCGACCCGACCGAGCCGCCGCGCGACGCCGGCCGGTAGTGCGATGAGCCAAGCGGTCTTGCCGCTGGCGTTGATCTCGCTCTTCGGCGCGCTCTACGCGCTCGGCGAGCGCCGCGCCGAGCGGATGCTGCGCAGATCGCGCAGCGGCCGCGAGCGGATGCGCTCGGTCTACTTCTACGCCGGGCTGCTCGCAACGGCAGTCGCCCTCGTGGGTCCGATCGACAGCAACGCGGACAAGCTCCTGTGGGTCCACATGGTCCAGCACGTGCTGCTGATCGCAGTCGCCGCACCGCTGATCGTGCTCGGCGCGCCGTGGATGTCGATCTGGCGGCCACTGCCGCTCGGCTTTCGGCGCACGGTCGCGCGCACCGTGGCGCGCTCGCGCTGGTGTGCGCCACTGCGCTCGCTCTCGTTACTCGGGCGGCCGATCCCGGCGTTCGTCGCGTTCAGCGTCGACCTCGTCGTCTGGCATGTGCCGAGCGTCTATGACTTCGCCGCGACTCACCAAGCGGTCCACGATCTCGAGCACCTGACCTTCGTCGCGCTGAGCATGCTGCTGTGGGCGCAGGTTCTCGAATCGCCGCCGCTGCGCCTGCGCCTGCGCAACATTCACCGCGTCTACTACATCGTCGCGGCCTCGCTCGTCGGCTGGGTGATTTCGCTGGTGCTGATCTTCTCGAGCACGCCGCTCTACCCGTTCTATGCGCACATCCACGACCGGCCTGGGGGCATCTCGGCGCTCGCCGACCAGCAGCTCGCAGGCGGCATCATGCTCGTCCCCGGATCGCTTGCGATGACGCTCTACGTCTTCGCCCAGATCTACGTCTGGCTCGGCGCCGAGGAGCGCGAAGCGCGGGCGCGACTACCAGGCCAGTGATCGAGACGGACGAGGCGCGGCGCGCTAGAGGCTGAGCGTCGCGAGCGCCGGCGCGAGCTCCTCGACGAGCCCCGGCTCCTCGCGGATGACGGTCCCGATCACGTTGAACGTGACGATCAGGTCCTCGCGCTCATAGCCGAGCCCCGCGACGCGGTGCCCGCTGTTGTGCTGGTCGATCTTCACACCGACGACGCCGTGACCGTCGAGCTCACGCGCCTGCGCGCTGAGGTAGCTCATCGCCGTCTCGCGCGCCGCGTAGACGCCTTGCGTGAAGTCGCGCAGCTCCTGGTTCGTCCAGCCGCTGCCGAACATCCCGCCGCCTTGCGCCATCTGCGTCTGCCAGCTCGCGGGCACGTAATAGACGCTCGTGTGGGCGGCGATCCCGACCGGTCGCACCCCCGCGCTGCAGAGCTTCCAGTACTCCTGTCCGGAGAGGTCGGTGAGCACGGTCCGCTCGGACTTCAGCGCGGCGGGCAGGCGCACCGCCGTCCCGACCGCGATGAACTCGACCGCGCCGGGCGCCCAGTCGTGGCCGCCCTGCTCGATGCGCACGCCGACGACGGCATCGGCGCCACAGGTCGAGGCTTCCTCGAGTAGGCGCCCGAGCGCGAGCCGCCGGCACTCGTTGTGGCCGCTGGAGAGGAAGTCGATCTCGCCGGCCGCGAACGTGTAGCCCATCCCGCCCTGCCAGCCGACGTGATAGATCGACGAGCCCATCACGAGCGTGATGGGGGTAATACCGAGGCGCCCGAGCAGCGCATATTCGGAGACTTCGAGGTCGCTACCGAAGGCAGCCCCACCCGTGGCGAGCGCGGCGAGCCGCTCGCTCGCCGCGACGGGGAGGCCGCCCGCCGCCAGCCTGCGCTCGGATTCCTCCGCTCGCTGCTCCGCGGCCGGGTCCGCGCGTGCTGGGCGCCGGAAGAGCGGGGTCACCTGACGAGACCCTCGAGCACGCTGCGATCGTGCTCGCTGAGCTCGGCGAGCTTCGCCACCGCGCCGATCACTTCGCGCAACCACTCGCCGAGCGCCTGCTGCTCGCGCCGCAGCGTGATCCCGCGGACGACCGCGTGGCGCAGGCACTGGTACCCGCCGGGCGCGTCGACGATCTCGTAACGCATGTCGCCGAGGTCGATCGAGAGCGACTCGACCACCGTTTCCTTCGAGCGAAAGCCGCCGATCTTGCGGCGCTTGACCGCAACCATGCGCGGCAGGGCCGACTCGAGCCGCGCAGCGAGGGCGCCGACCAGCGCGCGCAGGTCACCCGCGTCAGCCCGCAGCTCGGCGGCGGCGAGATCGAGATCCGGCTCGCTCATCTAGTCTCCTCAACAGTATGGGCCTAGCGAGCCACGTTGCGCAGCTCATCGTTCGCCGCTGGCGGCCGACAATCTGCCTACGGCGCCCGTAGACGTCGGGTTCGCGAGTGAAAATGGGCTCATGAGCGTACTGCGGGAGACAGGCGCGCAGGGCGCGCCGGCGAACGGCTCGGCCGAGCAGGCGGCGCAGTCCCTTGCGCAACGCTGGATCGACGCGTTCAACCGCCGCGATCCCGACGCCCTGATCGCGCTCTGCAGCCCGCAGGTCAAGCATGAGCCGTCCGTGCTCGCGCGCGGCGGCGGCGTCTACGAGGGCCGCGCAGGGATCCGCGAATGGTTTGCCGACGTAGCACGCGCGAACTTCGGGTACCTGGCCAGCATCGGCGAGGTTTCCGTCTGCGCTTCCGGCGATCTGCTCGTGTTCGGCGATCTGCTGATCGAGGGGGAGCCCGTGACGCCGTATTCGCTGCGGCTGCGGGTGCGCGACGGACTGGTTGTCGAGACGCGCACGTTCCTCAGCGACCACGAGACGATGGACTCGCTGCATCGCTTCGAGCGCTAGCTGTGATGGAGCAGATCGCATCAGGGTTGTGGCACTGGAGCGCGAAGCACGAGCACACGCACGGTCAGGCCCACTCGTACTACCTCGAGCGCGAGGGAGTCCTGATCGACCCGATGACCCCGCCCGAAGGCGCCGAGTGGTTCGAGCAGCACGGCGCACCGCAACACGTGTTGATGACCAATCGCCATCACGACCGCCACGCCTGGCGGTTGCGCGAGCGCTTCCGCTGCGAAATCCATTGCGTGCGTGGCGGCCTGCACGAGCTCGAAGGTCGCGGCCCGGTCACGCCGTTCGACTTCGGCGACGAGCTTCCGGGCGGCGTCGTTGCCTACGAGGTGGGGGCAATCTGCCCCGACGAGACCGCGCTCCACGTCCCTGCACATCGCGCGCTAGCCTGCGCCGACGGCGTCGTGCGCCGCAACGGCGAGCTCGGGTTCGTCCCCGACCACCTGCTCGACGAGCCCGAGCGAACGAAGGCAGGGCTGCGCGCCGCCTACGCGCGGCTCGCGGCGCAGCTCGACTTCGATCTGCTCCTACTCGCGCACGGCGAGCCGATCGTCGGCCACGCGCGCGAGGCGTTGCGAGCATTTGCGTCCGGATCCTGACGCGTTGCTATCGTGGCGCCCGCTCGACGTTCGCCGGCGGGAAGGGGAGAGACGATGGGAAGGCCTGCGTACCTGGTGCTGCGCGCGCACCCGCGGTGGCGCTTGAGCGCACGCTAGCCGCCGCCGGTGGTGCGAGCATGACGCCGTGAGCGCCGCCTCGCCTGCCCCGCGTGCACCGCAGTCGATGGTCAGGCGCTGGCGGCTCGGCTTGCGATGGTGGCGCCGGCACCTGCGAGTACCGCCCTGGATCGTCATCGGCACCACGGCCATCGGCCTCGGCATCTGGGGCTTCCTGCGAGTCGAGAGCGCGCCCGGCTCGAAGCCGGTGCATCACCTCGACGTCTTCCAGAGCTTCATCTCCTCGGTCGACCTCTTCGGCCTCGGCCTCGGGCCTGCCGGCAGCCTCGGCGAGCGGGTGCCGTGGCAGCTCGTGGTCGCGATCCTGCTCGCGGGGAGTCTCACGGTCCGAGCCCTCCTCGCGCTCACGGGGAGCCGCATCCGGCGCTGGTACATCCGTAACCGCCTGCGCGGGCACGTCGTGATCTGCGGTGCCGGCGCGCTGGGTTCGCGCCTTGCATTCGAGCTCGGGCGACTCGGCGATGTCGTTCTGATCGATGTCGACCCGCACGCATCGGGGCTTGCCCCCGACCCCGCCCGTCTGGACTGGACGCTGCAGGGCGATGCGACGCTCCCCGCCACGCTGCGCGCCGCGGGGATCGAGCACGCGGCTGAGCTGATGGCGGTCACGGCCAACGATTACGTGAACGCGCAGATCGTCACCGCGGCCGCACGGACCGCGGCGCGCGCGCGCATCCTGATCCGTCTCGAGGAGCCCGGGTTGCTGCGCTTCTTCGAGGAGCGGCTCGGAACGGCGACCCCGGAGGTCAGCCCGTTCAGCACGTATGCGGTGGCTGCTCGCGCGCTGCTGGTCGACGAGACGCCGATCGGCGACTGGCACGACGACGGCGAGCCGCTGCTGTCGCCGCGCGACGGGCGCCCGCCGCACCTCCTGCTCGCAGGCGACCATCCGCTGATCGATGCGCTGATCCTCGAGGGCCTGCGGCGCTGGCGCGCGCTCGCGCTCGAAGCCCCGAGTGATCGACTACCGCCGCTCCGCCTCAGCGTCTACGGCGCGGATGCCGTCTCGCGCGTTGAGCGGCTGCGAAACCGCTGGGCGCCCGATCCGGACCTGGTCGAGATCTACAGCCGCGACGCGCCGGCCGGGGGGGAGGGGGCCGTCGAGAGCGATGAGTGGCTGCGGCGCCTGCGCACAGGGAAGGGCAACCTCGTGTCGCATGCGCTCGTTGCTTGCGCCGATGAGCTCGCCGGCATCAGCGTTGCGCTTGCCGTGGGCCGCGCATTGGGTGAAAGCGTGCCCTTGCTGCGCGTCTCGATGAGCGCCGTGGGAAAGCTCGACGAGCGGATCCACGAGCAGACGAAGCACAGCCGCCATCGCGCGACGACGACCGGCGCCTCGCTCCCGGAGCTTGCCTGCCGCGCCGACTCGATCCGCCGCCACGCCGCCCCCTGGCAGCGCTTGCTCGATGAGCTCGTGCGCCGCGGAGCGGCGACGGACGTGGCGCGCACCGCTGTCGAGCGCGTCATCGCGATTCCCGAGCTCGATGTCCACAGCGAGCCGGCCTGGCGCTTCTCGGCGCGGGAGGTCCCGTTCCTGCGTGCGCTACTCGACGACGAGGGTGTCACGCTCGAGGCATTCGTTGCCGCGGGCCTCGCGCTCGACCTGAGCTCCGCAGACGTGCTGAAACGCTGTGTGCTGCGCCTCTACGAGACTCCGCGCGAAGGAGATCGCCTGCTCGCAAGCGCATGGCGCACGCGCATCGCGCCGGCCGAGCTGCATGCCGGCGCGTTCGCAGCCGCGTGCGAGTTCGCGCGCGCGACACGCGACCCGGCCGACCTGGTTGCGCTCCGCGACGATCTGCAGCGCCTCGCGGCCGACACGACGCCGGCCGAGCGCATGCTCGCGCTACGCGAATACGCACTGCGCCGGGGGGAGGGCGCTGATCCGCCGGCGGACCTTCTGGCGGGGGCGAAGCCCGAGCCGCTCGACGAATTCGACCGTGTCGCGATCTTCGCGGGTGCGGCGGCGGCGAGCCATGCGCTGACCGAGGAGGCGCTGCAAACGCTGAGCTGGCTTCTCGGACCGCCCGCAGCGCGCCGCCGTCGGCCCGCGCGCGCCGGCGGCCTCGAGTCCGAACCGAGCCGCGCGCGCTACAGCCCGCGCGGCGATCACGACAACCTGCTGCCCGACGAGGACCGTTTCCAGGCCCTGCGCGACTTCGACGGGGTCGTGCTCAGCGGCGGCACTGCAAGCGGCGTCGCCGGTATCACCGCCGCTGCGGCAAACGGCTATGGCATCCCATTAATCGGCTACGCCCCACAGGGCTCCGGGGACCGCGATCTCTACGCGAGCCTGCGGGAGACCGATGGTGCCGAGTTCAGCGAGCTCGAGCCGCTGATGATGTGGACGGACATCCTCGCGTGCGGGCTCACACCCGCACAGGTCAGCCTCGTTGCGACACCCGGCGGACCGATCACGCGCGCAGAGATCCTGATCGCGCGCGCGCTCGGCGCAACCGTGGCCTGGCTCGATCCTGAGGGCGAGGCGCCGCTCGCGCTTGATGATGACCTCCCGGGCGGCGCCGAGAACATCATCGAGCTGCCCTCCGACGCGATGTCGGTGCGCGCGGTCATCTCGCGCACACACCTCGAGGACAGCGAGCTGCGCGACCACCTCGCGAAGCTGGCGCATGCGCAGTACCGCAGCCAGCAGCCGCCGGAGCGCCTCGAGCGCGACCCCGCGTGCGCTCCGTGGGATCGTCTGCTTCCGGTCTTCCGCGCCTCGAACCGCGCGCAGGCCGACGACATCCCGAACAAGCTCGCGATGCTCGGCTTGCGCGTCGAGCGCCTCGACGCCGGTGGGCGTCCGCTGCGGCTCAACGAGCGCCAGATCCAGCAGCTCGCCGAGATGGAGCACGGGCGCTACGTTTTCGACCGCCTCGAGGCCGGCTGGCGCCATGGCGATCGCGACGCGAATCGCGGGCGCTCACCGTACTTTGTGCCCTGGAGCGAGCTGACCGAAGCCGAGCGCTACTGGGACGTCAGCGCCGTCGAGACGATCGCCGGCGCGCTCCAGTCCTTCGGCTACGGCGTGACCGAGCTCGAGCCCGAGCAGCCGCCCGCGCGCAGGCGGGGGAGCGGCTAGCCTCAGCGGATGCCAGACGAGCGCTCCGCGGCGCGGCTCTCGCCCGAGGCGACCTACCGGGCGACCGGGCGCTACGTCTACGAGTTCTCGCAGCTCGTCGCGCACATGCGCGACGCGATGACCCGCCATCTCGACCGCTCGAACGGCGGTGTCGCGGCGATCGCGTTCGCGGAAGCGCAGCCGCGCCAGATCGCGAACGCCTTCTTCACGATGTGCCGCACGGTCACGCACCTCGACCCGGCCGAGGAGAAGACCGGCGCGCGCATCGGCTCGCGCGTGGGGGAGGCGATCGAGATGCGCGAGAACGTCGCGGCCAGCGACTGGTGGGTGGGCGCAAGCAGCCTCGGCGCCGAAGCCGTTAAGCGCAGCGCCACGGACCTCGACCGCCGCTCCGAGTCGCTCGCCGAGCTGACGAACCTCGTCGCCGAATACGGCGCTCTGTGCCTGCACCTCCCTCCCTACGAGCGCGGCGAGCACCGCGTCGGCGACTACCTCGTGATGCGCGCCGGCGAAGCCGTGCGCGAGGGGCCTAACGCGCTCGCCGCGCCGCACGTCTTCTACACCCCGGCGCCGCAAGCCGAGGTGGGGGAGGCGCCAGCCGGCCGTCGAGGCGCAGGTCGAGGTCGAGGTCGAGGTGGCGCCGCCTGCACCCGAATTGCCAACGACCGTGACTTCTGCAGCGAGCGTCGTGCTCGTCGTGATCGGCCCGCAATGGGCGGATGCGCGCGACCGCAACGGCGCGCTGCGCCTGAACGATCCCGCGGATTGGGTGCGCCTCGAGGTCGAGGCAGCGCTTGCGAGCGCGGACGCGCAGGTCGTGCCGGTGCTGGTCGATGGTGCCGCGATGCCCGCCGCCGCGGCGCTCCCGCAGTCGCTTCGCGCCCTCAGCGAGCACCAGGCGTTCGCGCTCTCGGTGGAGCGCTGGAGCGTCGACCTCGAGGCCTTGATCGAGTCGATCCACAGCGGGCGCATCCGCGACTTCCTGCGCAAGCAGCGCGCGCTGGGCGCCAGCGTCGCCGCCGACGCCTAGTGCACGCGAGCTGTAGGGGCCGCGAGGGGGAGAAGCCGCCTAGCCGCCACTGCCCGAGAAGCGCAGCGCGGCGAGCGCGTCCGACAGCTCGTGAACCGCCTGCGCGAGCGTGAGTGCGGACTCCGCCGAGTCCGCGGTCGCGATGCGGTCGGTGCACTCCTTGATCGTCGCGAGGATCGCGTCCGCGACCTGGGTGCCGCTGATTGGTTTCGGTGCGGTGGGCATGGGTGGGGCTCCCTCGATCGAGCGCTTGACCGTCAGGCCGGCTGTGCCCGGAACACTTGCCGGCCCTCCGTCAGGCCTCGATCTCAACTGGCCCTTGAGCCAGCAGGATCGCCGACACGCTAACGACTGCGCGCCATCGGCGCTTGCCGCCGTGGCGTTTTGCGCAGGCTGAGCGGCATCTAGGGCGGCGGGCCTACTCGCGGTGGAGCGAGAGCGCGAGGCTGGGAACGACGAAGGACAGGAGGAAGACCGGCGAGATCATTTTGCCGCCGTCAATGCTCGATAACCTAGCTTATGTTGACCGGAGCTTTGAGCGGCCACTGAGTCCGTGTTGGCTGCCCGCTGGCGGCCTTGGGATATCTTGGATATACTGAGCGCGTCATGAGCAAGGTTCTGGTCTCCTTCAACGACGCACTGCTGCGACGCATCGACCGCGCCGCGAGCTCCCACGGGCTGACGCGCAGCGCCTACCTCGCGCAGCTCGCCGAACGTGACGCGGCGGGAGCGACGGGGCCCGGACGAACGCCTGCGGTGCAGGCCGCTTTGCGCGAGCTAGACCGATTGTTCGCTGACGCCCCACCGGGCGAGTCCACAGCCGCGATCCGCGCCGGACGCGACGCGCCGTGAACCAGGCGGTACTCGACGCCTCCGTCGTTCTAAAGTGGTTCCACTCAGAAGGCGAGGGGCACGTTGAAGCCGCCCGCCAACTTCGAGCGCAGTTCGAGGCCGGCGAGCTACGCGCGCTCGCGCCGGCGCTACTGTGGCTCGAGCTGCTGAACGTGGCTGCCAGGCGCTGGGGCTGGCCGCAATCCCAGCTCGAGCAGCTCGCCGTCACGCTCGAACAGCTCGGCTTTGAGGTGCTCGAGCCGGAGCTGGCCCGCGTGGCCAGGTGGGCTGCCAACGGGCTGACCGCCTACGACGCCGCGTACGTTGCCGTCGCCGAGCACGCCGGCGCACAGCTCATCACCGACGACGAGCAGATCGTCGCCATTGCCCCGGGAGTGGCAACCGCGCTCAGCGATTGATCGAGGCTCGTAACGGAGGCTGCTAGCGCTCCTGCTGCCAGCTCGCTGGGCCCGTGGCCAGCTTGAGTTTCTCGACTTGCACCGGTCCGTGCGCTGGTGTAAACGTGACGGTCATCCGCGTGAAGAGCCCTTTGCGCACGCGCGAGGCCGTGACCGTCATCGGAGTCTTGGTCGTCGTTCCCATGTTCGATACGACGGCCACGCCGGAGGCACTCGCGCTCGTCGCGTTCCACGACCGCCAGGAGAGCATCGTCAGGTTGCCGCCCTCGTAATCGCCGAGCACGACGAGGCTTGGGCGCAGCTTGTAGACGCCTGAACACGTATTCCCGGTGCAGCGGACGTTGGCGAGCAGTCGTGGCAGGCGGCCCGCCGATGACCCCACCGCAACGCCCGCGGCCAAGGCAAGCGCCATGCCGGCGACAGCCAGGCCGCGCGCAACGCTTCCCCATTTCCCCCACTGCTTCCGTCCGCTCGTTCTTATGTCAACCATCCCCGCCTCGCCGCTCTCAATACCGATGATTATCCGCGCTCATCCAAGCGATCTGACTGTTATGTCGGACAGTGGGTAATCCCTGCAGAAGCGGCTGCCAACCCCTGTGGGAGCACTTGGGCTCGACCAATTGCGGTAGCCTGCGCGCCCATGATCCTCAGACGTCGAAACCTGCTGGGGCTCTTGGTCGTTGAGGTGGTGCTCTTCGTGCTCGCGGGCGTTACGTCTAAGAACAGCAAGCATCCCGGCACATTGAGCAACGTCTTCTGGGACGTGTTCCTTGTCGGCGTTGTGCTTTTGATCGTGCTCGTTATCGGCACCGTCATTCAGTCGCGGCGGTCCCGCGCGCGCTGACCTCGGCGTCACGGCGCGACGACCGGCCCGAAGCCTCAACCGCCCTTTCGGGCCCTGACGAACACATACGCCCCGCCCCACGCGGTCTCGACGCGTAGATCGCTGAAGCCTGCCGTGCGCAGCCCGTGAGTGAACCAGGCGGGGCCGCGGAAGCCGACGTGGCTTTTCTGCACAACGCGGAGGATGAAGTCGAGGACGAAGACGGCGGGATGACGGCGATTGGCATCCGCGGTGACCACGCGGCCCCCCAGTGCGAGCACGCGGCCGAGCTCGCCAAGCACCGTCCGTTGCCGCGGGAAGTGATGGAAGGCCGTGGTGCAGAGCGCCGCCGTGAAGGCCCCGGCCACGAACGGCAGCGGCGCACTCGTGTCGCCCTCTACGAACTCGACGTTCGCGAGCCCCGCCGACCGGTCGCGGGCCTGGGCGATCATGCCGCTTGACAGGTCGAGCCCGACCGCCCGGCGGACGACCTTTGCTGCTTCACGCACGGCCACGCCCGTGCCGCAGCCGAGGTCGAGCAGCGTGTCCTCGGGACCCAGCTCGAGCATGCTGAGCGCGCGTCCCTGAATCTCCTGGAAGCGCGTTGCGTCCCTGCCCTGCTCGTAGCTCGACGAGCACCGGTCGAACTGGGTGCGTGCCGCCGATGTACGCCGGTCCTCGATCGTGGAATTACACCAGCAGACGGGGGCCGAAATGCGGCCGGGCGAGCCATTGGCTCGCCCGGTTCCGCCCGGTCATGGATCGCCGCTGTACTTCTACGTCCCAGGACTTCGTGTCGTTGCCTGGGCGGCGTGACACTCCCGACCACCGGGACGGGCCACCGAACAAGCCGGTGCGTTTCCCGGCTGAGCTTGCGCTCAGGCCGAGTGAGCGATCCGCCGGACCACCCAGGCTAGCGCGTCGAGACGGCCGAAAGCGCCACGTCAGCCGGTAGATTTAGACAGACACGACCACACCGGCACCGCCCAGGAGGAAACGAGCAGTGAGCTATTACGACGCGTCAACCGCTGTCGGGACCCAGGCCCAGGTCGAGCGCGACTTCCTGCGGCAGGTCTTCGCGTGGATGTTCCTAGCGCTTGCGCTTACGACCGGTGTCGCAATCCTCTTCCACAACGGCTCGACCGAAGCGTGGATCGCCAATCATCCGACCCTCTTCTACATCGCACTGTTCGGACAGCTCGGCTTCGTGTTCGGGCTGCGCTTCATGCTCGTCTCGCAGCGCGTGTCGACGCAGGTCGCCGCATTCACGTTTTTCCTCTACGCGGCGCTGACCGGCGTCGTCTTCTCGGTCTTGCTCGACGTCTACAAGACGGCCTCGGTGGTTGGCGCGTTCGGCGGCGCGTGCGGCGTCTTCGCGGGAATGGCGCTGCTCGGTTACACCACCAAGACAGACCTCACGCGCTTCGGCCCGATCCTGTTCGGCGCGCTGATCGGCGTCATCGCCGCGTCATTTGTCTACATCTTCGTCGGCGGTCAGACGCTGAACCTGATCATCGGCTACCTCGGCGTGATCATCTTCTCCGGCCTCACCGCTTACGACATGCAGATGCTCAAGCGCCTGCGCTCGGGTGGTTCGATCGGCACGCGCTTCGGCGGCTTCGGACGCGGCGGGGCGAGCGTTGCGATTGGCGATGGCAGCGCCAGCGCCGAGAAGCTCGCGATCTTCGGTGCCCTCTGGCTCTACCTGGACTTCATCAACCTGTTCATCTCGCTGCTGCGGATCTTCGGCAACCAGCGCTGAGCGCGCACTGCGCGGTGCTCAGCTTGTGCTGATGCCGCAGGCGGCGAGGTAGCGCTCGCCCGGGGCCAGGCGGATCAGTCCCTCGCCGCTGACGAAGGCGTTGGGTGCGCAGCTCATCGGCTCGACCGCCAGTCCGTGGCGGCGCTGCGCCAGTTCGAGCGTATCGCCGGTATAGACCTGGAGGAAGGGGCAGGCCGCGTCGCTCCAGAGCGTGGTCGTCCCGGCCGGGCCGGCGATCGTGGCTCGCGCGAGGCGATCGCTGTCGCGCAGTAAGTCGAGGAAGCAGTGGTCGAGCATCCTCGGGCCTAAGACGCGCGGCTCGCGGAAGTCATGCTCGCCGCCCGCAACCGGCTCGTGCGCATAAGGGATCAGCTGCTCGTCAACCAACTGCACCGAGGCGCCCGGCAGTCTTATCTCGCAGTCGTCGATCAGCTCCGGCCCCGGCGGTGCCAGATACGGGTGAAAGCCGTAGCCAAAGGGACAGGCGGTCTCCCCCTCGTTGATCGCCGACGCCGTGACCGTCAGCCCCCCATCCCCCAGTTCGTATGTCATCTCGACTGCCAGCTCGAACGGGTAGCCGGGCGTCGGATGCAGGACATGGCTCATCACGACGCGCGCGCTGTCGCGCTCGGCGACCGTCCAGTTGCGCCAGGCGAGGAGGCCGTGCATCGCGTTGTGGTGCGGGACCTCGGTGATGTCGAGCTGCAGTGCATTCCCCTCCCACTCGTAGCGTCCGTCGCGCACGCGGTTCGGCCACGGCACGAGGATCTGGCCGCGGCTCCCGCTGGGGAGCCGATCGGTTCCATAGCCGTCGATGATCCTGCGCTCGCCGAGGTCGTAGGTGCGCAGGCCGGCGCCAACCTCGACGACGACGGCGCGGTGGTCGCCGTGGCGCAGCTCGATCTGCTCGCCCGAGAACGCTCGGGTCGTCATCCGTCAAGCCACGGTTCGTGCCAGCGGCCGATGCCGCGCAGCAGCTTGGTAGCGGCCTCGGGTCCCCAGCTTCCAGGCGCGTAGGGCTCCGGTTTGCCGGGCACGTCAAGTAGCGGAGCGCAGATCCGCCAGCTCTCCTCGATCGAGTCCTGACGCGCGAAGCGCGTCGCGTCGCCGAGCAACGCGCAGTGCAAGAGCACCTCGTAGGGTGTCGGCCCCTCGCCGCCCTCGTCGGCGAAGCGCATCGGCAGCTCGATCTCGGCCGGGCCGGGCTGGTCTGCGCGCCGCGCATCGATCGTGACGCGGATGCCGATCTCAGGATCGATGCGCACCACCAGCTGGTTTGGCGCCGGTCGGCGCTCGCCCTGTCGCGTGAACGGCAGTCGCGGGGCGCTGCGGAAGACCAGGCGCACCTCGGTTTGCGTCACCGCGAGCATCTTTCCCGTGCGGATGAAGAACGGCACGCCGCTCCAGCGCCAGTTGTCGATCTCGAGACGCAGCGCCGCGTAGGTCTCGGTGGTCGAATCCGCCGCCACGCCCTCGACCTTGCGGTAGCCGTCGTACTGTCCGCGCACGTAATGCGCCGGCTCGGCGTCACTGACGCTCCGCAGCACCGCGTACTTCGCGTCGGCGAGCGCTGGCGGATCGCCCGCCGCCGGCGGGTCCTGCGCAACCGCGGCGAGCGTCTGCATGAGATGGTTGACGACGACGTCGCGCAGGGCGCCGACGGGATCGTAGAAGTGGCCGCGGTCCTCGACCCCGAACTGCTCGGCCATCGTGATCTGCACGTTCGCGACGTAGTGGCGATTCCACAGCGGCTCGAGCAGGGTGTTGGCGAAGCGCAGATAGAGGAACTCCTCGAGGCCCATTTTGCCGAGAAAGTGATCGATCCTGTAGATCTGACTCTCGTCGAGGTTGGCGTGTAGCTGGGCCGCGAGCAGCCGCGCCGAGACGAGATCGTGACCGAACGGCTTCTCGACGACGACGCGCGCACTGCGCGGCAGGATGTCCGCGGCCGCGAGGCCATCGACGACAACCGCGAACAACGAGGGCGGGACCTCGAGGTAGTAGACGGGGGTGTGCACCAGCGCGATCGCTTTCGCGATCGCCGCGTACGTCTCGCCGTCGGTGAAGTCGCCGGCGACGTAGCGCAACCGTCGCGCGAAGCGCTTGAACACGGCCTCGTCGATCTTCTCGCCGCTCTCGGCGATCGCCCGCCGCGCGTGATCACGTAGCTCGTCGACTGTCCAGTGGTCGGCCGCCACACCGACGATCGGGCAGTCGAGGAGCTTGCGCCGCTCGAGCCGGTAGAGGGAGCGCAGCGTCATCTTGCGCGCGAGATCGCCCGTGATGCCGAAGACGACGAAGACGTCGGCGGGCTCGCTCACTGCGCCAGCGCCCTCCCCCCCGCGGCTGCGCGGCGCAGCGCGATCCCGGTCAACGCCTCGCGGACAACGCGTTCGGCGACGAGCGCGGTGAGATCCGCGGAGCCGACGGCTGTCGGGATCACCTCGACGATCTCCATCCCGACGAGCTCGAGCTCGCTCGCGAGCTGGCGGACCGCCCAGAGCAGCTCGCCGGAGCTCATCCCGCCGGGCTCCGGCGTTCCGGTACCTGGCGCGAACGCCGGATCGAGGACGTCGACGTCGACCGAGAGGAACGTCGGGCCTGGACCGACGCGGCCGATCGTCCGGCCGACCACCTCCTCGATGCCCAGCTTGCGGATGTCGCGCATGTAGAGCGAGGTGATCTCATGCTCCTCCTGCCAGGCGAACTCGCGCTCACCGGGCCAGTATCCGCGCAGCCCGATCTGTACGTAGCGCGCGCCCTCCACGACCCCGTCGCTGACTAGCCGGTACATCGGCGTGCCATGCGAATGGCGCGAGCCGAAGACGCTCTCTCCCGTGTCCGTGTGGGTATCGAAGTGGACGAGCCCGAGCGCGCCGTGCGCAGCCGCGCAGGCGCGCATGTCGGGCTCCGCAATCGAGTGATCGCCGCCGAGCACGATCGGGATCGCCCCCGCGGCGAGCACCTCGGCGACCGTCCGCTGGATCGCCTCGTGCGAGCGCAGTGGATCGGCCGGGACAACGGGCGCGTCGCCGTAGTCGACGACGCGCAGCGCGTCGAAGGCGTCGATCTGCGCGTCGAGGTGCGGTCCTGGCGGGGCGCTGGCCGCGCGGATGCCGCGCGGACCGAAGCGCGCGCCGGGGCGGTCCGACACGAGCTCGTCGATCGGCGCGCCGAGGATCGCGACATCGACGCCCTCGAGCTCGCTCGCGTCCTCCGTGTATGGCTGCCCGGCGAAGGTGAGCAGCCCCGCGAAATCGGGCTTCTCCCCGTATTGCGCCCAGCGCGCGAGGGGGTCGAGCATAGCTCCGCACGCTAGCGGTTTGCGCGGCGAGTTTGCGCGCGCAGTGCGTTCCTCCCTACCCTTCCGGCATGCGACAGCAATTGCGCCCGCTGTTTGACCGCGTCGTGATCAAGGAGCTCGAGCCCGATCGCGTGCGCCAATCCGGCCTCGTCGTGCCGCCCGGCACGCATGAGCCGCCGCCCCAGCACGGCATCGTCCTCGCCGTCGGCGCCGGACGCGACTGGTGGAGCCAGGCAGGTGTCGAGATGCCAGTCAAGGCAGGCGACCACGTCGTCTTTCCGTTCTCGGCCGGCGTCTGGGTCGATGTCGACGAGGAGCGCTTGCTCGTCTGCCGGGTCGGCGAGCTGCTCGGCGTGCTCGAGATAGTCGAGGAGCCGGCGGCTTTACACGAGAGCGACTGAGTCAGCCGTCTCAGAGGCCGCGTAGCGCGCGAGCGCCTGGATCAGCGGCGCGAGCTCGCGGCCACGCGCGGTCAGGCGATACTCCACCGCCGGCGGGCTGGCCGGCAACACACGTCGTTCGATCAAGCCGGCGTGCTCGAGGTCGCGCAGGCGCTCGGAGAGCATGCGCGGCGAGATCCCGGGGACCGACTCGAGCAGCGCGTTGAAGCGCTGCTCGCCGTGCAGGGTGACGAAGATGATCGACAGCGTCCAGCGCCGTTCGAGGAGGTTCGCCGCGCGGCGAACCTCCTCGGGGACCGGCTCACATCTAGGACAGCGCGACATTGCGGGCGGGCTCGAGCGCCAGCTCCAGGACCTCGGAGATCGTCATCACCGGGTGGAAGCGCATCTGCTCGCGGATCTCCTCGGGGATCTTGTCGAGATCCCCCCTGTTGCGCTCGGGCATGATCACGTCGGTCAGCCCTGCTGCGTGCGCCGCGAGCGCCTTCTGCTTGAGGCCGCCGATCGGCAGCACCCTGCCCTGGAGTGTGATCTCGCCGGTCATCCCGACGGTGTGCTTGACCGCACGGCCGGTGAGCAGCGACACGAGCGCCGTCGTCATCGTCACACCGGCGCTCGGGCCATCCTTGGGTAGCGCGCCCGCCGGCACGTGAATGTGCACGAGCCGGCTCTCGAACGCCTCCTCCGGGATGCCGAAGTCCGTCGCGTGGGCGTGAACGTAGGAGAGCGCGATCTTCGCGGACTCCTTCATCACATCGCCGAGCTGCCCGGTCAGCTCGAGGCCGCCACTCGCTGTCTGCGACTTCATCGTCGTGGCCTCGACGAACAGCACGTCGCCCCCGACACCCGACACCGCTAGACCCGTTGCGACGCCCGGCACGGCAGTGCGCGCCGCCGACTCCTGGAAGAACTTCTGGCGTCCGAGCGCGTCGCGCACGACGTCCATGTCGATCGTCACCGGCGCCTTCTGCTTGCCGGAGGCGATCGCTGTCGCCGTCTTGCGCAGCACCTTGCCGAGCTCGCGCTCGAGGTTGCGCACGCCCGCTTCGCGCGTGTAGTCGGTGAGAAGGCCGCTCACGACCTCATCGCCGATCGTGACTTCGTCCTCGCGCAGGCCGTTGCGCTCGCGCTGGCGCGGCCAGAGGTAGCCCCTCGCGATCGCGAGCTTCTCCTCGCTCGTGTAGCCGTCGAAGTTGATGACCTCCATGCGGTCGAGCAGCGGTCCGGGGATCGTGTCCGCCTGGTTGGCGGTCGCGATGAACAGGACCTGGCTGAGATCGAGCTCCACGTCCAGATAGTGGTCGCGGAAGCTGTGATTCTGTGCCGGGTCGAGCACCTCCAGTAGGGCTGAGCTCGGGTCGCCGCGCCAGTCGGCGCCGACCTTGTCGACCTCGTCGAGCAGGATCACGGGGTTCATCGTCCCGGCATCGCGCAGCGCGCGTACGAGCCGGCCGGGCAGGGCGCCGATGTAGGTGCGCCGGTGGCCGCGGATCTCCGCCTCGTCGCGGACGCCGCCGAGCGACATGCGCACGAATTCGCGCCCCGTCGCGCGGGCGATCGACTCGCCGATCGACGTCTTGCCGGTGCCCGGAGGACCGATCAGCGTCAGGATCGCGCCCGACTTCGGGTCGGCCTTGATGCCGCGGTCCTGGCGCAGCTTGCGGACGGCCAGGTACTCGGTGATCCGGTCCTTAACGTCCGCCAGGCCGAAGTGGTCGTGGTCGAGGACCTCGCGCGCGCCGACGGGGTCGAGTCGCTCGTCCGAGCGCTTGCTCCACGGAACGGCTATCAGCCAGTCGAGGTAGCTGCGGATCATGCTCGATTCGCCCGTCGACTCGCCCATGCGCTCGAGTCGCCCGAGCTCCTTCAGCGCCTGTGTCTGGACTTCCTCTGGCATCTGCGCTTCCTCGATCTTCTTGCGGTACTCATCGACGACCGAGGCGTCGTCCTCGCCAAGCTCCTTGCGGATCGATTCCATCTGCTTGCGCAGGAAGTACTCGCGCTGCTGCTTGTCGGCGCCTTCCTGGACGTCGTCGCGGATCCGCTTGCGGATCTGCAGCTCGGCCAGGCGCTCGCGTTGCAGGTTCACGGCGAGTTGCAGGCGCTCGGTCACCTCCAGCTCGCGCAGCAAAGCCAGGCGGCTCACGTAGTCGAGGTCAGGGCTGTAGCCGGCCGAATCGGCGAGCGCCCCCGGCTCCGAGATCGCGCGCAGCCACTCGGCGATCCGCTGATCCGCCCCACGCAGCTCGAGGATCTCCTGGACGACGGCACGGTATTCGCGCACCAGCTCGCGCGTGCGCTTGTCGTTTGGCTCCGCGTCGGGACGCTCCTCGACCTCGACGAAGAGGTCGCCGTCGGCGCCCGTCTGGGCAGCCCCGATCAGCGCGCGGTGCTGGGCATCGACCGAGATCGCGCGGGCTCCGCCTGGCAGCTTGATCCGGTCGGTCACGTCGGCGACGACACCGATCTCCGCAAAGTCCTGGTCGTGGCGGGGAACGAGCACGACTCGCTCGTCGTCGCCGACCGAGGCCGCGAGCGTGACGCTCATGCCCGGGAAGAGGACGGTGTCATCAAGCGGAACCAGGCGTAGCGATGTCATGTTTCCTATCGACTCCATACTTGCTTACTAAACGGAAGTAAGTCTAGCACCACTACTGCGGCTGGTCCAGGCGCACCGCTTCGGGCGCAGGACGCGGCGTAGGCTTCAGCCCGCGATGTCCGCACCGCCGCCGAGCGTCCAGCAGGTCCTCCAAATGCGCTCGGGCGAGGCGCTCGAGCTGGGCGACCGCTACATGAACCGCCAGCTCGGGCGGATCGTGCGCACGCTGGGCTTCGACCGCGACTGGCGCCACGGCGAGGGCGCTCACCTGATCGACGCCGCGGGCGAGCGTTACCTCGACCTCCTCTGCGGCTACGGCGTGTTTGCGGTCGGACGCAACCACCCGGCGGTGATCGAGGCGCTCGAGCTGACGCTGCGCGAGCACACGCCGAGCCTGCCCCAGCTCGGTGTGACGGCGCTTCCGGGCGTCCTTGCCGAGCAGCTCGTGGCACGCGCGCCGGCGCGGATCGAGGCGATGATCGCCGCCAACAGCGGCACCGAATCGGTCGAGGCAGCGATCAAGCTCGCGCGCGCGACCACCGGCCGGCCGCGGATCGCCCACGCCGAGCACGCGTTCCACGGTCTGACGCTGGGCTCGCTCTCGCTCAACGGCAATGCCGAGTTTCGCGACGGCTTCGGGCCGCTGCTGAGCGACTGCACGCCGGTGCCGTTCGGTGATCTCGAAGCGCTGCGCAGCGAGCTCGAGCGCGGCGACGTCGCAGCCTTCGTCGTCGAGCCCGTGCAGGGCAAGGGCGTGAACCTCCCGCCCGACGGCTTCCTCGAAGGCGCTCAGGCGGCTTGCCGAGCGACCGACACGCTGTTCGTCTGCGACGAAGTCCAGACGGGCATCGGCCGCACCGGGCGCTTCTTCGCGCTCGAGCATTGGGGCCTCGATCCCGACATGATCTGCGTCGCGAAAGCGCTGTCGGGCGGCTTCGTGCCGATCGGTGGCGTACTCATCTCGCGCCAGGTCCGCGACAGCGTGTTCGACGCGATGGAGCGCGGCGTGCGCCACGGGTCAACGTTCGGCGGCGGCGATCTCGCAGCGGCGGCGGCGCTCGCGACGCTGCAGGTGATGGACGACGAGGGCCTCGTCGAGCGCTCCGCCCGCTTGGGCGAACGGCTGCTCGAGCTCACGCGCCCGCTCGTCGAGCGCTACGACATCGTCGCCGAGGTGCGCGGGCTCGGGCTGATGTGGGCGATCGAGCTGGGCGCGCCGTCCCGTGGTTCGCGCCGCGTCGTATGGAACGTGGTGGAGCGAAGCCAGCCCGGGCTTGCGGCTCAGCTGATCACGGTGCCGCTGTTCAAGCGCCACCGGATCTTCTGCCAGGTTGCCGGACACGGTATGAACGTCGTCAAGGCGCTGCCGGCGCTCGTGATCGAGGAGGCGGAGATCGAGCGCTTCGCGGCAGCCCTCGACGACGTGCTCGCCCGCGCCGCGCGCGTTCCGCGAGCCCTCGCCGGGCTGACCGCCGAGCTCGCGCTCGGCAGCGTCCGCGCCCGCATGAGATGAGCCGCCCGCCCCGGGGCGTTCAGTCGGTCGGCCAGCGGCCGGTGCGCTCGAAGGCCTCGCGCGCGCGCTCCTCGCGGTCCCGATCTGGGCCGCTCGTCAGCGTCAGCGCGAACAGCGCGATCACCACGCCGAACAGGCCGAGCCCCATCAGGATAACCCCGGCGATCGCCACCACCCCATGCGCGCGTGCCTCCAGCACGACGAAGCCCGCGACCACGAGCACGATCGAGGCGAGGATGGGAGCCCAGCGGCGCATCGACACCACCTTATCCCCGCCCGCCCGCGGCAGAGTCGCGCCCTTTATGGAATCTTGACGCACACGGCCCCAATCTTGACGCGGGCTTGATGCGAGCGCGCCTACGCTCTCGGGCGTGGGCGACCTGCTTGCAGTGGTACTCGGGATCGTGGCCTTTGCGGTCCTCTATCTGTTGATCGAAGGCATCGACCGCATATGACGCCGCTCGGTGCGTTCATCGCGCACATGGGGGCCGCGGACTTCTTTGGGCTTATCATCGCCGTGCTGGTTTGCGCCTACCTGCTCTACGCACTAATGCGTGGGGAGCGGCTCTAAGCCGTGACTTTCACCGGCTGGCTGCAGATCGTCGTCTTCTGCGTGCTCCTGATCGGGCTCTCGATCCCGCTCGGGAGCTACCTGGCGAAGGTCTACAGCGATCAGCGCGTCTTCCTGACGCCGCTGCTGGGTGCGCCCGAGCGCTTCCTTTACCGCTTGATGGGCGTCGACAGCCGGCGCGAACAGGACTGGAAGCAGTACGCGAAGAGCGTCATCTTCTTCTCGCTCGCCGGCTGGCTGCTGCTCTACCTGATCCTGCGTACGCAGACGATCCAGCCGTGGAACAACTACGGCGGCGTCAGCTTCCACTCGGCGCCGTGGAACGTCACCTTCAACACGGTCTCGTCGTTCATGACGAACACGAACTGGCAGTACTACGGCGGCGAGACGACGATGACCTACTTCAGCCAGATGGTCGGGCTGACGGTCCAGAACTTCGCCTCCGCCGCCGTCGGCATCGTCGTAGCGATCGCGCTGATCCGCGGCATCGCCAACCGCACGAACAAGAGCCTCGGCAACTTCTATGTCGACTTCGTGCGCACCGTGCTCTACGTGCTGCTGCCGATCTCGATCGTCAGCGCGCTCGTGCTCGTCTCCCAGGGCTCGATCCAGAACATCGCCCACTACGTGAACGTGCACGGCATCTCCGGGCTCGCGCAGACGATCGCGATGGGCCCGGTCGCCTCGCAAGAGGTGATCAAGGAGCTCGGGACCAACGGCGGCGGCTTCTTCAACGTCAACTCGTCCCACCCGTTCGAGAACCCCAACGGGTTCACGAACTTCTACGAGATGTTCCTCGTGTTGATCATCCCGGCGTCGCTCGTTTGGACGTACGGCAAGATGGCCGGATCGCGTCGCCAGGCGCTCGCGATCTTCGCGACGATGTTCGTGATGTTCATCGGCGGCGTGACCGTCGCCTATGCCGCCGAGGCGCACGGATCGCCCGCGCAGCACGCAGCGGGGTTGCACACGGCGGTCGTGGCCAACTCAACCGGCGGCAACATGGAAGGCAAGGAGCAGCGCCTCGGGATCGCCGGCTCGGCGCTGTTCGACGTGGTGACCACGGTTACCTCGTGCGGCGCTGTGAACAGCTCGATCGAGTCCTACACGGGCCTGGGTGGCGCGATCCCGTTCGCGAACCTGTCGGCGAGTGAGGTGATCTTTGGCGGTGTCGGCACGGGGCTCTACTCGATGTTGGAGTACGTCATCCTCGCCGTCTTCATCGGCGGCTTGATGGTCGGGCGAACGCCTGAGTGGTTGGGCAAGAAGATCGAGGCAAGAGAGGTGAAGCTCGTTGCGCTCGGGATCCTCATCACGCCGCTTACTGCGCTGTTTGCGACTGCTCTCGCGACCGCGAGCGCAGCGGGACGGGCGTCGATCGCATCCGTCGCAGGAGCTGGGCCTCAGGGCTTTTCGGAGACGTTCTACGCCTACCTGTCGCAGGCCAACAACAACGGCTCAGCGTTCGCCGGCTACACCGGCTATGACGGCACGTTCGGCAACCTCGCCGGTGCGCACGGCATCACGTTCGCCGACCTCCTCGGGGCCTTCGACATGCTCTTCGCGCGCTACGCGCCGATTCTCTTCGCCCTCGCCGTCGGCGGGGCACTGGCCGGCAAGCGCGTCAGCCCGGCCGGCCTCGGCACGATGCGCACCGACAACACGACGTTCGTCGTGCTGCTGATCGGCGTAATCGTGCTCGTCGGCGCGCTGACCTTCTTCCCCGCCCTCCTGCTCGGCCCGATCGTGCAGGCCCTCACCGGACACCTCTACCACTGATGCGCCGAGATCTCCTCACCGCAGCGCGAGCGATCATCGTCACGACGATCGTGTGCGGTCTCATCTACCCGCTCGTCATGACTGGCATCGCGCAGGGCATCTTCCCGGGCAAGGCAAACGGCTCGCTGATCAAGCGCAACGGGGTCGTCGTCGGCTCGGCGCTGATCGGCCAAGCGTTCGAGGCGCCGGTGATGAAGAAGGGCACGGCGGTTCTCGACAAGGCCGGCTGCTCGGAGTGGATCGTCGCGAAGCGCTACTTCCAGACGCGACCGTCTGGCACCGGCGCGCCCTACAACGACACGGGCACTCTGGACAACGCAGAGTCGTCCACGTTCTCGAACCTTGGACCGAACAGCGTGCTGACGGTCGCGATCTACAAGTGCAACATCAGCGCGTATCTCGCGCTCGAGAAGCCGTATGACCCGGGGTTGACTGTCGCAAAGATCCCGGTCGATGCGATCAACAGCTCCGCCTCTGGCATCGATCCGCAGATCTCTGTCGCTAACGCGCTGATTCAGGCTCACCGTGTCGCGAGCGTCCGCCAACTCTCGCTCGGGACTGTCGACGCGCTCGTGCACAAGTACACGACCGGTCGCAGCCTCGGCTTCCTCGGCGAGCCCGGAGTCGACGTGCTCGAGCTCAACCTCGCCCTCGATCGAACCACCAGCAGGAGCTAGTCGATGTCAACGCCCCACGCCACCTCCGAGCGCCGCGCAATCTCACTCTTCCGCCGCGACATCGTCGTGCGTGCGCTGTTCGACAGCGTGCGGAAGCTCGACCCGCGCGTTCAGATCCGCAACCCGGTGATGTTCGTCGTCGAGATCGGCGCCGTGATCACGACGGTCACGTCGTGCATCCAGCTGTGCGGCGGCAAGTCGCTCGGCGGTTACGAGCCTTTGTGGTTCACGTTCTCGATCTCGGTCTGGCTCTGGCTGACCGTGATCTTCGCGAACATGGCCGAGGCGTTCGCCGAAGGACGTGGACGCGCCCAGGCCGACACGCTGCGCTCGATGCGCAAGGAGACGATGGCGACGATGCAGGACGGCTCGACCCGGCCCGCCGCCGAGCTCCTGCGCGGCGACATCGTCGTCGTGGTCGCGGGCGAGCTGATCCCGGGCGATGGCACGGTGATCGAAGGCATCGCGACCGTCGACGAGTCGGCGATCACGGGCGAGTCGGCACCGGTGATCCGCGAATCGGGGGGCGATCGCAGCGCCGTCACGGGCGGCACGCGCGTGACCTCCGATCGCATCGTCGTCGAGATCACGCAGGAGCCCGGAAAGTCATTCCTCGACCGGATGATTGCCCTCGTCGAGGGAGCGGAGCGGCGCAAGACGCCGAACGAGATCGCGCTCAACATCCTGCTGGCCGGCCTCACGCTGATCTTCATGATCGTCGTCGCGACGCTGCGTCCGTTCGGCCTGTTCGCTCACACGGCGATCTCCGAGACCGCTCTGATCGCGCTGCTCGTAGCGCTGATCCCAACGACGATCGGGGCGCTGCTCTCGGCGATCGGCATCGCCGGCATGGACCGCCTAGTGCGCCGCAACGTGCTCGCCCTATCGGGCCGTGCGGTCGAGGCCTCGGGCGACGTGGACGTGCTGCTGCTCGACAAGACCGGGACGATCACGCTCGGCAACCGGCAGGCCTCCGAGTTCATACCGATGCCCGGCGTCGAGGAGGCGGAGCTCGCCGAGGCCGCGCAGCTCGCCTCGCTGGCCGACGAGACCCCGGAGGGCCGCTCGATCGTCGTTCTGGCCAAGCAGTACGGGATCCGCGAGCACGACATGACCAAGATGAACGCCAGCTTCGTGCCTTTCACTGCGCAGACGCGAATGAGCGGCGTCGACTATGAGGGCAAGCAGCTGCGCAAGGGCGCCGGCGACTCGATCATCGACTTCGTGCGCTCCGAGGGCGGCGAAGCGCCGGCCGAGCTGCAGGGACAGCTCGACAGGATCGGTCGCGAGGGCGGTACCCCGCTCGCGGTCGCGCGCGACAGCCAGGTGCTTGGCGTCGTCTACCTCAAGGACACGATCAAGGAGGGCATGCGCGAGCGCTTCGACCAGCTGCGCGCGATGGGCATCCGAACGATCATGGTGACCGGCGACAACCGCCTGACCGCGGCGAAGATCGCCGAAGAGTCGGGCGTCGACGACTTCCTTGCCGAGGCGACGCCGGAAGCGAAGCTCGAGCTGATCCGCGAACAGCAGGCGTCGGGGCGGCTCGTGGCGATGACCGGGGACGGCACGAACGATGCGCCGGCGCTGGCCCAGGCCGACGTTGGCGTCGCGATGAACACGGGCACGCAGGCAGCGCGGGAGGCCGGCAACATGGTCGACCNNGACCTCGACTCGAACCCGACGAAGCTGATCGAAATCGTCGAGGTCGGCAAGCAGCTGCTGATCACGCGCGGCGCGCTGACGACGTTCTCGATTGCCAACGACGTCGCCAAGTACTTCGCGATTTTGCCCGCGATCTTCGTCACCACGTGGGCTGCATCGGCGCACGTCAAGAGTCCACTCTGGGTGCTGAACCTGATGTCGCTTGGCACGCCCAATTCGGCGATTCTCTCCGCGATTATCTTCAACGCGATCGTGATCCCGCTGCTGATCCCGCTGTCGCTCAAGGGCGTCGCCTACCGGCCGATCGGCGCCAGCGCGCTGCTGAGGCGTAATCTGCTGATCTATGGGCTCGGCGGCATCATCGCCCCGTTCGTCGGAATCAAGGCGATCGACCTCATCGTGCACAACCTGCTCGGCGCGTAGCGAGCACGCGCGGGGCGGCTCTGCGCGAGCTGACCGGCACCATCACTCCCGGCCCGTGCAGTCGAGCATCTAGCAGCGGAGCACGTGTCCGAGTCACTGCGCCGCGGCTCACACCGCGTGTTCCTCGGTATGGCGGCGGGCGTCGGCAAGACCTACCGCATGCTCCAGGATGGCCACGCAGAGGCCGAGAGCGGCCGTGACGTCGCGATCGGCTTTCTGGAGACGCACGGCCGCGCCGAGACCGACGTGCAGGCGCGCGGTCTCGAGCTCGTGCCGCGACGGCGCGTCAGCTACCGCGACACGGTGCTCGAGGAGATGGACCTCCCGGGGATCCTCGAGCGCGCCCCCGAGCTCTGCCTGATCGACGAGCTGGCGCACACGAACGCTGCCGGCGTCGAGCACGCGAAGCGCTGGGAGGACGTGGAGGACATTCTGAGCGCCGGCATCAACGTCTTCTCGACGGTCAACGTCCAGCACCTCGAGAGCCTCAACGATCAGGTCGCCGACCTCACGGGTATGCGCGTGCGCGAGACGATCCCCGACTCGGTCCTCAACGCCGCGGACGAGGTGGTGCTGATCGACCTGACCCCGCGCGAGCTGATCGACCGGCTCAAGGCGGGCAAGATCTACAAGCCCGACCGCGTCGAGGCGGCGCTCAACAATTTCTTCAAGATCGAGAACCTCGCTGCGTTGCGCGAGGTCTCGCTGCGCCAGGTCGCCGAGGAGGTGGAGTCGAAGCGGCTCACCCCGGTCGCACCGGTTCGCGAAGAGCGCCTGACACAGACCGCGGCCCCCCAAGCGGTCGGCGAGCGCCTGCTCGCGCTCGTCAAGTTGAGCGCTAATTCGCAGCGCGTCGTACGACGCGCCTTCCGCTCCTCGCAGCGCCTCGGCGCAGAGCTCGACCTGCTCCACGTGGGCAAGCCCGGGAGCCTGCGCAGCCTCGAGAGGGACCCGGCGCTCGGCGCGCTGCGCCGGCTCGCGTCCGTGCTCGGGGCTCACCTGATCGTCGAGGAGGGCGACAGCATCGCGCAGGTCGCTGCGCGCGTCGCCCATGATCGCGGGACGACATACGTCCTGATGGGCAGGCCCAACCCGAGGGGAGCCCTCGCTCGGCTGTCGAAGCCGGCGCTACCCTATGAGTTGATGCGTGAGCTTCCGGGCGTCGACCTGCGGATCGTGGCCGACCGAACTCAACTGGGCGCGGGGCCGCGGCGATGAGCGCCGCCACGCTCGTCCTCGCGATCACTCTCGCGGTCGTCCTGCTGGCGATCGCGGTGCGCGAGCTGCTCGCGCATCGTCCACGCCATGTGACCGCCGCCTCCTCGCGGATCTTGTTCCCGTTCATCGCCCAGGGCCTGTCCGAGCGCGGCCTCGACGCGGCGCTGCGAATCGCACGCACCGAGGAGGCAACGCTCGTCCCCGTGTTCCTCGCGCGCGTGCCGATGCACCTGCCGCTCGATTCGCCGCTGCCGCGCGAGTGCGAGTCCGGCCTTCCGCTGCTCGACGTCGTCGAGCAGCGCGCAGTGAATGCCGGCGTGCCGGTCGAGTCACGCATCGAGCGCGGTCGCAGCCTGCGCCACGCGCTGCAGGAGCTGGCGCGCCACGAGACGTTCGACACGATGGTCGTCGCCGCCGTCGACGCCACCGAAGCCGGGTTTCATCCCGACGACATCGGCTGGCTGCTCGGACACATCGACGGCGAGATCATCGTGATCCGCGCCGGGGGGCGGATCAGGTTGCGCCCCCGCGGCACTCGCGCGAGGCGGATGCGCCGCCGCCACCTCGCTCCCGCGGGTTCCTAACCCGCGAAGCGATAGCCGATCCCCGAGTCGGTGCGGATGAAGTTGCGTTCTCCATCCGCGCGCGCGAGCTTGCGTCGGAGGTTCGCGATGTGAGTGCGCAGCAACGGCGTCGCGTCGGCATATTCCGCGCCCCAGACCTCCGCGAGCAGCCGGCTGTGGGTCATCAGCAGGCCCCGGTTGACCGCGAGCACGCGAAGTAGCGCGAACTCGAGCGGCGTGAGGCGCACCTCCTCGCCGTCGAGCATCACGCTATGGGCCGCGAGGTCGATCACGAGGCCGTCGAGCTCGATCCGCGGCTCGGTCTCGGCCCTCCCCGCACGGCGCAAGATCGCTTGCAGGCGTGCGACGAGCTCGCCGGGTCCGAACGGCTTTGTCACGTAGTCGTCGGCGCCGCTCTGGAGCGCCGCGACCTTCGTCTCCTCCTCGTTGACGGCCGAGAGAATGATGATCGGCATCTCACTCCAGCTGCGCAGCTCGCGGCACACTTCGATGCCCGGCCGGTCGGGCAACATCAGGTCGATGATCGCCGCATGCGGCCCGGCGAGCGCGGCGCGGTCGAGTGCATCCTCGCCCGTTGCGCTCGTGAGCACCTCGTAGCCCGCGCTGCGCAACACCAGCCGCAGCGCGCGCAGGATCTGCGGGTCGTCGTCGCAGACGAGGATTCGCTCGCCGGCCATCAGCCGCGTGGCAGAGCGAGCTCGAGCTGGGCGGGCTCGACCGACCGCTCGGTCGGCACTGCGAGCGGCAGATCGACAACGAAGCTCGTCCCCTGCCCCGGCAGCGACTCAACGCTGATCCGGCCGCCGCCGAGCTCGACGAACCCGCGCGCGATCGCCAGCCCGAGCCCCGAGCCGTGGTGCCCTGGAGCGTCGTTCGCCGAGCGATAGAACGGAAGGAAGATGCGGTCGATCTCGCCGGCACGGATGCCCGGTCCCTGGTCGACTATCCGCACGCGCAGTCGCTCACCGGCACCATGGGCGCGGATCGAGACCGGCTTGCCGCCGGAGTAGCGCGCCGCATTCTCGAGCAGGTTCGCGAAGGCTCGCTCGAGCTGCGCCGGGTCGCCCGCGAGCGGCGGCAGATCCTCGTCGAGCGAGACGCGGAAGGACTGCTCGGGGCTGTCCGTGCGTACGTGCGCGACAGCCTCGTGCAAGACATCCTCGATCGTGTAGGGCACGCTACGCCGCTCGCGGGTCCCCGCCTGGAGCAGCGACAGGTCGAGCAGCTTCTCGATCAGGCGCGAGAGCCGGCGCGCCGCCTCGAGCACGACAGCTCGCGCCTCGGCGGCCTCGGGCGTGTCGTCGGCGAGCGCCGTGGCGGCGCTGATGATCGCCGTGATCGGGGTGCGCAGGTCGTGCGATACCGAACGCAGCACCGCGGTCTTCATCTCGTCGCTACGACGCAGGAGCGCCGTCTCGACGACCTCCGCCTGGAGCTCGGCGCGGTGCAGCGCGGCGGCCAGGACCGATTGCAGCGCCGGCACGATACGCCCTGTGATGCGCTCGCGATCGAGCGTCGAGAGCGTGACCGGCAGCAGCAGGGTGCCGATGATCTGATCGCGGTCGCACAGCGGGAAGGCCAGGCGCCGCTCGTCAGCTCCGACGTCGCCGAGCTCGATCGCCGCGGAAGCGACATTCAGCGCGACGGCGAGCCTCTGCGCGGCGGCGGCCAGCGCGGCATCGAGCCGCGAGCCGCCGAGCAGCAGTCGCGCCATCTCGGTCGCGAGGTCCGCTTCCCGACGCCTGCTCTCGGCCTCCGCGGCGCGTGCGCGCGCAAGGCTTCCGACGACGCCGGCCGTCGCAGCGACGACGAGGAACGCCACCAGCGAAACCCAGTCGACGCCGTCGCCGAAGCTCAAATGGCCGACAACCGGGAGGTGGAAATAGTTGTAGGCGAGCCCGCTGGCCAGAGCGGTCACGAGGCCGAGCCCACTCCCCCAGTAGGTCGCGACGATGATCACGGTCGGGAGGTAGACGACGCCGAGTGAATCGGTCGGCGCAAGGCGCTCGAGCGGGTAGATCGCGAGCGTCGCGAGCAGCGTGCCCCCGGCGGCCGCGAGCACACCGAGCGTGAGCGCCGGCCTTGGAGAGCGCAGCAGAAGCGGCGAGAGTGCTCTCGACTGCACGCTCACATTCTCCTCCGCGCGCGGCCGGCGCGCGGGTTAGGCCACTACCGTCTCACGGATAGTGCTGCTCGCCCGTGTCGCGGTCGACGATGCTGATCGCCGCCGAGGGGCAGGCCTGTGCGGCAGCCATCATCAGCTCGAGCGGGCCGTCATTGACGACGACCGCTACATCGTCGAGGCGAAATATCTCCGGCGCGATGTCCTCGCAGTCCCCATGAGCGGAGCAGGCATTCGCGTCGATCACCGGTACGTAGGTCATGCGGGGGTCCTTTCTTGGGTCTGGATGAGGCGCTCACGTATCTCGCCGACGGCGCGCGGGCGCCCGACGATCAGCGCGGCGACGAGCCGACCGTCGCGGGTATACGTAGCGATGAAGTCGTTTGCGCGCGGATCGCCGTCGACTGCCAGCGCGTCGGCGAGCTGCGCGTGACCGAGGTACTGGATCCGCAAGCCGTACTGATCGCTCCAGAAGCTCGCGGGGTACGGTGGCCCGGGCTCACGGCCGAGGATCGTATTCGCGACCTGGAGCCCCTCGCGCGAGGCCGACTCCCAATGGCCGGAGAGCACGTGGCGTTCAAGCACCGGGTCGAAGCTCGCCGCGACATCTCCCGCCGCATAGACCCCCGGTAGCGCCGTACGCCCGAGCGCGTCGGCCGGCACGCCGCTGGCCGGCAGCCCCGAGGATGCGAGCCAATCGAGATCGGGCGAAATGCCGACCGCGACGAGGACGTGATCGCACGCGAGCCGCCGACCGTCACCGAGCGTGAGCGCTTCGACCGTGCCCGTGCCATGAACCTCGCGCACGTGCTGCTCGAGGAGGAGCTCCACCCCATGCGAGCGATGCAGGTCCGCGAACCACTGCCCGAGCTCCGGCCCCAGCAGACCGACGAGCGGCAGCGTCTCGAGCTCGACAACGACCACCGCGGCCCCCGCAGCGCGTGCCGCGGCAGCGACCTCCTGCCCGATGAAGCCGGCACCGATCACGACGACACGCCGGCGTCCGGCGAGCAGGGTGCGAATCAGCCGCGAGTCCTCGACGGCGCGCAGCGTGCTCACGTTCGCGTAGCCACTGAAGAGCGGCAGCTCGCGCGCTCGCGCGCCGGTCGCGATGACGAGCTCGCTGTAGTGCAGCTCGCGCCCGTCCGCGAGCGCGACGCGACGCGCGCGCGGATCGAGCGCGCGCGCCCGGACGCCGAGGATCAGCTCGACCGCCTTGTCCTCGTACCACGCCTCGGGCCGGAAGGCGGGCACCGCGACGTCGTCCTCGAACAGCAGGTCCTTCGAGAGCGGGGGCCGATCGTAGGGACGGTGGCGCTCGCCGCAGACGATCCGCACGGGCGCCTCATACCCGCCGCGCCGCAGCGCCTCGGCACAGCGCTGCGCCGCCAACCCGCCGCCCACGATCACAACGCCATCGGTGCTCATCGGCGCGGATCCTCCCCCGCTCGCTTAAGCGGGCCCATCAATGAAAGCTGTGCAATTGCTGAGGGCGTTCGCGCTCAGCGGCTCGCACGCCGTGCGCGCCGGGCGCGCTTCTCCTTCGAGCGTGCGCGCTTGACCCGGTGCTCGATCGGCTTGACAGTGCCCTTCACGCTGTCGATCTCGCGCGTTGGCCGGGCCGGCACGCGGGCGCGCGCATCGCGCACGATGAAGCGAGCGAGACCGCCGATTACGAGCAAGACGACGACCCCGAATCCGATCTCATCGGCCGTCGAGATCCCGCCCGAGCCGCTGGTCGTGGTCGGGTTCGGCACCGTGAACGGCGCGGTCTGCGTCGGGGTCGTCGTCGTCGGCGTCGTCGTCGTCGTCTGGCTCGACTGCGGCGAGAGCCCCGGCAGCGTCGACGCCGCCCCACTGGTTCCGGTCGAGGACGCCGCGCTCGCCGAAGGCGCGAGCGCGAGCGCAAGCGCGACGGAAAGCGCCACGGTGAGCCTGATTCGCATCGCCGCAATATAGACCGGCACCGGGCTGCGACGGGCTGGCCGCGCCGCGGGCCCCTCTAAACTCTTTGGGCGATGCCGCCCAAGCAACGCCAGATCCGCATGGAGCAGCGCGGCGTACCCGTCAACTTGATGGAGCAGCTGCAGACGCGCAGCGACGAGCAGCTCGAGGCCGAGACCCGCTACCGCTCGATCGCAATGGCGATCCTCGGCACGCGCGCCGCCGAGCGCTATGACGCGGCTGCGGCGCGCAGCTACTTCCAGCGGGCGATCGCGGCGGGCCGCCCGCAGGAGCGGATGATGATCAAGCGCATGGCGGACGCGTCGCTCGCGCTCGCCGAGCGCCGCGCCGACGACCTCAAGGAGGCGGTCGAGAAGCTCGGACAGGCGCCGCCGACGAAGCGCCAGCTGCTCGGGCTGCGCTTCATGGGCGTGATCGCACCCCCGCGCGGCTCGGGCGTCCTGCCGCGGCTACGCGGGATCGGGCTCGGCATCCTCCTCGCCGCCGCCATCGTCGGCCTCGGCACCGGGATCGTGATGCTGGTGGCGCTTCCCTTCGGCGGCGAGTCGCTTCCGCCGTCAGTGCTCCTCGGCGTGCTGCTCGACATTGTCGCGATCGCGATCCTGACCCAGGTCGGCCGGCGAAAGCAACGCGCCGCGCGCGCCAAAGCCGGCCTACCGACATAGCAAGCGTCAGGCTCGGCGCGCAAGGGCGCCACGATGAGTCCGAGGCAGACACACCACAAGCACTCCTCGCGCAAGGGGTACCGCCGCCTGCTCGACCGGCTGGCGGATCATCCGGCCGTTCACCGCGTCGCAACCGGCCGCGTGACCCCGCGCATGGGCGCAGGCCGCCCGGTCGCCGTGATCTCGAAGGTGCGCCGCGTCGCTTCGGGCCTCTCGATCTCGATCAACGCCGACGGGGCGATCATCGACGCATACGTCGTCACCGACCGCCCGGAGGAGGTCGAGGCGTTCATGGCCGAGCAGGGCTGGACCGACTGACCGCCGCGCCATGAGCCTCTTTTCATTGAAGGTGGCCGCGGCCCGCGCAGTCGGCGCGCTGTCGCGACTCACAGGACGCGGCGGGACGACCGTACCCGGGAGGCTGCTGCTGAGACTCGAGCCGACCGCGATCGGCCGGCTCGCGCGCGAGCTGCCCCGCGGTTGCGTGACGATCTCCGCGACCAACGGCAAGACCACGACCGCGTCGCTGACCGGCTCGATCCTCGCGAGCGCCGGGATTGCGCGCGTCGACAACTTCGCCGGCGCCAACATGGCCGGCGGCGTCGCGTCCGCGCTGCTGGCGCGTGGCGGGCGCGAACGCGCACAGATCGGCGTCTTCGAAGTCGACGAGTTCTGGCTTGCGAGCGTCGCGCCCGCGCTCGATCCGCGGGTGATCCTGATCGCGAACCTCTTCCGCGACCAGCTGGATCGCTATGGCGAGCTCGAGACGATCGGCGATCGCTGGGCCGAAGTCGTCGCCGCTCATCGCGGCCGGCTGGTCTTGGGTGCCGACGACCCGCTCGTCGCCCAGCTCGGCGCGGACGCACGGGACCCGATGTACTTCGGGATCGAGGATCCTGCGGTCGCTCGCGCGGGCGGCCTCCAGCACGCCGCGGACTCGACGCGCTGCCGCCGGTGCGGCGGCGAATACGTCTACGAGCGCGTCTACATCGCGCACCTCGGCGTCTATCGCTGCTCGAGCTGCGGGCACGAGCGTCCCCACCCGACGGTCAGCGCGCACGAGATCGAGCTCGACGGGGTGCGCGGTGCGAGTTTTCGTCTCGTCACGCCGGCGGGATCGACGCGCGTGTCGCTGGCGTTGCCGGGCCTTTACAACGTCTACAACGCGCTCGGTGCGGCGGCGCTCGCGAGCGCCCTTGAGATCCCGCTCGAGACGATCGCGACGGGCCTTCGCTCGGCGCGCCCGGTGTTCGGTCGCGCCGAGCGGCTCGCGATCGCCGACCACGACCTGACGATCCTCCTGATGAAGAACCCGGCCGGAGCGAACGAGCTGCTGCGCACCCTCGCGCTGGCTGCCGGCGAGCTCGACCTGCTGGGGGTCCTCAACGACCGCGACGCCGATGGCCGGGACGTCTCGTGGATCTGGGACGCCGACTTCGAGGAACTCGCCTCCCGTGTCCATCACGTCACCTGCGCCGGTCTGCGCGCCGCCGAGCTCGCGCTGCGATTCAAGTATGCGGGCGTCGACGGCGCACGGATCACGCTCGAACCGGACCTCGGTCGCGCGCTTGATGCCACGCTCGCCCAGGCTGCCGACCACGCGGTCTACGCGCTCCCCACCTACACCGCGATGCTCGAGCTGCGAGAGATCCTCGAGCGCCGCGGCGTCGCGGCGAGCTCGTGGGAGCGAGGATGAGCGACAAAGCGATCTGGCACGACCTCGAGTGCGGGGCATATTCGGCCGACCTGGGGCTGTGGCGTGAGCTCGCCGCGCATGCACACCCAGCGCCGGTGCTCGAGATCGGCGCCGGCACCGGGCGGGTCGCGCTCGACCTCGCAGGCCACGGCCACCGGGTGATCGCGCTCGAGCGCGACGGCGATCTCGCCGCCGAGCTGCGCCGGCGCGCGCGAGGGCTCGCCGTCGAGGTACTGGAGGCGGATGCCTGCGCCTTCGAGCTCTCGGAAGCCGTCGCGCTTTGCGTCGTTCCGATGCAGACCGTCCAGCTGCTCGACGATCGCGCGGCGTTCTTTCGCTCCGCCCGGCGCGCACTGCGCCCGGGCGGAGTGCTCGCGCTCGCGATCCTGCCGGGCGAGCTGGGCACGTTCGAGGTCGAGCTGGAGCCGGACGTCCTCGAGCGAGCCGGTGTGCGTTACCTGAGCTCGCCGACGGCGCTGCGCAAGACGCCGACCGCTGTCGTGCTCGAGCGCGCGCGGAGGATCACCGGCACACGCGAGGTCCCCCCCACCCTCGACGTCATCGAGCTCGCGCTCCTCACGCCCGCCTCGCTCGCCGACGAGGCCGCGTCCGCCGGCTTCACCGAGCTCGGCACGCGCACGATCGCGCCCACCGACGCGCACGTCGGGAGCGACGTCGTCGTGCTCTGTGCGGCGACGCGATGACCGACCGCGTTCTCCGAGTCTGCGCGCTGTACCCGGACCTGATGAACATCTACGCCGATCGCGGCAACCTGCTGATGCTCGAGCGTCGCTGCCGCTGGCGCTCGATCGGCTTCGAGCTCACCGCATCCTCGCTCGGCGAAGCGCTGCGCGACGAGTTCGACCTCTACTACATCGGCGGCGGGCAGGATGCCGACCAGCGCCTGTGCGCCGCCGACCTGCTCGCCCTCAAAGCGCCGGCGCTCCACAGCGCCGGCGCACGCGACGCGGTGGTGCTCGGCGTCTGCGGCGGCTACCAGCTCCTCGGTCACGCCTACGAGCTCGCCAGCGAGCGCGTGGAGGGCATTGGCCTGCTCGACGTTCACACGGTCCGCGAGGACGGCCCGCGCCTGATCGGCTCGGTGGCGGTCGAGCTCGCCGACGGGGTCATCGCGGGCTTCGAGAACCACGGCGGTCGAACCTATCTGGGTGCCGGCCAGGCTCCGCTCGGGCGCGTCCTGCGCGGTCACGGCAACGATGGGCGCAGCGGCTTCGAGGGCGCGCGCACACGCAACGTGATCGGCACGTACGTGCACGGCCCGCTGCTGCCGAAGAACGCCTGGTTGTGCGACCGGCTGATCGCGACCGCCGTCGGGCTCGACCCGTCCGCGCTCGCCGTGCTGGACGACACGCTCGAGGACGCCGCTCACGCCACAGCGCTTCGCGCGGCGGGCGTCGACGCGTCCCGCTCTACCGGGTGAGCCGCACCCCGCTCGACCCAAGACCCCGCGAGCCGCGCTCGGAGTCCTCGAGCCGCGCGCGCTCGATCAGATCGATCTGCGCCGTGGCAACGATCACGAGCTGTGCGATGCGATCTCCTGGCTCAACGGCGAACACCTCATCGCGGTCCGTGTTCAGCAGCAGCACCCGCAGCTCGCCGCGATAGCCGGCGTCGATCAAGCCGGGAGCGTTGACGAGCGCGATCCCGTGGCGCAGCGCGAGGCCTGAGCGCGGCAGGATCAGCCCCGCGTGCCGCGCTGGGATCGCCACGGCGATCCCGGTGCCGACGTCGATGCGCGCCCCCGGTTCGAGGCGCGCCTCCTCGATCGCGTAGAGGTCGAAGCCGGCGTCGCCGTCGTAGGCGCGCGTCGGGGCGATCGCCGCCGGGTTCAGTCGTGTGAACTCGAGCGTCATCGCGCCCGCCGGCTATTGCGTGAAACCGCGAAGGGCGCGAAACGCCGGGCGCTCGCCGGCGGGAGCAGCGCTGTGACGTGCACCCCCTGCGCGGTGTCCTCCCGCCGCAGCTCGCCCGCGATCGCGTGCAACTCGGCGAGGCGGCTACCTTCGCTGTAGGGCAGAAGCAGCTCGACAGGCTCGAGCGTCTTCACGAACGTCGCATCGATTCGCTCGCGCAGCTCGTCGAGCCCCTCGCCCGTCCGCGCCGAGACGAGCAGGGCGTCGCGCCTACCGCTCCAGGCCACAGCGCGTGCGCCGGGGTCGAGCAGGTCCGCCTTGTTCAGGGCCAGTAGCCGCGGCACATCGGCGGCGCCGATCTCCTCGAGCACGTCCTCGACCGCCTGCACCATCGACTCGAGCTCATCGAGCGGCGCGCTCGCATCGACGACGTGGACGATCAGCGACGCGCGACGCGTCTCATCGAGCGTCGCGGCAAAGGCTTCGACCAGCTGATGGGGAAGCTTGCGGATGAAGCCGACGGTGTCGGTGACCAGATAGTCGCGACCGCCCGCTTCGAGCAGCCTCGTCGTAGGGTCAAGCGTATGGAAAAGCCGGTCGGCGACCGGCACCTCCGCCCCGGTGAGCGCTTGCAGCAGCGAGGACTTGCCGGCGTTCGTGTAGCCGGCGAGCGCGACCTGGGAAATCTCGGAGCGCTCGCGCTCTCGGCGCATCACATCGCGCGTTCTCTGCACGCTCGCGAGGCGCCGCCGCAGCGTTGCGATGCGGTTGCGCGCCAGCCGGCGGTCGGTCTCGATCTGCGTCTCGCCGGGACCGCGGGTGCCGACGCCGCCGCCAAGGCGCTCGAGGTGGGTCCACAGGCCGCGCATGCGCGCGAGGTTGTACTCGAGCTGCGCCAGCTCGACCTGAAGCTTGCCCTCGGCGCTATTCGCGTGGCGCGCGAAGATGTCGAGGATCACGGCCGTGCGGTCGATCACCGCAACGCCAAGCGCCGCCTCGATCGCGCGCTCCTGGCGGGGCGTGAGCTCGTCGTCGGCGGCGATCACGTTGGCGTCCAGTGCGAGCACGAGCTGCCTCAGCTCCTCGAGCTTGCCGGGTCCGAGATAGCTGTGCGGGTGCGGCTGTTCTCGCTGCTGCACGAGCTCGCCGACAACGGCGACGCCGGCGGTGCGCAGCAGCTCTCCGAGCTCGCGAAGATCGCTCGCGGTCGACTGCGCTGCGGCGATGCAGACCGCCCGTTGGCGAGCGCGCTGAGCGGTCACTCAGCGAGCTTCCCGAGCCGCGCGATCGCCTCCTCGAGGCGGTCATCGGGCGTCGTCAGCGAGATCCTGAAGAAGCCCTCGCCGTTCGGCCCGTAGGCCGCTCCGGGCGAGATCACGACAGCTGCCTCTTCGAGCACGTACTCACAGTATGCGGCAGCGCTCTCGAAGCCCTCCGGGATGGGCGCCCAGATGTAGATCGTGCCCCGCGGGGGCGTGACCTGCACGCCGATCTTCGCGAGCGCCTCGCAGACCATGTCGCGCCGGCGCTGGTAGATCGTGTTCATCGCGGCCACGTACTTGTCGATCGAGGGCCCGAGGGCGACCGCACCGGCGAGCTGCACCGCCTCGAACATGCCCGAGTCGACGTTGGTCTTCAGACGCCAGTAGGCGGCGATCGCCTGGCTGTTGCCAACGATCGCGGCACAGCGCCAGCCCGTCATGTTGTAGCCCTTGGACAGCGAGAAGACCTCGACGCCGACCTCCTTCGCGCCGGGAGTCTCGAGAAACGACGGCGCGACATAGCCGTCGAAGGTCGTCTCCGAGTACGCGTTGTCGTGCACGATCAGGATGTCGTTCTCGGCGCCGAAGGCAACGAGCGCCTCGAAGAAGCCATCGGGCACCACGGCCCCCGTCGGGTTGTTCGGGTAGTTGACGAACAGGATCCGTGCGCGCTCACGCGTCTTCGCGTCGATCGCGTCGAGGTCGGGGATGAGGCCGAGCTCGGGGACGAGCGGCATGCGCACCCCTTCGGCGCCGACGAGTAGCGGGCCGCCCGTGTAGACCGGGTAGCCGGGATCGGCGGCAAGCGCCACATCGCCCGGGTCGAGGAACGCGAGGTTCAGGTTGAAGATGCACTCCTTGGCGCCGATCGCCGGCATCACCTCGCCGTCGGCGTCGAGCTCGACGCGAAAGCGCCGGTCGTAGAACTTCGCGACGGCGTTGCGGAACTCTTCGCGGCCCCGGTTCGTGGGGTAGGTGTGGGTCGTCGGGTTGGCGACGGCGCGCTGCGCGGCCTCGACGATCGGCGGATAGGTCGGCGTGTCCGGGTCGCCGATTCCGAGCGTGATCACGTCGATCCCCGCCGCGCGCTTCTCGGCGATCTTGCGCTCGAGCTGTGCATAGAGGTAAGGCGGGATGCGCCCGAGGCGCTCACTGTGTCTCATCTAGCTCCTTGACGAAGTCGTCAGCCAGCGTGCCGGCGAAGACCGGCACCGCCCAGCCACTGAGTGTGACATCGAGCTCGGGCCCGATATCGACTACCAGCTCGCCGCCGTCGAGGCGCACCGTGACGTGGCGTGGCCCGCCGTCGAGGTGGTGGGCAATCGCGGCACCGCTCGCGCCGGTGCCCGACGCGAGCGTCTCGCCGGCGCCGCGCTCGAAGATACGCGCACGCAGGACGCTGGGCTCGAGCTCGCGATACCACGAGACGTTCGTCCGGTTCGGGAACAGCGCGTGGTGCTCGATCGGCGGTCCGACGACGCCGAGATCGAGCTCCTCGAGCGCCTCGTAGGCGATCGCGCACTGCGGGTTGCCGATCGCGACGTGGCGAAAGCGCCAGCGCGCGCCGGCCGCCTCGAGCTCGCCGACCCCGTCCGCCGCCCCCGCGGGGTAGTCAGACGAGGTTGTCGCGGCGCGCCCGATCTCGACGCTGCACGTTGTCGCGCCCGTGACGCGCGGGTGAATCGGACCGGAGGGCGTGAGAATCGCGAACTCGTCGCGGTCGGTGTGGCCGCGCCGGCGCAGATACATGATCGCTTCGCGCGAGCCGTTCCCGGAAAGCCCGGACTCCGAGCCGTCGGGGTTGAAGATCCGCAGGCTCGCGACGTAATGCGAGTCGGCTGGATCGGTATCGACCAGCAGGATCCCGTCCGCGCCGACGCCGCGATGCGGGTCGCAGATCCGCTTGATCCTCGCCGGCGTGAGCTCCCAGGGCAGCGCGTCGGCCTCGACGATCAGGTAGTCGTTGCCCAGCGCCTGCCACTTCTCGAACTTCACACGCCTCCGTTCAGCCCGCTTTCGTTGCGATCATTGCAGCGCCGCCGCGACCTCGTCGGGCGAGCGGTCGGTGACGTCGACGAGCTCCACGTCGGGCAGCTTGCGCAGCCAGGTGAGCTGGCGCTTGGCGTAGTTGCGGGTGCGCCGCTTGATCGCATCCACGTCGCCCGCGAGCAGCTCCTCGAAGCCGAGCGCTTTGCGCGCGGTCTCAGACGCCCCCGCCGCCATCGCCGCCTGCACCTCACGCACGGCGCCTGCGGCAACCATCCGCTCCACGCGCGCGTCGATCCGCGCGTAGAGCGCCTCCCGCGACATGACCAGACCGATCAGACGCGTCGGATGGCGCGTTTGCCCGCTCCACAGCTGCGATTCGTCGCGCCCGCTTGGGAGTGCCCCCATTTCCCGCAGCTCGAGTGCGCGAACGATGCGATGGCCGTCCGTGGGCGCGATCCGCGCGGCGAGCGCCGGCGCGCTTTCGGCGAGGATCGCGTGCATGGCCTGCGGGCCGCGTTCATCGAGCTCGCGCATCCATCTGGCGCGCAGCTCGGGCGCGGGCGCCGGGCGCAGGTCGAGCTCGCCGAGCGCTGCCCGCATGTAGAGGCCGGTCCCGCCGACCACGATCACGCGCGCCCCTTCGGCGATCAGGGTGTCGATCTCGCGGTGCGCGAGGCGCGCGTAGCGCGCGACGCTCGAGCGCTCGCCGACGGGGATACAGCCGACGAGGCGGTGCTCAAGGAGCGCTTGTACGGCCGCCGACGGCGCAGCGGTGAGGAGCTCGAGCCCGGCGTACAGCTGCAGCGCGTCTGCGCTCACGGCGACGGGACGCTCCCCCGCCGCGCGTAGTCGCCCCGCGAGCGCGACGGCAATGGCTGTCTTGCCGACGCCGGTCGGGCCGAACAGGGCGATGATCGGGCGCTGCACGCTGCCAGTATCGTGAGCCGCCGTGCGCGAGACCATCTCGATCCGCGGCTCACGAACGCTCCTGACCGGCGCGACGGGCGGCATCGGTGGCGCGCTCGCGCGGCGCCTTGCCCAGGAAGGCGCGGAGCTGATCCTGACCGGCCGGCGCAGCGACGCACTCGCGGCGCTCTCGGCCGAGCTCGGAGCCGAGGCATACGCGGCCGACCTCAGCGACCGCGAGGCGCCCGCGCGGCTGCTCGCAGCCGCCGGCAGGGTCGACATTCTGATCGCAAACGCCGCCCTGCCCTCCTCGGGGAGGCTGCTCACCGTGGAGCCCGAGCGCGCTGCCGACGCCGTCAACGTGAACCTTGCCGCTCCGGTCGCGCTCGCTCGCGGACTGCTCCCCCAGATGCTCGAGCGCTCGAGCGGGCAGATCGTCTTCATCGGGTCGCTGCAGAGCAAGGCCGCGACCGCCGGCGCGAGTGTCTACTGCGCGACTAAGTTCGGCCTGCGTGGCTTTGCCCTCGCCCTGCGGGCAGAGCTGGCGCCACGCGGCGTCGGCGTCTCGATCGTCATGCCGGGTTTCATCACCGACGCCGGCATGTACGCGGACGCGGGCGTCAAGCTGCCCTTCTACATCGGCACGCGTCGCCCCGAGCAGGTGGCCGACGCGGTCGTGCGAGCGATTCGCGCGAACCGCGGCGAGGTGACCGTCGCCCCCGTCGCGATGCGGATCGGAACCTGGATCGCGGTACAGGCCCCCGAGTTCGCGGCGCGCGCGTCGCGACTGCTCGGCGGCGAGGGCCTCGCGCGGGAGTTCGAGCAAGCGCAGGCCGATAAGCGCTAACGAGCCTTGCGGCGGAACAAGCTGACCTCGCTGACGTAACGCAGCTCGAGCGGCTCACGGGGCGCGAGCGCTCGCACGCGCTGCTCGACCGCACGCCGCTCGCTCTCCCCGAGCGCCGCGACAAAGCTCGTCGAGACGACGCGCGCCAGCAGCTGCTCACGGTCGAGCTCCTGGACGAACGGGACAGCCAGCTCGTCCTCGGCCTCGAACGGAGCGTCGCCTTCGAACGCCTGCCGCCAGTGACCGCGGTGTGAGGGCGTGTCGCGGCGGTACGGCGCGAAGATCGCCTCGATCGCGCGCTGCAGGGGCTGGTCGCTGTCGCGACGGTTCCAGATCAGTGCCAAGCGCCCCGCGGGGCGCAGCACCCGGTCGAATTCGCGGAGTGCCACGGGCCCGTCGAACCAGTGAAACGCCTGACCGGCGACCACCGCGTCGATGCTGGCCGGTGCGAGCGGTAGCGCTTCCGCCGTCGCATCGAGCACGCGCAAGCTCGGGCTCTGCTGAGTGAGGATCCGGCGCATCCCGGCAACCGGCTCGGCTGCGATCACCTCCGCACCGGACGGCTCGAGGGCTCGGCTCAGCTTCCCGGTGCCCGCGCCGACGTCGAGCACGACCCGTCCGGGGCGCAGCTCGAGGCGTTCGGCCAGCCAGGCGATCGCTTGCGGCGGATACTCCGGTCGCCCGCGCTCGTAGGCCTCGGCTTCGCGGTCAAAGCCGCGACTGGCCGCTTCATGCACGCGCTGCATCTACGCCTCGACGAGCAAGCGGGTGGCGATTCGCTCCTCGCCGACGAGCGTCTGGCTGGTCGCCGCGCTGATGTCGACGAGCGCCAGCTCACCCGGCAGCGCGAGGCCACTGAAGTTGACGACCTTGTTGTGGCGGGTGCGCCCGCGCATCCGCATAGGGTCGGTGCGGCTCACCCCTTCGACGAGCACCTCCATCGTGCGGCCGACGAAGCGCTGCGCGCGCTCATGCGCACGCCGCTGGACGACCTCGACGAGGCGCTCGAGGCGCTCGACCTTGACCTCGTGCGCAACGAGCCCCTCGCTCAGGCTCGCGGCCTCCGTGCCGCGCCGCGGCGAGAAGATGAACGTGAAGGCGCCGTCGTAGCCGACCTGCTCGACAACCTCGAGGGTTTGCTCGAAGTCGTCCTCGCTCTCGCCCGGGAAGCCGACGATGACGTCGGTCGTGAGCGCGACGTCGGGCACGTGCTCGCGGATCAGCGCGACGCGGTCCAGGTAGCGCTCGCGATCGTAGGTCCGCCGCATCGCGCGCAGGATCCGCGAGGAGCCTGATTGAAGCGGCAGGTGAATGTGCTCGCACACCGTGCGCAGCTCAACATGGGCGCGCACCACATCCTCGCGCATGTCCTTCGGGTGCGGGCTCGTGTAGCGGATGCGCTCGATCCCCTCGATCGCGTCAATCGCCGCGAGCAGCTCAGCGAAGCTCCCGCGCACGGGGCGCAGGTCACGTCCGTAGGAGTTGACGTTCTGTCCGAGCAGCGTCAGCTCGCGGACGCCATCTGCCGCCATCGACCGCGCCTGCTCGACGAGAACATCGAGTGCCCGGCTGACCTCGCGCCCGCGCGTCGAGGGGACGATGCAATACGAGCAGCGGCAGTTGCAGCCAACGCTGATCTGCAGCCAGCCCTGGAATTCGCGCCCGCGCTTTGCCGGCAGATCGCCAGTGAAGGACTCGAACTCGAAGTAGCCCTGAGCGCCGATGCTGTCGCTGAGCAGGAAGTCCGCCAGCCGGTTGACCTGCCCGGGGCCGAATGCGACATCGACGAACGGAAAGCGCTCGAACACCTCGTCCTTCAGTGACTGGGCCCAGCAGCCGCCGACGCCGACGATCCGCTCGGGATCCTCGCGCTTGAGCCGTTTCGCCTCGCCAAGATGCGCGATCAGGCGACTGTCGGCCGACTCGCGGATCGAGCACGTGTTGAACAGGATCAGGTCGGCCTCGCCGCGCGAGGGCGCCTCCGCGTAGCCGAGAGCCTCGAGCATCCCGCGCATCCGCTCCGAATCGTGCTCGTTCATCTGGCAGCCGAATGTCGTGACGTGGTACTTCATTGGCATACGCTGCGTCTTGCCTCTCTAGCGTGGGCGCCGTCGGACCGGCCGCGTACTGTTTCGGACGTGATTGTAGATGCGAAGGTCGAGTGGAAGTGCTCCGCGTGTGGCCATGACTGGTCGGCGCGCATGGAGCCTCCTAAGGCGTGTCCGACGTGCGGCGCGGGTGGGCCGTTCATCCCAACCTACACGGCGACGGGAGAGGGGAAGCTCACCTTCAGCGGCACGGCAAAGGGTACGCTGATACGCCCGCTCGACGCTCTCCGTCTCACGGTCATAGGGGTACTGTTGGCCGTGGGCTTGACGGTCGGTTTCGGTGTCGGTCCGCTCACCGAGTGGTACTGGGGCGTGGTCGCCGGAGGCGGCTCGCCAGTGTTACTCGCCGTGCTGTTCCGCTGCCGCCCGACGCGGAATGCACTCAGCCGCGCAGCGGACGCGGCAATCGGCCCGCACCGAGACGGCAACTAGCCTTGGGCTAGGTCCGGCCGGACTCGGCGTCGCTACCGGCTGACGCCCCGGTGGCAGCGTGAGCGTCTAGTGGGGCGCAGCCGCCCCGTCAAGCGGCTTACAGCGAGTCCAGCCACTCGACGAACTTCTCCATCGACACCGACTTGAAGTTGGCGCTTGTTCTACCGGGGTACCACTTTAGCGTCGCTTTGCCGATCTGTAGACGCCCTATAGCTGGGCCGCCGTTGGGCCGGGAGATCCGCAAGAGCACACCGGTCGTACCTAGCTGCGCCTCAATTTTCTCCATCCGCACATCCATTCGCCCGCGACCCCTCTCGTTTCGACTGGCGTTTAAGTCAGGTTACATGTTCGATGGCCAAAAGCAGTTTCCCTGCCCGTTCCTTGTGACGAACCGGCTAAGAACCTCAAGGCCCTGGGCCACCGTGGCCAGTCCGGGACTCAGGTCGACCAACCCACGAGCCGATAAGGGAGAGCATGACCGACGAACCTACGCAGCCCGAGCCATTCGTGAAGATCATCGGTGGCGCCCTGACCCCCGAGGACGTACTCCTCACCGAGCGAGTTTTCGGGCATGCCCACAAGCGGCCCCCAGCGGACTGGCACGAGGCGTTGTATTGGCGACAGAACTTCCCCGAGGCGTTTGACGAGGCGCTGAGGGAGCTTGGTGACGAGGACGGTGTGGCGTGATGCACCGGTATCCGCTATAGGCCGAGTTCGTTAGCGAACCGATCGACCACATCGGTGACGGTTTTGATGAAGCGGGGGATGAGGATGCCGGCGCGATCCTCGCGCGCGACTACCCGCTCGAGAATCCGGATCGTGAGGAAGGGCTGAACCGTGTGCGTTACAGGGCCGGTCTTCCTCGGCAGCTGTCCTAACACTGCGCCCTTCCGCAACCTCACGGGCTGCTCAAAGTACTCAGGCGCTACGACGGCCGGACCGCCCGTGTCGAGCGTGATGTACCGCAACTGTCGACGAGTCCAGACGACCGCGGTAACCGGAACGCGATGCTTGTCGATGATGTCCAACGCATTGAGCTGCCACAGGTTTGGGTTTCCGCGCGCGTACGGTCGAATGCCATCCAGCACGAGGGTTGCGCGTCTGCCGATTATCTGCTCGATGGTGGCCCTCTGGTGAAGATAGGCCGGCTTACTCGTCCAGATTACGAAGCTCGTTCCACGTGGCCCGTCACGAGGCGTCGCGTTGTTGGCGATAACGAGCTGTCGTGCTAGATGGTCGAGCGCAGACCGGAGATTGTGGACAGCGTCCCCGAACAGCAGCGGAATCACCTCAGGCATGGGCTCTAGGCGCGTCACGACAACGTCGAGCATGCCTGGTGTGGTCAAGCTATCGACAAGCTCCGTGGCATACACATGTCCCCGAATGAACTTCCTCGTTTCAGTCCTGAACTCGTCAAATAGTGCCGCGGCTCGCCGGACCTTCGCCCGTACTCCCTCCAGCGACGCCCTTCGCCTCCTCACGTTATGGATGGTAAGTCAGAAGCGCGCGCCCGGGTTGGCCGTTGGAGCGGCGCGGGCGAGTTACGTACGGGCGAGCGTGATGATGAGGCTGGTGACCGCAACGGTGAGTGTCACGCCGGCGAGTACCGCCATAGCGGCGTTGATCCGGAACAGGCGCTCGTCTCGTGCGGTGTCCCGTTGCTCGCGCTCGCTGGCATCTGTCGCGGCTTGGCACATGATCGCGCGCGCCTCGACGCTTGCGGCGTGAGTGCCGACGCCACTGCGCAGCTCCACCGCGGCACGGAAGCCGCTCGTGGCAATGTAGAACGCAGACGTGAGCCACACGCGCCAGTCCTCTTCGACAGCTTCGCCCTTGATGGCGCGAACAATGAGGTTCGCCCATGACACGAACGCCAAGTACCCGGCGAGTCGCTCCGCCACCGCCAGCGTCTCGAACAGGTCCGGCTTCACGTCCGGCGTTTCCGGCGGCCCCGCCAAGAACCATCCGATCTAATCCGGCGGGCTAACCGGCCGCTTGATTGGCCCCCGATCTCGCGGTCTCGGGGCCGTGACGCCCGAGCTCGCGGATCGCGTCGTAGGCGACCTCGCTCTCGAAGCCCTGCCTGATGAGAATCCCGAAGGCCCGTTGCCGCTCGCGATCGTTCGCCGGCGGCGCGACGAGTCGGCGACGCAAGACCTCGACGGCCGCGGTCCGCTCGCTCGCGCTGTCGAACCCGGCGAGCGTGGTTTCGATCAACTCGCGCTCGACGCCCGCGCGCTCGAGGCGCTCGCGGATGCGGGCGACGCCCCAACCGTCGAGCGCGCGCCGGTCTTGCGCGAGCAGCTCCGCGTAGCGGGCATCGCTGAGATAGCCCTGCTCGCTGACGATCGCGATCGCCTGCTCGATCGTCTCCTCCGCGATGCCGGCGCGGACAAGACGCGCCCGCAACTCGGCAACGCTGTGCTCGCGCCGGGCAAGCTGGCCGTAGCAGAGCCCGAGCGCTTGGGTCAGCGCCTCTTCTGGGGTGGCGGGCGCGGCTTTCTTCAACGCTACGCGGCGCGTATATCGCCCGCGATCGGCGGCTCATCCGAGCTCGTGATCGCGGCGACCTCCTTCTCGAAGTCGAGCGGCTCGTCGTCGCTCGCCTCGTCGCCATCATCGAGTCGCTCGATCGGCTCAACCAGCGAGCCCGTGAGGCCGAGCGCCACGTAGATGCGCGCCTCGATCTCCTTCGCGAGCTCCGGATTCTCGTCGAGGTAGGCCTTGGCGTTGTTGCGACCCTGACCGAGGCGATCCTCGCCGTAGGAGAAGAACGATCCGGACTTCGTCACCACGTTGTGCTCGATCCCGAGGTCGATCAGGCAGCCGGAGGTCGAGATGCCCCTGCCGAACTCGATGTCGAACTCGGCCTGGCGAAACGGCGCCGCGACCTTGTTCTTGACGACCTTCACGCGGACGCGGTTGCCGACCGCCTCGTTGCCATCCTTGAGTGTCTCGATGCGGCGGATGTCCAGGCGCTGCGACGCGTAGAACTTCAGCGCGCGACCGCCGGGCTGCGTTTCGGGCGAACCGAACATCACGCCAATCTTCTCGCGGATCTGGTTGGTGAGGATGCACAGCGTCTGCGTCCGGCTCAGGTTCCCGGCGAGCTTGCGCATCGCCTGCGACATCATGCGCGCCTGCAGGCCGACGCTCTGGTCCCCCATCTGGCCCTCGAGCTCAGAGCGGGGCGTCAGCGCCGCCACCGAGTCGATCGCGACGACGTCGATCGCGCCGGAGCGCACCAGCATGTCGGCCACCTCCAGCGCCTGCTCGCCGTAGTCGGGCTGCGAGACGAGCAGCTCGTCGATGTCCACCCCGATCGCCTTCGCGTAGAGCGGGTCCATCGCGTGCTCGGCGTCGATGAACGCGCATATGCCACCGAGCTTCTGCGCCTCTGCGAGGACGTGGTAGATCAGCGTCGTCTTGCCCGATGACTCGGGTCCGAAGACCTCGACGAACCGCCCGCGCGGCACGCCACCGATCCCGAGGGCGAGGTCGAGCGACAGGGCTCCGGTGGGGATCGCGGCAACGCGAACCTGTGCGCCCTCGTCGCCCATGCGCATGACCGTGCCCTTGCCGAACTCGCGCTCGATCTGCGTCAGCGCCCCCTGGAGCGCGGCCACCCTGGCCTTCGCGGACTTCTCGTCCTCCGTCACGGTCATCTGAAGCTCCTCTGCCCGAATGTCTGTTCGCCCAAGCTACGTGGCGACGCGGACGGAACTGTGCGATCGAAGCGTTGCTGGAGCGGAGCCCGCGGGCTCAGGGCACGGCCTCACCAGCCGCCGACGCTGGCGAGCTCCTCGTAGCGTGCCCCGTCCCGCTCCAGGTGCGAGCGAAGCAGCACGACTCGCTCGCAGGCAAAGCGCAGCGGCGGTGTCGGCGGGAGCGCTGCCGGCGGCCGAGCGTCCGCTCGCAGGCGCGCAACGGTGACGTGGGGACGAAATCGCTGCCGTCCCGGGCGCCAGTCGATCGTCGCCTCGAGGTCCGCCGCCAGCGCCGCCCGGAGCGCGTGCAGGCCGCCATCCGAGTCCCCGATCTCGACGGCGATGGCCCGCGGTCGGCGCGGCGGAAGCCACACGGGAGCGCCGACCACCAGCTCCCCGACCGTCGACAGCGCCTCCGCAAGGCCGCCGAGGACGCCGGCCAGCTCCGGTACGCAGGCGAGCGGTTGCTGGCCGAGGAAGCAGACCGTCAGGTGAAGGCTCTGCACCTCTAGTCGCCGTGCCCCGCTGCCCGCGGCAACCGAGTGTCGCGTCCAGCGGACGAGCTCGCCACGCACGCCTTCCGGCAGCTCCGCCGCAACGAATAGCCGCGCCTCGTCGATCACGCGCTCGGAGCGTCGTCTTCCCCGAGCAGCAGCCGGCGCAGTAGGTGCAGCGCGACTGTCGTCGTGCGCTCGCGCACCTCCGCGCGACTGCCGCGGAGCATCGTGTGGCGCACGATGCTCCGCCCGGCAGACGAGCTCACGGCCACCCAGACGGTCCCGACCGGCTTCGCCGCGGTGCCTCCCCCAGGACCCGCCACACCCGTCACGCCCACGCCGATCGTTGCGCCAAGGCGCTCACGCGCCCCATCGGCGAGCGCGAGCGCGACCTCACCCGAGACGGCTCCGTGCTCGGCGAGCAGCTGATGGTCCACGCCGACCAGGGACTCCTTGATCTCGTTCGAATAGGCGACGATGCCGCCGCGCAGGTACTCGGAGGATCCCGGACGCTCGCTGAGGCGCCCCGCGAGCAGCCCGCCCGTGCACGACTCGGCGACCGCGACGGTCAGCCGCTGCTCGACGAGCATCTCCGCCACCTGATCGTCGACGCGCCTGAAATCCTCGGAGAAGAGCATCTCACCGTGGCGCGAGCGTACGACGGCGGCAAACGCGTCGTACGCGGAGGCATCGGGCGCTTCGAAGCGCGTGACGATTTCGATCTCGCCGCGGCGCAGGCACGTCGTGACCTCGAGCCGTTCCATCGGGACGCCCGTCGCGTCGGCGATCCGCAGCGTCTCCGCAATCTCCGACTCGGGCAGCCCGTAGAGCCGCAGCATCCGCTCGTCATACACCGTGCGCCCCGCGACAGCGGCCGAGAACGCCGTGGTCTCGATCGCGGCCGCCCAAAGCGCCCGGAGCTCGCTTGGCGGCCCTGGAAGTACAACCACAGTCGGTCCCGCCCCCGTCTCGAGCGGCGCGACAACGAGGCCCGGCGCCGTGCCAACGGGCTCGAGGATCGTTGCGCCCTCGGGCACGACCGCCTGCTTGCGGTTGGATGCCATGATCGCTTCCTCGCTCAGGTGCGGCCAGCGCGCCCGCAGCGGGCGCAGGATCGCCGCAATGCGCTCTTCAAGCGCTTCGTCGAGCACCATGCTCCTGCCCGCGAACTCGCCGACGACCCGGGCGGTCAGGTCGTCCTCGGTTGGTCCCAGCCCGCCGCTCGTCACGACGAGATCGACGCGGAGCGCCGCGCACCAGTCGAGCGCCGCGCGCATGTCCTGCGGACGGTCGCCGACGACCGTGATCTGAGCGACCTCGACGCCGAGCTGCGCCAGCTGCTCGGAGAGCCACGGCCCGTTCCGATCGCTGACCCGGCCGCCGAGCACCTCGGTGCCGGTGACGATGATCGCCGCCCGCGCGCTCACGGCCGGCAAACCAGCGTGGTTGGCGCGGCGACGCGCTTGCGTGCACCGGGCGTGAGCACGTAGCGCACCGGACCGGTGGCGCCGTGCGGCGTGAACCTGCGTCCGTCGATCACGAGCGCGACCGCGGCGCTGGCGAGCGTGACGACGAACCGCCGCGCGTGAAACGTCGGCGTCGACACGCCGGACGCCAGGCGTGCGCCGTCGATTCGCATGTGCCGGTCGCCGACGACGCACGCCCACACCCCCGCCGCGCTTGCCTTGAGGCGGAGCGACACACAGTCGACGGGGACATAGGTCGCCGATCCGGGCACGCAGCTCACCGGGACGCTCGGCGCCGTATGCCCGGTCGTTGCCGTCGCGCCGGAGAGCCCGCTGGAGCTCGCGTGCGTCGGCGGTGGCGTGCCCGTCTTGGAGGGCCCGCCCAGGTGCCCGATCAGCACGAAAACGACCGCGAGCGCGACGATCAGCGCGAGGGCGCCGATCCACCGCCACGGGCGCCGGCGAGCGCGCTCGCGCGGATCGAGCGCCATCGACGGGCGCACCGGGACGTGCTCGAGCTCATGCGGCGCCTCCCACTCGCGCTTGTACTCGTCGATGAGCAGCCGCCAGTCCAGCCCGAGCGCCTCCGCATAGGTCCGCAGGAAGCCCTTCGTGAACGTCGGCCCCGGGAGCAGGCTCCACTCCTCGTTCTCGAGCGCGCGCAGGTACTTGGCGCGGATCTTCGTGCGCTCCTCCACCTCGGTGATGTCCCAGCCCTCGCGCATCCGCGCTTGGCGCAGGGTCGGTCCGATCTCGCTCATCGCCCGCCAAGCCTACCCCGGGCCACCGCTCCTCAGGGCGGCGCCACAAACGCCGTCACGCTCTATAAGCAGGGGTCGACGCCGCGTCGCTCGACCGTGTTCGCGTCCTCGTTGCCGGCGGGATCGCGCGCGCGTACGACGAAGTAGAAAGTGCCGTGCGACGCTAGTCCCGACGTGCGAAAGACAGTCGCGCCCGGCGCCGTCGTCCAGGTCGGGCTTGCGAAGCTTTCCCCGCCGGCGCGTGTGGCCTCGTAGATGTCGTACACGATCTCCGAGCTCGGGGCGGCTGGATCGCTCGCCGGTTGCCAGCGCAGCGTGAACGGAGTCGTCTCGCCCGGTCGCTGCGGCCCCGGCGTGCAGGCGAGCGCGCTGACGAGCCCGCCAAAGCTCGGTGCAGCCCCGCCGGCGCCCTCGACGTGGAGCGTGAAGCGGGCGAGCGGGGTCAGCACTATGTACAGCGGGCACGCCTCACCGTGGGGGCACACCGGCGTCTGTAACTGCTCGACCCGCCCAGCATACGTACCCGGGCACCAGCGCCCGCCGAGCGCGCGCGGGTCGAGCGTCACGCTGACGCGCGTCCCCGCCGGAGCATTCGGCGCGCGAACCGAGAAGCTCGCGATGCATCCGCCCGACGTCGAGGCCGAGCCCGTCAGCTCGTCGTAGCGATGCGCCCCGTTGATCGTGCCGGTCCTCGCCGGAACCCTGAAGCTGACCTTGAAGGTGGTGTTGCTGCCGCCGAGCGGCGGTGTCACGCGGACGTGCAGAGCCGGCTGCCCGAGCGATATGGCGCCGGCCAGCAATGAAGCGACGACCGTCGGAGCTGCCACCACGTCACTGTGACACGCCGGCGCGGCAGAAGTTGCAGCGCCCGGAGCGGCGCTAGCCGAACGTCGGCGGAGCCGGCTCGGCGGCCGAACCGCGGCCCTCGAGCGCGACCAGCACGCGCGGAAGATCGGACTCGCCGATCAGGACCTGGCGCGGCTTCGATCCCTCGTAGCCGGAGATGATCCCGCGACGTTCGAGCATGTCGATCAGACGGCCGGCGCGCGTGTAGCCGAGGCGCAGCCGTCGCTGGAGCATCGACGTCGACGCGGTACCCATCTCGACGACGAGCTCGATCGCCTGCCCGAGCAGCGGGTCCTCGTCGGGGTCGAAGCCCTCCCCTTCGTCGCTCTCCTCGACCGCCGGCTCGACCTCCTCCAGCAGCTCCTCGCGCAGCTCGGGCTCGCCCTGACGGCGCCAGTGCTCCGTCAGCACGCTGATCTGCCCCTCGTCGACGAACGCCCCCTGGATCCGCTGCGGCGCCGAGCTGCCGATCGGGGCGAACAGCATGTCGCCGGCACCGAGCAACGACTCGGCGCCGTTCTGGTCGAGAATCACGCGCGAATCGACCTGCGACGAGACCGCGAACGCGATCCGCGACGGCACGTTCGCCTTGATCATCCCCGTGATCACATCGACGCGCGGTGACTGCGTCGCGAGCACGAGGTGGATCCCCACGGCGCGCGCCTTCTGCGCCAAGCGGATGATCGAGTCCTCGACATCGGCCGGGGCGACCATCATCAGGTCCGCGAGCTCGTCGATCACGCAAAGGATGTACGGAAGCGAGCGCTCGCCGCGCGCGGCGCGGTGGCGGTTGAGCTCGACTAGCGAACGCGTCCGCGCGAGCGACATGATCCCGTAGCGCTGCTCCATCTCGCGCACAAGGTTCATCAGCGCGTTCGCGGCCATCCGCGGGTTCGTGATGACCGGCGTCAGCAGGTGCGGGATCGAGTCGTAGTGGTTCAGCTCGACCTGCTTCGGATCGACCAGCACGAGCCGGACCTCGTGCGGGCTCGCGCGCAAAAGGACACTGACGAGCATCGCGTTGACGGCGGCAGACTTGCCCGAGCCGGTCGTGCCGGCGACGAGCAGGTGTGGCATCTTCGCCAAATCGGCGCCGATTGCGCGCCCCGCGACGTCCTTGCCGAGCCAGACCGAGAGCGGCGACCACTCCGCCGGTGGCTCCTGGAAGACGTCGCCGAGTCGCACGATGCGCCGTTGCGCGTTCGGCACCTCGACGCCGACTGCCTGCTTGCCCGGAATTGGCGCGAGGATCCGCACGTCGGTCGCTGCGAGGGCGTACGCGAGGTCGTCCTTCAGCGCGGCAACCTTCGACACCTTCGTCCCAGGCGCGAGCCGCAGCTCGTAGCGCGTGATGTGCGGCCCGGCGACCGTACCGACCACGTGAGCCGCAACGCCGAAGTGTCCGAGCGCCTCGATCAGACGCGCGGCCACCTTCGCCTGCCCCGCCGTGTCGGGGCGCGTCTGCTCGCTGGTCGAGCGCGTGAGCAGGCTGACCGGCGGCAGGCGCCACTCGAAGCTCGGGTCATCGGTCACGGCGGCGCGGTAGCGACCCATCGGCGTCAGCGCTGGCTCCTCGACCTCGGGCAGCACGAGCTGCTCGGCGGCGTCTTCTTCTATTGGCTCCGCCCCTTCGGGCTCCGCCCGGAAGACAAGCGGGCCGAACGAAGCATCCTCGTGAGCTTGGTCGAGCTCGTCAGGAAAAGCGTCCTCGTCGACCGCTGCCACGGCGTCGAAGCGTGCGGCGCGCAGGATCAACTCCTCGTCGAGCGGCTCCGGCGGGTGCATCGACTTCGCGACCGGCGCGGGGCGCTCGCGACGCAGGTCCGTGATCGACACCGACGGGAACCGTGCCGTTGCGTCGGCGATCCCCTCGCCCGCCGACGCCAGCATCATCGCGAGCGAGCCGCCGCTCAGCAGCACGACGCCGGCGAGGAAGAGGAAGACCGCGAGGAAGTTCGCGCCAAGCGTGCCGACCAGGTGCGTCACAGCCCACAGCTCGCCCTGACCGACGATGCCGCCGCGCTGCTCGAAATAGGCCGATTGCCAGTAGCTCGAGCCGACGGCCGGGCCGATGATCCCAAGCGTGCCGCCGGCGAGCCCGAGGGTCGTTGACGCGAAGAGGAGGACCGGACTCGCGCGCAGCGGGCGCAGGTTGCCGATCAGCGGTCGCAGCACGAGGATCGAGCCGTACACGGCGAGCGCAAGCGGCACCCCATCGCGCACCTTGCCGAAGAGCCACGCGAGGGCCCGCGCGAGGCCGTTGCCGACGCTCCCGCCGTTCCAGTGCGCATAGAGCACGCAACCCATGAACACGGCGAGCGCGACAAGGCCGAGCCCGATGACGTCGAGTGAGCGCTGGTCGAGGCGAAGCGAGATCCGCCGCAGCTGGCGCTTGCGCCGGCGCGGCGCCGCACGTCGACGCGCGCTCGTGCTCCTACGCGCGGGCGCTTTGCGCGTCCGACCAGAGGACGATCGTGGTGCCATCGCCCCGCAATTCGACGTGCAGACGCGGATGCCTGCGAGGATTCAATTGGACGTAAAGATCGCGCTGCAGGTTGCGATTCCGCCGTAACATCGTCTCATGAGCGACTATGCACGATCACCTCGCGTGCTCGTCGTCGAGGACGACGCGGACATCGCCGATGTCCTCGTCCGCTCGCTCCGCCTCGAGGGCTACGACGTGCGCCTCGCGACCGACGGCGTTCGCGCTCTCGACGATGCTCACGCATTCCTCCCAGACCTCGTCGTGCTCGATCTCGGCCTACCGCGCCTGGACGGCGTTGAGGTCGCAAAGCAGCTGCGCGCCGACTCCGACGACGTGCCGATCTTGATGCTCACCGCGCGCGACGCGCTCGAGGCACGCGTGACCGGCCTCGATGCGGGCGCCGACGACTATCTCGTCAAGCCGTTCGAGCGACAGGAGCTCCTCGCGCGCCTGCGCGCCCTGCTGCGCCGCCGCCCGCCGCGCGGCAGCGCACCGCTGCGCGTCGCCGATCTCCTGCTCAACCCGGACACGCACGAGGTTCGCCGCGGCGAGCGCGATATCGAGCTCACCCAGCGCGAGTTCGAGCTGCTCGAGTACCTGATGCGCAACGAGCGCATCGTGATCTCGCGCCAGCGCCTGCTCGACGAGGTCTGGGGCTATGACCCGTTCTCCACGACCAACACGATCGAGGTGTTCGTCTCGAACCTGCGCCGCAAGCTCGAGGCAGGCGACGAGCCGCGCCTCCTGCACACGATCCGCGGTGCCGGCTACGTCATCCGCGCCTAGCTCGCGGCGCCGCACGCCGCTCTCGCGGCTCCCGATCCGCCTGCGCCTGGCGGTGAGCGTTGCCGGCGTCACATTCGGGCTGCTGACGGTGTTCGGCGTCGCCGTGCGCGAGCTGACGGCGCACCGGTTGCGCTCGAACCTCGACTCGCAGCTGGTCACAGAGGGCGGCAACCTCGAGGACGCGTTTCATCCCGACTTCCAGTCCGGCGGCCTCTACATCCCCAACCTCCCGGACTTCAAGGTCGGTGGCGGGCAGATTCGCGTGTACCGGCTCAACGGCTCGATTCCGCCCGGGAACATCGACACAGGCTCGCCCTACCTGGGTAATCCCCTTCCCGAGCCGCCGACGTACCGGATCAACACCTTCAGCGGCTATCAGGTGATCACCGAGACGGCGACCTTCAGCGGGTTCGGGCTGATCATCCAGTACGGTCTCCCGCTCGCGTCGCTCCAGTCGGAGATCGCAAACCTCGACGTCCTCGTGGTGCTTGGCGTGCTCGCCGCGACGGCGCTCGCCTTCGCCGCCGGCTGGTTAGTCGCGCGCCGCGCGATCAGGCCGATCGCGGAGCTGACCGCCGCGGCCGCTGAGATCGAGCGCACGGGCGACCCGTCGGTGAAGCTCCCGGAGCCGACCGCCGACGACGAGGTCGCGGAACTGTCACGCACGCTGCAGACGATGCTCACCTCGCTCGCCGATGCGCGCGCTCGCACGGAAGCCGCGCTCACGCGCCAGCGCGCTTTCGTCGCCGACGCCTCGCACGAGCTGCGCACACCGCTCACGAGCGTGCTCGCGAACCTCGAGCTGCTCGAGGACGGGCTGCACGGCCAGGAGCGCGAGATCGCACAATCCGCGCTGCGCTCGACCCAGCGCATGCGCCGTCTCGTCGCCGATCTTCTGCTGCTTGCGCGCTCGGACGTGCAACACCCGGCAACGCGCGACCAGGCGGCGGACCTCGCCGACCTCGTGATCGCGGCAGCGGCCGAGCTCGAGCCTTCTTCCGAAGATCACGAGATCGAACTCGACGTGCAACCGGCCCACCTCCTCGGCAGCCCCGACGACCTCCAGCGCATCGTGATCAACCTGCTCGAGAACGCGATCCGTCACACGCCGCCCGGCACGCACATCCGTGCGAGCACGCGCACGATCGAGGACGGCGGCGTCGAGCTTGTCGTCGAGGATGACGGCCCCGGTATCGACCCGGAGATTCGCAAGCATCTCTTCGAGCGCTTCGTCCGTGGCGGCGGCGATGTTGGCGGCTCGTTCGGGCTCGGGCTCGCGATCGTGCAAGCGGTTGCCCGCAGCCACAGCGGAGCGGTCGAGGTGTCGAGCCGCCGGCAGAAGGGCACGCGGTTCACCGTGACCCTCCCGGGCGCGCCCGCCTTGGTGCCCGAGCCGACACCACCCGAAGCGTTAGCCTCGAGCCCGGCCGGCAGGCCTGAGTAACTACACCTCGACGACGACCGGCATGACCATCGGTCGCCGGCGCAGGCGCTCGTAGACGAGCGCGGCGAGGTTGTCGTGCAGCGTGTCCGTGAGCGCGTCGAGCTCGCGCACGCCGTCTTTGACCGCACGCTCGAGCGACTCTTCGACGGCGAGCTTGATCTCCCCCACGAGCTTGCCCGCCTCGTCCATGAAGGGCACGCCGCGGAAGATCACCTCGGGGTCGGCGACCGAGCCTCCGCTCTGCTCGGAGATCGTCGCGACCACGATGAAGATTCCGTCGGCGGAGAGCATCCGCCGGTCGCGCAGCGCCGCGTCGGCGATGTCGCCGATATCGACGCCGTCGACGAAGATCATGCCGGCGCGCTCGGACTCGCCGAAGCGCGCGCGCCGCGCGTCGATCTCGAGCGGCTGCCCGTTGGCCGCGCGGAAGATCGCATCCGGCTCGATGCCGACCGCTTCGCCGAGCTGCCCGTGCAGGCGCATCCGCTTGTAGTCGCCGTGAAACGGCATCAAATAGCGCGGGCGCAGCAGGTTCAGCATCAGCTTCAGCTCCTCTGCATAGCCATGGCCCGACGCGTGAATCGCGGCGTCACGTGTCGTGATGACATCGCAGCCGATCTGGTAGAGGCGGTCGACGGTCTCGTTGACGGCTCGTTCGTTGCCGGGGATCGGCGTCGCCGAGAAGACGACGGTGTCGCCCTCGCGCAGCGCAACCTGCGGGTGGTCGCGGTAGGCCATGCGCCGCAGCGCCGAGAGCGGCTCGCCCTGCGAGCCGGTCGAGATGATCACGATCTGATCGTCGCGGAAGTCGGCGAGCTCGCGCGGCGGGATCATCAGGCCGTCCGGCACCTCGATGTGGCCCAGCTCACGCCCGATTCCGACGTTCTTGCGCATCGAGCGCCCGACCAGCGAGACCTTGCGGTCAAGCGCGGCGGCGGCGTCGATGACCTGCTGCACGCGGTGGATGTTCGAGGCGAAGCTCGTGACGATGATCCGTCCCCCGGCCCGCGCGAAGACCTGCTCGAGCTCCGGTCCGACGACAGACTCGGAGGGCGAGAAGCCATTGCGGTCGGCGTTCGTCGAGTCCCCGCACAAGAGCAGCACGCCCTCGGCCCCGAGCTGCGCGAGCCGCGAGATGTCGGCCGGCTCGCCATCCACGGGCGTCTGGTCGAACTTGTAGTCGCCGGTGAGCACCACGGTTCCGAGCTCGCCTGTGAGCGCGACCGCGCACGAGTCGGGGATCGAGTGCGTCATGTGGATCAGCTCCGCGCTGAAGGGCCCCAGCTCGAGCGACTCGCCCGGCTGGACATCGATCAGGACGGCGTCGCGCAGCTTGTGCTCGTCGAGCTTCGAACGCGCCATCGCCATCGTCAAGGACCCGCCATAGACCGGCGGCATCGCGACCGGCGCGAGCTCGCGCAGGACCCAGGGCAGCGCCCCGAGGTGGTCCTCGTGCCCGTGCGTGACGACGATCGCCTCGATGTCCGTGGCGCGCTCGCGCAGGTAGCTGAAGTCCGGCAAGACGAGGTCGATGCCGATCATCTCAGGGGTCGGGAAGCGCAGACCGACATCGACGACGACGATCCGATCGTCCTCCTCGACGACGGTCATGTTCTTGCCGATCTCGCCCAGCCCCCCGAGGGCGAGTATCCGCAGCTTGCTCACGCCGTTAGCTGGCCGACGAGCTCGTGGCGTACGAGCATCGCGCGGACGATCTCGCGCTCACGCTCATCCACCTCGACGAGCGGCAGGCGCAGGCCGCCGACGCGGTGTCCGAGCAGCTCCAGTGCAGCCTTCGTCGGTGCCGGGCTCGCGGTGATGAAGATCGTCTCGTAGACGTCGCGCAGCGACGCGTCGATCTCCGCCCGGCGCTCGGGTTCGTCGACCATCCGGCGCATCTGCGGCCCGACGATGTGGCTCGCGACGAGGATTCCACCGGGCTCGCCCATGTCGAGCGTGCGCGCGAAGATCCCGTCGTTGCCGGCGTAGATCCGCAAGCCGTCGATCGGCGCGAGGTTGTCGTCGTTGGCCTGCTTCACGAAGTCGATGCGCTCGATCTGCGCGAGCTCGGCGAGCAGATCGTTGGGCATGTCGGTGCCGGTGCGCTGCGGGATGTTGTAGAGCACGACCGGAACGTCGGCGGCGTGCGCGACCTCTTCGAAATGGCGCACGATCCCGCGGCGGCTCGGGCGGTTGTAGTACGGCGTGACCGACAGCACGGCGTCGACGCCGAGCTCGCAGCAGCGCTCCGTCAGGTGCACGGCGTGGCGCGTGTCGTTCGATCCGGCGCCGGCGATGATGCTGACACCCTCCGGGCGCTCGCGCACCGCGAGCTCGACCAGCCCGAGATGCTCGTCGTCGCTCAGCGTCGCCGCTTCGCCGGTCGTCCCGCAGACGACGAAGCCGTCCGAGCCGTTGGCCGCGAGGTGATGCATCAGCGAGACGAACGCGTCCTCGTCGACGCGCAGCTCCTCGTCGAACGGCGTGACGAGCGCCGTGATGACGCTCCCGAGATCGTCCATCGACTCAGTATCGCAAGCAAAGGCCTAGCGGTGTCAGCTCTAGTGACTCGGCGTCGGCTTGCGCTCGCGCAGCGCGTCGGTGAACCGCCGCGGGACGCGCGGCTCCCCGAGCCGGCCGCGCTCCCACAGCGTGATTACGACGAGCTCGCCCGCACGCCGATCGTGGCGCACGACAAACACGACGTCCCGGTCGACGAGATCTGCGACGTAGAGCGCACCGAGCGCCGGCTTCCGCGCGCCGTCGGGCGGAGTGTCACTGACGCGCCCCGCCGCCCAAGCACGCGCCACGCGACCGGCTATCTCGAGCCGCGAATCGAGGCCACCCTCCCTGGCCGCGACCCTCTGCCGGAAGCGCTCGACCGCATGGTCGGTCACCGCAACGGTCGCTCCTCGGTCTACTGGCGATTCGCCGTCACTCACGTCGCGAACAAAAGGTGCTCGAGCCCAACGACCGGCGAGCTCTCCAACGAGGACACGCGGCGAATCGCCAGCAGCATTCCCGGCATGAACGAGCGGCGGTCGATCGAGTCGTGACGAATCGTCAGTGTCTGACCGACATCGCCGAGGATCACCTCTTGATGGGCGACGAGCCCCGGCAGGCGAACGGAGTGGATCGGCGGCTCACGACCAGTCTGTTCGGCGATCAGCTCCGCGGTGCGCGCGGCCGTGCCGCTCGGCGCGTCGAGCTTGCCGTCGTGGTGGAGCTCGATGATCTCGGCGGCCTGCATGTGTTGCGCGGCCTCGACGGCGAAACGCATCATCAAAACGGCGCCGATCGCGAAGTTCGGAGCGACGAAGATGTTCGCGCCGCTCAGGCCCTCCAACCCGGCCACGCTGAACCCACTCGTGCCGATCACGACGTGGACGCCGGCAGCGACGCACGCGCGCGCGTTGGCGAGTGCGACCTCCGGCTGTGTGAAGTCGACCACGACCTCGCAGTCCGGCAGGATCGCCGCGAGCTCGATGCCGAGTGCGGGGTCCGCGCGGCCCGCGAGATCGAGGTCGTCGGCCTCCTGGATCGCGTCACAGGCCGTGCTGCCCATGCGTCCAGCGGCGCCGGCTACGCCGACCCTGATCACGTCGCGACCGCGACGTCGGGCTGAAGGCGCGCGATCGCCTCGCGGAACAGCTCCTCGTCGGGGCCGATCGCGCCGACCGACAGGTGCGCGGCGTCGTAGAGCTCGCGCGCAAGCGCCGTCAACTGGTCCGCGTCGACCTTGTCGATCCGCGCGATCACCTCGTCGAGGCCGAGGATCTCCATCTTCGCGAGCATGTTCGAACCGAGGCGCTCCATGCGAGCCGTCGTCGACTCGAGCGCGAGCACGACGCGGCCCTTGACGTTGTCCTTCGCCCGCGTCAGCTCCTCCTCGCTGACGGGCTCCTCGCGCAGGCGCTCCAATTCCTCCCCGATCACCTTGACGACCTCGGCGAGGTTGTCCGTGCGCGTCCCAACGTAGAGGCCGACCTGGCCCGTGCCGGCATAGAGGCTCTGGAAGGTGAAGACCGAGTATGCGAGGCCACGCCGCTCACGCACCGCCTGGAACAGGCGCGACGAGGACGTCCCGCCCGCGAGGCTGTCGAGCACGCGCAGTGCGAAGCGGCGCTCGTCCTCGCGCGGCAGTCCGAGCCCGCCAATGCAGACGTGGAACTGCTCGGTGTCCTTGCGCCGGAAGAGGGCGCGCGGCGCACTGGCCGCCGGTGGCGGTGGCGCGCTGACATGCCGCAACAGGTCTGGGGCTGAGCGCATCGCTCCCTCGGCCCACGCAACGACCTGGTCGTGGCTGACGCTGCCGGCGGCGGCGATGACGATGTTCTGCGGGAAGTAGCGCTCGTCGTGGAAAGCGAGCAGCTGCTCGCGGGTTGCGTGCCCCACGACCTCCGCTCGCCCGAGGATCGCTCGCCCGAGCGGGTGGTGGGGGAACACCGCCTCGCCGAAGATGTCGAAGACGAGATCCTGCGGGTCGTCCTCGTACATCGCGATCTCCTCGAGCACGATCGCGCGCTCCTCGGCCAAGCCGGTGAGCGCGGGTTCGGTGACCATCTGCGCGATCACGTCGAACGCGCGCTCGAGGTGGATGTCGAGCACGCGGGCGAAGACCGAGGTCCCCTCCTTGCCGGTCCCGGCGTTGAGCTCGGCTCCCATCGCATCGAAGATCTGGTCGATCTCCTCGGAGCCGTAACGCGCCGTCCCGCGGAAGAGCATGTGCTCGAGTAGGTGCGACAGGCCGGCCTGCTCGTCGCTCTCGGTCACCGAGCCGGTCCCGATCCAGAACCCGAGGGCGACGGAGCGCACCTCGGGCACGTGCTCGGTGACGACACGCACGCCGCCATCGAGCTCGGTGATCTGATGCTGGGTCATCGTGTTGGAGCTTCCGGGTGGCACGCGTCGCGTACCACCCGCCGGGCGGCGCTAGCGGCGCGGCCGACCCGAGCCACGCGAGCCGCCGTTGCGGCCACCCTCGCGGCCACCCTCGCGGGGGCGCCGCGGCCGGTCGCCGCCGTTGCTGGCAGCGGCAAGCGCGGTCAGCTCCTCCACCGTCTTGCCCGCGATCTCCGGATCGTCGGCGCGGCGGACGCCGATTCGGCCGCGCTCGCGGTCGACCTCGACGACGCGCACGGCGACCTCATCGCCCTTGTTCAGCGCCTCCTCGACCGTGTCGACCCGCTTGCCGGGCGAGACGTTCGAGATGTGGAGCAGGCCATCGGTCCCCTTCGAGAGCTCGATGAAGGCGCCGAATGCCGTCGTCTTGACGACCTTGCCGAGGTACTCGTCGCCGACCTCGACCTCCTTCATCATCTGCCTGATCCGCTCGACGAGGGCATCTGCCATCTCGCCGTTCGCGGAGTAGATCAGGACCTGACCGTCGTCGTTGACGTCGATCTGCGAGTCGTACTCCTCGCACAGGCCGCGAATCGTCTCGCCGCCCTTGCCGATCAACAGCCCGATCTGGCTCGGATCGATCTGGACCTTCTCGATCCGCGGCGCGTACTCGCTGAGGGACTCGCGCGGCGCCTCGATGATCGCCGCCATCTGCGCGAGGATCGCGGTGCGCGCCGCGTGGGCCTGCGTCAGCGCGTCGCGCAGGATGTCGAACGTGACGCCCGAGATCTTGATGTCCATCTGCAGCGCGGTGATGCCGCGGTCGGTTCCGGCGACCTTGAAGTCCATGTCACCGAGGTGGTCCTCGACGCCCGCGATGTCGGTCAGGACGATGTAGTCATCGCCCTCCTTGATCAGGCCCATCGCGATGCCCGCAACGGGCCGCGCGATCGGGACGCCGGCATCCATCAGCGCGAGCGAAGAGCCGCAGACCGAGGCCATCGACGAGGAGCCGTTTGACTCGAGGATGTCCGAGACGACGCGCACCGTGTAGGGGAACTCGTCGATCGTCGGGATCATCGGCACGAGCGCGCGCTCGGCGAGCGCCCCGTGGCCGATGTCGCGCCGCTTGGGCCCGCCCAGTCGGCCGGTCTCCCCGACCGAGAACGGCGGGAAGTTGTAGTGATGCCAGTAGTACTTCTTCGTCTCTAGCCCGAGCGTGTCGAGGCGCATCTCCTCCTTGAGCGTGCCGAGCGCGACGACGCTGAGCGCCTGCGTCTGGCCGCGCGTGAAGAGCGCCGAGCCGTGGGCGCGCGGTAGCACGCCGGCTTCGATCGTGATCGGGCGGATCTCGTTCTCGGCGCGCCCATCGGGGCGCTTCTTGTGCACGGCGATGCGCTCGCGGATGATCGACTTCTCGAGCGCGTCGAAGGCAAGCTGGGCCGCGGCGCGCTTCTCCTTCGCATCCTCGGCCTCGGGGTCGCCGCCGTACTGCTCGAGGACGGCCTCCTCGACGGCCTTCGTCGCGTCCTGGCGCGCCAGCTTGTCCTCGACCTGCGTCGCCGAGTCAAGCGCCGCGCCATGCGATGAGCGGATCGACTCGAGCAGCTCGGAGTCGGCCTTGAGCACGACCACCTGCAGCTTCTCCTTGCCGACCTTCGCGGCGAGCTCGCGCTGGAGCTGGCAGAGCTTCTTGATCTCGCTGTGAGCGATGTCGAGGGCGTCGAGGATCTCGGCTTCGGGGATCTCTCGCGCGCCGGCCTCGACCATCAAGAGCGCGTCCTCGGTGCCCGCGACGATCAGGTCGAGGTCCGTTCCGGAGAGCAGGTCCTCCTCGCGCGGGTTGACGACGAAGTTCCCGTCGACCTTGCCGATCCGCACCGCGCCGACCGGCTGGGGCAGCGGAATGTCGGAGATCATGATCGCCGCCGACGCTGCGTTCATCGCCAGGATGTCGTAGGGGTGGACGTGGTCGACGGACAGCGGGATCGCAACGATCTGCGTGTCGTAGCGCCAGCCCTTCGGGAACAGCGGGCGGATCGGACGGTCAATCATCCGCGCGGTGAGCGTGCCCTTCTCCCCCGAGCGACCTTCGCGCTTGAAGAACGAGCCGGGGATCTTCCCGGCGGCGTACATGCGCTCTTCGACGTCGACGGTCAGCGGCAGGAAGTCCGCGTCACGCAGATCGCCGACGGTGGCGGTCGCGAGGACCATCGTGTCGCCCTGGCGGACTACTACGGCGCCGCCTGCCTGCTTCGCAACTCGTCCGGTCTCGAACGAGATTTCGCTGCCCGCGATCGTCGCAGACAGCCGGGTGATGCCATTACTCATTTGTTGCCTCTCTGCCACCCATCTGGCGGCACACGTTTCTTATCTCTCTTGGAGCTAGGCTAATCCTAGCCGGTGGGGTGGCTTGGACGCTCATGCTGCCGGCGCGTCAAGCAGCACACCGACGTGGCGCTGATCGCGATCGGGTGAACGTCGGGAGAAAGCCGCGAGGATGCTTACTTGCGCAGGCCCAGCGAGCTGATCAGCGCCCGGTAGCCCTCGATGTCGGTGCGCTGGAGGTAGTCGAGGAAGCGGCGACGCCTGCCGACCAGCATCAACAGCCCGCGGCGCGAGTGGTGGTCGTGGCTGTGGGTGCGCAGGTGATCGGTGAGCTCATTGATCCGCTCGGTCAGCTGCGCGACCTGGACCTTCGTGTTGCCGGTGTCCTGCTCATCGCGGCCGTACTCGCGCGCGAGCTCGCGCTTTCGCTCTGCTGTCAGCGTCATCGGCCGTCAAAGCTAGCAGACGCGCAGATCGCTCTGACACGTGCGACGTCGTCGTACATCGCGGCGATCAGCGCATCAGCGCTCTCGAAGCGGCGCTCGCCGCGCAGACGCTCGAGGAAGCGAAGGCGCAGCTCGCCGCCGTAGAGGTCGCCGTCGAAGTCGATCAGGTAGGCCTCGATCAGCTCGCCGCGCCCGGACTCGAAGGTCGGGCGCACACCGACGTTCACGGCGGCTGCCACCGCGCCGGACGCCGGACGCGACGGGATGCTCGCGAGGCAGGCATAGACACCGTGGCCAGGCTCGGCGAGCCGCTCGTCCGGCACGAGGTTCGCGGTCGGGAACCCGAGCTCGCGACCTCGGCGGTCGCCCTCGACGACCGTCCCGCGCAACTCGAAAGGCGCGCCGAGCATTCGCGCGGCTCGGCCGACCTCCCCGGCGGCGATCAGCGAGCGGATATGGCTCGAGGAGACGACTTCGCCGTCGAGCTCGCGCAGCGCCACGACGCGCGTCTCGAATCGGGAATCCCCGGCGAGCATCCCCGCGTCCCCGCGCGCGGCTCGCCCGAAGCGGAAGTTCTCGCCAACCGAGACGCCGGCGGCGGCGAGGCGACCGACGATCACCTCGTCGACGAACTCGGCCGCGCTGCGCGTTGCGAAGGCCGCATCGAAGTCGATCACGATCAACTCCTGGACGCCGAGCGAGGCGATGATGTCGGCCTTGATCGGCAGCGGCGTAAGAATCCGCGGCGTGTGCGACGGGCGCAGCACGGACACCGGGTGCGGATCGAAGGTGAGGACGCTCGCGGCGTCGGCGATGACGTCCCGGTGACCGAGGTGCACGCCGTCGAACGTCCCGATCGCGAGCTGCGACACGCCGGGCGTGGCCTGCTCCAGGGAGACGGTCCTCACAGGCGGCTCAGCTTCATCGGTCCGTCCGCCTCGTGGTGCTCGGCAAGCGCCAAAGCACGGCCCGCCCGGTCGGTCAGCAGCGCGGCGGCGTGGGCGGTTGGGACTTCGACGCGTCGCCCATGCGCGAGCGCCGCGGTTTGCTCTTCATCGAGCACGAGAATCGGAAGAAAGCGCGCGCACGCGGCGCGAACGTCCAGCAGGCTCGGCGCGCCCTCGGCGGGCCACGCGTCATCGACCGTGAACGGGCCGATCCGGGTACGGCGCAGCTCGAGGCAGTAGGCGTCCCCCAGTGCCCCAACCAGCGAGCGCACGTAGGTCCCCGCGGAGCAGGTGAAGCGCAGGGCAAGCTCGTCGCCGGCTCGCCAGAGCTCTTCGGCCGCGTAGACCTCGACCTCGCGCTCGGGCAGCTCGAAGAGCTCGCCGCGACGCGCCCGCTTGTAGGCCCGCTCGCCCGCCACCTTGATCGCCGAATAGGCCGGCGGGTGCTGGCGAATTCGCCCGTGCGGCAGCTGCAGTGGCTCCGCGGGGCGCCGCCCGGTCTCCGTTATCTCCCCCTCGGTGTCGCCGGTCGTCGACGTCGCGCCAACGCGGGCCAGTACGTCGTAGGTCTTCGGCAGCGCCATGAAGAGCCGCTGCAGGCGGGTGGCCTGGCCGACGAGCAGGATCAGGAGCCCTGTCGCGAACGGGTCGAGCGTCCCGGCGTGGCCGACCCTGCGTTCGCCGAGCGCGCGCCGGGCGCGCGCGACCACCGCATGGGAGCTGATGCCGCGCGGCTTGTCGGCGAGCAGAACCCCGGCGGTCGCGCTCACACCTGGGCGCGAATCGCGTCGATCAACGCGCTTGCCGAAAGCTCGCTCGTGAAGCCCGCTGCCCTGCGGTGTCCGCCGCCACCGTAGAGACGCGCGATCGCGGAGACATCGATCTCGTTGTCGGTCGCGCGCAGCGACACCTTGCGTTGGACCCCGCGCCCGTTCGCCGTTACCTCGCGAATCAGGATCGCAACCTTCACTCCCGTCAGTGCGCGCAGATGGTCGATCACGCCCTCGCTGTAGCTGTCCTCCGCACCGGTCTCGGCGAAGTCCGAGATCGTGAGTACCGCGGATGCGACGCCGTCGTCGGTGAACACCTTGAGGCTCTGGAGCGCGCGGCAGAGCAGTGCGAGCTTCGCCTGCGGGATCTCCTCGTAGATCCGCCGGTAAATGGCGGCGACATCGACGCCGGCGCCGATCAGCTCGGCCGCCATCAGGTGCGAGCGCGGCGTCGTGTTCTCGTAGGAGAACCGCCCGGTGTCGGTGACGAGCCCGACGTAGAGCGCCTCCGCGATCCCGGTCGTCAGCTCGACGCCGGTCTGGTGCAGCAGGTCCCAGACGATCTCGGCGGTGCACGATGCGTCCTCGACGACGTAGTTGACGGTGCCGAAGCGCGTGTTGTCGTGGTGGTGGTCGATGTTGACGAGCGTCTTGCCGTCGTGCAGGGCCGCCAGCGGGTTGCGGTCGAGGTTGCCGCAGTCGAGGAACATCACGGTCCGCTCGGCGAGGTCGCTCGGCGGCCCGGTGACTAGTCCGTCAAGCGACAGGAACCGGTACTCGTTGGGCAGCGGGAAGTCGTCGGGCGCGATCACCATCACCGAGTCCTTGCGCAGTGCACGCAACAGGGCTTGCATCGCGATCAGCGATCCGAGCGCATCGCCGTCGGGGTGCTCGTGAGTCACCAGCAGGAAACGCTCCTGCGCATCGATCGTCGCGAGCACCGCCGCGCGCGCGTCCAGTGCGAGCGCCGCGTCGGTCATGCGAGATCGCCCCGCTGGCGCAGCAGCGCCTCGATCTGCATCGCGCGGTCTGTCGTGTCGTCGTAGCGGAACTCGAGCGTCGGTGTGCGGCGCAGCTTGAGCTCCTGGGCGATCCGCCCCTGCAGGTACCCGTGCGCGTGGCGCAACCCGGCGAGCGACGCCTCGCGGTCGGGCGCATCGCCGAGCACGCTGACATAGACGCGGGCCGACGTCAGGTCGGGGCTCGTACTGACGTCCGTGACGGTTACGAATCCCACACGCGGATCCTTGAGCTCCTCAGCGATTGCGTCGGCCAGCACCTGGCGGACCGCTTCGTCCACCCGGCGCATGCGCCCTCCAGCTGCCATCCTAGTCGCCTTTGACGGCCCAGGTCCAGTGGCCCGGACCGGTTCACGTCCTCGCGAGTTGGCGCTCGACCTTGCGCGTCTCGTACGCCTCGAGCACGTCCCCGTCCTTGATGTCCTGGAAGTTCGCGAGGACGATGCCGCACTCGTAGCCGGAGCTCACCTCGCGCGCGTCCTCCTGGAAACGGCGCAGGCTCGCGATCGTCGTGTCCGCGACCACCGTGCCGTCGCGGACGACACGCACGCGCGCGCCGCGCGTGACCTTGCCCTCGATCACGAACGAGCCAGCGATCGTGCCGATCCGCGACGCGCGGAATGTCTGGCGCACCTCCGCCTGGCCGATCGTCTCCTCGACCTCCTCCGGCTCGAGCATGCCCTGCATCGCGGCGCGCAGTTCGTCGATCGCGCGGTAGATCACCGAATAGCTGCGGATCTCGATCCCTTCGCGTTCCGCCAGCGCGCGCGCGTCGCCAACCGGACGCACATTGAACGCGAGGATCACTGCGTCGGAGGCTGCGGCGAGCATCACGTCGGACTCGCTGATGCCGCCCACGCCGCGGTGGATGATGTTGACCGCGACCTCGTCCTGCGGCAGCTTCGCGATCTCGTCCTCGACCGCCTCGACCGAGCCCGAAACGTCGCCCTTGAGCACGAGGTTGAGCTCCTTCACCGCGCCCTCCTGGGCGAGGCGGAACACGTCCTCGAGTGAGACCTTGCGACCCGAGCGCCGCGCGAGCGCCTCGGTCTTGAGCCGGTTCGCGCGCTCGCCGGCCAGCTGACGCGCACGGCGCTCGTTCTCGACGGCGCGCGCGAATTCGCCCGCCTCGGGAACGCCGTCGAAGCCGAGCACCTCGACCGGCTCTCCCGGCATCGCCTGGGCGGCCCGCGCGCCAGTGAAGTCCTGCATCGCGCGCACGCGACCGAAGTTGGCGCCCGCGACGAGCGAGTCGCCGACGTGCAGCGTGCCGCGCTGCACGAGCAGCGTCACGATCGGCCCGCGACCGGGGTCGAGCCGCGATTCGATCACCACGCCGGAAGCGGGCGCGTCGGGGTTCGACCGCAGCTCCTCGAGCTCGGCTACGACCTGGATCGTGTCGAGCAGCGACTCGAGTCCCTCCCGCGTCTTCGCCGAGACGTCGACGAACTCGACCTCGCCGCCCCACTCGGCGGGCTGGAGGCCGCGCTGGGTCATCTCGGTGCGAACGCGCTCGGGCTGCGCGCCCGGCTTGTCGATCTTGTTGACGGCGACGATGATTGGCACCCCCGCGGCGCGCGCGTGATCGATCGCCTCGTCGGTCTGAGGCTTCACGCCGTCGTCGGCCGCGACGACGATCACGGCGATGTCGGTGACGCGTGCGCCGCGAGCGCGCATCGCCGTGAAAGCCTCGTGGCCGGGCGTATCGAGGAAGGTGATCGCGCGACCCGCGTGCTGGGCCTGATAGGCGCCGATGTGCTGGGTGATGCCGCCGGCCTCCCCGGCGGCCACGGAGGTTTCGCGGATCGCGTCGAGCAGTGAGGTCTTGCCGTGATCGACGTGGCCCATGATCGTCACTACGGGCGGCCGCTCGGCGAGATCCTCGTCCTCATCCTCGAATTCGGGCTCGGCGATGTCGTCCGCGGCATGGACGATCTCGATGTCCTTCTTGAAGTCGTCGGCGAGCACTTGGATCGCGTCGTCGGAGAGCGTCTGGGTGAGCGTCGCCATCTCGCCGAGCGCCATCAGGTTGCGGATGATCTCCGGGACCGCGACGCCGAAGTACTCGGCGACGTCCTTCACCGTCGAGCCGGAGTTGATGCGGATCAGGTCTGTCGCCTCGAGCGCGCGCGTATCGAGCGGCGCCACGGTGTCGTCGTAGGTGCCCCGTCGACGGCGACCGCGCCGCGGCGGGCGCCGCGGCGGTTGACCGGCCGGACCACTTGTACGGCGCGAGGCTTGCGAGTCGATGACGACGCGACGGCGCCCGGCGATCGCGCCGGGTCGCTGCTCGCCCTGGCGCGAATCGCGCGTCGGGCGCGAGCGGACCGCATCTGCTCCGCCGTCTGGAGTCGCGCTGGCCGCCGGCGCCGGTGCCGCGACCGCAGCGGCGCTTGCCGCGGGCGAGCTCGCCGGCGCGGCGGCGATGCGCGCCGACGGAGCGGTCTTGCTCGCACCGTTGCGTGCGCCCGTGGCGCTCGCGGCGACCGGCGTCGGCGCAGCGCCGGCGCCTTGCAGCGCCGCCTGCGCTGCGCTCTCCTCGACCGCCGAGCTCGGCGCCTTCGCGTCGATGCCGGCAGCCTGCAGCGTCACGATCAGCTCCTTGGTCGGAACCCCCACCTGCTTGGCTATCTCGTGAACGCGTTTCTTTGCCATCTAATCGTCGATTCTACGTCGTTGCTGGCAGTTCCTGGCTGCGCCCGGCACCCTGCGGGCGCGCACCAGCCTCGCTGCGCTCGTCTTAGGAGGCGACGGGCACAGGCTCGCCGCCACCGCCCGCCTCGAGCGCCCGGTGCGCTTCGAGGCCGCAGTAGCGCGAGCCCGAGAGGGAAGCGTTCGGGCAGCGGCGGCCGTTCGACATGATCGCCGCGCAGCGACCCTGCGTCTCCTCCTCCTCGTAACCGTGCTCGGCCTCCTCGGCAGCGAACTCGGTTTCGGACTTGATGTCGACGCGCCAGCCGGTGAGGCGCGCGGCCAGACGGGCGTTCTGGCCCTCGCGGCCGATCGCGAGCGACAGCTGGTCGTCGGGGACGATCACGGTCGCCTGCTTTGCCGCGTCGTCGACGAGAACCTCGCGCACGCGCGCAGGCGACAGCGCCTTCGCCACGAAGCGGGCGGGCTCGTCGTTGTAGGGGATGATGTCGATCTTCTCGCCGCGCAGCTCGGAGACGACCATGCGCACGCGCGAACCGCGTGGCCCGACGCAGGCGCCAACCGGATCGACGCCGTCGGCGTGGGAGATGACCGCGATCTTCGAGCGGTAGCCGGGCTCGCGCGCGACGTTCGCGATCTCGACGAGGCCGTCGGCGATCTCCGGCACCTCGAGCTCGAAGAGCTTCTTGATCAGCTCCGGGTCGCGCCGCGAGACGATGATCGATGGCCCCTTCGCCTGCGGCGAGACTTCCTTGATCACGGCCTTGATCCGCTGCGAGTGGTCATAACGCTCGCCGTCGACCTGCTCGGACTTCGGCAGCAGCGCCTCGACGCGCTCGCGCAACTGGACGAGCGTGTAGCGCGAGTCCGACTGCTGCACGATGCCAGTGATCAGCTCGCCGACGCGGTCGCGGTACTCCTCGAACATCATGTCGCGCTCGGCCTCGCGGATCCGCTGGAGGATCACCTGCTTGGCGGTCTGCGCTGCGATCCGCCCGAAGTCGTCGGGCGTGACGTCGCGCTCGTCGATCTGGTCGCGGTACTGCTCGAACTTCGCCGGGTCGATCTCCGGCTCCTCGGGCTCGCGCATCTCCCCAGTCTCGGGGTCGATCGTCGTGCCCTCGTCGATCGTCTCGACGATCAGGTGCGCCTCGAGCTGCTCGGGGATGATCAGCTCGATCACGCGAAAGTCGGCTGTCTCGCGGTCGATCTCAACGCGGGCGTACTTGGCGGCGCCCGGCTGCTTCTTGTAGGCGGAAAGCAGCGCGTCCTCGAGCGCGACCATCAACCGCTCGGAGTCGATGCCCTTCTCCTGGGCAAGCGCGTGCATCGCGTCGAGGATCTCGCGTGACATTGCCTCAATCCTCCAGCAGGTGGGAGCGCTCGATTGCCGCGTACGGGATCGCGACGACCCCGTCTGGCACGGCGAGCGTCACCTCGTCGGTGGACGCCCCCACCAGCTCGCCCGTCAGATCGCGCTGCGTGAAGCTCTCGCAGCCCGCCGCAACGCGAACGCGCGCGCGCCGCCCGACGAAGCGCCGGAAGTGCTCCGGCTTTGCGAGTGGCCGGCGCGGGCCGGGCGAGCTCACCTCGAGCGAGTCGCCGCCGCGCAGATCCGCGAGGGCGCGCGCGACGCGCTCGGTGTGCGCGAGCGTGACCCCCTCCGGGTGATCGATGAACACGCGCAGCGTCGCGCCCGAGCGCTCGACGGCCAGCACTTCGATTGCGGGCTCGATCTCCGCGACGCGCTGCTCGATGTCGGTTTGTAGCTGGTTCATGACGAAAAAAAAGCGGGCGAGCGCCCACTTCCGATTAGGGACTGCCGGTCTTCCGTGACCGGCACGAAAGCTGTCGCGTGAGTCTACCAGCATGAAGGCGGCTATTCTCAGCGCCGCTGATGCGCGCACCGCTGGTCCTCGCCGCGCTCCTCGCGGGACTCCTCGGGTCTTCTGCGGCCGCGGCCGGCGCAGGCCAGCCGAGCACCTGGCTCTGCCGCCCGGGCTTGACTTCAGATCCGTGCGCCTCCTCGTTGGCCGCGACCGCGGTGAACGCCGCCGGCAAACCGTCGCTGGTGAACGCGAGCCCGGCACGCACGAGCGCGTTCGACTGCTTCTACGTCTACCCGACCGTCTCCGGCGAGAGCTCGACGAACGCGGACCTGCGGATCCAGGCGGCGGAGACCGACGTCGCCCAGGAGCAGGCCTCACGCTTCGCGCAGGTCTGCCAGGTCTACGCGCCGATCTACCGTCAGGTCACCCTCGCCGGCCTGCTCGCGGGCGCCGCCGTCAAGGCCGGACCGGTCGCGATCGCCTACAACTCGATCGCGGCGGCGTTCGAGGACTTCCTCGCGCACTACAGCGATGGGCGCCCGTTCGTCCTGATCGGCCACTCCCAGGGGGCCGCGATGTCGATCCTGCTGATCCAGCGCCTGATCGACGAGGTGCCGGCGCTGCGCTCTCGTCTACTCCTGGCGATCATCCTCGGCGGCAACGTCGAGGTTCCGACGGGCAAGCTCGCGGGCGGTAGCTTCAAGAACGTCCCTGGCTGCAATCGCCTCGGCGAGACCGGCTGCGTCATCGCCTACTCGAGCTTCCCCTCCACCCCACCCGCCGGTGCCCTATTCGGGCGCCCGGGGCAAGGGGTTTCGCTGCAGTCGGGCCAGACCGCCACGCGCGGCCTCGAGGTCCTCTGCACCAACCCGGCGGCGCTGGCCGGAGGCGGTGCGACGCTCGCCCCGTATTTCCCCTCGCTTGGCAGCGAACCGACACCATGGGTGACCTTTCCCGGGCTCTACAACGCGCGCTGCGAGCAGGCCGGCGGCGCTTCCTGGCTCGACGTGACGAAGGCCACCGGCACATCGGACCACCGCCCGACCGTGACCGAGCACGACGGTCCCCTGTGGGGCTATCACACCGACGACGTCAATCTCGCCCTCGGCAACCTGGTCCGCGACGTCGCGGCCGCGGAAGCCGCCTGGAAGCGGCTGCGGTGACGGCCACGGACGCGGGCTGATGGTCAAGGTTCGTGCTGGGCCGTCATCCTCGCTGGCTTTACGGGCGCGCGTGGTAGACAGCGGTCGGCGGTCACCCCGGCGCCTCAGCCGGACTCGCCGCGCAGGCGCTCGATCGCGTCGAGGAGCTCGCGCGCGATCTGTGCCTTCGGCGCTCGCGGGATCTGCTGCTCGCCGTTGGCGCTGATCAGCGTGAGGGCGTTGTCCTGCGCGTCGAAGCCGATGCCCTCCTGGGCGACGTCGTTGTAGGCGATCAGGTCGACCTGCTTGCGCTCGAGCTTCGCGCGCGCCCGCGCGAGACCGCCCTCGCCGTGCTCGGCGGCGAAGCCGACGAGGACCTGGTCGGGCCGCCGGCCGCGCGCCAGCCGCGCGAGGATGTCGTCGGTTGACTCGAGCTCGAGCGTGATGGCGGCGTTCCCCTCGCGCGCGAGCTTGCTCGAGCGCGGCGCCGCGGGGCGGAAGTCGGCGACGGCCGCGCACATCACGATGACGTCGGCTTGCGGCGCGCGCTCATCGCACGCCGCGGCGAGCTCAGCGGCAGTCGTCACGTCGACGTAGCTCGCGTGCCGGTCGCGCGGGAGGGCGACGTTCGCCGCGATTACCGTGACCTCGGCTCCGCGCGCGGCCGCGGCCTGCGCGATCGCGAAGCCCATCCGGCCCGAGGAGCGGTTGGCGATGTAGCGGACCGCGTCGATCGGCTCGTGCGTGCCGCCCGCGGTCACGAGCACGCGCCGCCCGCTCCAGGGGCCGGTCTGTAGCGCGGCCTCGCAGGCGGCGAGCAGCTCCGCGGGCTCGGCGAGGCGCCCGGCGCCGTGCTCGCCGTGCGTTGCCAGGCGACCGACGCCCGGGTCGATGATCGTGATTCCGCGCTCACGCAGCAGCGCGAGGTTCGCCTGCGTTGCCGGGTGCTCGAGCATCCGCGTGTTCATCGCCGGCGCGACGAGCACCGGACAGCGCGCAGCGAGCGCCGCGCTCGTCACCAGGTTGTCGGCGAGGCCGCCGGCGAGCTTCGCGATCGTGTTCGCCGAGGCCGGTGCGACAAGGAAGGCGTCGGCGGCCGCGACGAGCGCGAGATGGCTTGCCGGGTCGTGCTCGGGCAGCGGCTCGCCCGGGAAGGAGCCGCGCAATGGGTCGCGCTCGAACTCACTGGTGAGCACCGGCGCCCCGGAGAGCGCCGCAAACGACGCGCTACCGACGAAGCGCTTCGCGCTGGCGGTCTCGATCACGCGCACGGAATGCCCCGCGCCGGTCGCGAGGCGCACGAGCTCGAGCGCCTTGTAGGCGGCGATCCCGCCGCTCACGCCGAGCAGCAGCCGCATCGGGGAAACCGCTAGCGGTAGTGGTACTTCAGCTTGCCGGCTGCGACTTCCTCGAGAGCGATCGTGAGGTAGTTCTTCGAGCCGGTTTCAACCATCGGCGGCGGGAATTCGTCGAAGCCGCCCTCGCCGAGGTTCTGGTAGTACGAGTTGATCTGGCGCGCGCGCTTGGCCGCGACGATCACGCTCGCGTAGTTTGAGTCGACGTTCTCGAGCAGCTGGTCGATGCGTGGAGAGATCACACATGCAGTGTAGAGGATCGGTCGCACACCCCAGCTACGCTGCCGGCATTGCCTGAGGATTTTGTGCTCGAGCCACGTGGCTCGTTCTCGCTTCGCCGAGGCGTGGCGACCGTTCCGCACCTGGGTCACCGTGCTCGTGCGTCTCGCGCACGAACGCGGTGTGTCTACCGCGCCCGCTCGCTGACATACAGCGCGTCGAGCTCGGCCACGGCGCGCTCGAGCTCGTCGTTGACGATCTCGAACTGGAACTCCCCGCGCGCTGCGAGCTCGGTCACGGCGACCGCGAGGCGCTGCTCGATCGTCTCCGGCGAATCCTTGCCGCGAGCAACGAGGCGCTGGCGCAGCGCCTCGAGCGATGGTGGCGCGATGAACACGAGGACCGCGCTCGGGATCGCGTCGCGGACCTGACGGGCCCCCTGCACCTCGATCTCGAGCACAGCCGGACTCCCGCCCCGCGTGCGCCGCTCGAGCTCGCCGCGCAGCGTCCCGTAGCGGTGCTCCGCGTAGGTCGCGTGCTCGACGAACTCACCGCCCGCAAGCCGCCGATCGAACTCCGCGTCGGAGAGGAAGTAGTAGGAGACGCCGTCGACCTCCCCCGGCCGCGGTGAGCGCGTCGTCGCCGAGATCGTCAAGGCGAGCTCCGGGTGGCCCTCGCGCAGCCGCGCGATCAGCGTCCCCTTGCCGACCCCCGAAGGCCCCGTGACGACGAAGATGTCAGGCACCGACCGCGCACCGTAGCGCCGGCGCTGGACACAACCTCACCGGTGGTTGAGCAGTGTGACGAGCTCGGCGCGCTGGCGCTCGGAGAGACCGCCGATCGTCTTGCTCGGCGAGATGCGGCAGTTGTGGAGAATCTTGTTGACTTTGACGCGGCCGTACTTGGGCACCGCGAGCAGCATGTCGGAGACCTTCGCGGTCTCCAGGTAGATCGGCGGCGCGGTGAGCAGCTGCTGGATCGAGATCCGTCCGGCCTTCAGATCGCGCTTCAGCTGGGCGCGCTGCGAGCGGATCTCATTAGCCCGCGCGAGCGCCGCAAGTCGCTGATTGGGGGACCGCTCCGGCGTCATGGCTGTCATTGGCGGACGTCTCGCGGACCGGGCGACATGGGTGGCGAGTGTATAGCCTGGAACGCGCCATTCAAGGACCAAAAAGAAAAGTTGTCTCGACCCGAGCTTGAGGTTCGGGGTGCACGCACCGTCGCCGAACTCTTGCGGGATTTGCAGGCGTTTCGCACTTAATCACGCGACCAGGTAGGCACCTCAAGCCGCATTTTCCGCAAAACGCTGCGCGAGCTCATTGGCGATCCGCCGGCCCGCTGCCGGGTCACGGAAGGTCTCGGTGCCGACCGCGACGAGCGTAGCACCGACATCGAGGAGCGCCGCGGCGTCCGCCCCGCTCGCCACGCCCCCCATCCCGATCACCGGAATCGCGACGCTGGCCGCCACGCTCGCGACCTGCGCCAGGGCGATCGATCGGATCGCCGGCCCCGAGAGTCCCCCGGTCCCGCCGCCGAGCCAAGGCGCGGTGGCGCCGGGCGCGAGCGCCATTGCGCGCAGCGTGTTGATCAGCGACACGGAGTCTGCCCCGCCCGACTCCGCCGCCGCCGCGCACGCGGCGACATCCGCGGCGTTCGGGGTCAGCTTCACGATCAGCGGCTTCGCGCTCAGCGGGCGCAGCGCCGTGACGAGCCGCTCGAGCTCGTGCGGGTCGGCGCCAATGTCGAGGCCTGTCGCGACGTTCGGGCAGGAGACGTTGAGCTCGATCGCGGCCACCTCGTCCCGAAGCGCTACCCGTTCGACGAGCTCGCCGAACTGCTCGACGGTCGAGCCCATCACGTTCGTGATGATCGGCACGCCGAGCGCGGCGTACGCCGGCAGGTGCGTTTCGAGGTAGGCGTCGATCCCGGGATTCGGCAGACCGATCGAGTTGATCAGGCCGCCCGCGGCCTCCCACAGACGCGGCGGCGGGTTGCCTGCTCGCGGCCCCAGAGTCACGGTCTTCGAGACGTAGGCCGCGAAGGGGAAGCGCTCGATCAGCGAATCGCCGAAGACCTCGCGCGCCGCGAGCGCGTCGAAGCAGCCCGACGCGTTGATCACCGGATGCGCGAGCTCGATCCCGCAGAAGGCGGTCATGCGAGCACCGCCGCCTCGAACACCGGCCCGTCGAGGCAGACGCGCTTGAACCCGTCGTGCGTCGCGACCACGCAACCGAAGCACGCTCCGAAACCGCACGCCATCGGAGCCTCGAGCGCCAGCCACGCGGGCACCCCCGCGGCGAGCGTAAGCGCCCGGACGGTTTCGAGCATCGCGGGCGGCCCGCACGCGTAGACGCAGACCTCCCCGGCCGCCCGCAGCTCGCGCTCGAGCAGGTCCGTCACGTAGCCGGCATGGCCGACCGAGCCGTCGTCAGTCGCGAGCTCGGCGTCCTTCAGCAGGCTCGCACCCGCGGCATGGCGCGCGTCGCGAAACCCGAGCAGCGCGCGCCCGCCCCAAGCCTCCTGGAACATCGCCAACGGCGGAATCCCGACGCCGCCGCCGACGAGCAGCGCCTCCCGCTCCGCCGGCGGAGCATCGAAGCCCCGCCCCAAAGGCCCAACAAGCCACAGCTCCTCACCGACCGCTAGCGAGCACAGCCGCCCCGTCCCCGGGCCCACATCCTCGAGCAGGAATCCAACACGACCATCGCCGGCGAAGAGCGCCGATATCGCCCGCCCCAGGAACGGCCGCTCACCCTCACCCCCACCCCACCCGACGACCGCAGCCAGCATGTAGAACTGCCCCGGCGCCGCCGCCACCGCCTCATCCCCAACCTCGAGCACCACATAAGCGCCGAGCGCCCGGCGCCCCACCACGGGGCAAACCCGCCGCCCAAAAGGAGCGCTCACCCCAGGCCCACCCGGGTCCCACGCTGCCCCAACCCGCGCGCGCGCCTCAAGCCCACCCTGCTCCCAACCAGCCCACGCCAGCCACTCCGCTGCTCCTCGGTCTCCACGCCCGATGAGGCGAGCGATGCTCGCCTCATCGGCCGTGGAGGTCCTGCAGCGACACCACAGCCGGCTCACCCGCGCGCGCCGCGCGGATCGCGCGGGCCGCCGCCTGGCCGCCCGCGAGCGTCGTGATCGCCGGGATCCCGCGCGTGTGCGCCGCGCGGCGGATCTCCCAGCCGTCACTGCGCGCGCCCGATCCAGTCGGCGTGTTGATCACGAGGTCGACATCGCCGCGCGCGATCCAGTCGACGACGTGCGGCGAGCCTTCGCCGACCTTGTTGAGCACGGTCACGGGGATCCCCATACGCTCGATCGCCTGCGCCGTGCCGCGCGTCGCGACGATCCGAAAGTCGAGGTCGTGGAGCTGTGCGGCGAGCCCTGCTCCGGCCGGCTTGTCGGCGTCGGTGACCGTGATGAACGCGGTGCCGCGCGCGGGCAGTGCCGAGCCGGCCGCGGCCTGGGCTTTCGCGAACGCGGTCGGAAAGTCGGTCGCAATGCCCATAACCTCGCCGGTCGAGCGCATCTCGGGGCCGAGCAGCGAATCGGCGCCGAGGAAGCGCCCGAAGGGCAGCACCGCCTCCTTGACGCAGACGTGGGTGTCGCGCATCGGTTGGGCGGGCAGGTCGAGGTCGGCGATGCGCTCGCCGAGCATCACGCGGCAGGCGAGCTTCGCGAGCGGGTAGCCGATCGCCTTCGAGACGAACGGGACGGTCCGCGAGGCGCGCGGGTTTGCCTCGATCACGAACAGGCGGTCGGTGGCGACGATCGCGAACTGGATGTTGATCAGGCCGACGACGCGCAGTGCGAGCGCGATGCGCGCCGTCTGGTCGCGGATCCGCTCGAGCATCTCGGCGCCGAGCGAGTGCGGCGGCAGCACGCAGGCCGAGTCGCCCGAGTGGATCCCCGCCTCCTCGACGTGCTGCATGATCCCCGCGACCCAGACCTCCTCGCCATCACAGAGCGCGTCGACATCGACCTCGATCGCGTTCTCGAGGAAGCGGTCGAGGTAGATCTCGCGGCCGTCATCGCCGGCCTGCGCGCGAGCGAGGTACTCGGCGAGCGCGTCCCTCGTGTAGACGATCTCCATCGCGCGTCCACCGAGCACGTAGCTCGGCCGCACGAGCAACGGGAAGCCGATCCGCTCCGCCTCGCCGAGTGCGTCCGCGACCGAGCGCGCCGTCGCGTATGGGGCCGCCTTGCAGCCGACCTCGTCGAGCAGCGCGCCGAACCGTCCGCGGTCCTCAGCCGCGTCGATCGAGTCGACGCCCGTGCCGAGCAGCGGCACGCCGGCGCGCTCGAGGCCGGCGGCGAGGCGCAGCGGCGTCTGCCCGCCGAACTGGACGATCACGCCTTCGGGCTGCTCGAGCTCGATCACGCCGAGCACGTCCTCGAGCGTCAACGGCTCGAAGTACAGGCGGTTCGAGGTGTCGTAGTCGGTCGAGACCGTTTCCGGGTTGCAGTTGATCATCACCGCTTCGCGCCCCGCCTCGCGCACGGCCTGAGCGGCGTGCACGCAGCAGTAGTCGAACTCGATGCCCTGGCCGATCCTGTTGGGACCGGAGCCGAGGATCACGACGCGGCCGGAGCCGTTCGGCGGCGGGACCTCGTGCGCGGCGCGCCCGTCGGGTCCGGGGCGCTCCCAGCCGGAGTAAAAGTAGGGCGTGCTGGCGGCGAACTCGGCGGCGCACGTGTCGACCGACTTGAATGTTCGAACGCCGGCGAAGACGCCCGGTTGGTCGGCGACGATCGCCTTGAACTCGTCCAGAAACCACGGGTCGATCGCGGTGCGCTCGTGGAGCTCCGCGACGCTCGCGCCGCGCGCCAGCGCCTCGAGCAGCTGGTCATAGCGGGCCGCCCCGGGGTGAGCGACGCGCTCGAGCAGCTCCTCGAGCGGCAGGTCGAGGTCGGGATGGACGTCGAGCTCTCGCGAGCGCATCGCCTTGAGGAACGCCTGGGCGAACGTCCGCCCGATCGCCATCGCCTCGCCGACGCTCTTCATGTGCGTGGTCAGCACGGGTTCGGCGCCGAGGAACTTCTCGAACGCGAAGCGCGGCCATTTTACGACGACGTAGTCGATCGCCGGCTCGAAGCTCGCCGGCGTCGCACGCGTGATGTCGTTGGGTATCTCCTCGAGGGTGTAACCGACCGCCAGCCGCGCCGCGATCTTCGCGATCGGGAAGCCCGTCGCCTTGGATGCGAGCGCCGAGGAGCGCGAGACGCGCGGGTTCATCTCGATCACGACGATCTCGTGCGTGCTCGGGTCGACCGCGAACTGCACGTTCGAGCCGCCGGTGTCGACGCCGATCGCACGGATCACCGTCAGGGCCTGGTCGCGCAGCTCCTGGTAGACGGAGTCGGGGAGGCTCTGCTGGGGCGCGACCGTGACCGAGTCGCCCGTGTGGACGCCCATCGGATCGACGTTCTCGATCGAGCAGACGACGACGACGTTGTCGGCGTGGTCACGCATGACCTCGAGCTCGAACTCGCCCCAACCGAGCACCGATTCCTCGATCAGCACCTGGCCGATCGGCGAGGTCGCGATCCCGCCGGCGACGATTCGCGCGTACTCCTCGGGGGTGCGCGCGATTCCCCCGCCGTGGCCGCCGAGCGTGAACGCGGGGCGCACGATCGCGGGCAGCCCGATCTGCGCGAGCGCGGCCTCCCCTTCGGCGATCGTGCTCGCGATCTCGCTGCGCGGCACACGCAGGCCCGCCGCGATCATCGTCTCGCGGAACAGCTCGCGGTCCTCGGCGCGGCGGATCGCTTCGCGGCTCGCGCCGATCAGCTCGACGCCATAGCGCTCGAGCGTGCCGTCGGCGGCGAGCGCGCTCGCGAGATTCAGCGCGGTCTGGCCGCCGAGCGTCGCGAGCAGCGCGTCCGGGCGCTCGCGCTCGATGATCTGCGCGACCGGTCCGGGCAGCAGCGGCTCGATATAGGTCGCCGTCGCGAACGCCGGGTCGGTCATGATCGTCGCCGGGTTCGAGTTGACGAGGATCACCTCGTAGCCCTCCTCGGCGAGCACGCGGCAGGCCTGCGCGCCGGAATAGTCGAACTCGGCCGCCTGGCCGATCACGATCGGACCGGAGCCGAGGATCAGGATCCGGTGGATGTCAGTGCGACGCGGCATGTGAACGCGTGAGCTGCGCGATGAAGCGGTCGAAGAGGTGGCGGGCATCGTGCGGGCCGGGGCTGGCCTCAGGGTGGTACTGGACCGTGCTCGCACCCGCTTCGGGCAGGCGCAGGCCTTCGACGGTCCGGTCATAGAGGTTGATGTGGGTGAGCTCTGCGACGCCGAAGTCGGTCTCCCAGCGGACCGGTTGATCGTCGTCGATCGTCTTCGCGCCACCCGGTCCGAGCACGGCGAAGCCGTGGTTCTGGCTTGTGATCTCGATCCGCCCGGTCGTCAGGTCCTTCACGGGGTGGTTCGCGCCGCGATGGCCGAACTGCAGCTTGTAGGTCTCGAGCCCGACCGCGCGGCAGAGCAGCTGGTGACCGAGGCAGATGCCGAACACCGGCACGCGCCCGACGACGGCGCGCAGCTCATCGACGATGTAGGTGAGCGCCGCCGGGTCACCGGGCCCGTTCGCGATGAAGATCCCGTCCGGTTGCTCGTCGAGCAGCTCGGCCGCGCTCACCGTGCACGGGTGCACGCGCAGTCGCGCGCCGCGCAGTCGCAGGTTCTCGATGATCGCGGCCTTGACGCCGGTGTCGATCACGGCGATCGTCGGGCCGTCACCGGCGAGCGGCTCGAGCGTGAACGCCTCGCGCGGGCTCACCTCGCGCGCGAGGTCGCGCCCGCGCATCGGTGGCTCGGCGGCGATCAGGGCGCGCGCCTCGTCCTCGCCGAGCTCCGTCGGGAAGATCCCGCCGCGCATCGAGCCCTGCTCGCGGATGTGGCGCACGAGCGCGCGCGTGTCGAGATCGGTGATCGCGGCGATCGCGTTCTGCTCGAGCCAGTCGAGCCAGCCGCTCTCGCCGCCGATCGGGCGGCTGTTGCGCGCCGCGCGCATGATCACGCCGCGCGCGTGGATCCGGTCTGACTCCATCGCGTCGGCGCGCACGCCGTAGTTGCCGATGTGCGGGTAGGTGAAGATCAAGAGCTGGCCCGCGTAGCTCGGATCGGTGACGGCCTCCTGGTAGCCGGACATCGACGTGTTGAAGACGACTTCGCCGACCGCCGTCACGGGCGCGCCACACGGATCCCCGTCGAAGCGGGTGCCGTCTTCGAGCAGGAGGTAGCTCATGCTGCGCTGAGCGCGAAGGTTCGCTCGCGATAGGCGATCTGGCCGCGGGCGAGTGTGAGCAGAACGCGGCCACTGAGCTCGCGCCCCGCGAAGCAGCAGTTCGCGGAGCGACTCTCGTAGCCGGATTCGCCGACGCGCCAGCTCGCGTCGAGGTCGACGAGGCAGAGGTTCGCCTCGGCGCCAACCGTGAGCGTGGGGGTCGCGAGGTCGAACAGCGCCGCGGCGGCAGTCAGGCGCTCGACCAGGCACGCGAGGCTCAGCGTGCCCGGCACGACGAGGTCCGTGTACAGCGCCGCGAACGCGGTCTCGAGCCCGATCGTGCCCATCGGCGCCTCTTCGAAGGGGACCATTTTCTCCTCGCGCGAATGCGGCGCGTGATCGGTTGCGATGCAGTCGATCGTCCCGTCGCGCAGCGCCTCGACGAGCGCGACGCGATCGCCCTCGCTGCGCAGCGGCGGATTCATCTTGAAGCTCGTGTCGAGATCCTTGACCGCGACATCGGTCAGCAGCAGGTGATGCGGTGTGGCCTCGCCGCTGACGCGCGCGCCGGCCGCCCGCAGCGCGCGCAGCGCCTCGATCGAGCGCCGCGCCGAGATGTGCTGGAAGTGAACGCGTCCCCCCTCCTCGGCGGCGATCATTCCGTCGCGCGCGATCATCGTCGCCTCGGAGATCGAAGGGATCCCCGCGAGGCCAAGCTCGGCCGAGACCGGCCCCTCGTGCATCACCCCGGCGCCGGACAGCGTCGGGTCCTCCTCGTGGAGCGAGATAACGCCGCCGCACAGGCGCTGGTACTGGAGCGCGCGGCGCAGCAGCCCGGCCGACACGACCGGCTTGCCGTCGTCGCTGAAGCCGAGCACGCCCGCCTCGCGCAGCAGCGCCATCTCGGTCAGCTGCTCGCCGCGGAGCCCGACGCTGAGCGCGCCGAGGAAGCCGACGGGGATCCGTGCCTGCGCGCGCGCCTGCGCGACGAGCCCGCGCACGAGTGCCGGCTCGTCGATCACCGGTGCGGTGTTGGCCATCGCGATCACGGCGCAGTAGCCGCCTGCGGCGGCGGCGCGCGTTCCCGTATCGAGGTCCTCCTTGTGCTCCTGCCCTGGAGTGCGCAGGTGGACGTGTGGGTCGATGAAGCCCGGCAGCAGGTGCTTCCCGGCGCCCTCGATCACCTCCGCGCCGGCCGGTGGCTCGATGCTTCCGGGAGCGGCGATCTGCGCAATCTCGCCCTCGCGCACGAGCACGTCGCTCACTTCGTCGATCGCCGCCCGCGGATCGAACGCGCGGACCTCGCGCAGCAGCGCCTCGGCGGGCGCACCGTTCTGCGAGTGGAGGCTCACGCGAGTTGTGGCTCCGGCGTGAGCCGCTCGACCTGCGGCGTATCCGCGTGCGAGCCGGAGAGGACCTCGACGAGGACCGCCATCCGCACGACGATGCCGGCGCGCACCTGCTCGGTGATCAGCGACTGCGGCCCGTCGATCACATCGCCCGACAGCTCGACGCCCCGGTTCACCGGACCGGGGTGCATCAAGAGCTGGCGTGCCTTCAGGCGGCGCGAGTTGATCTGGTAGCAGGCGGCGTACTCCGCGAGCGAGGGCAGGAACGCTTCGCGCATCCGCTCGTGCTGCAGGCGCAACGCGTATACGACGTCCGCATCGCCGAGCCCGTCGAGTGTGTGGCGCACCTCGCAACCGAGCGCGGCGAGCTCCGGCGGCACCAGTGTCGGCGGTCCGGCGAAGGTGACCTCGGCGCCGAGCTTCATGAACGCCTGGGCGCTCGAGCGCGCGACGCGCGAGTGCAGGACGTCACCGACGATCCAGATCGAGCGCCCGGCAAGCTCGCCGATGCGCTGGCGCAGCACGTAGAGGTCGAGCAGCGCCTGCGTCGGGTGCTGGTGCTTGCCGTCGCCGGCGTTGACGACGCCGGCCGGCGACCAGCGCGCGACGAGCTGCGGCGCGCCTGCATGCGGCGAGCGGATCACGATCGCGTCGGGGCCGTAGGCGGAGAGCGTCGCGACGGTGTCGCGCAGCGACTCTCCCTTCTCGACGCTCGAGCCGCTCGAGACGACGTTGAGAACGTCGGCGGACAGTCGCTTGCCGGCGAGCTCGAACGAGCTCCGCGTCCGCGTCGAGGCCTCGTAGAACAGGTTGATGACGAGGCGGCCGCGGAAGCTCGGCACTTTCTTGATCGGGCGGTCGGCGACGTCGCCGAAGAAGGCGGCCGAACCGAGGATCCGCTCGATGTCCTCGCGCTCGATGTCCTCGATCGAAAGCAGGTGCCTCATGCGAGCACGCGCTCCTGGGAGATCGTGACCTCATCGACGCCGTCGAGCTCCTCGACGCGGACGTTGACGCGCTCGCTGCGCGCCGTCGGCAGGTTCTTGCCGACGTAGTCGGGCCTGATTGGCAGCTCGCGATGGCCGCGATCGACGAGCACGGCGAGCTGTACCTTCGCGGGGCGACCGTATGCGACCAGCGCTTCGATCGCCGCGCGGACCGTCCGCCCGGTGTAGAGCACGTCATCGACGATCACCACGGTCGCACCGTCGAGGGCGAAGTCGATCTGGCTGCCGGCGACGAGTGGCGCCGCAGGCCGCAGGCCGAGATCGTCGCGATAGAAGGAGATGTCGATCCAGCCGAGTGGTACGTCCGTGCCCTGAAGCTCTGTGAGCAGCGGCTGCAGACGGCGTGCCAGCGGTACGCCGCGACGATGGATCCCGACGATTGCGAGAGTCGCGTCGTCGTGCGCGCTGCGCTCCGCAATCTCGTGCGCGATCCGCCTCAGCGCTCGCGCGATGTCGTCCCGCTCGAGGACGACGGTTTCGGGCACGTCTGTCAGCTCTACGATCCTTCCTGGCCTCACGGGACCGGGTTAAAGGAGGCGGCGGCCACTGTAGCACCGGCCCGCGACCGACGGGGTTCAACCGCCTGACTGCGGAACGGGCGCCTCGCCCGCGCGTACGAGCCGGGGCGCGCCGCGTTCCACAAACGGCACTTCGATCGAGTCGAAGTCCCGCGGCAGCTCAGTGTCGGGAAAGATCGCGCGCGCCTCGTCGCGCAGCTGGCGCCCCGCGTAGCGGGCCGAGATGTGGGTCAGCGCGAGCAGCCTGACGTCCGCGTCGAGCGCCACGCGCGCCGCCTGCGCCGCGGTCGAGTGACCCGTCAAGCGCGCGCGCTCGTGCTCCTCCTCGGCGAATGTTGCCTCATGGATCAGCAGGTCGGCACCGTGCGCCGCAAGCGCGAGCGTCTCGCACGGCGCCGTGTCGCCGGAGATCGCGACCTTGCGCCCGGGTCGCGCCTCGCCGATCACCTGCTCGGGCCGCACGCCGTTCACTACTTCGCCCCGCTGCAGGCGCCCGAAATCGGGACCGAACTGCACGCCGAGGCATGTCGCGAGCTCGGCGTCAAAGCGCCCCGGACGGTCGTCTTCGATGAATACGTACCCATAGGCGAGCGTCCGATGGCGGACATTCACCGGCTGGATCTCGAGCTCGCCGCGGCGCACAGCATCCTCCGGCGCGAGCTCCACCACCTCGAGCGGGAACCGAAGCCTGCCCACGACGCCGCGCATGCTCGCCAGCGCCTCGCGGATCCCAGGTGGTCCGTGGACCTGGAGCGGTCGTGTCCGGTCACGCAGGTCGAGCGACTTCAACAAGCCCGGCAGCCCGAGCCAGTGATCGAGGTGCAGGTGGGTGATGAAGACATCTGTCAGCTCCACGAGGCCGACGGATCGAATCAACTGGCGCTGCGTGCCCTCCCCGCAGTCGACGAGGATCCGCTCGCCGCCGTAGCGAATCAGCAGTGCCGGAAGACCGCGCCGCGCACTCGGCGCCGACCCCGCCGTGCCGGCAAAGAGAACCGACAGCTCCATCGCGCGAGCGTAGCGCCCACGCCCACCGCTCGATGCTTGCCTCGCGGATTGCGAGAGCGATCCTTTCGGATCACCGCCGGCGCTCACGACTATGCTTGACCGAGTCCCGCGCCCGTAGCTCAGGGGATAGAGCGCTCGCCTCCGGAGCGAGAGGTCGCAGGTTCAATTCCTGCCGGGCGCGCTGCGGTTGGGCTGTGAACGCCGGCGATTCGTGGGCTCCGTCGAGCGTGGCGACGCGTGCGTAGGTTGAGCCCTAGCGGATGCGGCGCGCGGGCACTCCCGCCCAGACACCGCCGGGCCCACAGTCCTTAACGACGACCGCGCCCGCCCCGACCACCGTCTTCTCGCCAATGGTCACTCCCGCCAGCACCGTGACACGCGCGCCGAGCCAGGCCCCCGCGCCGATTTTGATGGGGTAGTACTCGGGCTCCTCGCGAATGCCGCCCTCGGGGAGTATCTCGTGACGCGAAGTGATGAATACGGACTCCGGGCCGATCGAGCAGTTCGCGCCGATTTCGACCGCTCCGCCCCCCTCGAACAGGCATCCCTGTGCGACCCACGAGCGCGGGCCAATCGTCACTGCGGGCGACATGAAGATGCAGCGCGTCAGGCCGGTGACGGTCGGAGCGATGTCAAGACCGGCAAGCCGCAGGAGCAGGAGGCGCACCTGCTGTGGCAGTAACGGTGAGGTCGCCGGATGGCCCCGTCTGAGCCACGCCGAAGCGGCCCGTACGTCCGTGAGCGCCATCTGGGACAGCTTCCGTACGTCCGCGCGCGCCATGTACGACAGCTTCCGTCGCGATCCCGCGCCTGGACGAGTCTCAGCCACCGCGTCCACCGGTTCCGTATGCGCCCACGGATCGCGAGTCTAGGTCAAAGCGGGAGCCGAAGCCGTGGGCGCGCAAGCGCGTCAGGCGACCCAGCACCGACGGGATCGGCGCCCTGCTACAGAAGCTCGCGGACCTGCAGGTCCTCGAACGCCTCTACTCCGATCGCCACGACGGCGCCGAGGAAGTACACGTGGATTCGACCGAGTCGACTCCCGAGCAGCGCTGGGAGGAATCCTCCGCCAGCTGAGGCGGCGCTCCGTAGTTCTCCGAAACTTCGTCATTACGCGCTTCAACGCTGGACGCGGCCGGCGGATGCGCCGATAACGGTTGTATGGGACCCATTCCGCTGCGTGTTCTGGCTGCCGTCAGGCGATTGCGCGGGTCGCTGCCGCACACGCCGCGGCGCGCGTGGCTCGCGGCGGCGGTGCTGCTCGCCGCGGTCGGGACGAGCGTGTCGGTTCTCGTCGCCGAGTCGGACGCCCATCACGCCGCCGACAACTCGCGCGACGTGCTCCATTCCGGCGCCGAGGCCGCCGGCGCCCAGCTTCAGCTCGCGATCCTGCACGACCGCGATCTCGATTATGCACTCGGCGCGTTCGTGGCCCAGAACCCGAACACGACCGAGGCCCGATTCCTCGCCTGGGAGCGCGCGATGCAGGTGCGCGGGCGCTACCCCGAGCTCATCGGCCTCAGCCTCGAGGTGCAGGTCCCAGCCGGCGACCTCGTCCAGTTCGAGCGGCAGTTCATCGAGAAGCTGCCGCTCGCGCACGCCATCAAGCCTGGTCCGAGCTCGGTCATCCCTGCGGGACCGCGCCCCTACTACTGCCTGACGAAGTTCGCCATCGGCGCGCCGAACATCAATCTCCCGGCGACGGTCGATGCCTGCGAGTTCGAGCGTGATCTCGCCGCGACGCGAGACAGCGGCGCCTCGGCCACAGGGACAATCACGTTCATCCCGGGCGACGCGATCTTCGCTCTCGGGAACCCGGTGTATGCGGGCGGCACCGTCCCGTCGACCGCGGCAGCAAGGCACAGGGCCTTTATCGGCTGGAGCGCAATAGCGATCCTCCCCGACGTCCTGCTGGCGAGGGCGCAGAAGGGACATCCCGGCTTGACGCTCACGCTCCAGCGCGGCACGGGAGCCGCGGCCGTGCGCTTCGCGCTCAGGACACCGCCGGCCACCGCGAGCACGTTCGAGGTGAAGATGACGGACGGCTGGACGCTCTACGTCGCCGGCCGCTTGATGAGTGGCAACGTGCTCGGTAACGGCGGCGCCTTGCGCGTTCTCGTCGTGGGCACGGTGCTCAGCCTGCTCCTTGCGACGGTCTTCCTCCTGCTCGGCACCGCACGCCAGCGGGCGCTTCGCCTCGTTGCGGAAAAGACGCGCGAGCTCGCCCACGAGGTCGAGCTGACGGCGGCCGCACGCGATACGGCGGTTGAGGCATCGACCGCGAAGTCCGCGTTCGTCGCCACCGTCAGCCACGAGATCCGTACACCGCTCGCCGGCGTGATCGGCACGGCAGACCTGCTTCTCGATACCGAGCTCGACGGCGATCAGCATGAGCTCGCCGAGACGCTGCGATCCTCGGGCGAGGCGCTCCTGCTCGTGATCAACGACATCCTCGACTACTCGAAGATGGAGGCGGGCAAGCTCGAGCTGTACACGACCGATTTCTCGCTGCGCGAGCTCATCGCCGAATGCTCTGCCCGCGTGATCCCGAACGCGAAGCAGAAGGCCATCGCGCTGACCAATGACACGCGCCCGAGCGTGCCGCCATGGCTGCACGGCGACAGTGGCCGGATCAGCCAGGTGCTGACGAACCTACTGTCAAATGCGATCAAGTTCACCGCGCACGGCGGCGTCACGGTGACCGCGACCGCGCGTGTGGCCGAAGGCCAAGCCGACCTGCGCGTCGAGGTGGCGGATACGGGGATCGGGATAGAGTCGGCAACGGTCGAAAGGCTGTTCACGCCGTTCACTCAGGCCGACGCGTCCACGGCACGCCGCTACGGCGGCACCGGTCTCGGCCTGACGATCTCCGCCGAGCTGATCGGGCTCATGGGCGGTCGCATCGGCACCGAGAGCGAGCCGGGTCGCGGGAGCACGTTCTGGTTCGAGCTCACGCTGCCGGTCGCCGACGGCGCGCAGCTTGCGATCAGGACGCCGGAGCATTTCGCGGCCCTTGGCGAGCGCGACGAGAATGGCAACCTGACCGATGACGCGCCGATCGTCCTCGTCGCCGAGGACAACGCCGTCAACCAGATGCTGGCCGCCCGGATGCTCGACAAGTGCGGCTACCGCTCCGAGGTCGTAGCGGGCGGCAATGAGGCGCTCGCGGCGCTCGCCGAGCGCGAGTTCGCAGCGATCCTGATGGATTGCCAGATGCCGGGCATCGACGGCTATGAGACGACGCGCGAGATTCGCCGCCGCGAGAACGGCGGCGCCCACATGCCGATCGTCGCCGTCACCGCCCACTCGCTCGCCGGCGACCGCGAGAAGTGCATCGCGGCCGGCATGGACGACTACGTCAGCAAGCCGCTTCGCGCGGGCGAGCTACGCCTGGCGCTCGAACGCTCGATCGCCGCTTCGCGCGCATCTGTCCGCTGAGCGCGGCCCGCCCTGCCGCGGCTACTTGACCGGGGTTACGGCCCAGTCCAGGTCGACGGTGTGCCCGCCGGCGCTCACTGCCACGCGTAGTGTGAGCGTCTGTCCGAGCGAGTCGGGCGGCCAGGTGAACGTGTCGTTGTAGTGGCCCGTGAACCGGTAGGGGTTCTTGCCATAGGGATGCTGCGTGCTCACGACCATCGGCCCGAGCATGAAGAGATAGAGCGAGGTGGCATGGGCCGGCTTAGCCGCGAGTGTCGCGGTCACGCTGAGCGGCCACTTCGCGTTGATCTTCGGGTGATGCGTGCTGGGCACGATCGTCGCCGTGAGCGGCCCCGAGCTCTTCTTGACCGTTGTCGCCTGCCCCGCCACAGCACGGCCACCAGCCACCAACACACAACAAGCCACCAACGCCACCACAGCGCGTCTCATCACGACCAAAGCTAGCGCAGCAGCGTCACCAACCCTGACGTCGCACCAGCATTAGCTCCGGTCGCCGGTACCGGCCCGCTGGTTAGACCAGCATGAGCCACACCACGCGCGCGATAAGCCGCGGCGAGGATGCCGGCCCCAAGCGCAGCGGCCGTATCAACCAGCCGGAGGGGCCGGCACCGCAGCCGGCATCGCAGCAGCCACCTTGAACCGCCGCACCATCTTGTTGAGCTCGTCGGCAGTGTTCGAGAGGTTGTGTGCGCGCGCGGCGATCGCCTGCGCGGACGCGTAGGTCTGCTGGGTCGCCGCCGACACCTGCTCGGTGGCGGCGGAGGACTGCTCGGCCACGGAAGCGACCTCGGTGACGCTGTCGTGCATCGCGCTCGCGCTGTGCGCTATCTGCTCGGAGCTCGCCGCGATCGCTTCGATCCGCGCAGTCATGTCCTCGATCGACCCGCCGATTCTGGTGAACGCCTCGCGCGTCTGCTCGACAACCGTGGTGCCCTCGACGGTCCGCCGTGCACCTTCCTCGACGACGCTCACGGCGGCAGCAGTCTCCTTCTGGATCGCGCCGATCAGCTGCGCGATCTCGCGCGCCGCGAGTTGTGACTCCTCGGCGAGCGCGCGTACCTGATCGGCGACGACGGCAAAGCTCCGCCCCTGATCCCCCGCGCGCGCCGCCTCGATCGCGGCGTTGAGTGCGAGCAGGTTCGTTTGCTTGGCGATGCGAGTGATCGTCTCGACGATCTTGCCGATCTGGTCGGACTTGGATGCAAGCTCGCCGATCGTCGCGTTCACCTCGAGCGCGGAGTCGCGCACGGCCGACATCACCTGACTTGCCTCCTCAGCCGCGCCAACACCTGAGCGGGCCACGTCGCGCGTCTCGGCCGCAGCGGCGGCCGTCATGCGCGCCTCCCCGGCCGCGGATACGGCCGCTGTTACCACGTCCTCGACGGCAGTCTTTGCCTGCTCGATCATCTGCGCTTGGCGCTCGGCGCCCTGGGCGATCTCGTCAACCGCGCGCGCGATCTCACCATTCGCCCGGCCGCCTTCCTCCGATGTGTTTGCCATCTGCTCGGACGAGCTGCCGACGGTCACCGCGGTCTCGGCGACGCTTCCGATCATCCCCTGAAGTGACTCGCGGCCAGCGTTGTAGGCGTGGATCGAGGCAACCATCCGCTCGCGGATGCCGTTGACCGCGTTGGCGATCTCGCCCAGCTCGTCGCGGCCGAAGCGCTCGATCGGCTGCGTGACAGGCGCCAGCTCGTACGTCAGGTCGCCACGGGCTATCCGTTCGAGCCCCTCGCGCAGGTCGGCAGCGCAGTGGTCGTTGAGGCTCTTGAGCCGCTCGAGCACTGGCTGCACGCCGCGCTTGATCCCGCGCGTGATCAAGAACCCGATCAGGATCGCTGCGAGCAGCGCTGCACCGGCGAGCACGAGCTCGATCGTCTCCCCAGCGTTCCGTGTCGATTGGAAGCTGGCGATGTAGCTGGCCCGCTGGCGCTCCGTGTAGGCGATGTACTGCTGGGCTGCCTGCTCGAGCTGCCCGAGCAGCGTCACCGTCTCCGGCTGAGCCTCGGCCTGGAGCGCCGACTGTTGCTTGCCGCCCTGGACCAGAAGCATGATGTTGTTGTTGTTGACATCGAGCGCGTTGTAGGCCGTTTGCAAGTTCACGACGAGCTTCTCCGCGCGGGGATCGGCCCCGGCGTAGGCGCTGAGCCGGTTGAGCACAGCGCCGAGGGCAACATCCGCGTTCGCGTAGGCCGAGAGCGTCCGCCCGTGGTCGAGCACGTAGCGCGCCTGTTCGTTGCCGAGTTGCGCCGCATCCTGCCCAACGGCGTAGGCGGCGATGAGCTCTGGCTCGGCCTTGGCGGTGATGTTGTGCGTCGAGTTCGCGAGCCGGTTGGACACGTACGAGGAAACGCCGACGACGACGAGCAGAACCGCGCCGATCACGGCGAATCCGAGGGAGAGCTTCTTGCTCAGCGTGACCCTCATGAGCCGCATGCGCAGGGGCCGCAGCTTCGATGTGAGTGGATGGGAGGGCATTGAGCGCGCACTTCCTTCATCGGCAATAGCGCCCGCCGCTTGACTTGCGTCAATGCGCTGCCACGCGCAGGATCGCGTGCATCCCAAGTTTCCAGTGCCCGGGCACCGAGCACCACAGGTGGTAGACGCCGGGTCGCATGTAGACCACGGCATCGTGCATCTGGCCGGGGTTCAGCAGCGGTAGCGAGAACACGCGTCCGGAGCTCCCGTCGCGGATCCGCAGGTCATGCGGGTCCATGCCGCCGTCGATCTGCTGCACGTGCACAGCGCCCGCGCCAACAGCAGCCTCCGAGAGCAGTAGCCGGTACTCGACCTCGGTGACCTGAACGTAGGACCCAGTTCGCGGCCGCGCGCGGGCGGGTGTGAGCGCGAGCACCCCGTCGATGAGCGCCGCGAGGGCGAGCAGGACCGCGAGCAGCCGGGCCGTTACTTCACCACCGCGACGCGCTGGTAGGCCGCGGCGCCGGGAATGATCTGGGCCGCGTCCTGTCCGAGCCACTGCTCCAGCACCGAGCAGTAGACGCTGCGGAAGTCCACGGTCTCGGTGAGGTTGCCGAGCGAGTCGAGCGCTCCCTGGATGCCGGCCCACTCACCGATCATCTTCCCGGCCGCGTTCGTGCCGACGACGAAGCCGCAGCCGGCGGCGCCGTGGTCGGTACCGCCTGAGGCGTTCTCCTGCGGGCGGCGCCCGAACTCCGACCAGACGAGCGTGAGGACGCGGTCATCGAGCCCGCGAGCCTCGAGGTCGCGCTGGAAGGCATAGATCGTCTGCATCGCCTCGCCGAAGCCGTCGCTCGAGCCGCTCGCGAACACGCTCGACTGCTGCTCGTGCGTATCGAAGACCGAGTCGGTGGAAACGGAGACGGCTTTGATCGGAAATCCCGCAGCGAGCATCGCAGCGACCGACGCCATCCGCGCCGGGAAGCTGTCGCTCGCGTTCTGCGGGTAGTTCGCCGGGAGCGGTGGCGCCTGCTGGTTTCCGGTTGGCTGGTAAGGCAACAGCTGCTTGCGCAGCGTGTTTGACATCACCGCCGCACGCCCCGAACCGCCCATCGCGGGATCGTGCGAGTCGATGCCGGCCTGACCGAGCGTGTCGAACGTGCTGTACATGATGTCCTGCGGTGGTCCCCAGACCCCCTGCGCCCAGAACGAGTAGTCGGAAGGCAGGTCGAGCGTCGCGACCGGCACCTTCGCGGTTGCGAGCGAGGGCTGCAGCGAGTCGTCGAGGCACAGGCCCTGGAGCGGGTTGTCCTGCGTCCCGACCGCATCCAGGTAGCGTCCAAGCCAGCCGGACAGCAAGTTCGCGTCGAGCGCGCCGACCTCGTAGTAGTGGCGGCTCGTGAAGTGCGACTGGTTCATCGGATCGGTGTAGCCGATCGTCGGCATCGCACAGACCTTGCCCTCGCCGTGCAGCTGCGCGAGCCCGCTTGCGAGCGGATGCCACATGAGCGCCGCATCCTCGGCGAACGTGGGCCCTGATCCCGCAGCGAGACCGAGCGTCTGGCGGTACTGGTGATAGAGCGGATCGGAGACGGGCGCGAGGACGGACATCGAGTCGATGCCCCCCTGCAGGTAGATCCCGACGATCACTCGCCCCGCCGGCACGCTGGCGGCCTGCGCGATGCCGGCTTCGAACGCTTCCGGCGCCAGCAGGCGCCCCGCGCCGTATACCGACAGCAGGACCCCCGCGCTCGAGAGTACGAACTGCCTGCGGCTCAACCCGGTGCCGGCCGGTAGCGGCATGCCGCGCTCGACGGCGGGAAGTCCGCGGCCGGCCCGTGCCGCGCCCTTGCGCAGCAGAGCGGCGCGGTTGAACTCGTTGCAGGCGCAGCCCATCAGCAGGTCTGGTAATCGGGGCTCGCGACGATCAGGGCGCGCAGCGCGTTCTCCGCCAGCGCCGGGTACTGCTGACGCTCCCAGTCCGCGCTCGCGGCACCGATCGCTGCGGCCTCCGCGTAGCCGTGGAGCGCGCGGAGCGTGGTGGCGCTGATCTGCGGCGCGCCCCAAAAGGCGAGCGCGCGCCGGGTCATCGCCTTCGGTTCTGCCTTGACCTTGTCCTTTGCGGGATCGAGCGCGCGCTTCTCGCCGATCATGTCGGCCGTCAGATTGAAGCGCGCCTGCCAGGTTCCCGTGTTGAGCCAGCGCGTCGCATCCCAGCCGGCTACGTTGGGCGGGTAGAAGGGCGTCTGGCCGATCTGGCTCGACTGCCAGACCCAGTCGTCAGTGTCGATGTAGCGGCCCATGCCGCGCAGCATCCCGACGAGCTGAACGACCGGCGGCTTGACCATCCGCTCACCGGCGACGAACGCCGGGTGCATGAGCATCGCCTCGACGAGCGGGCGGATCTGCTGGCGTGAGGACATGTAGATCCGCTCGGCCGCGCGCAAGTCCGCACGCGAGAGGGGCTCGGATGAGAAGTAGGACCAGAGCTTGGTGACGAAAAAGCGCGGATGGTCGGGGTGGGCGAGCACGAGCCGCAAGCTGTCCCGCCAACCGAAGTTGCCGCGCTTGCCGTAGATCACCTTGACGCCGTCGTCGTGCAGCTTCGGGTCGAAGTGGAAGTCGACGGGCTGGCCGGTCGAGGGGTCCCAGGTGTTCGTGAAGCCGGTCAGCGCCCGCGCGTGCTCGCGGACGTCGCTCTCGGTGTAGCCGTTGTCGACCCCGAGCGTGAAGAGCTCCTGCAGCTCACGCGCATAGTTTTCGTTCGGATCCTGCTTGGTCGAGCCGACCAGCGAGAGGTACGTCTGCATCGCCGGATCGAGCGTGATCGCGTTCAGCAGCCGCGGGAAGCTCGTCAGACAGCGGCGCCGCAGTGTCCAGTTCTGGGCGATCATCAACCGCTGCGAGTCGACCATCTCGTTGCTCGTCGCAAACCAGTCGTGCCAGCTCAGCGTCATCCGCTCGACGAGCTGAGCGCGGCCGCGGACCATGCGGTCTAGCCACCAGAGCACGTCGTTGCCCCAGACGTCGAACGGCTGCAATGCCGCCCCGCTCTGGACGTGCGGGGGCGGCCCGACGAGCGCCTGCGAGCGCGGCCGCGTGACCGAGTGAACGGCGCCCCGCAGCCCCATGCGCGCTAGCTCCCGCGCCTCGCCCGGCCGCGGCCCGAAGCCGGCACGCCAGAGCAGCCGCTCCGCCTGTGCGACGCCGAATCGCCCGCTGTAGACCGGCAAGCTCACGCCCTACCCGCCATCGCAGTTGCTTTCGGCTCCAATCAGGCCCGCCTTCAGCGATCTACAACAAAGGTCCTCACCGCGTGCGAGGTCAGCCTGGGCGCGCTCCCGGACGCCCGGGAGGCGCGTTGGGCGCCACTATCGCGCGGCGCCCGGAACCGCGCCCGGCGCAGGCGGCCTACGGCTCCTGGAAGCGCGCGACGCTGAAGCCCAGCAGCAGCGGGATGTTCGCGGCGAAAACGAGCAGCATGCCGGTGAGGATCAGGAGCTGGCTGCCGCGCGTGTGGTCATAGACGAAGACGTACTCGAGCATGCCGGCGATGACGACGTAACCGAGCGCGGCCCAGCCGGCGACCTGGCGAAAGACGCGCCAGTTGAACGGCTCGACCCGCGCGAGCAGGCCCGCGTTGAGCACGAGGACGGCAGCCGCCGCGGCCAGCAGCGCGATTACCGGTCCCAGCGGTGCGTGACGCGGTAGGTGCCCGGCGATGTCGATGCCGCCGATGATGATCAGCACGAGGCTGGCGATTGCGAGCTGCTGAACCGGTGGCAGCCGAACGTCGTGGGCGCCCATGCTCGATTCTCCGGCAGCCTCGATCACAGCGAGGCGATCTTGGTCATGATCACGAGCGTCGCGATCTGCATCAGGCCGGTGAGGCCGGCGGTGTAGATGAAGACCTTCATCAGCCGCTCGATGCGCGCCGGGTTCGGCTTCGGCTTGCGCAGCTCGAAGAGGACGGCGATGTTGGCCGGTTCGAGCAGGCCGAGTGCGATCGTCGCCATCACGCCGACGACGATCATCGACGCAACAACCCAGCCATGCTGGGGCGCGCTCGCGCTCAGGTTGCCGAGCTTGCGCGCGAGCTGGAAGCCCGCGCCGAGCGTGAGAATGACGAGCGTCGGCATCAGCAGGACCATCTTCGGCATCAGCCGCGTCGTGAACTCAACGCGCGCCGGGACCGGCATCGACCCGATGATCGGGCCCAGCAGCAGGCCGAGGAAGAGGTCGATCGCCGTCCACGCCGCCCCACCGGAGACGTGGAAGAACTCGAGCGCCCACAGGCTGTTGGTCGCGATCGCGGCGATCAGGCCGCCGACCGCCACCGCCACGATCGGAACCCCGGCGCGCGGGACGATCTGAAACTGCCGCGGGGCCGGCACCGCGTGCGCGGCCGGCGCCTGCGTCTCCAGTGGCTCAGCTACTGCGGCCATTCACCCTCCCCGTCCGCCCTCCGCAAACGCGCAGAGCATACCCTCAGCGGCGGGCGTTTGCCACGCTGCTCAGACGCTCTGGGTGGGGCGCACCATCATCTCGTTGACCGCCACATCGCGCTCGCGCGTGACGATGAAGGTGATCGCCTGGGCGATGTCCTCGGCGGTCAGCTGCTTGATGCCCTTGAAGCGGGCCTGCGAGCGCTCGCGGACATCCGGGCGCATGTGGCTCGCGAGCTCGGTCTGCGTGACCCCAGGCTCGATCAGCGACGCGCGGACGTAGCGCGTCGCGAGCTCCTGGCGCAGCGACTCGGTGAATGCGCCGACACCCCACTTCGTGAGGTTGTAGACGCCGCTTCCCTCACGCGCGATGCGCCCGGCGACGGAGCTCACGTTGACGATGTCGGCAACCCGGCGCCGGCTCGTCTCGACGGCGCCGAGGAGGTGCGGGATCGCGGCGTGGGTGACCTCGAGCAGGCCCGCAACGTTGACTTCGAGCATCCGCCGCCACTCCTCGAGCGGGGCGTCTTCGATCGGCCCGAGCAGCATCACCCCGGCGTTGTTGACGACGATGTCGAGGCGGCCGAGCTCGGCGACCGCGCGCGCGACGATCTCGGCACCGGCACCCGGTGCGGCGACATCGGCGTCGATCGCGGCCGCGCGCGTTTCGCCGAGCTCGCGGGCGAGCGCAGTCAGGCGGTCCTTGCGGCGCGCCACCGCGGCGATGCTTGCGCCCTCCGCGGCCAGGGCCAGCGCTGTGGCCCAACCGATCCCGCTGCTCGCGCCGGTGATCAGCGCGACGGTGCCGTCGAGGCTACGAGCCATCTCGGCGCGAGGATACCTGGCCGCGGTGGCCGGCGATCCGAGCGCGCGCCTAAGCCTTGGTGGACTCGCCGTCGCTCACTCGCCGCCTCCGGGCTCGTGGGCGTCGTCGGTCTCGCTCGCTGGAGCGGTGCGCAGCAGTGCCCTTGCGCGCCGCTCGCAGTCGAAGATGAAATGGATCAGCCGTTCGCGATCCGCCGGCTTGATCGAGTCGAAGGTCAGTGCGGGGTTCCCGCTGCCGGCGACGCGCACGACGCGGGCGTACCCCTCGATCGGCTCCGTTCCGGCCTCGAGACGCAGGTTGAAGCTGACATGCTCGCCCGCCTTCAGCCTGTCGGGTCCGGCAAGTAGCAGTCCGCCGCCACTGAGATCAAGCGCAAAGGTGTGGCTGACGGCGCCGTCGACGGCTCGCGACACGCGCACCGGCCTTGAGACGCGCACACGTACGAAGCGTCGCCGCTGCTCGACTTCGATGACGTCGTGCACGGCAAACTCGAGTCGCCCCTCCCCTTCCGGGGTTGCCTGGCCGGCGAGGCGTGTCATACCGCGGCTCGAGCTGCACTCGAGCACGAGCTCCTCCACCGCCGGGAAGCTGAATTGAACGCCCCTCGCCAGCACCGACAGCGTGAGCTTGGTACCCGCTTGCCAGATCACTTCGACCGCGATGTCCTGGCCCGGACCGCGCAGCAGGCGGCCGAATGCGCCGGCAAGCGGCGGCAGGGCCACGCCGTCATTGGCGGCTCGGCGAGTCACATGCTGCCGATCGTCGGGTTCTTGGTGGCCATTACTTCGCGCCCTCCTGCTCGATCAGGTCGAACAGAGCCGAGGGGCTCAAGGGTGTCACGACGCCGTCCTCCGCGGTCAGTTCGACGCCGATTCGCCCACCGGTTTGGGTGAACGAGAGGTGCCGGTGGCTCGCCGCGAGCACTTCCCACGCGCGGGCGGCCGTGGCGATTCGCTCCGTCAGCTCCTCGGGCGGGCTGGGCAGGATCTCGCCGGCAGCTCCATTACGCTGCGCCTCCTGGAGGCCCGACGCAAACGCTCGCGGCGGCGGGCTGGCTGGATTGAGCGGGTCGATGTTGGCGGTCAAGGAATCTTTTCGTCGTGCGTTGGCGCACTCCAACCGCCGACGCAGGGAGCGTCGCGGCCGGAGCCGATGTACCGGCCGGCCGCACGCCGGGTCCTGCTCGCATAATCGAACGCCACCCGCGACAACTTGAGGGGAACTGGGCAAGCGATCTAGGCGTCCGAAACGGGCGATTCGAACTCGCCCGGCTCCAGCTCGATCGACCTGCGCAGCCTGAGCGCGGTTTGCAACGGAAAGTTCACGCTTTAGCTCCCTGGACAAAACGCCGATACGCGCTCGGAGCGGCACGGACCGCACATCAGGTCCCCAGAGAGGAGTCGGTAGTGAACACACAGGAGAAGCAGCGCATCACGGCCGAGGAGGTGCTGGTCCTGTGGACCGACTACCGCGAGAGTGGGGACCGCAGGCTGCGCGATCGCCTCGTTCTCACCTTCGCGCCGATGGTCAAGTACATCGTCTACAAGAAGATTCGCGAGATCCCCGCTCGCTGCGACGTTGAGGACTTCATCTCGTGCGGTCTCGAGGCGCTGATCCGCTCGATCGACCGTTACGACCCGGCGAAGGGCGCGACGCTCGAGCAGTTCGCGTGGACGCGGATCCACGGGGCCGTCCTCGACGAGCTGCGCCGTCACGACTGGGCGCCGCGCTCGCTGCGCCGCTGGGAGCGCGACATCAAGCAGGCGAGGGAGCGCTTCATGACATTGCACGGTCGTCGGCCAACGCGCGAGGAGCTCGCGGAGATGGTGGGTCTGACGACCGAGAAGCTCCACAGCAAGCTCGACGACATCGCTGTCTGCGATGTCGGCTCCCTGAACGCGCTCGTCTCCGGCGCCGGCGAAGAAGGGTCGCTCGAGCGGATCGACCTCGTGACGAGTAACGACCGCGACGCCGACCCCGAAGACGCGAGCGCCCTCTCCGAGGCCAAGGAACGCTTCCGCGCCGCTTTCCGGCGCCTGCCCGAGCGCGAGCGCCACGTGGCGATCCTGCTCTACGTCCAGAACATGACGCTGCGCGAGATCGGCGGCGTGCTCGGCGTGTCCGAGAGCCGCGTCTGCCAGATCCACACCCAGCTGCGCCGCACGCTGCGAACGCTGCTCGAGGACGACGCGGCGCTCTTCTCCGAAGTCGCCTAGATCACCCTGGCGGGCTGAGCGGGCCCGTTCCGCCTGGCCCCAGCATCAGTAGCCGGCCGGGGACGAGCGAGTCCTCATCGGTCAGGAATGCCGCGCAGGTGCGGTGGTAGCCGTCTGCGATCTGCACGACGACCTCCCGACGCACGCAGACCAGCAGGATCGGCGAGAGCGCGATCACGCCTCTGATGTGGCCCAGCTTCTCCGCGACCTCGGTGCTCTCGGTCTTCGTCAGCAGTGGCAGGTGCGCGGCGCGCAGGATGTCCTTCGCCCGCCATGAGCCGACCGGTGCCTGCGTGAGCCCTTCGATGAGCTCGTCGAGCTCGGCCTCCGGCACGAACAGCGACAGGTAGCTGCGCGCGGCGGCGTAATCCTTCGCCTCCGGCTCCTCCAGCCACCTAATCTTCTTGGCCACCGCGGGTAGCCTAACCGCCCGCGACGGCAGGCAGGATCGTGACCTCGCTGCCGTCGGGCACGGGCGTGGCAAGTCCGCTCAGGAAGCGGATGTCCTCGCCGGCGACGTAGATGTTCACGAAGCGTCGCAGCGCACCGCGCTCGTCGGCGATCCGCTCGCGCAGCTCGCTGAAGCGACCGAAGAGCGCCTCGAGAACCTCAGCCACCGTCTCGCCTTCCACATCGACGGCGCTCTCCCCGCCGGTTGCAGGGCGCAGGGCGAGCGGGATTTTCACCGCGACCGCCATCACGCCACCGCCCCAAACGCGAAGCTCGCTTCGAACGCGTCGACGGTCGGCTCGATCGCGCGCCGAGCGATGCTCTCGCGCACGGCATCGAGCGTCTTCAAGCCGTCGCCGGTGATCACGAGCACGACGCGCTCATCCGGATCGATCTCACCGCTTCGCGCCAGCTTGGCAAGCACCGCGGTGCTCACTCCGCCGGCTGTCTCGGTGAAGATCCCTGTCGTCTGCGCGAGCAGGACGATCCCCTCACGGATCTCGTCGTCGCTGACCGCCTCGACCGAGCCGCCGCTGCGGCGCGCAAGGTCGAGCACGTACGGTCCGTCGGCGGGATTGCCGATCGCCAGCGACTTCGCGATCGTGTCCGGCTTCACCGGCTGGCAGAAGTCGAGCCCGGCGGCGTAAGCGTTAGCGACCGGCGCACAGCCGCTCGCCTGCGCGCCGTTGAGCACGGGCGGCGCGCCTTCGACGAGGCCGAGCTCGCGCCACTCCTCGAAGCCCCGCGCGATCTTCGTGAACAGCGAGCCGGAGGCGATCGGAATGATCAGCCGGTCGGGCAGCGTCCAGTCGAGCTGCTCGGCGATCTCGAAGGCGACCGTCTTCGAGCCCTCCGCGTAGTACGGCCGCATGTTGATGTTCACGAACGCCCAGTCGTCGTGCTCGGCGGAAACCTCGGTGCACAGCCGGTTCACGTCGTCGTAGGTCCCGCGCACCTCGACGAGGTTAGTGCCGTAGATGCCGGTCGCGATGACCTTCTGCTCCTCGAGATCAGCCGGGATGAAAACGTAGGAGGGCAGTCCGATCGCCGCCGCCTGCGCGGCAACCGCGTTGCCGAGGTTGCCGGTCGAGGCGCACGCGAGCGCCTTGAAGCCGAGCTCACGCGCGCGCGCCGAGGCGATCGCGACGACGCGATCCTTGAACGAGTGCGTCGGGTTCGCCGTGTCGTTCTTGACGTAGACGTTGCGCAATCCGAGCTGCTCGCCGAGGCGCTCCGCGCGCACGAGGGGCGTGTAGCCGACCGGCAGCCCGGCGAGCGGGAACGTGCGGTTGCCAGGGCCCGGCGGCGGGCCCTCGAGCGGCAGGAAGTCGGCGTAGCGCCAGAGATCGGCCCGCCCCGCCTGGATCCGCCGGCGCAGCTCCTCTGGGTCGCCGTGTCCCGAGTGGTCGTACACCGCCTCGAGCGGCCCGAAGCAGCGCTCGCACACATACAGCGCTTCCAGCGGGTACTCGGTCCCGCACTCCTTACATCTGAGCTTCTCTACCGCCATGAAAAAGAACCTCCGCCGGTCTTGTGGCGAAGGCTCTCGGTAACCCCCTCCACATCTCCCAGGCTTTCATTGGAGCCTGATGGAATTGGCACCGTTTACCGCTTGCGCGGCATGGTTGCCGGGGTTTCATAGGGCCAGTCCCTCCACCCCTCTGGATGCGTCCAGCTATGTACCAGCCAGTATAGGCACAGCCGGCGGCGCAATCAATCGAGTAGCCCCCCCTACCGGGATAGGCCCTACGCTCTCCGCGTGGCGCAAGCCGCCGACCCGCTCGACCCACCCCCGCGCCGGCGCGCGCTCGTGATCGTCAACCCGTACGCGAGCGCCGTCTCCGACCGGCTGCGTACCGTCGTGCTCTCCGCCCTCGCTTCGCGATTCGAGCTCGAGGTGATCACCACACGCGCCCAAGGGCACGCGACCGAGCTGGGATTTATGGCCGCCTCCGGCGGCTACGGGCTGGTCGTGGCACTCGGTGGCGATGGGACGGTCAACGAGGTCGTGCAGGGGCTCGCCGGCTCGGCAGTCCCGCTGACACCGCTCCCGGGCGGCTCGGCCAACGTCCTCTGCAAGCTGCTTGGGATCCCCGGCGAGATCGTCGACGCGACCGAGTACCTCCTCGGGCTCGCCGATAAGTGGCGCGTGCGCACGATCGACCTCGCGCGCGTCAACGGCCGCTATTACACGTTCAGCGCCGGAGTCGGCATCGACGCCAGCGTCGTGAAGGTGGTCGACGCGCGCTCAGCGCTGAAGGCACGGCTCGGCGCGAGTTTCTTCGCTGCTTGTGCGCTCTACGTGGTCGCGCGCCACTACCTCGTTCGCCCGCCGCAGTTGCGCGTCAGCGTCGATGCCAACGAGTTCAGCGGCATCACGGCGGTCGTCCAGAACGGCCATCACTACACCTACTTCAACGACCATCCGATCGACCTCGCGGCCGGCGCCACACTGGACGGCGGCCGTCTCGCCGGCGTCGTACTGCGACGCGGGTCGCCGGTGGACCTACCGACGCTGCTCTGGCGCGGGCTCAGCAGCCGTCGCGACATAGGCGCGCACCGCCAGGTCGACGCGTTCACAACCTCGACCGGCGTGACGGTCGAGGCGGTCGATCGGCCGCTACCGCTCCAGCTCGACGGCGACTACGTCGGCGATGTCGAGCGGGCGCACTTCGAGCTCGTGCCCCAGGCACTGCGCGTCGCCTGCTGAGTGCGTAGAAACCCCGCTCCGCTGCGGGTAACCCGCTGCGGAATCCTTACGGACGGGCGCGGATGGCGCTATGTCCGGCGCGCGCGAGAGTACGCCCAGTTCAACAACTCGAACGGGCGGCGGCGAGAACGCCTGGCGCGGCGTCCGAGTGATCGCGCCAAAGCGAAAGGAGCGTCTTCATGCGCCGGAAGGTATTCGATCTTATTGCGAGCAGCGCCGGGCTGGTGATCGTGGTGGTGTTGCTCGTTGCGGGCGGGCTGCTGGCCTGGGGCGAGAGCTTCACGAGCTCGAGCGTGCACAACCAGCTCGCCTACCAGCAGATCTACTTCCCGACCAAGGCCCAGATTCTCACAAAGGGCTCTGAGAACTACCCGGAGCGCTCGTTCCTGCTCCCGTACGCTGGCCAGGAGGTTCTCGACGGGGCGCAGGCTAACGCCTACGCGCTCAAGATTCGCGAAGACATCGCCGGCATGCCCTATCACGGGGTCTACTCCAAGTTGAGCGCCGCGGCGATGGCCGCCAAGCCCGGTAGCGCTCAAGCCACCACCCTCGAGGCGGACGTGGCGACCGCGTTCAAGGGCGTGACGCTGCAAGGGCTGCTGCTCGAGGCGTACGCGTTCTCGGTGATCGGGATCGTCATGTTCTGGGCCATGATCGCCTCGTTCTGCCTGGCGTTCATCATGGCCTTGCTGGTCGTGCTAGGCCTACGGCACGCGCGACTGACAACGCCCGAGGAAGAGCTCCTCGCGTCGCGCAGGCTTGAAGCCCGAGTGGGCTCCACGCCCACCCCGTAACAAGCGCTTCACGGCGCTCCAACCGAGCGCCCGGCTCCGGCCGGGCGCTCGGCGTTCCCCCACGAAAACGATTTTGCTCGGCCTTTGGCCGGGCAATCATTCGTCGCGGGTCCGCTGCCCATGGCGCGCAAGCAGCGAGAAGGGCTTCGTGAGGCCCGGCTCCCGACCGAGAGCTGAATCCCAGCGCGCAGACCCGGCCGGCACGGGTACCGCTCATCGCCCTAAGGGCGAGGAGCGGTCCCGCAGCCTATGACCCGGGGGTGACCCGGAACGCGTCGAACACCGAGTCGATGTTGCGCAGCCGCGCGATGCAGGTCTTGAGGCTCTGCGTGTCGGCACATTCGACGACGAAGCGGTTGCGGATCATCGGCGGGTTGGCGGTGCACTGGGCTTCGACGATGTTCATGCCGGCTTCCGAGAAGGTGCGTGAGAGGTCCTCGAGCAGGCGGTGGCGGTCCCAGCCGTCGATCTGGATCTCGACTTTGAACCCGGTCGTCTGCTCGCCCTCCCAGGCGACGGGCGTGAAGCGTTCCGGGCTGCGCTTGAGCGCGCGTGCGTTGGGGCAGTCATCGCGGTGGATCGTGATCCCGCGACCGAGCGAGATGTAGCCGACGATCTCATCGCCGGGTACCGGGCGGCAGCACTTCGCGAGGCGCACCATCACGTCGCTGACGCCCTCGACGCGGATCCCGAACTCGCTCGAGGAGTTGGTCGGCCGGCGGCGCTCGCGACGCGTCGCGATGACCTGGCTCACGCTCGGGGCGTCCTCGGCCGCCTCGCCGTGCTTGAGCCGCGTCATGATCTTCGCGACGACGGTCTTGGGCGCGATCTTGGCCGCGCCGAGCGCGATGTAGAAGTCCTCCGCCTTGCGGAAGCCCATCTCGCGGATCACGTCGGCGAGCAGTGCCGAGCCGGCGACGCGCTGTGCCGGCAGGCCCTGCTTGCGTAGCGCGTCCTGGAGCGCCTCGCGACCGGTGTGCTCGGTGTCCTCGCGCGTCTCCGCCTTGAGCCACGCCTTGATCTTGTTGCGCGCGCGTGTCGTCTTGACGACGGCCAGCCAGTCGCGCGAGGGGCCGCGCTCGCGCTTTGAGGTGAGGATCTCGACGATGTCACCGGAGCGCAGCTCGTAGTGCAGCGGCACGATCTTGCCGTTGACTTTCGCCCCGACGCAGCGGTGGCCGACGTCGGTGTGGACCTCGTAGGCGAAGTCGAGCGGCGTCGCACCGGCGGCTAGCGACTTGACCTCGCCCTTGGGCGTGAACACGTAGACCTCGTCCTCGAAGAGATCGACGCGCAGCGTCTCCATGAACTCCTTGGGGTCCGATGTCTCGCGCTGCCAGTCGACCATCGAGCGCAGCCACTTGAGCTTCTCGCCGTCCTGCGACCAGGCGTTCTTGCCGCCCTTGGCGTCCGCCGAGCGCTTGTACATCCAGTGCGCCGCGACGCCGTACTCGGCCATGTTGTGCATCTCGAGCGTGCGGATCTGGATCTCGAGCGGCCGTCCCTCGGGCCCGATCACGGTCGTGTGCAACGACTGGTACATGTTGAACTTCGGCATCGCGATGAAGTCCTTGAAGCGCCCCGGCAGCGGCTTCCACAGCGAATGGATGACGCCGACGGCGCCGTAGCAGTCCTTCACGCTGTCGACGACGACACGCATCGCCGTGAGGTCGTAGATCTCGTTGAACTCGCGGCCCTTGCGGGTCATCTTGGTGTAGATCGAGAAGAAGTGCTTGGCGCGACCAGAGATCAGTGCGCCGATCCCGAGCGCCTCGAGCTCGCCCTGGAGGTAGGAGCCGGCGGCGGTGACGTAGCGCTCGCGCTCCTCGCGCTGCTGCGCGACGAGGCCCTTGATCTCCGCGTATTTGCGCGGGTGGAGCGTCGCGAACGACAGGTCCTCGAGCTCCCACTTGATCGCGTGGATGCCGAGACGATGGGCGATCGGAGCGTAGATCTCGAGCGTCTCGCGCGCCTTCTCGAGCTGCTTCTGCTTGGGCAGCGCCTTGAGCGTGCGCATGTTGTGCAGGCGATCGGCGAGCTTGATCAGCACGACGCGCACGTCGCTCGCCATCGCGACGATCATCTTGCGGTAGTTCTCCGCCTGCGCCTCATCGCGCGAGGAGAACGTGATCCCGGTCAGCTTGGTGACGCCGTCGACGAGGCTCGCGATCTCCTCGCCGAAGCGCTCGTCGACCTCCGCGAGCGACGCGGTCGTGTCCTCGACGGTGTCGTGCAGGAGCGCGGCGCAGAGCGTCTCGGTGTCGAGGAGCATGCCGGCGCAGATCAGCGCCACGCCCACGGGGTGGGTGATGAACTCTTCGCCGGAGCGCCGTCGCTGGTCGGCGTGGTGCTCGCAAGCGAACAGGAACGCCTCCTCGACGCGCCCGCGGTCGATCTCGACGAGCGCCTCCTCAGCGTGCTCTTCGATGATCGCGAAGAGGTCCGAGAGCAGGCCGCGCTCGGGCTCGGTGAGCTCGGCCGCGCGCAGCGATGGAGCGTCAGCGACGACAGGCTCGATCCTCGCCGCCTCCTGGGTGGGCTCTACGCTGCCTGCTCCTTGCTTGGTTCTAGGTATCTGAGGCCGTCCTCTAGTCGCTCACAGTATGCGCGGTAGGCGGGCGAGTGCTCGAGGCTCGTGCTCGCTGTGCTGATCACTCGCACCAGCCGCGAATCGCGCTCGATCGCGATGAGCTCGAGCTCTGAGAGGACCCGCAGCACGCGCCCTGCGAGCCCGACCGACCATGGCTCGCGCGCGTCTCCGCTGAGCACCTCCGCGAGCTTCCCGCCGCTGACGCTGCCGCCGAGATGAAGGGCTCGGTAGCAGGCCGCGAGCGGGCCTCTCAGCTGGTACTCCCGCACGTGTATGTGTGCTGCAAAGCGTAGCTCAGCCTCTCCCCACGCCAGGTGGGTCACGCCGGTCCCGGCCTGCGCGAGCGCGAGCTGCGCCGCGCACGACGGCGGGTCGAGCAGCACAACGTGCGCGTAGGGGTCCGTCAGCGCCGGCTCGCGCTCGAGCGCCGCGTAGTCGCAGAGGTCAAAGCCGCCGAGGCGCCCGTCGAGGTGGCGCCGGCGCTCCGGTGCGGAGGCGCACAGCACGAGGACGCGCTCAGCGCTCGCGACGAGCTCGCCGAGTGTCGCCCCGATGCCGCGCCCTCGCCGATCGTTGAGCTCGCGCATCTCGCCACCGCGCAGCGGAAGCGCGGCCAGGTCACGGTCGAGTTCCGCGAGCGCGCACGCGAGCCGGTCCTGCGGCTCGCCGACGAGCCGCAGCGGCTCGGGGGCGCAGGGCGCCGCTGTGCGCAGCACGAGCCGCGGCTCGACGACCCCCTGCCATTCGTGGCGCTCGAGGGCGAACGCCGCATCGACCGCCTGGCCGGGCTCGAACCCGAGCCGCGTGCCCGACCCGAACGCGACCGCGCGGGCTCGCGCGCGGCCGGAGCGCAGCGTGAAGCGCGCGTGCTCGCCGCGACCCTCGCCGCCGAAGCCGCTCACGCCGTCGATCGTGGCGGCGCGGAACAGCAGCGAGACCGGCGGGTTCGCGCAGCCGAACGGACCAAGCCCGGCGAGCTCCTCCGCGAGCTCGAGGCCGATGTCCTGCGCATCGACGACGGCGTCGGCGCGCTCGCGGCGCGCGAGCTGCTCGGGTCCGAGGACGCGCTCCGCATGGGCGACGAACGCTCCGCGGAACGCGTCGATGCGCTCGCGCTCGACCTGCAGGCCGGCCGCGGCGCGGTGGCCGCCGTAGGCGATCAGCTCGCCGCTCGCGGCCCCGAGGCCGGCGAGCAGGTCGAAGGCTGGAATCGAGCGCGCCGAGCCGACGGCGGGCGCCCCATCTTCGGCGAGCGCGAGGAGCACGGCGGGGCGGTGGTGGCGCTCGGCGATCCGCGCCGCGACGATCCCGACGACGCCGGGGTGCCAGCCTTCACCCGCGAGGACATAGGCCGCGGCTGGGCCGGTGGCGGCGACCTGGGCTTCGGCTTCGAAGCGGATCCGCGTTTCGGTGTTGCGCCGCTCGCCGTTGAGCCGGTCGAGCTCCGCCGCGAGCTGCGCGGCGCGCTGCGGATCGTCGGTCAGCAGTAGCTCGAGCGCCACGTCGGCGCGGGCGATCCGCCCGGCGGCGTTGATCCGCGGCGCGAGCGCAAACGCGAGCTGGCGCTCGCCGATCCGCAGCGGATCGACCTGCGCGACCGCCATCAGCGAGCGCAACCCGATGCGCCCGGTGCGCGAGAGTGCGCGCAGGCCGTCGCGCACGAGCCGGCGGTTCTCGCCGAGCAGCGGGACGACGTCGGCGACCGTGGCGAGCGCCACGAGCTCGAGCTCGTCGGGCCGCTCGCCCTCGTCGAGGCCCGCCCCACCCCGCAGCGCCTGCGCGAGCTTCATTGCTACCGCGGTGGCGCAGAGGTGCTCGCACGGGTAGGCGCAGAGCGCCGGGTGCACGATCGGCGCGTCGGGGAGCGAGCCGTCGGCGCGCGGCGCGTGGTGGTCGGTGACGAGGACGTCGAGCCCTGCACTGCGCGCGGCCGCGACGGCGTCGATCGCCGTGATCGCGCAGTCGGCCGTGATCAGCAGGCGCGTGCCGCGCGAGGCGAGCCGCTCGACGGTCGCCGGCGAGAGCCCGTAGCCATCGCCGAGCCGGTCGGGCAGATACCAATCGACGTCGGCGCCGAGCTCGCGCAACGCGCTGACGAGGATCGCCGTCGAGCAGACGCCGTCGCAGTCGTAGTCGCCGTGGACGGTGATCACCGAGCCGCGGCGCAGGTGCGAGAGGACGAGCTCGACCGCGGCGCCGATCCCGCGCAGCGCCCGCGGCGAATGCGCCTCCTCGGCGCTCAGGAATGCGCGCGCGGCGGCGGGGTCCGCGAGCCCGCGGCGCGCGAGGACCTGAGCGAGCACGTGACTGACGCCGAGCTCGCGCTCGAGCCGCGCGAGCTGCGCGAACGGCACCGGCGCGAGCTCGAAGGCGACCGTGTCCCCTTGAGCGCTCATCGCGGACGAGCCTACGCGCGCGGTGCGACGGAACGCCGGGTGCGGCGGATTACGCGCGTCGCGTGCCGCGCTCGCGCGACGCGCCGATCATGTAGCCAGCGAGCATCCCGAGGATCGATCCGGGGATCGCGTAGAGCACCGTCGAGACGTGCGTGTCGTGGCGCCCGGGAATGGCGAGGCCGTGGTGGGCCACGGCGAAGATCACGATCCCGGCGATAACCGAGCCGACGATCGAGAACAGGAGCGCGCCGACGATGCCGCCCCAGAAGCGGTCGGGCAGCCAGATCGTGTAATGCCAGAGAGCGAGGCCGAGCATGACCCAAGCCAAAAGACCCATTACCTGTTCCTTCCGTGGCGGCGGCCGCGCCCGCGCGACTTCGACGCTCCGCGCGGTCTGACGGATCGGTCGTCCCTCGGCATCACGACGTCCTCGGGGCGCGCGTCGGCGGTCGGGTCGATCTCGGGCTCCGGTTCGGGCAGCAGCGACCGCGCCGGGCGGTCCGCGTGGAGGTCGCGCACGAGCTGGCCCCATTCGGAGCCCGAGACAGCGGCTCCGGGAAGCGCCGGCTGAGTGATACGGCCGCTGCTTCGCGGACGCCGCGGCTCAACCGTCGTCTCGCGCGCCTCCTCACCTGTGGTCGCATACGCGGGTACGACCCCGCCGTGCGCGGCCGCGATGCGCGCGCGCCGGCGACGGTAGACGAGCTCGCGCTCCTTCCAGTGCGTGAGGACCGGCGAGGCGATGAAGATCGAGGAGTAGGCGCCCGAGGCGACGCCGACGAGTAGCGCGAAGGCGAAGTCCTTGAGCGTGGTGCCGCCGAACAGCAGCAGCGCGACCACGGGCAGCAGCGTGCAGAAGCTCGTCGCGAGCGACCGCGTCAAGACCTCGGACATGGAGCGGTTGACGACCTGCGAGAAGGCGGCGTTCTGCATTCGCGCGACGTTCTCGCGCACCCTGTCGAAGACGATGATCGTGTCGTAGATCGAGTAGCCGAGGATCGTGAGCAGCGCCGCGACCGTGTCGGCCGTCACCTGCCTCCCGGTCAACGCGTAGACGCCCGCCGTGATCAGCAGGTCGTGGGCGAGGGCGATCAGCACCGGGACCGCGTACTTCCACTCGAAGCGCAGCGCGATGTACGCGGAGATCGCGAGCAGCGAGGCGATGATCGCGATCAGCGCCGAGTTCTCGACCGTCTTGCCGAAGCTCGGGCCGACCGAGCTCGAGCTGAAGTTGTGGTCCCCGAACGCGTGGGCCAGTGCGCCTTCGACCGTGCCCGGCAAGAACGCGCTCCCGAGCTGTTGCGGCGAGAGCGTCTTGACCGAGATCTGGAAGCTGTTCGCGACCTTCACGCCGTTGGAGGCGCCACCGAGCGACTTCGCGCTGATCTGCTGCACGACCGGGTGCGCGAGCGCCTTCGCGAGGCCGTGCCCGCTCAGCGACGCGAGCACCTTGTCCACGTTCGCGATCGAAGCGCGCTTGACGAATGTCGTCTGGATCTGCGTGCCGCCGACGAAGTCGATGCCAAAGTTGATGCCGTTCGCGCCGATCGCGATCGCGCCGACCGCGAGGATCGTCCCCGACAGCGTGAAGAACCAGCGCGAGCGGCCCATGAAGTCGAAGCGCCAGGCCGTGAAGTGCTCGCGCACGCCGAGCAAGGAGGGGCGGCGGACGAAGCGCGTCGTGCCGGCCGATGTGAGGATCGCGCGCGTCGCCGCGACCGCCGTGAACAGCGAGACGATCGTGCCGATGCCGAGCGTGAAGGCGAAGCCCTTCACGTCCTGCTCGGAGAGCATGAAGAGGATGAACGCCGTCATGAACGTCACCGCGTTCGCGTCGACGATCGAGCTGAAGCCGCGCTTGTAGCCGGCGGCGATCGCGTTCGCCGGCGAGCGACCGGCGCGCGACTCCTCCTTGACGCGTTCGAAGATCACGACGTTCGCGTCCGCGGCGACGCCGATCGTGAGGATCAGGCCGGCGATTCCCGGCAGCGTCAGCGTGATCGGGATCAGCTTGATCAGCGCGAAGAAGTAGATCGCGTAGATCGCGAGGGCGGCGACCGCGATCAGGCCGAGCACGCGGTAGAAGACGACCAGGAACAGTGCGACGATCAGGAGCCCTGCCGCGCCCGCGAGCAGACCCGCGTTGAGCGCCTGGTGGCCGAGCGTAGCCGAGACCTGCTGGCTCGAGATGACGACGAGGTTGATCGGCAGCGCGCCACTCGAGATCAGGTTCGCGAGCTGGGTGGCGGTCGCGACCGTGAAGCTGCCCTGGATCTGGCTGCCACTCGACGCGTCGATCCCGCTCGGGTTCTGCGTGAAGTCGATGTAGGGGACCGTGACGAGCCGTGTGTCGAGCACGATCGCGAAGTGCTGGAAGTTGTCGTTGCCGCCGACCGTGTTCTGCGAGCCGCGCTGCGCGATCCTCGCGGTCACGTTCAGGAACGTGTTGACGGCGCCGCCGCGGAAGCCGAACGCGACGACCTCCTGGCCGCTCTGCGTGTCCGTTTGGGCGCTCGGGTTCGTGACGTCCTTACCGCTGATCGCGGGGTCGTCCTTGAGGACGTAGTAGAAGTTGTAGGAGGGGTCGCTGCCGTCGTTGGGCGTCAGCGCCTGGCGCACGACCGTGCCGGGCTTGACGTAGACGAGCTTGGCACCGGCGGGCAACTTCTTGCCCGACTGCGAGACGTCGAGGTCCAGGTACCCGACCGCCTGGTCGAAGGCGGCCTTGTTACCGGGTGCGGGAACGATCTGGCCGGCGGGCGTCAGAACCGTCTTCGTCTTTGGATTGACGTAGTAGACCGTCCCGTACTCCGCCGACATGAGCGCCTTGTAATGGTGCTCGGGACAGCCGGCGGCGCGCTGGATGGCGGCGTATTCGGTGAGCGCGTTTGCCGACGTTCCGGGGCTGCCGCCCCCCTGTGCGGGGTTGTCCCCCGTCACCGAGTCGTTGTTCGGTCCGCCCGGCTGGCAGCGCGGCCCGAGCACGCTCGCCTCCCAGTCGTAGAAGTAGAGCTGCCCGGTCGAGCCGACCGCCGCCTCGGCCTGCGCGACGTTCTTCGCGCCCGCGAGGCTCACGTCGACCTCGTTGCGCCCGGCGCTAGTGACCGAGGTGTTGGCGAGGCCGAGCGAGTTGACGCGGGACTGGATGATGTTGATCGCCTGGCTGATCGTGCTCGGATCGACCTTGGCGCCGCTCGTCGCGCGGCCCTGGAAGATCAGCTCGACGCCGCCCTTGAGGTCGAGGCCGAGCTGCGTCTTCTTCGGCTTGACGACCCCCGGGATCCCGGCCGTGACGAGCAGCGAGAGGATGACGATCCCGGCGACCAGCGCCAGCACGAAGGCGTTGCGGCGGCGGTCACTCATCGCGTTGCGGGCAGTGTCATCGGCAAAAGGTCGGTGGCGAAGCGGTGCTCGGCCGCCTCAGCGCGCCGGCGTCAGGACCAGCAGCAGGCCACCGTCGTCATCGTAGGCGGGGAAGAGGTCGGCTGTCGCGGTGGCTGAGCGGTCGCTCTCGGTTCGTACGGTCGCGGGCTTGCCGAGCGCGCGCACGCCCCACTCGAGCACGGTCGCGACGTGGTCCTCCCCGTTCTCAAAGCTCAGACCGAGCGCCTGCGCGATCGGCTGACCGACGACCTCCTCCTCCTCGTAGCCGGTCAGCTCGAACGATCCGCGCCCGCAACCGATCACGCGTCCTTCGCGATCGGCGACGAAGAACGCCGCGTCCGGTGCCGGGTAGTAGTCGTCGAGCAACTCGAAGAGGAACGAGAAGCCGCAGTGCGAGCAGCCGCGCTCATCGCGGCGGAACGCCTCATAGCGATCCGAGGCGCTCGAGCGCTCGCCGCAGTTGGGGCAGATGAAAGGGTGAGGCATCGCCGCTGACAGCCTACCGACGCATCCTCAAGCGAAGGTCAGAACAACGACGCGCTGGCGGGCGGCGCGGCGAGCCCGAGGTGCGCGAAGGCGTGCGTCGTCGCCGCGCGTCCACGCGGCGTCCGCTTGATCATCCCGAGCTGGAGCAGGTAGGGCTCGTACACGTCCTCGATCGTGTCGCGCTCCTCGCCGACGGCGACCGACAGCGTGCTGAGGCCGACCGGACCGCCGCCGAAGCGCTCGCAGATGGCGCGCAGGATCTCGCGGTCGAGCCGGTCCAGGCCGAGCTCGTCGACCTCGAGCAGCGCGAGCGCCGCCTCGGCCGCGGCCGCGCTCACGGTCCCGTCGCCGCGAACCTCGGCGAAGTCGCGCGCCCGGCGCAAGAGTCGGTTGGCGACGCGCGGAGTGCCGCGGCTGCGGCGCGCGATCGCGAGCGCACCGCCCGCCTCAAGCTCCACCTCGAGGATCCGCGCGGCACGCGTAACGATCGCCGCAAGCTCCTCGTGGGAGTAGGAGTCGAGGCGCGCCTGGATGCCGAAGCGGTCGCGCAGCGGCGTCGTCAGAAGGCCCGAGCGCGTCGTCGCGCCGATCAGCGTGAACGGCGGCAGCGGGAGCGTGACGACCTTCGCCCCCGCGCCCTGCCCGACCGTGATCGGCAGGCGATGGTCTTCCATCGCCGGATAGAAGGTCTCCTCCAGCGCGCGCGGCAGGCGGTGGATCTCATCGACGAAGAACACGCTGCGCGGCTCGAGCGAGCTGAGGAACGCGGCGATGTCGCCCTTGCGCTCGAGTGCGGGGCCCGCGGTCGCGACGAAGGCGACGCCGAGCTCGGCGGCAACGATCTGCGCGAGCGAGGTCTTGCCGAGGCCGGGCGGTCCGGCGAGGAGCACGTGGTCGAGCGCCTCGCCGCGTGCGCTCGCCGCCTCGATCGCGACTGCGAGCTGCTCCTTGAGCTGGCTCTGGCCGACGAACTCCTCGAGCCGGCGCGGGCGCAGCGTGATGTCGAGCTCGTCCTCGGGCGAGAGGTAGGGCGTCTGGATGCGCTCACGCGTGCTCACGCGCTGGCCGCCTGACGGTTGGCGCGAAGCGCCGCCGCGAGGATCTCCTCGGCGCTCTCGCCCTCGGCCGCGGCAAGCAGAGACTCGACTTCAAACGGCGCAAACCCGAGCTCGAGCAGGCCCTCGCGGGCGACCTGTCGTGGCGCGGGCTCGCCGGTGCGCCGCGCGACGATCGCCTCTCCCACGCTCTCGCCGACCTTCTCACGCAGCTCGACGATGATCCGCTCCGCGGTGCGCTTGCCGATCCCCGGCACTGTCTGGAAGCGCGCGACATCCCCCGCCGCAATCGCCGCGTAGAGCTCACTCGTGCTACCGCCGCCGAGCACCGCGATCGCGACCTTCGGTCCGACCGACTGCACGCCGAGCAAGAGCAGGAAGAGCTCGCGCTCCTCCTCGCTCGCGAACCCGTAGAGCGCGAGCGCGTCGTCGCGCACCACGAGGTGCGTGTGCAGCGTCACCTCGCTGCCGACCGGCGGCACCGTCGCCAGCGTCGGTGCGGAGACCGCGAGCTTGTAGCCGACGCCGCCGCACAGCACCACGACGCAGTCGGCGCGGCGTGACGCCACCTCGCCGCGCAGCAGCGCGATCATCGCGCGAGCGCCGCCGCCACCGGCGCGTGGTTGACGTGGCAGATCGCGACCGCCAGGGCGTCCGCTGCATGGTCGGTCGCGGGCAGCGCTGCCAGCGAGAGCAGGCTCTTCACCATCCAGCCGACCTGCTCCTTGCCGGCGCGCCCGCTGCCGCAGACGGCGGCTTTTATCTGCTGCGGCGTGTAGCTGTAGCAGTCGAGCCCGCGCTCCCCGGCGGCGAGCATCGCGACCCCGCGCGCCTGCCCCACGGCAAACGCGGTGCGGACATTCGCGCCGAAATAGAGGTCCTCGAGCGCGACTGCCTCCGGCGCGTGCTCCTCGACGAGCGCCGCGAGCTCGGCGTGCAGCTGCGCGAGGCGCTGCTCGGTGGCAACGCCCGCAGCGGTCTCGATCACACCGCCGTCGAGCGCGACGAGCCGCCCGCCACGGCGCGCGACGACGCCATAGCCGGTGTTTGCGAGGCCCGGATCGATTCCCAGCACGATCATCTGTTCGATCCGTGATTCTGCGCGGCGGCCCGGACGCCTGCGCCACGGCGGTCTCGGCCAGCCATACCAGCGCGAGCAGCTGATATACTTTTCTGTATCGGCTCTGGCGATCTCATTCGCGATAAGCGCCTCGGTCTTGGCCTGAGCCAGCGATCGCTGGCTCGTCGCGCCGGGACCACGCAGGCTGCCGTCAGCAGGATCGAGCGCGGCCTCACGTCCCCGACGTGGGAGACGATCTGCGCTTTGATGCTCGCCATGGGCTTCGAGCCCGACCTCCAGGCAGTCCGCCTGACTGGCCGCTTCGATCCCCTCCATCTCGCCAGCCTGCGTGCCAGGCCCGCGGCCGAGCGACTGGCCCTCGCGCTGTCGGCCGACCGGCTCGCGGTGCGACTACGCGACCAGGCCCGCGTGGCGAATGGCGCAACCGGCTGAATCCTTTGACGCACAGCGCATCCTCGGGGCGCTGGCGCGTCACGGCGTCGACTACGTCCTGATCGGTGGCCTCGCGGTCCAGACGCACGGGCACATGCGCACGACCGCCGACATCGACATCATGCCGGCACCTGCGCGCGCCAACCTGACGCTGCTGGCGGCGGCTTTGAGCGCTCTCGGAGCGCGCGTTCTCAACCCGGGTGCCGAGGATCCGGAGATCGATGTCACAACGCTCCCGCGGGCGGCGCGTTGGCAGTTCGCGACCCGCCATGGCGCGCTCGACGTGGTGCTCGAGGCCCCTGGCGCGCCGCCATACAGCGAGCTCCGCGGGCGCGCGCTCGAGGTCGAGCTCGACGAGCTCAGGATCCCGGTCGTCGGCCTCGACGACCTCATCGCGATGAAGCGCGCAAGCGGTCGCCCGGTCGACCTCGACGACCTCGCAGCGCTGACCGAGCCTCCCCCGCCCTAGGGGTCCTACCCCGCGACGCGCTCCAGGACCTCGTCCGAGACGTCGAAGTTCGAGTGCACGGCGCCGACGTCGTCGTTGTCCTCGAGCGACTCGATCAGCCGGAACAGGCGCTTGGCGTCCTCCTCGCCGATTTCGATGCGCACGGTCGGGCGCTGCTCGAGCTCGGCGCGCTCGATCTCGATCCCCGCTTCCTCGAGTGCCGCGCGCACGGCGCCCAGGTCGCCCGGCTCGGCGATCACCTCGAGCAGCTCCTCGTCAGCCTCGATGTCGAGCGCGCCCGCCTCCACCGCCGGCAGCAGATCCTCCTCGCCATAGCGCGCACCATCGACGACGACGACGCCCCGCTTCTCGAACAGGTAGCCGACGCTCCCGGGCTCGCCGAGGCTCGCGCCGGCTCGCGAGAGCAGGTGGCGCACATCGGCGCCCGTTCGGTTGCGGTTGTCGGTGTAGGCCTCGATCAGCAGCGCGACGCCCCCCGGCCCGTAGGCCTCGTAGAGCACCGTCTCGATCGCCTCTGCGTCGGCGCCCGCGCCCGCGCCCTTCGCGATCGCGCGCTCGATGTTGTCCTTGGGCATCGACGCGTCCTTCGCCTTCTGGACGGCGTTCGCCAGCGCCGCGTTCGCGTCGACGTCGCCGCCGCCCTCGCGCGCCGCGACCGTGATCGCCCGCGCGAGCTTCGTGAACTGCTGTCCGCGCCGCGCGTCGACGATCGCCTTCTTGTGCTTGATGCCAGCCCATTTGCTGTGTCCCGACATGCGTCCGATTCTAGGGATCAGGGGTTGGGGTGGCGCGATGCGGCGCGACCGACGCTCTTCCGGCAGCAGCCGAGGTCGGCGCGTGGAGGCTCGGCGCGTGATCGAGGTGCGCTCACGGGGTAGACGCCGCCCGATGGTGCCACCCCATACGATCCCGACGGGCATGTATCTCGACCGCTCGATCTTCAAGGCCTACGACATCCGCGGGATCTATGGCGAGCAGATCGATGGCGATCTCGCCGAGGAGATCGCGCGCGCTTTCGCGCGCGTGCTCGCCGAGCAGGCGGGGAAGCAGCCTCGCGACCTCGGCATAGCGCTCGCCCACGACATGCGCCTGAGCTCACCCGAGCTGACCGAGCGCTACAAGACCGGTCTGATGGCCGAAGGCGTGCACGTGATGGACGCGGGCGAGGCCGCGACCGAGGTCCTCTACTGGCTTGTCGGAGCGCGCGGCCTGGACGGCGGGCTTGTCTGCACCGCTTCGCACAACCCGGCGAAGTACACGGGCGCGAAGCTCGTCGGTCGCGGTGCGCTGCCGCTGTCGGGCGATGCGGGCATCGACGACGTGCGTCGCAAGGTCGAGGCGGGCCTCGGGCGGGCGCCGGGCGGCGGTAGCCAGGAGCGGGCCGAGTGGCGCCGCGGCTTCGATGAGGCGGTCATCCGCTTCGTCGACCCGGACGCGATCAAGGGCCTGCGCGTCGTCCTCGACGGCGGCAACGGGATGGCCGGCCCGATGGTCGGCCCGATCCTCGAACGACTGGGCCTCGATCTGGTCGAGACCTATTGGAAGCCCGACGGGAAATTCCCCGACCACGAGCCGAATCCGCTGCTCGAGGAGAACCGCGCCTTCATCATCGACAAGGTCAAGGCGGAGGGCGCGGACATCGGCATCGCCTTCGACGGGGACGCCGATCGCTGCTTCTTCATCGACGAGCAGGGCGAGTTCATCGACGGTGACTTCATGACCGCGCTGCTCGCGCGCACCCTGCTGCGCTCGAGCCCAGGCGCGACGATCCTCTACGACGTGCGCGCCTCGCGGGCGGTCGCCGACACCGTTGCCGCCGAAGGCGGCACCTCCTATCCGAACCGCGTCGGCCACGCGTTCTTCAAGCGCCGGATGCGCGAGGAGGGCTCGCTGTTCGGCGGCGAGGTCTCCGGGCACTACTACTTCCGTGACTTCTACTGCGCCGACTCGGGCACGATCCCCGCGCTGTTGATGCTCGAGATTGCCGCGCGCGCGGGCCGTCCGGTCTCAGAGCTGGTCCGCGCGTTCCGCGACAAGTACTTCATCTCGGGCGAGATCAACAGCGAAGTCAACGATGCGCCGGCGAAGATCAGCGAGATCGCCCGGCGCTATTCGGATGCCGAGCAATCGACGCTCGACGGCATCTCGATCGACTATCCCGACTGGCACTTCAACGTGCGCTCCTCGAACACCGAGCCGCTGCTGCGACTGTGCCTCGAGTCGCTCGTCTCGCGCGAAGACATGGAGCTCCGTCGCGACGAAGTGCTGTCGCTGATCCGCGCCTGACTCGGTTCTCAGTCGTACGGCCGCTCTACGGCTCGTGCGGGCGCAGCATGAACGTTGCGAGCAGCTTGCGATCGGGAAGCAGCCCGAGCAGGTGCTCGTTCCCGCGGGCGGCACAGCTGTCGAGCCAGGCGGCGTCCGTGTCGGCGTCGAAATGCTCCATCGCGGCGAGGAAGATCTGAACGCCGGGGCCAAACCGCGCCCACGCCTCGTCGTAGGCCGTACGGTAGGCGAACGTCCCCGTGCCACAACGTACGCAGCACAGCATCGCGATCGTTTGGCCGTCGCCCTCCAGGGAGCTGAACCACATGCGGCCCTCGTCGAGGTAGTGGGCGCACACGGCCGCGAAGAAGCTCGCCCCCGCCTCGCTGCGCTGGAAGGCAAGGCCACCTGGCTCGTTGCCTTTCCAGCCGGAAGCCTCGAGCGCCAGGAAGTCGGCAACGGCGTCCCGATCGGTCCTCACGCGCACGCTGGAACGCCCGCCGGCAGCCAGCTCGAGATGGTTGCGGTGCTGGCGAATCGTGCGGCGCCGGTGCTTCCCGATATTCGCGAGCCAGTAGGCCTCCTCGCCCACACGCCGGCGCAGAAAGGCTCGCTCCCAGCTATCGAACGCGACCAGCCGCACACCCTGCTCCGCTGCCGCTTCGTGCAGCAGGCGGCTGACCGGGCCGGCACAGCCCACCCACTCCATATCGACGAGCTCCGAACCGCGTCGGAGCGCTTCACGCACGAGCTCACCGACGGCGCACGCAATGGCCTCGCCGCCGCCTTGCTCGGTGACGAGCGGGGTCCCTAGAGCGAGCGCGTCAGGCGCGATCATCGTCGTCAGCGATGAGCGCCTCGCGCCCTCAGCAGAAGCTTCCTCGTCGATCCCAACCGTCCCGAGCGGAAGGCAGCACTCGACTGTTCCGTTGCGTTCGACGAGGACGAGCACCGGCGCGTCTGCCTCCCCGAGGTATTCGACCGCGGGCAGCAGCCACGCCGGCTCGAAGAACGGGTTTGGCTCAAGCGATCGCGCGGCGCACTCGGACCATGCAGCGATGTCGCTGCTCGTCAGCTTGTCGAACGCCACAGTTCGCGATCGCACCAGCGAGCCAGCATATGGTCCGCGATCGCAAGGCGAGTCCTCATCGCAGCTCGGCCGCGCCCGTCGGCGTCACCGTGAGGATCGGCTTCCCGCGGGCGCCATCGCGCTCCGGTGCGCGCGCGTGTCCGGCGTGAGCTCCGCGGGGCGCAGCAGCACCCATACGTGACCCCCACCCCCCGCGCGGTTGCCGGCGCCGGCGCTACCGCCGTGCGCCTCGGCGATGGCCCGCACGATCGAGAGGCCGAGGCCGGTCGCCTCGCCGGTGCGCGAGGCCTCGGCGCGCGTGAAGGGCTCGAAAGCATGCGGGAGGAACTCCTCTGGGAAGCCCGGCCCTTCGTCGAACACATGGAGCTCAACCGCGCCGTCGCGCTCGCGTAGCTCGAGCTCGATCGTGCCGGAGCCGTGGCGCAGAGCGTTCGTGAGCAGATTGTCGAGCGCCTGCTCGAGGCGGTCAGGGTCGAGCGCCACGACAAGCGAATCGGTCATGTCGGTGCGGATCGTGCGCCCTTCGGTTCGCGCGATCCGGTCGAAGCGCTCCGCGCTCGCGCGCAGCATCACCGCGACGTCGACCACCTGCGGACGGACCGGCAGCTGGCCCTCGCCGGCCCGCGCGATGACGAGCAGGTCGGAGGCGAGGCGGGTCATCCGGTCGACCTCCTCGACGGCTGAGCGCAGCGCGTCGGCCATCTCCTCGCGGCTGCGCTCGGGGTCGAGCGCGAGCTCGAGCTCGAGCTTGAGGACCGTGAGCGGCGTGCGCAGCTCGTGGCTCGCGTGCGAGACGAGCGCGCGCTCGCGCGAGACCGCGTCGCTGACGCGCCCGAGCATCGCGTTCAGCGTCTCTCCGAGGCGAGTCAGGACATCGCTCGACGCCGGCACCGGCAGGCGGGCGTCGCGCTCCCCGCCCGAGATCTCGGCGGCGCGCCGGCGCATGCGCTCGACCGGAGCGAGCGCGTTGGCGGCGACCAGGTAGGCGGCGCCCGAGCTCAACAGCAGCATCAGTGGGCCGCCGAAGAAGAGCAGGTCCCCGAGCACGTTGAGCGCGTGGTCGCGCTGCGCGAGCGAAACGCCGACGACGAGGACCTCGCCGCGGGCGTCGCGAAGCGGCCTCGCCAACAATCGCGAGTTGCCGCGGTCGCTGATCAGCGTCGAGCCGTGCAGCGCCGTGATCGCGCGCGCGTCCAGCAGCGGCGTGTGGCGCAGGCCGGCGGTCGCGTCGAGCACCTTGCCGTGCAGGCTCAGGATCTCCGCGAACGCGCCTGAGCTTTCCGCGAGCGGCGGTCGCGCCGCGAGCGTCGGCTTCGCGGGGCGCTCGAGCGCCCCGAGCTCGGCCGCGCGGGCGTCGAGCGAGCGATTGATCCCGTCATCGAGGCCGACCTCGAACGAGAAGTAGAGCGCGAGCGCGAGCCCGCCGAGCAGCACAGCCGAGACGCCCGCGAAGGCGAGCGTCAGCTTGAGGCGGATCGATCGGCGCGCGAACCAGGCTTCGAAGCGCGCGATCACGCGATCACCTGCTCCTCCTGGCGCAGCCGGTAGCCCGCACCGCGCACGGTCTCGAGCGAGTTGCGCCCGAACGGCCGGTCGACCTTGTCGCGCAGGTAACCGACGTAGACCTCGATCACATTCGAGCGGTTCTCATAGCTTTCGTCCCAGGCGTGCTCGAGCAGGTCGAAGCGACTCAAGACCTCCCCCGGGCGGCGCATGAATGCCTCGAACAGCGCGAACTCGCGCGCGGTCAGCGCGAGCTCCACCTCGCCGCGCCACGCTCGCCGCGCGGCGGGATCGAGGCGCAGGTCGTCGACGCTCAGGATAGCCGAGCGCGGCCCGACCGGACGCCGCGTTAGGGCGCGGATCCGCGCGAGCAGCTCCTCGAAGCTGAACGGCTTCGTCAGGTAGTCGTCGGCGCCCGCGTCGAGCCCGCGCACGCGGTCGTCGACCTCGCCGAGCGCGGTCAGCATCAGCGTCGGCGACCACACGTCGCGCTCGCGCAGCATCCGGCACAGCTCGATCCCATCGCGGCCGGGGAGCATCACGTCGAGCAGGATCACGTCGTAGTCGGTGCTCGTCGCGCGGGTCAGCGCACCATCGCCATCGCGCGCCACGTCGACGGCCATCCCGGCGCGGCGAAGCCCGCGGCGCAGCAGGCTCGCAAGCTTCTCCTCATCCTCGACGACAAGCACCCGCATGTTGGGATTGTCGCGGCTCGCCTGCCGCGACGACGGCTCCCCTACGGAGAGGACCAGCTGAACTGGTTGCTCCAGGGAATCTGGTCGTTAGTAACTGGGCTACGGCAGGGTCTCGATCATCCGCAGGAGCTCCTCCCGCCGGTAACCGTGCCGGCGCGCGACGTCGATCAACTCGCGCGCCGCGGTCAGTACGGCCGTCCGCTCGGGTGTACCGGCCACGCTCACGCCGCGCCCACGGCGGAACTCGAGCAAACCCTCGTCGCGCAACAACCGCAGCGCGCGCAAGACGGTGTTCGCGTTGACGCCGAGCTCGGCGGCGAGATCCTTCGCCGGCGGCAGCCGCTCGCCCGGGCGCGCCTCGCCGTCGAGGATTGCCCGGCGTATCTCCGCCGCCACCTGCTCGAACACAGCCGTCGATTCGGAACGATCAACCCGCATGCGCCACCATCCGACCGGCAGAATAGCGCTAGGTAATCTAGCACTATCCTCGCCGCCGCAGGCGCGGCCCGCTACAGGTTGTAGCGCGTGTCCTTGTGCGCGACGATCGCCCGGTTGAGCGTCTCACGCGGGTCAGTGCCCTTGCGGACGTAGGCGATCGCGCCGCCGATCATCAGCTCGCGCACGATCGAGTCCTCGTCATCGCTCGAGATCACAACGATCGCTGTTTTCGGCGAGGCGGCGAGGATGCCCGGGACGGCGACGCGGCCACCGCCCTCCGGCATGTTCAGGTCGACGAGCGCCGCATCGGGACGATGCTTGCGGGCGAGTGCGATCGCTTCGACGGCATCGGTGGCCTCGGCGACGATCTCGAACTCCCGCCCGAGCGTCGCCGCCAGCACCGCCCGAACCGCTTGATCATCGTCAGCGATCAGAACTCGCGGCCTCCCCATGCTCACTAACGATAGCCCTGGCCGCGGGTTCGGACGGATCCGGCCTCGTGCTGGCATTACGACGTCAGGCTAGCGTCACGCTCGAAGCGCGCGCGGCAGCCCTCGCAGCAGAAGTAGTAGCTCCGTCCACCGACGGTTGCGCGCAGCGCCCGGCGACGATCCACCTGCATCCCGCAGACGGGGTCCGTCGCGCCGCGGCGCACGGTCAGGCCGAACAGGACCAGGAATGCCACGCTGGCGATGAGGTTGAGCACGAGCTTGTAGTCGGCGCGCACCGCACCGAACACATGCCCATGCGAGGGTCGCCCGGCCGGAATCAATCCGAGACCGCTGAACGCGAGGTCGACGACGATCGCGGCGGCGATCATCGTCACCCCCATCAGCGCCGTGATCGCGAGCGCGTAGCGCCAGCCGTAGTACTTGCGGTAGATCACGATGATCGGCGCAATCACGAGGTCGGCAAAGAGGAAGGCGACGACGCCGGCGAAGCTGATCCCGCCGCTCCACAGGACGGCCGCGAGCGGCACGTTGCCGACCGAGCAGACGAAGCTGGCGACCGCGATCAACGGGCCGATCAGCGCGCCCCACAGCACCTGCACGGCGTGTGGCGAGCTCGTCAGGAAGGCGTCGCGCAACGTGGCGCGCGGGATCTGAGCGGCGAAGCCCGCGAGCAGGAAGCCGACGGCGATCTCCTTGTAGAGCATCTGCCAGTCGCCGCGGAAGTTGTGCGCGACGTCGGACCACGAGTCGATGCTCCGCAGGCGCATCCGCCCACCAACGCTGTGGTGCTCGTGTCCGGCGGTGGCTCCCCGCGCGTGCTCGCGCGCGGCGGCCTCGAGCCGCGGTGTGACGAACGCGCGCAGAAAGAGCGCCATCAAGGCGATCATCACGAGGCCGCCGACGTACTCGGCAAGCGCGAACTGCCAGCCGATCAGCGTCCAGAGCACGAGCCCCAGCTCCCAAACGAGGTTCGTCGACGCGAATTGGAAGGCGAGGGCGCTCGCCGCCGAAGCTCCTTTCTGGAAGAGGCTCTTGGCGATCGCGACCGCCGCATAGGAACACGACGATGAGGCGGCGCCGAGCCCGGTGGCGCGCAGGACCGCCGCCGGCCCGCTGCCGCCGAGCGAAGCCTCGATCCGCTCGCGCGGCACCCACGCCTGCACCGCTGCCGAGATCGCGAAACCGAAGACGAGCGCCCACCACACCTCCCACGCCATCAGCAGCGTGTCGCGCAGTCCGTGCCAGACGACGTCCACAGTCGGTACGATACCCCCATGGGGTATCCCCAACCGCTGCGCGGCTACTCCGCGACCAAGGACCAGCTGATCGCGCGCCTACACCGCATCGCCGGCCAGATCGGAGGGATCGAGCGAATGGTCGACGAGGAGCGCTACTGCATCGACGTCCTGACGCAGATCCACGCGGTCCAGGCCGCGCTCGACAAGGTCGCGCTCGGCCTGCTCGACGATCACGCACACCACTGCGTGCTCGGCGCCGACCCCGCCGAGCGCGATGCGAAGACCGATGAGCTGATGGCCGCGGTTGGCCGCCTGATGCACCGGGGCTGAAACATGACCACCCTCCACACGGTCATCTACGTCACCTGGGCCGTCTTCTGGGTCTCCTGGGTGATCGCGGCCGTGAGCGCCAAGCCGGGATCGCGTCGTGACCTGCGCGGACGCGGGTCGACGTTTGCGATCCTGGCGATCACGTTCATCGTCGTGCGCGCCGTGCACCCCGGCGCCGGCTCCTTGACAAACGTTCCCGTTGCCGTGCTCGGGACCGCGCTCTTCCTCGGCGGACTCGCCCTGGCAGTCTGGGCGCGCGTTCACCTCGGGCGCAACTGGGGCATGCCGATGACGACGAAGGACGAGCCCGAGCTCGTCACATCGGGTCCCTACAGCCGCATTCGCCATCCGGTCTACTCGGGCATCCTCCTTGCGGTGCTCGGCACCGCGCTTGCCGCAAGCTTGTACGCGCTGATCCCGTTCGGCGCGCTCACGGTGAGGTTCGTGTACTCAGCACGCGTCGAGGAGCAAACGATGCAGCGCGAGTTTCCCGACGCCTATGCGAGCTACCGCGCGCGCACGAAGATGCTCATCCCGTTCCTCGTCTAGCGCGCCGACCGCGAGTTGTGAACAGCTTGATCAAGGGTTTGCCTCGCTAGGCACCACGGGCAACCGCCGCAGGGGGTGCATTGCAAAGCGCTATGCTCATCGCATGGCGGAACAGTTCGTCGTGCGTGTCCCACCGGAGCTGGCTGCGTCGGTAGACGGCCTTGTGAGCGGCGGCAGCTTCACCTCGCGCTCGGATGCGGTCCGGGCCGGCCTCGAGCTGGTGGTCGAGCGCGAGCGGCGCGCCGCCATCGGGCGTGCGATCGTCGCCGGCTACGAGCGCGTGCCGCAAGCGGGGGACGATGTCGCGTGGGCCGAAGCGCTCGGCTCGGCGATGGTCGCCGAGGAGCCGTGGTGAGCGCGCCTCGCCAGGGCGAGATCTGGTGGGCGGAGGCAGAGGACAAGCGCCGCCCGGTGCTCGTCGTCACGCGCAGCGACGCGATCGGCGTTCTGGCGCGCGTCGTAGTGGCGCCGATCACGCGAACTGTGCGCGGGATTCCGACGGAGGTCGCGCTTGGTCCGGACGAGGGCTTGCGGGCGCCGTGCGTGGCCTCGTTTGACAACCTTCTGCCGCTGAACCGTAGCCTGCTGACCGCTCGCGTCGGGCGTCTTGCGCCGGTGCGCCGCGCCGAGCTGTGCCGGGCGCTGGACGCCCTCGGCGACTGCTGATCAGGCCATCGGGAGCTCGACGAGCTCCCGCGGCGGCGGTCCGTCGTGCGGCGGCTGGGGCGGCTTCGAGCGCCGGCTCGGGAGCCACTGGCGCGAGCTGACGAGCGCGCGGATCGATTGGCGCGCGGAGGATGCCGTCGCGAGCGCGGCGGTCGGCTCGTAGCCGCAGTGAGCCATGCAGTTCGCGCAGCGCGGGTCGCGACCGCGGCCGTACTTGTCCCAGTCGGTCGTCTCGACGAGCTCCTTGTAGGTCTCGACGTACCCGTCACTCATCAGGTAGCACGGGCGCTGCCAGCCGAAGATCGAGTAGGACGGGATGCCCCACGCGGTGCAGGAGTAGTCGACCTTGCCCTCGAGGAAGTCGAGGAAGAGCGGCGAGTGGTTCAGGCGCCAGCGCTTGCGGGCGCCGTTCGCGAAGGCGGCGCGGAAGAGCTCGTGGGTCTGCTTCACACCGAGGAAGTGCTCCTGATCCGGCGCCTTCTCGTAGGCATACGCGGGCGAGATCATCATCGCGTCGACCTCGAGCTCGTCGTTGAGGAAGTCGAGCACCTGGCGCACGGTGTCCGGTGAATCGTGTGTGAAGAAGGTCGTGTTAGTTGTCACGCGGAAGCCGCGTTCCTTCGCCGCCTTGATCGCGGCAACTGCCTTGTCGAAGACGCCGTCGCGGCAGACTGACTCGTCGTGGCGTTCACGCAGCCCATCCATGTGCACCGCCCAGGCGAAGTAGCGACTCGGCTCGAAGAGGTCGAGCTTGCGCTCCATCAGGATCGCGTTGGTGCAGAGATAGATGTAGCGCTTGCGCTTGATCAGCTCGCGCGCGAGCTCGTCGATCTCGGGGTGAATCAGCGGTTCGCCGCCGGCGATCGAAACCATCGGCGCGCCCGACTCTTCGATCGCCGCGATCGCTCGGTCGACCGGCATGCGCTGGCGCAGGATGTGGTCGGGGTGCTGGATCTTGCCGCAGCCCGCGCACTCGAGGTTGCATTGGTAGAGCGGCTCGAGCTCGACGATCAGCGGGAAGCGTTCGCGCTTGGCAAGTTTCTGGCGGGCGATGTAGCCGCCGACCGCCATGCTCTGGCGTAGCGGGACGGTCATCCGTTCCTCGCGACGTTCGGCGGGAGCTTGAAACGAATCGTCTCCGTCGCGACGGTGCGCTGCGCGCACGTGACGGGTCCGAGCCCGGCGAGCGCGCCGACGACGCCCTCGACGAGCTCCTCGGGCGCGGAGGCACCCGCGGTCAGGCCAATCCGGCGCGTGCCGGCGAGCAGCGCCGGACGGATGTCCTCCGCGTGCTCGACGAGCGCGGCCGGACAACCAGCGCGCTCGGCGACCTCGACGAGGCGCTGCGAGTTAGAGGAGTTCTGCGAGCCCACGACGAGAACGATGTCACACTCGCCCGCCAGGGCTCGGACGGCGTCCTGGCGGTTCTGTGTCGCATAGCAGATGTCGTCGGATGCGGGGCCTGCCAGCAGCGGAAAGCGCTCGCGCAGGCGTTCGACGACGCGGTTGGTCTCATCCACGGCCAGCGTCGTCTGCGTGAGGTAGGCAACGCGCGTTGGGTCGTCGACCTCGACGTTGACGACCTCCTCCGCCGACGCGATCACCTGGACGCGCTCGGGTGCCTCGCCGAGAGTCCCATCGACCTCCTCGTGGCCCTCGTGCCCGATCAGGACGATGTCGAAGCCCTCGCGGGCAAAGCGCCGCGTCTCCGCATGGACCTTTGCCACGAGCGGACAGGTCGCGTCGATCACGTCCAGTCCGCGCTCGCCGGCCTCAGCGCGGACAGCCGGTGAGACGCCGTGGGCGGAGAAGATCACGGTCGCGCCGTGCGGAACCTCGTCGAGCTCCTCGACGAACACCGCGCCGAGCGCCTCGAGCTCGCGCACGACGTGCACGTTGTGCACGATCTGCTTTCGCACATAGATCGGAGCGCCACGCTCTGCGAGCGCGCCGCGGACGATGTCGACGGCGCGCACGACGCCCGCGCAGGATGCGCGCGGCGCGCCGAGGACCACGTCGCGCTCGCCGAGCAGCTCGGCCCACTCCTCGAGCAGGCCGGCGGCGCGGCGCAGCGAGCGGTAGGCGGCGAGCGCTCCCGAGGCCGCGCGGATCGGGCGGTACAACTCGTGGCTCGTGCTGTCGGACACGACGCGCAGGGTCACGAGCGGGCACGCCGTGGCCCGGCCCGCGATCCACGAGGACTCCATGTCGACCGCGATCGCGCCGCGTTGCGCGAGCTCGCGCCGCGCCGCGCCGTGAACGATCCGCGGCGAGCAGTGAATCGGACCGGTATGAACGCGCAGGCCACCGCGGCGCAGGATGCCGGCAAGGATCGCCGGATTGGCGCACTCGACCGTGTCGTCCGCGCTGCGCAGCTCGCTCGCGAGCACCACGTCGCCCGGCTCGAGCGAGTCGTCCAGCGCGCCCGCAAAGCCCGCGATCACGACCGCGCTGGCGGAGTCCTGGGCGAGCCACGCGGAGCGCTCGGCGTTGCGCGGTCCGACGCCGAACTGCTCGACGCGCGCCCATGGCGCGCCGGAGCGCACTGCGCGCGCTTCGACCCCCATCGGCGTCAGCACAACGAGGCTGCGTGTGCGCGGGGCGGTCTCGAGCAATGCGCTCATCGCGTGTAGCGCCCCAGCGCCATGATCGGAAACACGAGCCTGTAGAGGTGGTAGTTGATGTAGAAGTCAGACGGGAAGCCGGTGCCTGTGAAGTAGGGCTCATCCCAGGTCCCGTCGGGCCGTTGCGTGTCGGCGAGATAGAGCAGCCCGCGGCGAACCGCGTCGGAGTGCTCGCCCGCTGCGTGCAGGGCGATCAGCGCCCAGGCGGTCTGCGAAGCGGTGCTCGCGCCGCGACCCGCCCATTCGTGGTCGAAGTAGGAGCGGATGTCCTCACCCCAGCCGCCGTCGGCGTTCTGGTGCTCCTCGAGCCAGCGAACGGCGCGGCGGATGCGCAGATCGCGCGGCGAGACGCCGGCCGCGACCAGCGCCGGGACGACGGCCCCGGTCCCGTAGACGTAGTTGACGCCCCAGCGCCCGAACCAGGACCCGTCCGGTTCCTGGTTGTCGCTCAGCCAGCCGAGCGCGCTCTGCGCATATTCGCTGTCGGTCTCGCCGTAGGCCGCCAACATCTCGAGCACGTGTGCGGTTACATCGGCGCTCGGCGGGTCGATGACTTCGCCGAAGTCGCAGAACGGGAGCTCCCGGATCACGGGCCTCGTGTTGTCGGCGTCGAACGCACCCCAGCCGCCGTCGCTCGAGCGCATCCCCTTCGTCCAGCGGACTCCGAGCTCGATCGCGCGGTCGAGCCGCGCGCGATCGGGATGGTCGGCGCGTAGCAGCGCGAGCACTACCTCCGCCGTGTCGTCGATATCCGGATAGTTGTCGTTGGCGAACTCGAAGGCCCAGCCGCCGGGGGCAAGCCCCGGGCGCCGCACCGACCAGTCGCCTTTGACCAGAACCTGCTCGTCAAGTAGCCACTCGGTGGCCTCGACGATCGCCGGGTCATCAAGCGGGGCGCCGGCGTCAGCGAGCGCAATCAGCGCGAGCGCCGTATCCCAGACGGGCGACTGGCAGGCCTCCAAGCGTCGCCCATCGCGGTCGCGGATCGTGAAACGCTCGAGCCCTGCGAGACCGGCGTGTATCACCGGGTGCTCGAGCGGGTAGCCGCGCAGGTGCAGCGCGATCAGCGAATAGACCCACGGCGGCTGGATTCCCCCCCACGATCCGTCGGCTTCCTGGCGCGAGACGATGAACCGCTCCGCGCGGCGCGCGGCGTACTCGCGCAGCACCCGCACGGGACGGCGCTCGTAGACGTGCAGCAGGCGGTCTGTCCAGAGGAGCAAGCGCGCGCGCCAGGTCGTCGCGTGTGGCGGCTGCCACGGCTGGGGCCCGTGCAGCTCCGGGGTCGCGAAGCCAAGCGACCGGACGGGGCGCTGCGCCGAGACGAGCGTCAAGGCGACGACCGTCTGGCGCGCCCAGCAGGCGAAGTCGTAGATGTTCAGCGGAATCCACGGCGGCAGCAGCATCAGCTCGGGCGGCACCACCGGGATCTGCTCCCATGACCAGAGCCCGAAGAGCGCGAGCCAGACGTGGGTGAAGACGCGCGCACGCTCGAGCCCGCCCGCAGCGCGGATCCGCTCGGCGGCCGCGCGCATGTGGTCGGCGCCGGGTGGGTCGCCGCCGAGGCGCAGCGCGAGATAGGCCTCGATCGTCGTCGAGAGATCGCCGGGGCCGCCGTAGAACTTCGCCCACTGCCCGTCCGCCAGCTGCTGGCTACGGATCCATTCGCACGCCTCGCGCGTGACCGCGTCGGTGCGGATGCCGAGGAACTCGCGCAGCAGCAGGTCCTCGGCGTCCATCGTCACGTTCGTCTGGAGCTCGCCCTTCCACCAGCCATCGGCGTGCTGTAGCCCGCGCAGCTGCTCGACGGCACGACGGAGCGCCCGGGCGGGCGTCCCGACCGGGACCGCGGGCGCATCGCGAAGGACCGTTACCGAGTCGGCGGGCGCCTCGCCGACCTGCACTGCAGCGCACATGCCCCACCCGTATATCCGATCGAAGATGAGAGGAGCCTTAGAGCCCCTCGCGCGCCTCGAGCGTGCCGAGGTGGGCGATGCTCTCGAGGTCGGCCTGCTTGTCGCTTGGCGGCGTGGAGAACCAGGCGTCGAGGATCTCCGCAAGTTCTGCGTCGGCGGTCGAGCGCAGGCTGAGCGCAAGAACGTTTGCGTCGTTCCAGCGGCGCGCTCCGGCCGCGGCGACGGCGTCATGACAAAGCGCCGCGCGGACGCCGGGAATCTTGTTCGCCGCGATCGCGGCGCCGGTGCCGGTCCAGCAGCAGACGATCGCCTGATCGGCTGCACCACCGACGACCTCACGAGCGGCGGCGGCAGAGCTCAGCGCCCAGTCGGGCTGCTCGCCGTCGGTGAGCGCGCCGTGAAGCAACAGTTCGTGGCCCCGCTCCCCCAGTTCCACCGGGAGGATCACGGCAATCCCGGTCAGCTCATCCGCGGCCACGGCAATCCGCACCCGTCGAGTATGGCGCATCGCGCATTTGGCCCTGGCGCGTTTCGCCGCGAGTGACCCGAAGCTCAAGGGCTCATGATAATCTTCATGCGCATGAGGCAGCGCATGAAGATCTCGAAGGGCGGCCAAATCTCGATCCCTGCCCCGATCCGCCACCGCTGGGGCACCTCGACGCTGATGCTCGAAGACCGCGGCGACAGCCTCGTGCTCAAGCCTGCGCCCGACGATCCGATCGCCGCCGCGGCGGGCGCGCTCGCCGAGTACGGCCCGATCGACATCGCCGAGCTTCGCGCGCAGGCGCGCGAGGACGAGCGGATCGCGGAGCAGCGCCGCTTCAGCTCGTGACCCTGCTGGACGCTTACGCGCTCATCGCGTTCCTGACCGGCGGACCAGCGCTCGAGACCGTCGAGAGGCTTCTGCGCGAAGGTGGGGCTGCGCTCAGCGCCGTCAACCTCGTCGAGACCTGCGATGTCGCGGCGCGCCGCCACGGGATTCCCACGCAACGCGTGCTCGAGATGCTCGAGCCGCTCCTCGGCGGCGTCCTGCAGGTGATCCCGCTCGAGCTCCACACAGCGGAGCGTGCCGGCGCGCTGCGGGCGCGTCACTACGACCGTATGACTTGCGCGATCTCCCTCGCCGACGCCGTCCTGCTTGCGAGCGCGCGCGACGCCGACAGGATCGCTACCTCCGACCCGGCCGTCTTGAGCGTCGCGGCGACGCTCGGAATCGCGAGCTTGGCCCTCCCGCCGACGCGGTAGCCCTCAGAACGCCGCCGCCGCATCCACCAGCCAGCGGTGCAGGCGCGTCTCCCCCGTGAGCTCCGGGTGGAACGCGACCGCAACGATCCGGCCCGAGCGGACAGCGATGACGTGCCCGTCGAGCTCGCCGAGCGACTCGACCGTGGGTCCGTGGTCCGCGACCCAGGGGGCGCGGATGAAGACCGCGTGCATTGGCTCGCCGAAGCCCTCGAGGGTCACGTCAGACTCGAAGCTGCGGATCTGGCGGCCGAAGGCGTTGCGCTGCGTGCGGATATCGAGCACGCCGAGGTGGTCGCGGTCGAGCAGGATCATGCCGGCACAGGTCGCGAGCATCGGCAGCCCATCTGCGGCCGCCGCGGGAAGCGCTCGGTCGAGCCCCTCCCGAGCCGCCCCCAAGGCCATCGTCGTGGACTCTCCGCCCGGGAGCACCAATCCGCTGAGGCCCGCGAGGTCGGCCGGGGTGCGAACCTCGCGCGAGTCTGCGCCGAGACCGTCAAGCAGCCGGCGGTGCGCTTCGAAGTCGCCCTGGAGGGCGAGTACCCCTACCAACCGCGCGGCGCGAGCAGCTGCTCTTCGGGGAGCTTGCGCGACTCGAGACTCGCCATCGCACCGCCAAGGCCCTCGGATGCAGACGCAACGCGCTCGGGGTCGGCAAAGTGGGTCGTCGCCTCGACGATCGCGCGCGCGCGGCGCGCTGGATCCTCTGACTTGAAGATCCCGGAGCCGACGAAGACGCCCTCGGCGCCAAGCTGCATTACGAGCGAGGCGTCGGCTGGCGTGGCGATGCCGCCCGCGCAGAACATCACAACCGGTAGGCGCCCGGCGCGAGCAGTCTCCTGGACGAGATCGAGCGGCGCCTGCAGCCTTTTCGCAGCCGCTGGGAGCTCCGTCGGATCGAGCGTCGCGAGGCGGCGGATCTCGCCGGTGATCTCGCGCAGATGGCGAACCGCCTCGACGATGTCGCCGGTTCCCGCCTCGCCCTTCGAGCGGATCATCGCGGCGCCCTCGCCGATCCGCCGGAGCGCCTCGCCGAGGTTCGTCGCGCCACACACGAACGGGACCTTGAACGCCCACTTGTCGATGTGGTTCGCCTCGTCAGCGGGTGTCAGCACCTCGGACTCGTCGATGTAGTCGACCTCGAGCGCCTCGAGCACTTGGGCCTCGGCGAAGTGCCCGATCCTCGCCTTCGCCATGACCGGGATCGTGACCGCCTCCTGGATGCCCCGGATCATCGTCGGGTCGGACATGCGCGCGACGCCACCGTCGCGGCGGATGTCCGCCGGCACGCGCTCGAGCGCCATCACCGCGCAGGCGCCGGCATCCTCGGCGACCTTCGCCTGCTCGGGCGTGACGACATCCATGATCACGCCGCCCTTGAGCATCTCGGCGAGCCCGGCTTTGACACGGAATGTCGCTTCATCGTGCATGCAGAGAGATTCTAGGGGCTCGAGGGTCCGAGCCCGCGCGGCGGCCTGAGCCGCTGGACGGGCCCGACACCCGCTCATTGCCCGCGCAAGGTGTGCAGCTACGGCGCGCCGCGGCCGATACACGATCAGGGGCAAGATGACATTCGACTTCGACGCTCTCTACGACCGTGCCACCCGCGCGGCGACGCCAGCGGAACGTGACGCCTGTCAGGATGAGATCGACCGGGCGCTTGCGGGCACTGCGGATGCTGCCGACCGTGGGCGGCTCCTCATGTGCCGGGCGCGCCTGCGCTCGAACCAGTGGCGCACGACGGACGTCGTTGCCGACGCCCAGAGTGCGTTCAAGCTCTTCGAGCGGGCCGGCGAGGAGGAGCTCGCCGTCGAGGCGGCGAGCCTCGCGTCGGCGCACGCGTCCCGCCTGGGCGAGCTGTCGCTCGCCTCGGAGCTCGCGACGAAGTGCATTCTCGCGCTCGACTGGCTGCCCATGGGCAGGCCGCGGCTCGAGATCACCAACCGGCTTGGGATCTACTGCTACTCGTGCCTCGACTACGAGCGCGCCGGGGAGCTGTACACAGCCGCGCTCGCGATGGCCGAGGAGCTTGGCGATACCGAGCGGACCTGGCGCCAGCTGTTCAACGTCGCCGACGCGCTCCTGCTCGCTGCGCGCCACCGCCGTCGTCTCGGGCTCGATGGCGAGATGGCGCTGCTCGACCGCGCGGAGGCGTTGGTACGCCGGCTTCTCGCGGAGGCGCCGCTCGAGGTGCACCGGCGCTTTGCCACCCACCGTGTGCTGGCCGAGGTGCTTTGCGAGCTCGGCCGCGTCGACGAGGCGCTCAGCGCACTCGACGCTTCGCGCGGTCCGCTCGAGGATGTCGCACAGACGGCCCAGCGCGCGGCGCTCGGGTGGGTCACGGCGCGGTGCCTGCGCGCCTCCGGGCGGGCCACCGAGGCAATCGAAGCCGCGGCGACCGCGGTCGCGATCGCCGAACAGAGCGACGACGATCACGAGCTGATGCTTGCGCTTGAGGAGCTCGCCGCAAGCCAGGAGGCGGCCGGCGACGCATCTGGGGCGCTCGCGACCGCGCGCGAGGTGAACTCGCGAATGTGGGCGATCCATCAGCGCCAGACGACCCAGCTCGTCGAGGAGGCGTTCGCTCGCGCCGACCTGGAGCGCGAGCGCCGCGCGCTCGAATCCGAGGCGGCTGACGCGCACCGGGCGACCAGCGAGAAGTCCGCATTCCTCGCCAACATGAGCCACGAGATTCGCACGCCGATGAACGGCGTCCTCGGCATCGCCGAGATCCTGCTCGATACAGAGCTCAACGACGGCCAGCAAGAGCTCGTCCGCCAGCTCAGCGGCTCCGGTGAGCACCTCATGAGCGTCATCAACGACATCCTCGACCTCTCGAAGATCGAGGCCGGGCGGATGGAGCTCGACTTCACCGACTTCGACCTGCGCGACAACATCGAGCAGACCTGCGCCGCTGCGCGCGTCCAGGCCGAAGCGAAGGGCCTCGCGCTCGACGTGCACTTCGGCGAGCTGGTGCCGCGGCGGGTCTCCGGAGACGATCGCCGCATGCGCCAGGTCCTGACGAACCTCCTGGGCAACGCGATCAAGTTCACCGCTAAGGGAGCTGTCGGCGTCGAGGTCACCGTCGAGCTGCTCGAACTGCGGCGGGCACACGTCACGATCGCGGTCGCGGATACCGGGATCGGTATCGAGCCGCCGGCACTCGAGCGCATGTTCGAGCCGTTCACCCAGGCGGGCGCCTCGACCGCTCGCAACTACGGCGGCACCGGCCTCGGCCTGACCATCGCGCGTCAACTGGCAGAGCTGATGGGTGGCACGATCCGCGCAACCAGCGATCCGGGCCACGGGAGCACCTTCGTCTTCGAGCTCGAGCTCGCGGTCGCGCGCGACTCGGGGCTTACTGCGGTGCGCAGCGAACCCGCGGAGACTGCGCACCCGCACTGGTCGCGGCCACCGCTCGTGCTTGTAGCCGAGGACAATCCGGTGAACCAGCTCGTCGTTTCTCGCGCGCTCGAGCGCGCGGGCTGCCAGGCCGAGATCGTCGGCGACGGCGAGCAGGCGCTCCAGGCGCTCGCGGAGCGCCGCTATGACGCAGTCCTGATGGACTGCCAGATGCCGGTGCTTGACGGCTATGAGGCTACGCGCGAGCTACGCCGCCGCGAGAACAGCTCTGAGCACACGCCGGTGATCGCGATGACCGCGCACGCGATGAAGGGCGCGATCGATGATTGCCTGGAGGCCGGAATGGACGACTACCTGTCCAAGCCGCTGCGACGCGAACAGCTCAACCAGGCGCTCGCGCGCTGGATCCCCTCACAGACTGGCAGCGCAGCAGCGTGATTATCGGCGAGCGTGGCGAGCGCTCGCATAGGTGAAGCCAGCGCGAATCGCTGTCGATATTCCCAAGAGACTCCCGGATGGCGATCGATCTAGACACGCTCTACGAGCGCGCGAGCCGCGCCGCGACGCCCGGCGAGCGCGAAGCCTGCGATCGCGAGATCGATGACGCGCTCGCGGCGAGCGCCGATCCGGTCGAGCAGGGGCGGCTGCTGATGTGCCGGGCCCGCTTGCGCTCGAACCAGTGGCGCACGGCGGAGGTCGTGGCAGCAGCGGAGAGCGCGATCGTGCTGTTCGAGAGCTGCGGCGAGGACGAGCTGGCGGTTGATGCGGCGAGCTTTGCGATGGCGCACGCCTCGCGACTCGGGGAGCTCTCGCTCGCCTCAACTCTCGCAACGAGATGCATCCTCGCACTGGACTCCCTGCCGGTCGGAGGGCTGCGAGTCGAGATCCTCAACCGGCTCGGTATCTACTGTTACTCCTGCCTCGATTATGGCCGCGCGGTCGATCTGTACGAGGCCGGTCTGGCGGTCTCCGAGGAGCTCGGCGACGACGACCGCACCTGGCGCCAGCTGTTCAACATCGCCGACTCACTCCTGCTCGCAACGCATCGGCGCCGGTGGGTGGGCCTTGACCCTGACCGGGCGGTGCTCGAACGCGCCGAGACGGCCGCGCGACGGTTGATTGCGAACGCACCGCCGGAGGTCCACCGCCTGTTCGGCAGTCATCGTCTGCTCGCAGAAGTGCTGTGCGAGCTCGGAGACCCAGCGCAGGCGCTCGCTGTGCTCGACGACTCTCGAGATCAGTTCGAGACGGCGAACCTCGGAGTCGAGCGCGCGGCACGCGCCTATGTGCAGGCGCGCTGCTTGCGGGCTCTCGGGCGCCCGCAGGAGGCGGTCGACGCAGCGCGGCTCGCCGTGCAGATCGACGAGCACAGCGGCGACGATCACGAGCTGATGCTCGCGCTCGAGGAGCTCGGTGCGAGCGAGGAGGCCGCCGCGGACACCGCCGCAGCGCTCACGACATCGCGCCACGTGAACGCGCGAATGTGGACGATCCACCAGCGCCAGACGATGCAGCTCGTCGAGGAGGCTTTCGCCCGCGCCGACCTCGAACGCGGCCGCCGTGCGCTCGAATCGGAGGCGGCGGCCGCGCAGCGCGCGACAAGCGAGAAGTCGGCATTCCTGGCGAACATGAGCCACGAGATCCGCACGCCGATGAACGGCGTGCTCGGCATCACCGAGATCCTGCTCGAGACGGACCTCGACGAAAAGCAGCGCGAGCTCGTCCACCAGCTCGCCGGCTCCGGCGAGCACCTGATGGGCGTCATCAACGACATCCTCGACCTCTCGAAGATCGAGGCCGGCCGGATGGAGCTCGCTGTGGGGGAGTTCGACCTGCGCGACACAATCGAGCAATCGTGTGCGGCCGCCCGTGTCGAGGCCGATGCGAAGGGGGTGGCGTTCGAGCTGTCCTTCGCCGAGTACGTTCCGCAGTGGGTCGCGGGCGACGATCGGCGCGTGCGCCAGGTCCTCCTGAATCTCGTCACGAACGCGATCAAGTTCACGGCCGCCGGATTTGTCGCGGTCGACGTCTCAGCCGAGTTGCTGCCAAGCCGCCGGGCTCGCGTAACGATTGCGGTCAGTGACAGCGGGATCGGGATCGAAGCGCCGGCGCTCGAGCGCATGTTCGAGCCGTTCACCCAGGCGGACGCCTCGACGACCCGCAACTACGGCGGCACGGGGCTTGGCCTGACGATCGCACGACAGCTCGCGGCGCTGATGAACGGCTCGATCCGCGCCACGAGCGGGCCGGCGCGTGGCAGCACCTTCTTCTTCGAGCTCGAGCTGGCAGTGCTCCGCGCCAGCCGCCGCCAGACCATCGATGCCTCGAGCCGGGAGAGCGCGCTGCCGAGCTGGCGCGAGGCCCCGCGCGTGCTCGTGGCCGAGGACAACCCCGTCAACCAGATCGTGATCGTGCGCGCCCTGGAGCGAGCCGGCTGCATTGCCACGGTCGTCAACGACGGCGAGCAGGCGCTCGAAGCGCTCGCGAAGGAGTGCTACGACGTCGTGCTGATGGACTGCCAGATGCCCGGCATGGACGGCTATGAGGCGACCCGCGAGCTACGCCGCCGCGAGGAGCGGGACGGGGCTCACGTGCCCGTCATTGCGATGACCGCACACGCGATGGAGGGCGCCGCCGACGAGTGCCGCGCCGCGGGGATGGACGACTACCTGAGCAAGCCGCTGCGGCGCGAGCAGCTGAACGACGCGCTGGCGCGCTGGATCCCTGCCGAGAAGCACAGCGCCGCCGCCTGACCCGCTCGCCCCGCGGCTATGCCGAGCAGATCCGCGGTGTATTTTCCCTTTGGCGGTACCTGAAGGCAGAATCCGGAATGGGAATCACAGGCGGAAGAGACATCGCGCTCGGCTCGGCGGCCCTCGCCCCGCGTCGCTCGGCCTCGGCGCTCACGCTGGCCGGCACGGTCGCGACGGCGGCCGGCTGCTGGGTCATCTCGATCCACCAGATGAACGGCATGGACATGGGCGTCGCGACGACGCTCGGCTCGTTCGACTTTTTCATCGCGATCTGGGCCGCGATGATGGCCGCAATGATGCTGCCGGGCACCGTCGCCGTCGTGCTGCGCCGCGCCGATCGGGATGCGCGAGCAGTGCCGCTCTTTCTCGTGACCTACATCGCCGTGTGGACCGTCGTCGGCGCGCTCGCCTATGCCCTTTACTGGCCGCACGGGACGACCGTCGCCGGCATCGCCGTGCTCGCCGCCGGCGCTTACGAGCTGACGCCGCTGAAGCGCCGCAGCCGTCGACACTGCCGCGCGAGCCTGCGGTCGGGCTTTCGCTTCGGCCTTTACTGCGTCGGCTCGAGCATCGGCCTGATGGTGATGCTGCTCGCGCTCGGGCCGATGAGCATCGGTTGGATGGCCGCGATCGCGGCGATCGCGATCGCCCAGAAGCTCCTCCCGCCGCGTGCCGCGATCGACCTACCGGTCACCGCGGCGATCGTCGCGCTCGGAATCCTGATCCTCGTCCATCCCGCCACCGTGCCGGGCCTGATGCCCGCGCACAGCGTTGCTATGAGCGCAGGCATGCATGGCTGACCACAGGGTTGCTACGCGCGAGGAATGGCTGACCGCACGGCTTGAGCTCCTCGCCGCCGAGAAGGAGCACACACGTCGTGGCGATGAGCTCGCAAAGCGCCGCCAGGAGCTGCCCTGGGTGCTGGTCGACAAGGACTACCGCTTCACGACCGAGGAGGGTGAGGCGACGCTAGCCGACCTCTTTGGCGGACGCTCGCAGCTCCTCGTCTATCACTTCATGTTCGGCGCCGATTACGAGAACGGCTGCAAGACATGCTCGACGATCGCCGACGGCTTCAACGGCTCGGTCGTTCACCTGCGCCACCACGATGTCGCCTTCTGGGCGATCTCGCGCGCGCCGCTCCCGAAGATCCAGGCCTATAAGCAGCGCATGCGCTGGAGCTTCCCCTGGGCCTCCTCATACGGGAGCGATTTCAACCTCGATTTCCAAGCCGGGCTGACCGAGGAGCAGCAGCGCGCCGGCGAGGGCACGTACAACTTCGCGCCGATCGACCTGCGCAAGGAGATCGCCGAGGCGGCTGGCGCCGATTGGCCGAAGGCCTTCCTCGAAGGCACGGGTACCGATTGGGCCACGTACCGGCGCGAGTCCCCCGGTCTTTCGGCGTTCGTCCGCGACGGCGGAGCCGTCTACCACACCTACTCCGCCTACGGGCGCGGAATCGATGCCATCTGGGGCATGTACCAGCTGCTCGACCGCGCGCCGCGCGGACGCAACGAGGACGGCACGGCGTGGTGGCACCGCCGCGACGAGTACGAGCCCGCCGAGGCGCCGACCTCGAGCCCTACTTCAGCCGGAAGGCCTTGATCCGATCGACGTAGTGCTGCTCGTCGCGTGAGTAGACGCCGTACGCGAGGCCCTGGATCATCGACAGCAGTGCCGTGTGCGAGCGCACGTAAGCCGGGCTGTTCGACGAGTAGTACAGCTTGATCTGGGCGAGCTTCGCGACCTCTGACATCGTCGCGTCGGTGATCGCGATCGTCTGCGCTTCGCGATGGCGCGCGAGCTTCATCGCGCGCACGACCAAGGCGTGCGGCCGCCCCGCCGACAAGGCGATGACGAGCGTCTCGGAGTCGATCCGCGCGAGCCTCCCGAGCGCCTCCTGCGAGGGGCTCGCGACGAGCTCGGCGCGCAAGTCGAGCAGCATCAAAAGGTGGCGGAAATATGAGGCAAAGAACGCCATCTGGTCGGTGCCCGCGATGACGATCCGCGTCGCTTGAGAGATCGTGGCGATCGCCTTCTCGATATTCGCCGGCGTCGCCTTGCGCGCGGTCTCCTCGACGTTTGCGTGGTCCGCGGCGATCGCGGTCTCGAAGTCGCTGCGCTCGACTGAGAAGAGCGGCGACTCACCGATCCCCGCATGGTTACGGCGGTACTCCTCGCGCGCGGCGCGTTGGAGCTCGGGGAAGCCTTCAAAGCCGAGCGCCTGCGAGAAGCGCACGACGGTCGAGCTCGAGGTGTTCGCGCGCCGCGCGAGTTCCTCGGCAGTCTGGAAGGCAGCCTCGTCGAGGTGGTCGATGATGTACTGCGCGACGTCCTTCTGCGAGCGCGAGCACTCGTCGAAGCGCGACTGGATGTAGCTCGAGAGCGTGTGCGGCCCATCGCCGTTCAGCTCGGGCTCAGCGTTCGCTGCCGCTCGCTTGGTCGTCATCGTGGCGTTCATTTCGACGGTCCGCTCCTGACTTCCTCTAAGGGTGTCTGTCGCGACCAAGGTTCGCCGCACCGGGCCTCGTCCCTTCCCCGGGCTCCCAACTTCCGTGTGCGCTGCGCGAACAAAGGCTACTCGCGTGTTCGCGCGCTGTGTGGGGATTTTCCCGACGACGTCCGCGCACTTCTGCCCGCCGGCGATACGCTCTCGCCGTGCTGTCAAAGGCGCTCGTGCTCACGCTGCTGCGCGTCGTTCGCCGGGGTACTCTCGAGCTTCTCGACGGCCAGCGCACGTACGCCTTCGGCGACGGCGGCGAGCCTCGCGCGCGTGTAAGCGTGTGCGACCAGCGCTTGTACGGCGCGGTGCTGCGCGGCTCGATCGGCCTGTCGGATGCCTATGCGAACGGCTGGTTTGAGTGCACCGATCTCGTCGCGCTCGCGCGGCTCGCGGCGATCAACATGCCGCCGATCGATCGTGTGCGCCGCGCCCTGCGACCGCTGACCGTGCTACCCCGCACCGTCGGCTCCTGGATCGCACGCAACACGCCGGCTCGCTCGCGCCGGCGGATCGCCGCGCACTACGACCTCGGCAACGATCTCTTCGGCTTGATGCTCGACGAGACGATGATGTACTCCTGCGCGATCTTCGAGCGGCCCGACGCTTCGCTGCGCGATGCGCAGGTCGCGAAGCTCGACGCGATCTGTCGCAAGCTGCGCCTGGGACCTGACGACCACGTGCTCGAGATCGGCACCGGCTGGGGCGGCTTCGCGATCCACGCCGCCGCCAACTACGGCTGTCGTGTGACGACGACGACGATCTCGCAGGCGCAGTTGGAGCTCGCGCGAGAGCGCGTGCGAGCCGCCGGTCTCGAGGATCGCATCACGCTGCTGCACCAGGATTACCGTGAGCTGGAGGGGCAGTTCGACAAGCTCGTGTCAATCGAGATGATCGAGGCGGTTGGTTGGCAGTACTTCGACACGTTCTTCCGTCGCTGCGCCGCCCTGCTCAAGCCGCAGGGCGCGATGCTGCTGCAGGCGATCACGATCGACCCCCGCGCGTTCCATGTCGAGAAGTACCGGCGCAGCTTTGCAAACACGCGGATCTTCCCCGGCGGCTGCCTGCCCTCGCTCGAAGTGATCTCGCGCTCGGTCGCGCGCGTAACCGACATGCGCCCGGTTCACCTGGAGGACATCACGACGCACTACGTGCGGACGCTGCGCTGCTGGCGCGAGAACTTTCTGACACAGCTCGACCGCGTGCGTCAGCTCGGCTACGACAGCCGTTTCCAGCGGATGTGGGAGCTCTACCTCGCCTACTGCGAGGGCGGCTTCGACGGCGGACGGATCGGCGACGTCCAACTGCTGCTCGGCAAGCCCGAGTTCCCCGCGGAGCTCGGCGGCACGCCGCAGGCAGAGTTCTGAGCGCCCGCTCGCGGTCCCCGGGACCTCCGCCTAGACTTCCCGTTGCTCTAGGCGGAGGATGAGAGCGGGTGCGCGCACAGATCAGCGTCCAAGCAGCCGCGCTTGGCGCGGCGTTTGCTCTACTCGCGGGCGGTCCCGGCGTGGCTCGGGCTGCCAACCCGCCCTCGCCGCCGTCAGAGGTGATCTCCCCGCTGCCCGGCACCCCGGACGCGAACCCCGATACTCAGATCAGCTTCCTCGGCGCGCCCGCTTCTCACCTGCGCGACATCTCGGTCGTCGGGTCGCGGAGCGGGACGCACCGCGGTCGCCTGCGCTTCTATTCGACCCACACCGGCGGCAGCTTCCTCCCCGCGCGCGCGTTCATCGCCGGCGAGACGGTAACGGTGAGCGCGCAGGTCGTCGGGTACGGCACGCCGTTGAGGATCGCTACGCGGTTCACCGTTTCGCGGCCGGCAGCGCTCTCCGGTGCAGGGCCGATGCAGGCGGCCACGCCGAGCTCGCCGGACGTGCAGCACTTCCACTCGCGTCCCGACCTCCAGCCGCCCGCAGTCAGCGTGACGACACCCGCCGCCGACCCGGGGCTCGGCGACGTGTTCATCACGGCCGACGGCGGTCCCGGCGAGGCCGGCGCGATGATCATCGCCCCGAGCGGACAGCTCGTCTGGTTCCTGCCCACGAAGGGCACGCTGAAGGCGTTCAACCTCAACGTCCAGTCATACCGCACGCAGCCTGTTCTGACCTGGTGGCAAGGGCAGGTCGTCGCCGGCCACGGCCAGGGCGTCGATGAGATCTACAGCTCGAACTACGTGCATATCGCCACGGTCCGCGCCGGCAACGGCCTGTTCGCGGACCTCCACGACTTCGTGCTCACGCCCCACGGCAGCGCCTGGATCACGGCCTACGCACCCGTGCACGCCGATCTCAGGCCGTTCGGCGGCTCGACCGACGGCATCATCGAGGACGGGGTCGTGCAGGAGATCGACATCAAGACCGGGCTCGTCATGTTCGACTGGCATGCGCTCGGCCACGTGCCGATCAGCGCGTCCTATATGTCCGTTCCGCGCCCCGCGGGCCAATTGTTCGACTTCTTCCACTTGAACTCGATCGATCCGCTGAGCAATGGGACGGCGCTGATCTCCGCGCGCAACACCTGGGCGACCTACCTGGTCAGCGAGACGACGGGCAACGTGCTGTGGCAGCTTGGCGGCAAGCACAGCAGCTTCACGCTTGGCCCGGGCGTCAGCTTCGCCTGGCAGCACGACGCCGAGCTGCTGGCGAACGACACGCTGACCTTGTTCGACAACGACGACTCCCCGGCGGAGGCGAGCGAGTCGAGCGCGCTCACGATCGCGCTCGATCCGAGCGCGTCGACCGCGACACTCGTAACGCGCCTGACACACCCCGGAACGCCGATCCTCTCCAACAGCCAGGGGGACGTCCAAGAGCTTGCGAACGGCGACACCTTCGTCGGCTGGGGCGATGTCGCCGACGCGTCCGAATTCTCGGCGAGCGGCCAGCTCACATTCGACCTGCATCTCCCGACAGCGACGACGAGCTACCGCGCATTCCGCTTCCCGTGGAGCGCGCAACCGCCGTCGCGCCCGGCGCTCGCCGCGAGCACCAACGGCCAGCAGATGTGGCTTTACGCGAGCTGGAACGGCGCGACCAACGTCGCGAGCTGGCAGGTGCTCGCGGGCTCCACGTCCGGCTCGCAGGGCGTGGTCGGCACCTATCCGGACACCGGGTTCGAGACGTCGATCGTCGCACCGACGACGGCGCCCTACGTCAGCGTCCTCGCACTCTCAGCGAGCGGCACGGTCCTCGCGCGCTCACGAACGGTCGCGCTCGCGCACGGCTGACATCCCCTTATGCAGCGTTCATACGCGCTCAATAGGCTTTCGCCGCCGCGCCATGCCCGCCGACACGACTGACGCTACCGCCGTCCATCCGATCGTCGCTTCGAAGCTCTCGAAGCGCTACCGCGAGGTCCTCGCGGTCGACGGCGTCGACATCGACCTGCCGCGCGGCATCGTCGCCGGCTTCGTCGGCCCGAACGGCGCCGGCAAGACGACGACGATTCAGCTGCTGCTGGGGCTCGTCCGCCCGACGGCCGGCAAGGCGCGCGTGCTTGGGGAGCCGATCGAGCATCCCGAGCGCTACCTGCATCGCGTTGGCGCGCTGATCGAGTCGCCGGCCTTCTATCCGGCACTTTCGGGCCAGCGCAATCTCGAGGTTCTCGTACGGCTCGGCCGCCTCGACGCGCGTCGCATACCCGCGGTCCTCGAGCAGGTCGGCCTCGCCGAGCGCGCCAAGGACCGCGTCAAGACTTACTCGCTCGGCATGAAGCAGCGCCTTGGCGTCGCCGCAGCGCTGCTGCCCGACCCCGAGCTCGTGATCCTCGACGAACCGACCAACGGCCTCGACCCAGGCGGGATCCGCGAGATGCGCGAGGTGATGCGCAGCCTCGCCGACCGCGGCATCACGGTCCTCGTCTCGAGCCACCTGCTGCGCGAGATCGAGGCGATCTGCGACCACCTGATGATGATCGACCACGGGCGGATCGTCTTCGAGGGTCCAATCGCGGGGCTGCTCGAAGCCCAGCACAGCGGCATCACTGCGCGGCCCGAGAACGTTCACGATCTGGGCAAGCTCGAGCAGATCGCGCGGGCCGCCGGCAAGCCCGCGCGCGTCGACGGCGATGCGATCTATGTGACGGCCGACGAGAGCTACGCCGCCGAGCTCAACCGCGAGGCGTTCGCGGCCGGCATCACGCTGCGCGGCCTCGAGGTCACGCGGGCGTCGCTCGAGGATGCGTTCTTCGCGATCACCGAGTCCGACGACGGCACTGCCGAGGCCGAGGAGGTGCCTGCGTAAACCATGTGGGGCTCGTTCACCAGCGAGTTGACCAAGCTCGCACGGCGCAACATCATCCTCTGGGGCTTCGGCGCCGGGATGTTCTTCCCGCTGCTCGCGACGATCTTCACGATCGAGCACGCGGTGAATGTGCCACGTCCGTTTGTCGGCAATCGCGGCCACGTCCCGTTCTGGATTCTCGAGCAGCCGAACGGCCTCGTTCACGGCGTGACCGACGTGTCGGTGCTGCTCGGGATCGTCTCACTCGTCATCTTCGCCACCACGTTCTCGCTCGAGTACAGCCAGGGCACGCTGCGTAACCTGCTCGTGCGCGAGCCGCGCCGCACTCACTTCCTGGCCGGCAAGTTCCTCGCGATCTCCGCCTTCATGCTTGCGGTCGTGATCGTCGCGATCGCGCTTTCGGTCGCGCTCGCCTTCATCCTCGCCCCCGGCAAGGGCATCAGCACGTCGGCCTGGACGAGCTCGAGCGGCCTCAACGACCTCTTCCAGTCCGTCTGGCACGCCTACCTCGCGACGCTCTTCTACGGAGTGTTCGGCGCCGCGTTAGGGATCCTGCTGCGCTCGCCCGCGGCCTCGATCGGCGTCTCGCTCGCCTACTTCATCGCGATCGAGGCGATCATCGTCGGCGCGATCTGGTCCGGCGGCAGCAACTGGCTCCCCGACCATCTGCTCAACGCGCTCGTCCACGGCGGCAACGGCGACTCGACCTACTACCACGCGCTGCTGATGCTGTCGATCTATTGCCTCGCCATCGCGGCCGCCATCATCACCCTGTTCCGCCGCCGCGACGCCTGAGCGCCGGCGTGCGCGGCGACTCCGGCGTGTCCGCTCGGCTGGGCATGGGAGACTGTGGACGATGCGGTGGTTGCAGGCGATTTCGTCCCGTCAAACCCTCTTGAGAGCCAATCGCCGCAGCCCTCGCGCTCGCCGCTGGGAGCTGAGTGAGGCGGAGCTCGAGCGGATGGCCGCGGCCCGAAGCCGTCCCCTTGATGCGCGCACGGCGCTGATGCTGCTTGCGCGATCGCCCCGCCTGGCCACCGATGTCGCGCATGTTCTCGGCGGCGCGCTGCGAAGCGTGATCTTCGACAACAACCCGCTGATATCGATCCTCGACGCAGAGCGCGGCCGCTCCGCGGTTCCGGACGCGGCCACGGGCGTGGGATGGTACGACGAGCAGCCGTTCCTGGACGTGCTTGCGCCGCACCTCCGCAGCGAGCTGATCGCACTCGAGCTCGGCTGCGGCGGCGGGCGGATCTCCCGGCGCGTGGCGCCGATGGTAGGAGAGCTCGTGTGCACCGACGTGCTGGCGTCGATGGTCGCCGAAGCGTCCGAGAATCTGGCCGCGTATGCCAACGTCACGGTGGCACAGACCGACGGCTTTGCGCTGCACGAGTTCCAGGAACGCAGCTTCGACCTCGTGTTCGCGCAGGGCGTGTTGGGGTATCTGGATCCCAATCCGCTGCTCGGCATGCTCGATGAGGTGGCGCGCGTGCTGCGCCCGGACGGAGTGTGCGTGTTCAACTTCTCGACGATCGACCACCCGCAAGACATGCGGTGGCAGCTCGAGACCGTTCGCGAGCAGGCGCGCAGGCGTCGCTTCAGTGGTGCGACGGACCGCGCCTATACGCGGGCGCAGCTCTCCGCGATGTACGAGGCAGTGGGGTTGCATGTGCTTCCCGCCGCCGAGCTCGCCGTCGCCGGCGCCGGGCGTGTCGTGATCGCCGGTCGGCGCCCGGCCGGTGGCGCGTAGCCTCCGGAGGGTAGTGATGGATCGGCAGCGAGCGCATTCGAAGCGTCGTCTTGCGCTGGTGGGAGTGCTGGTCGCCTGCTCCGCGTATGGCGCGCAAACCGCCGTGTCAGCGCTGCGGTCAGCTGCAGCGGCATCTCCGCCGCAGCGCGCCGCTGTTCCGGCCTCCGCGACGACGCACTACGAGTACGTGTTCGTCGACGGCGCAGTGTACGTGTACGACATCGACCACCGGATGGCGTTGGTTCGCCGGCTGCAGCTGCCGGGAATCACGTCGATCAAGGGGGTCGGCGCCGACCTGAGCAACCACATGCTCTACATCAGCCACGGCGGGGATGGCGGCGGCAACGGCAACGGCTCCCTGGCCGCGTACGACCTGTTGACGAATCTGATCGTCTGGGACCAGCCGTACAGCCGCGGGATCGACAGCTTCGCAATCAGCCGCGACGGCAGCCGCATCTTCATGCCGGACGGCGAGCTGTCGACCGATGGGGTTTGGTCAGTGCTTGATGCGTCGAACGGAAATGTCCTCGGCACGATCACCGCTGGTGGTAGCGGTTCTCACAACACGATTGTCGGCGCCACGGGACGCGACGTATACCTCGGCCCGCGCAACAGCAACTATCTCATCGTCGCGAGCACCGCGACCGATCAGGTCGTGCGCCGCGTTGGTCCGCTGTACTCGGGCGTACGGCCGTTTACGATCAATGGTCACGAGACGGTCGCGTACACGACCGCGACCGGCCTCCTCGGGTTCCAGGTCTCGAGCTTGGTAACCGGGAGGGTGCTGTACACGGTGAATCTCGCCTCCCGCTTCTCGTATCCGGCCGGCTGGCCGCTCACCGCACCGAGCCACGGCATTGCGCTCTCGGCAGACGAGCGCCAGCTGTGGGTGATCGACACGCCCAACGCCGACGTGCACGTCTTCGATGTCAGCGGCGTCCCGCGCCGAGCGCCGCGGCTGATCAAGACGGTTCGTCTTTCGCAGACGTTTGCCGGGCAGCAGGCTGACTGCAGCCTGGACTGTGAGCGCGATGGCTGGCTCCAGACGAGCGTCAGCGGCTGCTACGTGTTCGTCGGCGACACAGGCGACGTGATCAGCACCGCGAGCATGCGCCGCGTCGCATACCTGCCAGCGCTGCGCAACTCACGCGAGATGCTCGAGATCGATTGGCGTGGCGGGCGTCCGATCGCGACATCGACGCGGTCTAGCCTGGGGCACTGGACCGGACGCGGGCGCCCGCCGGCGCCCCGTTGCGCCTGATCACACGACCGCGTGGGTGGTGTACGCATGGGGAGCTCATGTCCGCCCGCAGGGCAAGCAGATAACCATTGGCCGGGGGAAACAGTGGCCGTCCCTGGGCAGAAACCGACGGCCGTTGCCGGGCCAAGGCTTGTGTACCGTGTAGCCTAAGCGCCGCAGCCTGGGCCCGGACGGCTGCGTGAGCGCAGGACTCAATCTCTAGTGAGAAACGACCGAATGCGACCACGACGCGTGGCTTCACGATGAGAACGCACGACTTCGATCAATACCTTCGCCAGCTGGGAGTCGCGGAGCTCTCGCCCGCTAGTTGTCCATTCGATCCTGGAATCGCCCCGACCGTGCTCGAGAGCCATCTTGAGCAGAGCGCTCACCTCATTCTGAGCTTGAAGATCTCGATGTCCTGCTGGATCATCGCCAACCCCGAAGCCACACGCCGGAAGGTTGCGGCAGCGAAGGCGGCGGCCGTGGCGACCTCGGCGGGCGGTGGGCCGTACGAGGTAGCCGTCGCGCAGGGAATGCTTCCCGCCTATCTGGACCTGTGCGCGGACGTTGGTTTCGATGCCATCGAGTGCGGTTCGGGCTTCACCGATGGCGGCATGCCGCCCGCTGAAGCCGCCGAGCTGATCCGACAGCGGAACCTAATCTTCGACTACGAGTTGGGTGACAAGCACAGCGGCGAATTCGGCAGCGCGCAGGTCTCCGAGCTGATCGACGAGGGTCACCGCTGGCTGGACGTCGGGGCGCGTCGGCTCGTGATCGAGGCGCGGGAGAGCGCGAGTGATATCGGCCTCTTCGATGCCCGTGGCAAGCTCGATACGACCCACGCAGACCGCCTCGTCGATGAGTTCGGCCTGCAGATCCTCGTGTTCGAGGCTCCGACAAAGTCGAGCCAGTTCGCGCTGATCGAGCACTTCGGACCGAACGTGCGGCTGGGAAACCTCCCGATGAACGAGCTGCTTCGCGTCGAAACCTACCGCCGCGGGCTGCACTCGGATGCCTTCGCGAACGCGTCCCTGCGACCGCGGCGCGATGGTGTATCGGCGTTGGAGCAGTCCTCGTGAGCGACGCGAGGCCCACAGTGGCCGTCGCCTGCTATCCGAGTACGCTGGAACCGACCGCTGGATGGGTCACCGTGGGAATCGACGTCCTCCGGGCGACGACCACGGCCGTGACCGCGGTCGCTGCGGGACACCGCTGCTTTCCGGTTGGCTCAATCGAGGCGGCGGTACCGCTAGCCGCCCGTCTGCCCGATCCATTGTTAGTGGGAGAGCTCGGCGGCCACATGCCGTACGGCTTCCATCTGCAGAACAGCCCGGTCGAGATGGAGCGCCGCGCCAATTCCAACCGGCCGGTGATCCTCCTCTCGACCAGCGGCACGCGTCTGCTTAGCGAGGCCGCGGTTGCGGGGACGACATTCGCGGCGTGTCTACGCAACGCGCGCGCCCAGGCACAGTGGCTGGTCGGGCGTCACGAGCGCGTCCTGCTGCTCGCGGGCGAGAGCCGCGGCGAGTTTCGTGAGGAGGATCGCCTTTGTTGCGCGCGCATCGCCAAGGCATTGATCGAGTCGGGTTACCGACCGGCCAGCGCGTTCGTGGAAGAGCTGGTCAAGCACTGGGGTGACGCCCCCGATGACGCGTTTCTAGCTGGGCACAGCGTTCGCTATCTCACGGACACCGGCCAGTACCACGACGTCGACTTCACGCTGGCGCACATCGATGACCTCGACTCGGTGTACGAGCTGCGCGACGGCGAGCTTCTCCGGGCAGACGGGGGATGAGCGCGGGCCGCCCCGCACCCGAAGCGCACGGCCCGGAGGAACCCGACCCCGACGGCCGTCCTGTGCCGGTGCTCGTGCTGCGGCGGAGCCTGGGCGACCTTCAGCACGGCGTGCTCGCCGTCGCGCGCACCCTGGGCCGGCTCGGCGTACCTGTGTACGCGACGACTCGGAGCTGGATGGAGCCGGCGACGAAGACGCGCTACATCACGGGAAAGCTCGATCTGAGCGCCGGCGCGAGCGACGAAGAGTGGATTGACCAGCTGATGGGGCTCGACCCGCAGCTGAGCGGCGGCATCCTGCTCCCGATCGACGACGTCTCCGCGGTGACCGTCGGAGAACATCAGGAGCTCCTGTCGAGCCGTTTTCGGCTGCCTTTGCAACCGCAAGGTCTCCAGCGACGGCTGGCATCGAAGCACGCGCTGCTGACGATCTGCCAGGAGCTCGGGGTGCCCAGCCCAGAAACGAAGCTGGTCACCTCGTGCGAGGAGGCGCAGGGTTTTGCGGAGAGGTTCGGTTATCCGGTCGTCCTCAAACGAGCTGAGACCTGGGGCGGAGTGATCGATCCGCAAGCGCCGAGTGTGCTCGTCGTCGACGGTCCGTCTGAGCTTCGCCAGGCTTATGAGCGCATGCGCGTACAGGCCCCCGAACACGTGCCCAACGTCCTTGCTCAGGAGTACATCCCCGGCGACTCGGAGTCGGTATGGATGTTCAACGGCTACTTCGATCGCGAGTCGCGCTGTCTGGCCGCGTTCACAGGACGCAAGCTCAGGCAGTGCGCGAAGGGCACGGGGCAGACGGCACTCGGGGTCTGCGCGGACAACCAGACGGTGACCGACCTCGCCGTCCGGTTGATGGAAGGCGTTCACTACCACGGCATCGTCGACATGGGCTTTCGGTTCGACGCCCGCGACGGCCTCTACAAGCTGCTTGACGTCAACCCGCGCGTCGGCAGCACGTTCCGGCTGTTTGCGGCTCCGGATGGAGCCGATGTCGTGCGAGCCATGTATCTGGACCTCACGGGCCGTCCGGTACCTCCGGCGGCCGCCGTCGCGGGCCGCAGCTGGGTCGATGAGCCGCACGACGTGGCGGCCTCGCTGCGGCTCGTTCGCGCACGCAAGCTGTCACTCAGAGCGTGGGCTCGCTCACTGAGCGCGGTGAGCGAATCGGCCTGGTGGGCGAAGGATGACCCGGTGCCCTTCTTCGCGATGGCCGCGAGCCTGCCGCGTCATGGGTTCGCCCACCTCGTGGGCAGCCGACGCGCACGGCCCGCCGAGATGGCCTCCTCCCCGCCCGAGCAGTGACCGAGACGAACCCCCAGGTCGCAGTCGACGAGCACTTCGATCGGCGCAGCGATTACTGGCGCGACGTCTACGGCGGGGACAGCGCCGAGTCGCTCGCCTACCGCGAGCGCATGGAGACGGCGCTGGCGTGGGTGGATCAGCTGAACCTGCCGGCCGGCGCGAGCGCCCTCGATGTCGGCTGCGGGGCCGGGCTGATGACGGTCGAGCTGGCGGCTCGGGGAATGCGGGTGAGCGCCTGCGACTCGAGTCCGGAGATGGTGAGGCAGGCGCAACAGACAGCCGAGGCCCGCGGCCTGGCGGCCACGGTGCAGTTCGTGCGCGCTGATGCGGGCGAGCTCCCGTTTCGATCAGCTTCGACCGGTTTGGTCGTCGCGCTCGGCCTCATTCCGTGGCTACCCGAGCCCCAGCGCGCAGTGAACGAGATGGCACGGGTGGTCGAACCAGGCGGTTGGCTGATCCTCACCGCCGACAACGCGCTGCGCTTGAATGTTCTAACCGACCCGTCTGAGAACCAACTCCTCGCACCACTGCGGCCGGTGTACCGCGCGCTCGAGCGCTGGCGCCGGCACGGGGCCCACGCAACCGCGCGCTACTACCGGCATCGACCCTCTCAGGTCAGGCAGATGCTCCGCGCGGCCGGGTTTCAGCCGAAGCTCGAGGCGACCGTCGGCTTCGGGCCGTTCACGTTCATGGGCCGACACCTGCTGAGCGACAAGCGCTCGGTCGCGCTGACCCGCCGCCTCGAGGCCTTGGCCGAACGGCATCCCCGGCTGCGCCGCCACGGCTGGCATTTCCTGGTCAGCGCGCAGCGCGTCGGCGAACGGTCAGGCTGAGCGCTCGGCGCCACGACGCGCGCGGGCCGCTCGCGCGCTCGACAGCCCTTACGCGGCCGATGCGTGCAGGCGTTGAGAGCGCCACCACGCAAACTGCCGCGCGCCATGATGCTCCCGCTCGCGCTTGTGGGGCGAGCTTGCGCTGGTCGCCGCGGCCCGTACGGTCGCGGTCAAGCGGGAGGTAACCGAGCTCGATCCGGCCGCGTTTGACGCGGTCACCGTCACCTCGAGCTCCTTGCCCAGATCCGCGCCGACAACGGTGTACGACCTGGAGGTCGCGCCTGCAATCGCCCTGCACCTGAGCCCGTGCCCGTTGCAGCGCCGCCACTGGTATCTGAAGCGAGTCGGTGATCCCGTCCACGACCCCTTGGCGGCGGTCAGTCTCTGGTGCACGCGAATCCTGCCCAAAATCCCCGGTCGGCCGGTGATGCGTGGAGTGGTCGGCTCCGTCGACGAGGGAGCTCCCGGTGGCCCGGTGGCGTCCGAGGATAGGGGCACGGTCGCCGTTGCAGCCGACGTGGCCGAGCGCGATCCGCCGCCGTTCGACGCGGTCACGGTCACCGCGAGCGTGTGGCCGACGTCGACGCTGGCCACGCTGTAGGTCTGGCCAGTTTGGCCTGTGATCGCGCTGCAGTTGGCCCCGCTCGCGTCGCAGCGCTGCCACGCGTAGCCGTAGCTGATCGACGCTCCGCTCCAGGTTCCGTTGCTCGCCGTTAGCGTCTGGCCTACCCGCGCGCTGCCCGAGATCACCGGCGGCGCCGTGTTGGCGGGGGGAGTCGGGGGCACAAGCACCGTCGCAGCCGACGAGGCGGACGCTGATCCGTCGCTGTTCGACGCGGTCACCGTCACCGCGAGCGTGTCGCCGACGTCGGCGTCGGCCACGCCGTAGCTCTGGCCGGTTTGACCGGTGATCGAGCTGCAGTTGGCGCCACTCGCGTCGCAGCGCTGCCACTGGTAGCTGTAGGTCGTGTAGGCCAACGGTCCGGTCCAGGTCCCGTTGCTCGCCGTGAGCGTCTGGCCCACCTGCGCGCTGCCCGAGATCACCGGCGCCGCCGTCTTGGCGGGCGGCGCCGTAGCGCAGCTAGGGATGGCTTTGCAGACGTCGAGGATGCCGCCGGTGCGTACGAGGCCGTTGAGAGCTGGGATCGGGTTGACGTTGTTCAGGATGTCGGCTTTCAGCTGGG